>JAQSWQ010000032.1 GCA_029266525.1 Microvirga sp.
TACAACCACATGAGCGACATGCCCGGCATCGAGGGCGCCCCGATCCCGATCCTGCCGGCGCAGGTCGTGCACCGCACGGTCGGCTACAGCACGAGCTTCGACGCCGGGCGCGGCTGCCCCTACCAGTGCTCCTTCTGCACCATCATCAATGTGCAGGGCCGCAAGTCGCGCCGGCGCTCGCCCGACGACGTCGAGGCGATCGTCCGCGCCAATCTCGCGCAGGGCCTGCGCGACTTCTTCATCACGGACGACAACTTCGCCCGCAACAAGGATTGGGAGGCGATCCTCGACCGGCTGATCTACCTGCGTAGGGTCGAGCGCAAGGTGTTCTTTCTGACCATTCAGGTCGACACGCTCTGCCACCGCATTCCGCGCTTCATCGAGAAATGCGCGCTTGCCGGCGTCAAGACCGCCTTCATCGGCCTCGAGAACATCAACCCGGCAAACCTCGTCGCCGCGAAGAAGCGCCAGAACAAGATCACCGAGTACCGCAAGCTCCTGCTCGCGATGAAGAACCTCGGCATCCTGACCTATGCCGGCTACATCCTCGGCTTCCCGCACGATACCAAGGAATCGATCCTCCACGACCTCGAGGTGATCAAGCGCGAGCTGCCGCTCGAGCTCCTGGAGATGTTCTACCTGACGCCCCTGCCCGGCTCCGAGGACCACCAGAAGCTCCACCGGGCGGGCACCCCGATGGATCCGGACATCAACAAATACGACCTCAACCACCGCGTCACCGGGCATGCCCGCATGACGCCGCAGGAGTGGGACGAGGCCTACAAGGAGGCGTGGGCGCACTACTACACCTTCGAGCACATCGAGACGATCCTCCGCCGCGCGGCCGCGAGCCGCGGCGCGCAGAAGTTCCGCGTCAATCTCGGCGCCGCGCTCATCAACATGACCTGGTTCAAGGGCGCGATCGACATCGAGGACATCCACCCGCTCGAGACCGGGCTGTTCCGGCTGAAATACCGCCGCGACCGCCGGCCCGGGCGCGGCATCGAGCCCGCCTGGAGCTTCTATCCGAAGCTCTTTGCCGAGACTCTGGTGAAGAGCGCGAAATGGGCCGGGCTCGTCACGCGCATGGGCCGGATCTACTGGCGCGTGGTGCGCGACCCGAAGCGTCACGAATATATGGACGCCGCCATCACGCCGGTCACCGACCACGAGGAGGAGACGAGCGAGATGCTGCAGTCCGACGCCGCCAAGGCCTATATCAGCCAGGAGCGGCGGCTGAACGACATCCGCTCAGGAACGCGCCAAGCTGAGGCGGCGTAGCCGGGTTTGGACACCGATGCGTTGCTCGGGCGCCGGGGAGGCGAGAGCCCGGACCTAGACGTTCGCCGGCAGTGGAGTGTGAAATAAGCCCCACCCGGTCGCGCTCGCGGTGCAAATTCCCCGCACCGGCGTCATGATGAAAGTGCGTCCACGACAATCATCATGATTGCCGGGGTCCCGCTGTCGAACTCCTTCCGGAAGGCCGGCGCGTGGCACACGACTTCCGCGGAAGCCTCAAGCGGGCTTGAGCGCCTCGCGCAGATCGTCCTCCGTCACATCGAGAAGCGCCTTCGACACCTTGTAGGCCCGCGTCTTGCGCCCGGGCTGCATGACGAGGACGACGGTTTCGGTCCCGGGGCAGGACGGGTCGGTGCAGACGATCTCGTTGACGGCGAGCGACGCCTCGGGCGGCAGCGCCGCGATCGCGGCGACCCAGCCCTTGACGCGTCCGATCGCATCGGCCTGCGGCTTCGCCTTGCCCGCGCCCGCCCGGAAGAGCCCAAAACGCATGCGTCTCAGCCCGGCAGCATGAGGATTCCGGCCCGCCCGTCCTCTGGCCCGATGGCAAGACAGCGTCCGTCGCGGTCCCAGGCGAGCGCCGTGATCCCGCTGCCCGGGCTCGTCCGCCGCACCAGGAGCTCGGAGCCGTCGGTGAGCCGGATCAAAAGCACCATGCCGTCCTCGTAGCCGACGGCGAGCACCAGGGCCCTTGGATGGAAGGCGACCTGCGTCACCTTCGCGGGCCGCGCCCCGCATTCGCGCGGCGCCTTGCCCATCGGCCCCTCCTTGGTGTCGAACGGCCACACGATCGCGGCCTCGGCCCCTGAGGTCGCGAACCAGTGGCCGTCATGCGACCAGGACCAGGAGCGCGTCTTCGCGGGATAGCCCGACATGCGCATGTGGCCCTTGTCCGGCTGGAGGCGCCAGCCGTGCAGCGAATTCTCCTGCATCGAGGTGACGACGAAGCGCCCGTCCGGCGACCAGGTCACGTCGAGATGCGAGCCCTTCCATTCGAGCGCCTCGGGCTTGGTCTCGAGGTTCGGGAACCACAGCGTCGCGCCGTTGTAGTGGCTCATGGCGAGCCGATAGCCCTTCGGCGCGAAGGCGAGGCCGCGCACGGACGAGGGCGCCTCGAAGAGCTTCTCGCGGCCCTTATCATCGCGTGCCGTGACGCGCTTGCCGGCGCTCCAGGCGATCGCGCCGCCGAGATGGAGCGCCAGAGCGTCGATCCAGGCGCCGCCGGTCGCGGCGAGCTCGCGCGTCGAGCCGTCCGGGCCGGTGACCGCGACGCGCCCGTCGTCGCCCCCCGTGACGAGGCGCTGCCCGTCCGAGGCCGCGACGAGCACGCCGGCATCCGGATGGGCCTCGACGCGATGCGTCGCGCCGTCCTTGGCGAGCACGACCGCGCCGTCGCCGAGCGCGAAGGCGGCGACGTCGCCGAGCCAGGCGGCCGCGGTCACATGCGCGCCCGCCTCGACTGGGGTGACGTTCTCGGTGAGCGAGGGGGCGACTTCGGTAGGAGACATCGACGCGCTTGAACCTCGCAGTCACGCCGCCGTGCTGAGAAAACCCTGGCGGATCGCTTCCTCGTCGAGGTCGCGGCCGATGAAGACGACGCGGGATTCGCGCTTCTCGCCTTCCTTCCAGTCGCCCTGGAGGTCCCCGTCGAGCATCATGTGCACGCCCTGGAAGACGAAGCGCTTCGGCTCGTTCGGGAAGGCGACGATGCCCTTGCAGCGCAGGATGTTCGGCCCCTCGCGCTGGGTGAGGTCCGAGATCCAGGGCATGAACCTGTCCGGATCGACCGCGCCGGGATGTCGGATCGACAGCGACTGCATGTCCTCGTCGTGATGGTGGTGATGCCCTTCCTCGAGGAAATCCGGCTCGATCGCAACGATGCGGTCGAGATCGAAGGCGTTGCGGTTGAGGACCTCGGCGATCGGGACTTGGCAGTTCCTGGCCCGGTAGATGCGGGCATAGGGATTGATCGCACGGATGCGCGCCTCGACCTCGGCGAGCTCGGCCTCGCTCACGAGGTCGATCTTGTTGAGGACGATCACGTCGGCGAAGGCGATCTGGTTCTTGGCCTCGGGTGCGTCCTTGAGGCGATCGGTCAGCCATTTGGCGTCGGCGACCGTCACCACCGCGTCGAGCTTTGCTGCATCCGAGACGTCCTGGTCGACGAAGAAGGTTTGGGCGACCGGGGCGGGATCGGCAAGGCCCGTGGTCTCGACGATGATCGCGTCGAACTTGCCCTTGCGCTTCATCAGCCCGTCCATGATGCGGATGAGGTCGCCGCGCACGGTGCAGCAGATGCAGCCGTTGTTCATCTCGAACACCTCCTCGTCCGCGCCGACGACGAGGTCGTTGTCGATGCCGATCTCGCCGAACTCGTTGACGATCACCGCGTAGCGCTTGCCGTGCGGCTCGGTGAGGATGCGGTTGAGGAGCGTGGTCTTGCCGGCGCCGAGATAGCCGGTGAGGACGGTGACGGGGATCTTGTCGGGCATGGAGTTCTGCCAATCGCGCGGTCGTCCCGGCCGGAGCGAAGCGGAGAGCCGGGACCCACGAACCGCGGCGATGCGTGGGTCCCGGATAGCCGCTGCGCGGCTTCCGGGATGACCCTGGAAGGGTGCGGCTACGACGACAGCGCCGCGCTGAGCGCCCTTATATTGTGGCGCATCATGTCGATGTAAGTCCCCGCCGGGCCGCCCTCGCCCGAGAGCGCGTCGGAGTAGAGCTTGCCGCCGATCGCGGCGCCGCTCTCCTTGGCGATCCGGCCGGCGAGGCGCTGGTCCGAGACGTTCTCGAGGAACACCGCCGGAATCTTCTCGCGCCGGATCTGCTGGATGATGCGGGCGACGTCCTTCGCGGAGGCCTCGGCCTCGGTCGAGACGCCCTGCGGCGCGACGAAGACGATGCCGTAGGCCTTCTGGAAGTAGCCGAAGGCGTCGTGCGAGGTGATGATCTTGCGGCGGTCGCGCGGGATGCGCTCGACAGCGGTCCTGATCTCGCCATCGAGCGCGTCGAGCTTGGCAAGATAGGCGGCGGCGTTCGCTTCGTAATCGGGCTTGCCGGCGGGGTCCGCCGCGATCAGCCCGTCGCGGATGTTCGCGACGTAGAGCCTGGCGTTCGCGACGCTCTGCCACGCATGCGGGTCGAGCGCGCCGTGGTCGTGGGCATGGCCGTGCCCTTTCTCCTCGTCGGCCTTGATCGGCTGCACGCCCTTCGCCGCCTCGATCACCTGCGCCTTGGTGCCGGATGACTTGATCAGCCGGCCGATCCAGCCCTCGAGCTTGAGCCCGTTCGCGACAACGAGCTTGGCCTCGGCGAGGCGGCGGCTGTCGGCCGGCGTCGGCGAATAGACATGCGCGTCGCCGTCCGGCCCGACGAGCGCCGAGACATGGACCCGCTCGCCGCCGACGTTCCTCGCGAGGTCGGCAAGGATCGAGAAGGTCGCGACGACCTTGGTCCTCTCCTGCGCATGCGCGGCGAAGGCAAGCGGAAGGAAGCCGGCAAGCAGCAGAATCGAAAGGTGGCGCCTAGCGAGCATCTTCGTCCCTCATCGATTTCGTTCGCGGTCATCCCGGACGGACGAAGGCCGATCCGGGATCCACAGCTGCGCTGAGGGTGGGTCCCGGCTCTCCGCTTCGCTCCGGCCGGGATGACTCGGAGAAGAAGCGCGGATGACGTCTAGGCCTCCAAGTGCTTGCGCGGGAGGGCGAGCCAGACGAGGCCGCCTTCGCGGCCGAGCGCCATGGAGAGGAGATAGGCGCCGCCGGCAACGAGGATGATCGCCGGGCCGGCCGGCAGCTCGGCGTGATAGGACAGGAGAAGCCCGCAGGCCGCCGAGGCGACGCCGATGCCGCTCGCCATCGCGATCATCACGGTGACGTCGGCGCTCCAGAAGCGCGACGAAGCGGCCGGCAGCATCATCAGCCCGACCGCAAGCAGAGTGCCCAAAGCTTGGAAGCCGCCGACGAGGTTCAGCACCACAAGGCCAAGGAAGACCAAATGGGTCGGCCCCCCCGCCCGGCTGACCGAGCGAAGGAAGATCGGATCCACGCATTCGAGGACGAGCGGCCGATAGAGCAGCGCGAGCGTGACAAGCGTCACGGTGGCGATCGCGGCGAGCAGGATCAGCGCGGCGTCGTCGAGCGCGAGCACGGTGCCGAAGAGCACGTGCAGAAGGTCGACGTTCGAGCCCTTCAGCGAGACGAGCGTGACGCCGAGCGCGAGCGAGATCAGGTAGAAGGCGGCGAGCGAGGCGTCCTCCTTCAAGGCCGTGAAGCGCGCCACGAGTCCGGCCGAGATCGCGACCAAGCTCCCGGCGAGGATGCCGCCAAAGGTCATGGCCGGGAGGGAAAGGCCCGCGACGAGATAGCCGAGCGCCGCGCCGGGCAGGATCGCATGCGCCATGGCATCGCCGGTGAGGCTCATCCGGCGCAGCATCAGGAAAACGCCGACCGGCGCCGCAGCGAGCGCGATCGCGACGCCGCCGACGAGCGCCCGGCGCATGAACTCGAACTCGGCGAAGGGGGCGATGAGGAGGTCGTAAGGGTTCACGTCGGCCTCTCGTTCCCTTTCCCCGCCTGCGGGGAGAGGGCATCGCGCCGGAGGGCGCGAGGCAAGCGCGGCGCAGCGGAGCGAGGGTGAGGGGCTGTCGACGATCGCGCTTCGCCGTCGACAGCCCCTCACCCGCTCGCCTTCGGCGAGTCGGCCTCTCCCCGCAAGCGGGGAGAGGGTTCAGATCACGCCGCGCACGCGTGGGCGTGCGGGTCGTGCGCCTCGACCATGCGCCGGGCGCGCAGGAGGTTCTCGGGCTTCAGCACCGCGGCGGTGTCGCCCCAGGCGATCGGCTCGCGCGCGATGAGAAGGGTCTGGGGGAAGACCCGGCGCACCGTCTCGAGGTCGTGCAGCACCGCGACGACCGTGCGCGCCTCGGCGTGCCAACGGCGCACGATGTCGAGGAGATCGGCCGTGGTCTTGGCGTCGATTGCCGTGAAGGGCTCGTCGAGCAGGATCACCGAGGCGTCCTGCAGCAGGAGCCGCGCGAACAGCGCGCGCTGCATCTGCCCGCCGGAGAGCGTGCCGATCGGCCGGCGCTCGAAGCCGATGAGGCCGACGGCGGCGAGCGCCTCCTCGATCTTCTGGCGCTCCTTGGCGCCGACGCCGCCGAACAGGCCCGCGCGCGACCACAGGCCCATCGCGACGAGATCGTAGACCGGCAGCGGGAAGGAGCGGTCGAGCTCGGCGGCCTGCGGCAGATAGGCGATGCGGGTCTTCGGCCCGGTCGAGAGCTCGATGCGGCCGTCGAGCGGCGCGAGCGCGCCGGCGACCCCCTTGAGCAGCGTCGACTTCCCGGCGCCGTTCGGCCCGACCACCGCGGTCAGGCTGCCGGCCGGCACCTCGCCTTCGAGGTGATGCACGGCCGGGTGCCGCCCGTAGCCGAGCGTCAGATCGTCGAATCGGATCGCCGTGCTGATCTTCGCCATGCCGCTCATCGGATCGTCAGGAGCACCATGGCCCACACCACCGCGGAGACGACCGCCGCGCCGACCAGCCGCTGCCCGGCCGAGAGGCGCAGGAGCGAAATCGTCGGCGTCGCCGCGGCCGCGTGCGGGACATGGTGGTGATGATGCCCGGAAGCCATCGAACGCTACACTATAACATTACAGAACGGATGGCCAGCCCCGGTTCGGCGCCCTCAGACGTTCTTCTCGGATCGCTCGCAACGCTGAGGGGACGCGGATGTGAGTGGGGCGCTGATCCATCTCGCCATCCGAGGCCAGGGCTCGTGGCCTCAACGGTACTTCACTGGCCGGCCATGCCGGTACGGCCATGTGGCAGAGCGCTACGTCTCATCGAGGATTTGCGTGACGTGCTTGGCTGAGATCATCAGGCCAGAGGCGCTGAACGGGTATCGGAAGAAATATCGGGACCGCAATCCCGAGAAGGAGAAAGCGCGCGCAAAGCGTTTTTATTGGCGCCACCGGGCCGAGCTCCTAGCGAAGAACTCCGCCTGGTCGGCCATTCACCGAAAGAGCCCGCGCGGGATCAGGCGTCGTCGCCAAAGGTCTTGGGAGATCGAATTTCAAGCTAGAGGCCGACTCAGCGGGCGGCCGGTGCGTCCCAATAAGAGGCCGCCTGCTCCCCTTCCGTAAGGGTATTCACTTGTGTAAGTCTCTCGCGGTCGCAAGACAGGGAGGATTTATCATGCGCAGAAAACTGTCGCTCATCGGTGCTGTCTTAGTACTCGCGAGCCTACCAGCGCTAGCCCAGCAAGCGACACCACCCTACGGCTCGCCAATCACGCTTGAGCAAGCGAAAAAGGTCATCGCGGCGGCCGAAGCGGAAGCGCAGAAGAACAATTGGCCTGTCGTGATTACCGTGGTTGACTCTGGCGGCCACGCAGTCGCGATGCATCGGCTCGACAACACACAGCTCGGGTCGATCGCAGTCGCTGAAGACAAGGCACGATCATCGATTCTCTTCCGCCGACCGACCAAAGCATTTGAGGACGCGGTAGCGAGCGGTGGAATTGGCTTGCGGGTGCTCGCATTGCGTGGCGCCTCCCCGGTTGATGGTGGGGTGCTGATTTTCCTTGACGGCAAAGTCGTCGGTGCGGTCGGTGTTTCGGGAGTGACGGCCGCCCAAGACGGTCAGATCGCGAACGCAGGTGCAGCCGCGTTGAAGTGATGGTGTGGAGCGAGGCCGCCTCAGTGGGCGGCCTTGTCTCAGTCGTGATCGTGCGGACGCGGCGAGCGGTCCGGGCGTGCCGCACTGACTACGACTCCCCGCCCTCGCCCTTGTAGATCAGGTCGAAGATGTTGGCGCTTGTCCTAATTCCCATCTCAGGTGGCCTAATTAGGACAGCACCCGGCCGGGCATTTTCTTGACTTCCCGGGCTTGAACCCGTAACCGGCGGCACGAAATCGGTAACGAGCGAGCCCTTGAGCCGCCGACCGGTTCGGGGTCCCGCGAGGGAATTCGGCCGGAGGTCAACGCCCGACAGCGCGGATGCGCCCTCGGGCGTGTTCGGCGTTTGGGGCTCACTGCATTGTCATCGCCGGGCGTGACCCGGCGATCCAGGCCCACGGCGCCGTTTTTGGATGCCCGGGTCAAGCCCGGGCATGACAAGGAGAAGGACGGATGACGAGCGAACCCCTCCGCCTCGAGGACGCGGTGAACGAGACCTGCCCGTGGTCGGGTAAGCCGATCGCCGCGGATTCGCTCACCCTCTACAAGAGCGCGGTGGTCGGCTTCTGCAACACCGGCTGCCGCGACAAGTTCGAGAAGGCGGTGCGCCATTTCGAGGATGCCCTGCAGGGGCACCGGGCCGAGAGCGCGCAGAACAGCGAATAGCGAGCAGCGATCAGGACATGTTCGAAGGCCTTTCCGAGAAACTCTCCGGCATCCTCGACAAGCTCACGCGCCGCGGCGCGCTGACCGAGGAGGACGTCAACGCGGCCCTGCGCGAGGTCCGCCGCGCGCTCCTCGAGGCCGATGTGGCGCTCGAGGTGGTGCGCTCCTTCACGGACAAGGTCCGGAGCCGCGCGGTCGGGGCCGAGGTGCTGAAGTCGGTCACCCCCGGCCAGATGGTCGTGAAGATTGTGCACGATCAGCTCATCATGATGCTCGGCTCGGAGGCCGACACCATCGATCTCAACGCCGTGCCGCCGGTGCCCATCATGATGGTGGGGCTCCAGGGATCGGGTAAGACCACGACCACGGCCAAGATCGCTAAGCGCCTGACAGAGCGCGGGAATCGGCGCGTGCTGATGGCCTCGCTCGACACGAGGCGCCCCGCCGCCATGGAGCAGCTCGCGGTGCTTGGCCGCCAGGTCGGCGTCGAGACGCTGCCGGTCGTCGCCGGCCAGTCGCCGGTCCAGATCGCCCGGCGGGCGATCGAGGCGGCGCGCTTGAGCGGCTACGACGTGGTGATGCTCGACACCGCCGGCCGGGTCACGGTCGACGAAGCGCTGATGGCCGAGGTCGCGGAGGTCAAGGCCGCGACCGAGCCGCACGAGGTGCTGCTCGTCGCAGACAGCCTCACCGGCCAGGACGCCGTCAACACCGCCCGCGCCTTCGACCAGCGGCTTGGCGTCACCGGCATCGTCTTGACCCGCATGGACGGCGATGCGCGCGGCGGCGCCGCGCTCTCGATGCGGGCGGTCACGGGCAAGCCGATCAAGCTCGTCGGCACCGGCGAGAAGGTCGACGCCCTTGAGGAGTTCCATCCGCAGCGCGTCGCAAGCCGCATCCTCGGCATGGGCGACATCGTATCGCTGGTCGAGAAGGCGGCCGAGAACATCGACCAGGAGAAGGCCCTTCGCGCCGTCGAGAAGATGCGCAAGGGCAAGTTCGACCTCGACGACCTGCGCGACCAGCTCGCGCAGATGGACAGGATCGGCGGCATGGGCGGCGTCATGGGCATGCTGCCGGGCATGGGCAAGATGAAGGCGCAGATCGAGCAGGCGGGCCTCGGCGAGGGCATGATCCGCCGCCAGCGGGCCATCATCGACTCGATGACCGCAAAGGAGCGCCGCAACCCCGACCTCCTCAAGGCCTCGCGCAAGAAGCGCATCGCGGCCGGCTCCGGGACCAGGGTCGAGGAGGTCAACAAGCTCCTCAAGATGCACCGCCAGATGGCCGACATGATGAAGATGATGGGCGGCGGCAAGGGCAAGGGCATCGGCGCCGCCCTCGGCAACATGCTGGGGCTCGGCGGCGGCATGGGCGGAAGCATGCCGCAGCCGACGCCGGAGATGATGGCCGAGATGCAGAAGAAGATGGGCGGCCAGCTCCCGCCCATGCCTCCCGGCCTTGGCGGCGGCCTGCCGCCGCTGCCGCCCGGGTTGGGCGGCAAGAGCCCCCCGCTGCCGGGCGGACTCCCTGGCCTCGGCGGGCCGAAGCTTCCCGGCGGCTTGCCAGGACTCGGCGGCTTCAACCCGTTCGGCGGGGGGAAGAAGAAGTGATTCCACTGCGTCATCCTCGGGCGCCGCTGCAAGCGGCGACCCAAGGACCTCGGGGAATCGAGCACGATCGTCCTGAGGTCCTCGGCTCTCCGCGCTTCGCGCTCCGGCCGAGGATGATGTTTTGAATGAACTAGCTGATCGAAAAGGAGAAAACTGAATGTCCCTGAAGATCCGTCTCGCCCGCGGCGGCGCTAAGAAGCGCGCCTATTACCGCATCGTCGTCGCCGACTCGCGCTCGCCCCGCGACGGACGCTTCATCGAGCGCGTCGGCGCCTATGATCCGCTGAAGAAGAAGGACGATCCTTCCCGCGTCACGCTCGACACCGAGAAGGTCCAGGCGTGGCTCAAGAAGGGCGCCCAGCCGACCGACCGGGTGCTGCGCTTCCTTGACGCCGCCGGCCTCATGAAGCGCGAAGCCCGCAACAACCCGCACAAGGCCGAGCCCGGCACCAAGGCCAAGGAGCGCGCCGCCGCCCGCGCCGCGGCCTCCGGCGAAGCGCCTGCCGAAGGTGCCGGGGAGGCGGCGTAAGCCTGCCGCAGGATGGGCGAGGGACGCACGAGTAAGCGCCGCTCCCTACCCTCCCCCCTTGCGGGGGAGGGTAGGGAGGGGGTTCGCGGGCGTAGAGCGCAACCGGCAGTCGACCTGGCTCCGACGCTTCGAACCCTACGCTCCGGAGGCGGCCCTTCGACCCCGAGCCCTGCCCGTCCCCGCGAGGGGAAGGGGAAAAGCACCCTCGTCCTCATCGGCGAGTTCGGGCGGGCGCATGGCTTGCGCGGCGAGGTGCGGCTGAAGTCCTACACGGCGGAGCCTGCGGCGATCGCCTCCTATGCCCCGCTCCTCGCGGAGGACGGCCGCGCCTTCACGCTCGAAAGCGTGCGACCGGCCGGCGGGAGCTCGCCCGACATGCTGATTGCGCGCGTGAAGGGGATCGCCACGCGCGAGGCTGCGGAGGCGCTCAACCGGGTCCGATTGCACGCGCCGCGGGACCGGTTGTCCCCGCCGGAGGCGGAGGACGAGTTCCTCGCCGCCGACCTGATCGGCCTTGCCGCCGAGAGCACGGCAGGGGCGCAGCTCGGCACGATCGTCGCGGTGCCGAACTATGGCGGCGGCGACCTTCTCGAGATCGCGCCGCCGCGCGGGCCGAGCGCGCTTCTGCCTTTCACCAAGGCTTTCGTCCCAACGGTCGATCTCGCCGGAGGTCGCGTCGTGGTCGATCCGCCGGCCGATCTCTTCGACAGCGTGCGCGATGAGCGTGCCTGAACCCGTGCTGCGCCCGGCCCGGCGGGAGGACGTGCCCCGCATCGTCGCACTGTTCACCGATGACGAGCTCGGCCGCAGCCGCGAAGGCGCGCCGCTCGAAACCTACTTGTCCGCCTTCGACGCCATCGAGGCCGACCGGAACAACACGGTTTACGTGCTCGACCTCGACGGAGAATTGTCGGGCTGCGCCCAGCTCACCGTCATCCCGGGCCTTGGCCGGCGCGGAATGAGGCACGCGCAGATCGAGGCCGTCCGCGTCGCATCGCACCTCCGCGGACGAGGCCACGGCCGCTGGCTGATCGGCCGGCTTGTCGAGATGGCCCGCGAGAAGGGCTGCGGCATGGTCCAGCTGACCAGCGACAAGCGCCGTACGGAGGCGCACCGCTTCTACGGCTCGCTCGGCTTCGTCGCGAGCCATGAAGGGTTTAAGCTGGCCCTGGACTGATCGGGGAACGCATGCCCTTCGCGCGCGAATGGAGCGGGTTGCTGTCGGGGCGCAGACGACGGCGCTGGCCGGCATTGGTGCTGCGGGCGGTCGAATACGGCACGACGCCTTATCCGCCGAAGGTGCGGCGGCGGCTCAAGATCCTGAACGTGATGGCGCTCCTCATCGCGGTCTTCTCCGCGATCTTCGCGCTCACTTACGCGCTCGAGGATTTCGCAGCCTATCGCTGGGCAGTCGCGATCAACCTTGCCCTCGTTGCGGCCGCGCTGGCCGCACCCTTCCTCCACCGCTTCAACGATGTCGCCGGCGCCATGCTGATCATGGCTGCGGAATATGCCGGGCTCTTCGCGCTCGTTGCGCTGCTCGGGCGTCCCTCCGGGATCCACCTCAACCTGATCGTCGCGGCGGCGGTCGCTTTCGCGGTGCTCGGCCTCGAGCGCATCCGCCTTATCGTCGCGATCGTTGCGGTCGGCTTTGCGCTGCATGTCGCCGCCTGGTTCCTGTTTCCCCAGGGGGCAGCGATGGGAGCGACCGAGAGCGCCTTCCTCGGCCGGCTCTACGTCAATTCGGCGCTGACCGCCTTCGCCGTCACGGCGGCGATCGCCTATTACGCCTTCAGCCTTGCCGAGCGCGCGGAGGCCGAGACCGAGGCCCTTCTGCGCAACATCCTTCCGGAGAAGATTGTCGAGCGGCTCAGGGAGCGCCCTGACGAGCCGGTCGCCGAGGCCGTGGCCGAGGCTTCCGTGCTGTTCTCCGATCTCAAGAGCTTTGTGCCGCTCGCGCGCTCGCTCGGACCGGCGCGAACGGTCGAGATGCTGAACGACCTCATCCGCCGCTTCGACGAGCTCGCCTCCGAGCATGGCGTCGAGAAGATCAAGACCATCGGCGACGCCTATATGGCGGTGGCGGGCCTCCCGGAGCCCGCGGCGGACCACGCCGCGCGGCTTGCCCGCATGGCGCTCGAGATGCGCTCGGCCGCCCGCAAGACCGGCGCGCGCTTCAACGTCGAGCTGACGCTGCGCATCGGCATCGCCATGGGGCCGGTGATGGCCGGCGTGATCGGGGCCAAGAAATTCAGCTACGACGTCTGGGGCGATCCGGTGAACCTCGCGGCGCGGCTCGAGAACAGCTGCGAGGCGAATTGCATCCACGTCTCCGGCGAGGTGCGCGAGCGGCTCGGCCAGACGTTCGAGTTCCGCGCGCGGGGGCCGACCGAGATCAAGGGGGTCGGGCGGCTCGAGACCTTCTTCCTCGCGGGGCCCCGCGAGGCGCAGCCCGTCCGCGAGGCCGCGGCGTGACGGCGGCTTGGGCCGCGACGGTCCTGACCCTCCATCCGGAGATGTTTCCAGGTCCGCTCGGCGTCTCGCTCTCGGGCGACGCGCTGGCGCGCGGCCTGTGGTCGCTTCAAGCGCGGAACATCCGCGAGCATGGGCTCGGCCGCCACCGCCGCGTCGACGACACGCCGGCCGGCGGCGGCCCCGGCATGGTCATGCGCTGCGACGTGCTCGCGGCGGCGCTCGATGCTACGGCGCCGGGGGACGACCCCCGCCCCCGCCTCCTGATGAGCCCACGCGGCACGCGCCTGACCCAGGCGCGGATGCGCGCGCTCGCGGCAGGGCGGGGAGTGGTCCTCGTCTGCGGGCGTTTCGAGGGCGTCGACGAGCGCGTCATCACGGGCCGCGGGCTCGAGGAGGTGTCGATCGGCGATTACGTGCTCTCAGGCGGCGAGATCGCCGCCATGGCGCTCATCGACGCCTGCGTGCGGCTCCTGCCCGGCGTGATGGGTAAGGATGCGTCCGGCGCCGAGGAGAGCTTCGAGACCGGGCTCCTCGAATACCCGCACTACACCCGACCCCGCGAGTGGGAGGGGCGCACGATCCCGGACATCCTCCTTTCGGGCGACCACGCGGCCGTCGCACGTTGGCGCCGCGCCGAGGCCGAACGGATCACGCGCGAGCGCAGGCCTGACCTCCTGCCGTCATCCTCGGGCGCCCAACGCGCGGACCGAGGACCCCGAGGGAATTGAGCTCGGCCGTGCGCCCTGTTGCCGCCCCTTTCTCCGGCCTATATTGCACTGCAACGAATTCCCCTTGCCCGCTTCAGACGGAACGTGCGCGAGGCCTCGCGGTTGAGGTGCGTCGGCGGGGCATGCCTTCGGACCGGTCATGAAGCTTCGCAACATCGCCATCATCGCCCATGTCGACCACGGCAAGACCACGCTCGTCGACAAGCTCCTCTCGCAGTCGGGTTCATTCCGCGAGAACCAGCGCGTCGAGGAGCGCGTGATGGATTCGAGCGACCTCGAGAAGGAGCGCGGCATCACCATTCTCGCCAAGGCCACCTCGGTGGTCTGGAAGGGCACGCGCATCAACATCGTCGACACGCCTGGCCACGCCGATTTCGGCGGCGAGGTCGAGCGCATCCTCAACATGGTCGACGGGGCGATCGTGCTCGTCGATGCCGCCGAGGGGCCGATGCCGCAGACCAAGTTCGTGGTCGGCAAGGCGCTGAAGATCGGGCTGAAGCCCATCGTCGCGATCAACAAGGTCGACCGCCCCGACGCGCGCCCGAGCGAGGTCATCAACGAGGTCTTCGACCTCTTCGCGGCGCTCGATGCGACCGACGAGCAGCTCGACTTCCCGATCCTCTACGGCTCCGGCCGCAACGGCTGGATGGCGGAGAACCCTGAAGGCCCGCAGGACCAGGGCCTCGCGCCCTTGTTCGATCTCGTGCTGCGGCATGTGCCGGAGCCCCATATTGCGGAGGGGCCGTTCCGCATGCTCGGCACGATCCTCGAGGCGAACCCGTTCCTCGGCCGCATCGTCACCGGCCGCATCTCGTCGGGAACGGTCAGGCCGAACCAGCAGATCAAGGTCCTCGACCGCACCGGCAAGGTGATCGAGCAGGGCCGCGTCTCGAAGATCCTCGCCTTCCGCGGGCTGGAGCGCCAGCCGATCGAGCAGGGCGACGCGGGCGACATCGTCTCGATCGCCGGGCTCGAGAAGGGCTCGGTCGCCGACACCTTTTCGGCGCTCGAGAACGACATCCCGCTGCCGGCGCAGCCGATCGACCCGCCGACCGTCACCATGTCCTTCATCGTCAACGACAGTCCGCTCGCCGGCACCGAGGGCGACAAGGTCACGAGCCGCGTCATTCGCGACCGCCTGCTGCGCGAGGGCGAGGGCAACGTCACCCTCAAGATCGAGGAGTCGCGGGACAAGGACTCTTTCCAAGTTTCGGGGCGCGGCGAGCTGCAATTGGCGATTCTGATCGAGACCATGCGCCGCGAGGGCTTCGAGCTCGCCGTGTCGCGTCCCCGCGTCGTGATGAAGCGCGACGAGCCGACGGGCGAGCTCCTGGAGCCGGTCGAGGAGGTGGTGATCGACGTCGACGAGGAGCATTCGGGCGTGGTCGTGCAGAAGATGTCGGAGCGGAAGGCCGACATGCTGGAGATGCGCCCGTCGGGCGGCAACCGCCTGCGCCTCGTCTTCCACGCCCCGACGCGCGGGCTCATCGGCTACCAGGGCGAGCTCATGACCGACACGCGCGGCACCGCAATCATGAACCGCCTGTTCCACAGTTATGCGCCCTACAAGGGCGAGATCGCCGGGCGGCGCAACGGCGTCTTGATCTCGAACGATTCGGGCGAGGCCGTGGCCTACGCGCTGTGGAACCTCGAGGACCGCGGCCCGATGATGATCGAGCCCGGCTGGAAGGTCTATCAGGGCATGATCGTCGGCGAGCACACCCGCGAGAACGACCTCGAGGTCAACGTGCTCAAAGGCAAGAAGCTGACCAACATCCGCTCGACCTCCAAGGACGAGGCGGTGCGCCTGACGCCGCCGATCCGCATGACCCTCGAGCGCTCATTGGCCTGGGTCCAGGACGACGAGCTCGTGGAGGTCACCCCGAAGTCGATCCGCCTGCGCAAGGCGGTGCTCGACCCGAACGACCGCAAGAAGGCCGAGCGCACCCGCGAGGCGGTGAGCGCCTGAGAGGGCAGGTGGGGATGCCGGGCACGCTGCTGCGCCGGATGAGGTTGCTGGCGCTCCGGTGGAGGTCGGTCCTCGCGACTACGGGCATCGTCCTCCTGTCGGTGATCGCCGCGCTCGCCCTGTTCGAGCTCGTCGTCGACCAGCGCCTGAAGATCAGGAGCGGCGGCTCGACCGAGGCGGTCGCGGTCGAGCGGCCGGACGCCCCGCCGCCGACCTTCTTCGCCCAATCCTTCGAGCGCGAGTTCAGCCTCATGGATCCGGCGACCGGGCGGATCCTGCCCGGCGGGCGGGTCACGGAGACCTTCGACCAGTTCGGGATGCGGGCCCTATCGACCCGTTCCTCCTTTCCTGATGCGACGACGGTGGCGCTCGTCGGAGATTCCTACACAGCCGGCGCCGAGGTCCCGTTCGAGGACACCCTGCAGGCCCGGATCGCCGCCCGCCTCCCCGGCGTGAACGTGATGAACTTCGGCGTGAGCGGGAGCAATTCGCGGTTCTTCGCGGCGCAGGCTCGAGGCTTCATCGAGCGCACCGGCAAGCGGCCGGACATCTACGTCGTCGGCCTCTACAAGGACATGCAGGTCGGGGACATCCCGAGGCGCGAGGCGGTCGAACGCTCCGGCGGGCGCGTGATGTATCGCGGCGTCCAGATCTCCCGAACCGAATACGAGCGCCTCGAGGGCTCCTGGATCCGCCGCGCTGCGTTCGAGGCCGGGATCTTCCTCCGGGAGCATTCGAGCAGCTTCAACGTGCTGTTCCCCCCGAGACCCTCGCACGGCTTTGCCATTCCGCAGCTCGGCGACCTCACGCCGGAGCGCTTCGCCAAGTGGCGCGCCGACGTGCTGGCCTCCCTTCGGGAGCTCGGGACGACGAGCCCGGGCGCCCGCATGATCGTCTGGCTCGTTCCGTCGAACCACGATCTCCTCCACAAGATGGTCGCGCGGCGCAAGCGCAAGCCGAGGCCGGTTCCAGAATGGGTGGGGCGCTCCGACGAGTTCTGGGCCGGGCTCTCCCGCGAGCTCAGAGCGGCGGGCGCCGACGTGATCGATCCGACGGAGACGATCGAGGGCCTCCTGACCGGACCGGGCGGCGAATATCCCTTCACCGCTTCGGGACATTTCCGGCCGTCGGCCTACGCCGCGGTTGCGGAGCGTATCGTGCCATGCCTCGCGTCACGGCTGGACGCGAGGACCGCGGGAACCCACCCCGACCCGTCCGCCTGCCTATGAACGTGACGTGTGCTTATCGCGGGCGCTCGAGGCCGGCCCGAACGAGGCTTCTCGTCCGGCTTATTTGCCAGGCGAGTCGGTGGGTGGCGCTGAGGCGAGATCAGGGTCGTCAGCCTTCAGGCTTCGGGGCTGATCGAGACCTCGGGTCCCTCGCTGCGCATCACGTGCTCGCTGCCGCCGCGCAAGACCTGCGCCGCCGCGCGGGGGACGCGGTCGAGGGTCGCGTAGGCGCAGGCGAAGAGCGCGAACATCGAGTAGACGGCGAGCTTGCGGCGCATCGGACGATCCTCCCTTCCGGAGCGGCCGAAGCCGCGTCCTGAATGGCAGGAGCTTGCGCCGGCCGGCGCGCCAAAGAGGTGCGCGCCGGCACGGGAGAGGCGGCCGAAGCCGTCGCCTCAGGTCGAAATCGCTCGTTTCCGCAAAGGCTTGGTGCGCCGGCGCACGTCGCGTTCAGCCGCTCGTCGAATCGATTTTGGGGGTGGTCGCCGGCCGGCGTCAGCGCGCCCGCGCCGGGCGTGGCGTCGGGATTGGTCAGGTGCGGCTCGGCATGCGGGCCTCCGGGCGGCAGATCGTCCGGATCCGGCGCTTGTTCGCTAAGAGGCTTGCGGCTTGCGCTCTCGCGCGGGCTGCGAGGCGCCTCTTCCTTCGTGGCGCTCGTCATGGAAATCTCCTGATCCTGCCTATCAGCTCTGCCTCCCGCCGAGGCCCCGGCCGTTGCGGTCGGCGCATGGTTAAACTCGCGTAGCGTGCGCTTGGTCTCACTGCGGAGCCTCAGAGCCCCTCGAACAGCGCGCTGGAGATGTAGCGTTCGGCGAAGGATGGGATGATCACGACGATGGTCTTTCCCGCCATGCCGGGACGCGCCCCGATCTCGAGCGCCGCCGCGACTGCCGCGCCCGACGAGATGCCGCCGGGGATGCCCTCGAGTTTCGCGAGCGCCCGCGCGGTGTCGAAGGCGGTCTGGTTTCCGACCGTCACCACCTCGTCGATGATCGAACGGTCGAGCACCTCGGGAATGAAGCCCGCGCCGATGCCCTGGATCTTGTGCTTGCCGGGCTGCCCGCCGGAGAGCACCGGCGAATCCTCCGGCTCGACAGCGACGATCTTGAGCGAGGGCCGGCGGGGCTTCAGCACCTGCCCGACGCCGGTGATGGTCCCCCCGGTGCCGACGCCCGAGACCAACCAGTCGATCTCGCCCTTGGTGTCGTTCCATATCTCCTCCGCCGTAGTGCGCCGGTGGATCTCCGGGTTGGCGGGGTTTGCGAATTGCTGGGGGATGACCGCGCCCGGGATCTCGGCCTTGAGCTCCTCCGCGCGCGCCACCGCCGCCTTCATGCCGCCGTCGGCCGGGGTGAGCACGAGCTCGGCCCCGAGGAACGCCAGCATCTTGCGGCGCTCGAGCGACATCGTCTCGGGCATGGTCAGGATCAGCCGGTAGCCGCGTGCCGCCGCCACGAAGGCGAGCGCGATGCCGGTGTTGCCGGAGGTCGGCTCGATCAGCGTGGCGCCGGGGCGGATCGCGCCCGCCGCCTCGAGGGCATCGATCATGCTGACGCCGATGCGGTCCTTGACGCTCGCGATCGGGTTAAAGAACTCGAGCTTCGCCAGGACGTTCGCCTCGACGCCGCGCTCCTTGGGCAGCCGGTTGAGGCGCACGAGCGGCGTGTCCCCGATGGTCTCGGTGATCGAGCTGAACACGCGGCCCCGGCCCGGGACTCGCGTTGGGTGGGGCTCGGTCGCGAGCTTGCGGGCGGCTTCGGCCATAAAGTGCTCCTGATCGCAGCGAGAGGGTCCGGCGGTTATTTACGATGCCGTCCGCGGAATTTCCAATCTCACGACCTAGATCGTGAAATCGGCAGCGGCCGGCACGCCGCCGAACACGCGGCGCTCGTCGGCGCGGCGGCACAGCTCCTCGATCGTGACCGCCTCGAGGGTCACGAGGAATGCCTCGGTCGCGCGGCCGACCAGCGGCGCAACGACCTCGTCGACGAGGCGGGAGGCCGGAAGCGGCGAAAGATTCTCCTCGCCCGTGACGGTCATCGCCGCACGGACGATCTCGGCAGCGTTGATCCGCCTGCGCTCGCGCGCAAGCTCATATCCGCCGCGCGGTCCGCGCACACCCTTGAGCACCCCGGCCCGCACAAGCGCCTGGAGAACGGTCTCGAGGTGCCGCGGCGGCAGGTTGTGGCGGCTTGCGAGCATCTTCGCGGCGACCGGGGACGGTCTCGCGTGCAGCGCAATGTCGACGACGGCGGCAATAGCCAAAAGGCTGCGCCGCGAGAGCAGCATCATCATGGCCGTCCTCCTCTCGAGCGCGGGCTCTTTAGAGGCCCGTCGACCCGAAGCCGCCGCCGGCGCGATCGGTCGCGCCGAGATCGGCGACATCCTCCAGCACGGCGCGCGCGACCGGCGCGATCACCAGTTGGGCGATGCGCATCCCGCGCAGCACCGCGAACGGCTCCGCGCCGAGGTTGACGAGCAGCACCATCACCTCGCCGCGATAATCGGCATCGATCGTGCCCGGGCTGTTCAGCACGGTGATCCCGTGCCGCAGGGCCAGCCCGGAGCGCGGCCTGACCTGAGCCTCGTGACCCTGCGGCAGCTCGAGCACCAACCCGGTCGGGACGAGAGCACGCGCGAGAGTTTCAAGGACGATGGGCGAATTGTCGAGATTGGCTGCCTTCAGGTCAAGGCCGGCGGCGTGCTCGGTTGCGTAGGACGGAGACTCCAGCCCCTCGGCGTGAGGCAGACGCCGCAAGCGCAGGATCATGCGGGCGCCCGGGCGCTCAGCTTTGCGAGCCTTTCGACGAGCCGCCGGGCGACCTCGTCCTTGTCCATGGTCGGCCAGGTCTCGACGTCGTCACGCGTCACGAGATGCACCGTGTTGCGCGTTCCGCCCATCACGCCGGTGCCGGGTGCCACGTCGTTCGCGACGATGAGGTCGCAGCCCTTTCGGGCGAGCTTGGCCCGCGCGTGCTCCACCACCTTCTCGGTCTCCGCCGCGAAGCCGACGACGAGCGGCGGGCGCCCCTCCTTACGCTGTGCGATGGCGGCGAGGATGTCGGGATTCTCGACGAGGCTCAGCGCGAGTGCCTTTCCGCCCTTCTTGATCTTCTCTCGCGCTTCGCGCTCGGTTCGCCAATCGGCGACAGCAGCGGCGAAGACGGCGATATCGGCCGGCAGGGCTGCTTCGGCGGCGGCGAGCATCTCGCGCGCGCTTTCGACATGAAGGGTCCGCACCCGGGGCGGATCGGGGATCGCCACCGGACCCGAGATCAGCGTGACCTCGGCGCCGGCCTGCGCCGCCGCCTCGGCAATGGCGTGGCCCTGGCGTCCCGAGGAGCGGTTGGCGATGTAGCGCACCGGATCAATCGGCTCATGCGTCGGTCCCGAGGTCACCAGCACGCGCTTCCCGTGAAGCGCAGCCGGGCTCCGCGCCGCGGCCGGCCCAAGAAGTTCTTCCAGGGCCGCGACGATCTCAAGCGGCTCCGCCATGCGTCCGGGCCCCTCCTCCGCCTCGGCCATGGCGCCATCGTTCGGCCCAACCCCGGCGACGCCGTCGCGCTTGAGGACGGCGAGGTTGCGCTGCGTCGCCGGGTGCTGCCACATGCGCACGTTCATGGCGGGCGCGATCAGGATCGGCAGCGTGGTCGCGAGAAGCACGGTCGACGCAAGGTCGTTCGCGTGCCCCGCCGCCATCTTGGCCATGAGATCGGCGGTCGCCGGCGCGACCACGATCGCGTCGGCGTCGCGCGCAAGCCGGATGTGGCCGATATCGGCCTCGTCCTCGCGGTCGAAGAGGTCGGTGTGGGCGCGGGAGCCGGCGAGCGAGGCCGCAGCGAGCGGGGTCACGAAGTGCTGCGCCGCCGTCGTGAGGATGCAGCGCACCTCGGCGCCGCGCTCGCGCAGCCGCCGGATGAGGTCGAGCGATTTGTAGGCCGCGATGCCGCCGCCGATGACGAGGAGGATGCGCTTTCTCTGCAGGAGAGAGTTAGGAGACTCGGCACTGAACCTACCCCGCGCGGGCGCTACGGAAGCCCACTCGTCCGGTGTGAGCGGGCAGCTATCCAGATGCTCACCCCACCTCTTCGCCCGCTCCCCGCTGGCTGCCCCCAAATCCGGGTGCAATGTGAGATCGATGCCGCCGAGCGGATCGGCAATTTGGGTTATGGCATCCGCAACCTTGGTCGCAGCGGTGTCTGTCTCCCCCGTCGCGGCGAGGATACGGCGCACCTCCTCCTCCATCGAGCGTCCGTTTCGCGCCGCGCGGATTCGGAGGCGTTCCTTCACCCCATCGTCGATCTTCCGAATAGTGATGCTGCCCATTGCGCGGCCGATCTGAAGCTCCTTGTCTTATCGCATGGCATGCATGCACTGCAATCAATGAGTTCGTTCACTCTGGGAACCTGTGCTCCTGCCGCTGGCGATCACACCAAGCGGGGTACCTGTGCGTTTACCCGAACACGCTTATCGCTAGGAGTCCCGCAATCACCCACAGGGCCGCCGCTACCCAGCGCGAGCGGCGGGCTTCCGCCTCGCCGATGCCTTCGAGGCTCTCCGGAGTGAGGTCGAAGCCGCGGTCGGTCGCGCGCTCGAGCTTGGCGAGGACTCGTCCCGCCCGCACCGCGAGCTCGGGCAGGTCGCCCAGCGCGCCGACGAGGGTCGTGAGCCCGCGGCCCGCCTCCTCGATGCGGCCGGCCGGGCCGAGGTCGCGTTCGATCCACTCGCGCACGACGGGTTCGGCGGTCGACCACATGTCGAGCTTCGGATCGAGCGTGCGCGCGACCCCTTCGACCACCACCATGGTCTTCTGGAGCATCACGAGCTCGGTGCGGGTCGCCATATCGAAGATCGCCGTCACCTCGAACAACAGCGTGAGGAGGCGGGCCATCGAGATCTCGTCGGCGCGGCGGTCGTGGATCGGCTCGCCGATCGCCCGCAGCGCCTGGGCGAAATCCTCGACCGAATGATGCGGCGGCACGTAGCCCGCCTCGAAATGCACCTGGGCGACGCGCCGGTAGTCGCGGCGGATGAAGCCGAGCAGGATCTCGGCCAGGAACCGGCGTTCCTTCAGGCCAAGGCGCCCCATGATGCCGAAATCGACCGCGACGAGCCGCCCGGCATCGTCGACGAAGAGATTGCCGGGGTGCATGTCGGCATGGAAGAAGCCGTCGCGGATGGCGTGCCGAAGGAAGGTCTGGATGACGGTGCGCGCGAGCGCGACGCGGTCGTGGCCCGCGGCCTCGATCGCCGCGAGGTCGTTGAGCCGGATCGCCTCGATCCATTCGGTCGTGAGCACATCCCGCTCGGTAAGGTCCCATTCAGGCTTCGGGACGCGGAAATCGGCATCGCCGGCCGTGTTCTCGGCAAGCTCGGACAAGGCGGCTGCCTCGAGCCGAAGATCCATCTCGATCGCGACCGAGCGCGCAAGCGTCTCGACGACGTCGCGCGCCCGCAGACGGCGCGCGTCGGGTACGACGCGCTCGAACAGGCGGGCGGCAAACCGCATGGCCTGAAGGTCGCGCGCGAATTGCTGGCGCACGCCCGGGCGCATGACCTTGACCGCGACCACGCGCCCGCCCGCCGCCGTCATGCGGGCCTGGTGGACCTGGGCGATAGAGGCTGCGGCGATCGGCTCGCTGAACTCCGTGAAGAGCCCATCGAGCGGGCGCCCGAGCGCGATTTCGACCATCCGCGCCGCCTCGGTCCGCGGGAAAGGCGGCATGCGGTCCTGCAGCCGCTCGAGGTCGCGCGCGACCGCGACCCTGACGATGTCCGGGCGCGTCGCCAGGAACTGCCCGAACTTGACGTAGGATGGACCGAGCCGGGTCAGCGCCGCCGAGAGGCGGGCCGCGCCGTCGCCGATGCCGCGCCGCTCGATCATACGGGCGAGCCTCAGCAGCGCGCGGGCGGCCGGCGGCAGCACGCTCGGATCGACCAGCGCGAGCGCGCCCTCGCGCGCCAGCACGGAGCCGGCGCGGAGATTGCGCGCGAGATGGAGAAGATCGCTCAGCACGGGCTCAGATCTTCCACCCGGAATGAATGGCGACGATCCCTGCGGCGAGCGGCCGATGGGTCACGCGTCGCAGGCCCGCGGCCTCGACCATGCGCGCGAAGGGGGCCGGCCTCGGGAAGCGCCGGATCGACTCGACGAGGTAGCGATAGGACTCGGCGTCGCCCGCCACGAGCTCGCCGAGCCGCGGGATGACGTTGAAGGAATAGGCGTCGTAGAGCGCATCGAGGCCGGGCACGTCGACGCTCGAGAATTCGAGGCAGAGGAAACGCCCTCCGGGCCGTAGAACCCGATGCGCCTCGGCGAGCGCGGTGTCGATGCGGGGCACGTTCCGGATGCCGAAGGCGATGGTGTAGCCGTCGAAGGACCGCTCCGGAAAGGGCAGCGCCTCGGCATTCCCTTCGACGAATTCGATTCGGCCATCGTAGCGCCGGCCAGCGCGCTCGCGCCCGACCGCGAGCATGGCGCCGTTGATGTCGAGCACGGTTGCCCGCGCGCCCGGCCCGGCGGCATCGAGGATGCGAAAGGCGACGTCGCCGGTGCCGCCCGCCACGTCGAGGTGCCGGAAGAGGCGCGCGCGTCGCGGATTGAGCTGCCGCACGAGCTCCGCCTTCCAGGCGCGGTGCAGCCCCCCCGACATCAGGTCGTTCATGAGGTCGTAGCGCCGGGCGACGGAGTGAAAAACCGCGTTCACCCGCCCTTGCTTGTCCCGCAGGGGCACGGTCTCGAAGCCGAAATGCGTGGTGTCGCCGGAGCTTGTGGGCATCTGCAGGGTCGCCTTACGCTTCAATAGCGAAAGCCGCCCGGAGTGGCTATGTCACCGCTCCATGCCCGAACTCCCCGAAGTCGAGACCGTCCGCCGCGGCCTCGAGCCCGCGATGGTCGGCGCGCGCTTCGACAAGATCGAGCAGCGCCGTCCTGATCTGCGCTTGCCCTTTCCCAAGCGCTTCGCCGCGCGCCTCAAGGGCCAGGAGGTGATCGCGCTCGGCCGGCGCGCCAAATACCTCCTCGCCGATCTCGCCTCCGGCGAGGTGCTGGTCATGCATCTCGGCATGACCGGGCGCTTCCTCGTCGCGCAGGGCGGCGCGACGCGGGTGCCCGGCGAGTTCCATTACCAAGCGGGCGGCTCGGGCGCCCACGACCATGTCGTCTTCCACCTCTCGAACGGCGCCCGCGTCACCTATAACGACGCCCGCCGCTTCGGGCTGATGGATCTCGTTCCCCGGGCGGAGCTCGATGCGAGCCGCCACTTCCGCGGCATGGGCATCGAGCCGCTCGGCAACGAGCTTTCGGGCGAGGCGATCGCCCGGCTCTTCGCCGGCCGGCGCACGCCGCTCAAGGCCGCGCTCCTCGACCAGCGGCTGATCGCGGGCTTGGGCAACATCTATGTCTGCGAGGCGCTGTTCCGCGCTCGCCTCCACCCCGAGACGCCGGCCGGCTCGCTGGCGCGGGCGTCCGGCCAGCCGACCGGAAAGGCGCATCGGCTCGCGACCGTGATCCGTGAAGTTCTATCGGAAGCGGTCGCGGCGGGCGGCTCGACCCTGCGCGACTACGCCCAGGCCGACGGCTCGCTCGGCTATTTCCAGCATGCCTTCCGGGTCTACAACCGCGCCGGCACTCCGTGCCCGACGCGCGGCTGCGGCGGCACCGTCACGCGCCTCGTCCAGGCTGGGCGCTCGACGTTTTTCTGTCCGCGCTGCCAGAAGCGCTGAGCGGCTTGCCCGAAATGCCTCGCTTCTCTAGCGATGGCGTGCGTGATCCCGAGAGGCAGCGCCATGGCTTATGAAACCCTTCTGGTCGAGACCCGCGGCAAGGTCGGGCTCGTCACGCTGAACCGTCCGCAGGCGCTGAACGCCCTCAATTCCACGCTGGTGCGCGAGCTCAACGCCGTGCTCGACGGCTTCGAAGCCGACCGCGGCATCGGCTGCGTCGTGATCACGGGCTCCGAGAAGGCGTTCGCGGCGGGCGCCGACGTCAAGGAGATGCAGGCACTCTCGTTCCCCGAGACCTATCTCGACGACTTCATCACGGCCTGGGACCGGGTCGGCACGCGGCGCAAGCCGCTGATCGCGGCGGTCGCCGGCTTCGCCCTCGGCGGTGGCTGCGAGCTCGCCATGATGTGCGACATCATCATAGCCGCCGACACCGCCCGCTTCGGCCAGCCCGAGATCAAGCTCGGCGTCATGCCCGGCGCCGGCGGCACCCAGCGCCTCACCCGCATCGTCGGCAAGGCCAAGGCCATGGAGCTCTGCCTCACCGGCCGGATAATGAATGCGGAGGAGGCCGAGCGCTCCGGGCTCGTCGCGCGCGTCGTGCCGGCCGCGGATCTCCTCGGCGAGGCGATGAAGACGGCCGAGGTCATCGCCGGGCTCTCGCTGCCGATCGTCATGATGGCGAAGGAAAGCGTGAACCGCGCCTACGAGACCACGCTCGCCGAGGGCATCCGCTTCGAGCGCCGCCTCTTCCATGCGATGTTCGGGACCGCCGACCAGAAGGAGGGCATGGCGGCGTTCGTCGAGAAGCGCGCACCGAAATTCGAGAACCGCTGAGCGCGTTGACGCTCGCCGGGGGCGCGTCTATAAGCCGGCCTTCTTGAGACCGCGCGGCGTCGAGCCCCGCGGTCTTTCCCGTTTCGCCACGCTTTTCAGCCGATCCGAAGGCGCCCGTCGCCGCCCGCGATCAAGAGACCACGAGGATAGCCCATGGCCAACACCAAGTCGGCCAAGAAGATGACCCGCAAGATCGCCAAGCGCACGGTGATCAACCGCTCCCGACGCAGCCGCATGAGGACCTTCGTTCGCAAGGTCGAGGAAGCGATCGCCGCCGGCGACCGCACGGTTGCGACCGAGGCGCTGCGCGCAGCCGAGCCCGAGATCATGCGCGCCGCCCAGAAGGGCATCGTGCACCGGAACACCGCCTCGCGGAAGGTCTCGCGCCTCGCCTCGCGGATCGGCGCGCTCGGCGCCTGAGCCGGGCTCCCACGGACGTCCTCGACGACCAGCCCGGCCTCAGGCCGGGCTTCCGTTGTGGCCGGCTCGTCACGTTCGAGCTTCGTTCGCCTTGACGATCGGGCCCGGTTCGGGGGTGGGCTCACCAATGGTCCTTTTCTCAGCCCGCTCAGATTTTGAACTTCATCGTCAAAGGTTTAGGCGACAAGCCGATCCGAGAGGCCGGGCGGAGAGACGAATCCCGGCGAATCGAGCGGGCGGAGAATCGGCAGCCGCGAGCGGGCCGGGCGAGCGGCGCGGTCGCCGAATCGTTACAAAATTGTTAAACTCGTCAGCGCCTTATCCGCGCTCACTCCGGCCAAGTTTGGGTTGTATTCGCGGCCCTGAGAGGACGCGCGGCGCATCACGGTATTCCTTCCTGTTGCGCGGGCCGAAAAGGCCGGTGTAGGGTCTCCTGGCTCGGGACAGTAACCTGAAGCATTCCAGAAATGGCTGAGTGTAATCGGCCTCTATTGTGGGGAACGCGTCATGTTGTCCGGCGACCTGAAGGTAAGAAGTTTAAAGAGTTCGTCGCGCAACCGGCTTCGCACGTCTTAAGCCGTAGCCCACTTTACCCGCTTCACATTTTCGAAAAGTACGGTCGCCCTCGATATGTCGAGGGTGCGCGGCGACGCGCGGACTGGTTGGCGTTGCGTCCGCGTTCAAATCCGACGCCGGGAGGCGTCCACTTGAGGGGGGACGAACAATGTTTGGCGGCGAGAGCCACCGCGGCCGCGCGGGCGGCGGCGGGATGAAGGCGGCACAGGGCATGGAGCCGGCGCAGCAGGCCGACGCGGACACCTGGGCGAGGGTCAAGCGGCGCTTACGGGCGGAGCTCGGGGAGGACGTGTTCACGAGCTGGTTCGCGCGTCTCGAGATCGACATGGTCACCGAGGGCTGCGCGCGCCTGACGGTGCCGACGCGCTTCCTGAAGAGCTGGATCGAAGCGCATTACGCGGATCGCGTGCTGTCGATCTATCGCAGCGAGGACTCGCAGGTCGACGGCATCGCCATCGCGGTCCGCAGCTCGGTGCCGAAAGAGGCAGCCAGCGCGCGGACGCCCGCTCGCGCCGAAGCGGGCGCGGATCACGCCAGGGTCAAGCTCGTCTCGGAGCGCGACGCCGTGCCGGCGCTTCCGCGCGACGAGCGCGCGGAGACGGAGCTCGGCGGCGCCCCGCTCGATCCGCGCCTCAGCTTCGCGAGCTTCATCGTCGGACGCTCGAACGCGCTCGCCCACGCGGCGGCGGACCGGGTCGCCCGCCACGGCGGGCAGGCGCTCTACAACCCGCTCTACCTTCATGCCGGCGTCGGCCTCGGCAAGACCCACCTCCTGCACGCGATCGGCCACGAGGCGCGCAAGCATGGACGCCGGGTGATCTACCTCACCGCCGACCGCTTCATGTACGGCTTCGTCGCGGCCCTGAAGTCCCACACGGCGCTCGCCTTCAAGGAGCGCCTGCGCGGGATCGACCTCCTCATCCTCGACGACGTGCAGTTCATCCAGGGGCGGTCAATCCAGCAGGAGTTCGGCCACACCCTCAACTCGCTCATCGACTCGGGCCGGCAGATCGTGGTGGCCTCGGACCGCCCGCCGGCCGATCTCGAAGCCCTCGACGAGCGCGTGCGCTCGCGGCTTGCCGGCGGGCTCGTGGTCGAGATCGGCGCGCTCGACGAGCAGCTGCGCGCCGCGATCCTCGCAGCCCGCGTCGCGACGGTGAGGATGGCCCATGCGGGCTTCGACGTGAGCCCGGCTGTGATCTCCTACGTCGCCCGCGCGATCACCGCGAACGGCCGCGACCTCGAAGGAGCGGTCAACCGCCTCCTCGCACACGCGACCCTGACCGGCTCGCCGATCACGCTGGAGACGGCCGAGATCGCGATCCGCGACCTCATCCGCAACCGCGAGCCGAAGCGGGTCAAGATCGAGGACATCCAGAAGCTCGTGGCGAGCCACTACAACGTCTCGCGCTCGGACATCCTGTCGGAGCGCCGCACCGCGGCGGTGGTGAAGCCGCGCCAGATCGCGATGTATCTCGCCAAGGTCCTGACGCTGCGCTCGCTGCCCGAGATCGGCCGCCGCTTCGGCGGGCGCGACCACACCACTGTCCTGCACGCCGTGCGCAAGATCGAGAAGCTGCTCGGCGAGGATACCGGCCTCCATGACGAGGTCGAGCTTCTGAAGCGCATGCTCCAGGAGTGACCCGCGGCGCCCCGGGCCTCGCCGGCCCGGGCCGCTGTTGACGGAACGGCCCTCCGCCTTGCCTTTCGCGCCCGGGTTGGGCCAATGTCTTTGCCCGCTTCATCCGAAGCTCGGCCCCGGGGGCGGGCCGGATTGCTCCCCCGAGCCAAGTCACGAGTCAGGTCCATGAAGGTCACGGTCGAACGAGCGGCGCTGTTGCGGTCGCTCGGCCATGTGCATCGCGTCGTCGAGCGCCGCAACACCATCCCGATCCTCTCGAACGTGCTGTTGCGCGGCGACGGCTCGGGTCTGCGCCTCAAGGCGACCGACCTCGACATCGAGGTTACGGAGACGATCAATGCCGACGCCGCCCAAGGCGGCGCCACGACCGTACCGGCGCACGTCATCTACGACATCATCCGTAAGCTCCCCGAAGGCGCGCAGGTCTCGCTCGAGACCGCCGGCGATTCCGGCCAGATGCAGATCCGTTCCGGCCGCTCCCGCTTCATGCTGCAGTCGCTGCCCGAGAGCGATTTCCCCGACCTCGCCGCGGGCGAGATGCCGTTCAAGTTCGCGCTGCCGCCAGCGGATCTGCGCCGCCTCATCGACAAGACCCAGTTCGCGATCTCGACCGAGGAGACGCGGTATTACCTCAACGGTATCTACTTCCACTCCATCGAGAGCGGGGGCACGACCATGCTGCGCGCGGTCGCGACCGACGGGCATCGACTCGCGCGCGTCGAGATCCCGGCGCCGCAAGGGTCGGAGGGCATGCCCGGCGTGATCGTCCCGCGCAAGGCCGTCGCCGAGATCCAGAAGCTCGTCGAGGCGGCGGAGGAGGACGTCGTCATCGAGCTGTCCTCCGCGAAGATCCGCGTGACGCTCGGCGGCGTCGTGCTGACCTCGAAGCTCATCGACGGCACCTTCCCGGACTACCAGCGCGTCATCCCAACCGGCAACGACAAGCGTCTTACGGTCGACAAGGACCAGTTCGCCCGCGCCGTCGACCGCGTCTCGACGATCTCCTCCGAGCGCGGCCGCGCGGTGAAGCTTGCGCTCAACGACAGCAAGCTCGTGCTCTCGGTGACCAATCCCGATTCCGGCAGCGCGACCGAGGAGCTCGAGGTCGATTACGAGGCACAAGGGCTCGATATCGGCTTCAACGCCCGCTACCTCCTCGACATCACCGGCCAGCTCGACGGCGACACGGCTTTGTTCAAGCTCGCCGATCCGGGCTCCCCGACCCTCATCCAGGACCGCGAGGGCTCGCCCGCCCTGTACGTCCTGATGCCGATGCGGGTGTGATCGGCGGCGAAGCGCAGGCGAGGGCAAGTCAGGGCGGCGGCGCCGCACCCCGCGTCCGGCGCCTCATCCTTCAGGATTTCCGAACCTACCCCGCGCTCGACCTTGCGGTCTCGCGGCCACTCGTGGCGCTCTCCGGCGAGAACGGCGTCGGCAAGACCAATCTTCTGGAGGGGCTGTCGCTCTTCGCGCCGGGCCGCGGCCTGCGCCGGGCCGAGCTCGCCGAGATGGCTCGGCATGGCGGCTCCGGCGGCTTCGCGGTCTCGGCGGCGGTCGAGGGCCCGTATGGCGAGCATCGCCTCGGCACCGGCATCGAGCCGCCGCACATCGACGAACGCAGCGCGCGCCTCTGCCGCGTCGACGGCGCGCCCGCAGGCTCGCCCGCCGCCTTCTCAGAATATCTGCGCCTCGTCTGGCTAACCCCAGAGCTCGACGGGCTCTTCCGCGGCACGCCCGGCGAGCGCCGCCGTTTCCTCGACCGGCTCGTCCTCGCGATCCACCCGGAGCACGGCGCGCGCGTCGCCGCGCTCGAGCGAGCCTTGCGCTCGCGCAACCGCGTGCTTGAGACCGATCCCGCCGACAGCCGCTGGCTCGAGGCGATCGAGCGCGAGGTGGCGGAGCTCGGCATCGCCGTTGCGCTCGCCCGCCACGAGGCCGTCGAGCGCCTCGCCGCCCTGATCGTCGCCACGCGCGACGACGCCTCGCCATTCCCTTTCGCGATGGTCGCGTTGACGGGCGAGCTCGACGACCTCGTCGCCGCCCATCCGGCCGTCGACGCGGAGGACCGCTACCGCGCGATGCTGCGCGACGGCCGCCCCCGCGACCGCGCCGCCGGGCGGACCCTCGTCGGGCCGCAAGCCTCCGATCTTGCGGTGCGGCACGGGCCGAAAGACGTGCCCGCCGCGCTCGCCTCGACCGGCGAGCAGAAGGCGCTCCTCGTCGGGCTCGTCCTCGCCCAGGCGAGCCTCGTCGCCGCGATGAGCGGGCTTGCGCCTTTGGTGCTCCTCGACGAGGTCGCGGCCCATCTCGATCCGGGCCGCCGCCGCGGCTTGTTCGAGCGGCTCGCGACGCTTCGAAGCCAGGTCTGGATGACCGGCGCCGACCCGGCGCTCTTCGCCGAGCTCGCCGGCGCCGCCAACCTTCTCCACGTTGCGCCGGGGCGCATCGAGCGGCTATCAACCTGAGGCAGGAAGGACCCGCCATGGACCTCGCCGGCCTCGTCATCTTCGGCACTGCGCTGTTCGTCGCCGCGGCCTCGCCCGGCCCCGGCATCGCGGCGATCGTGGCGCGCGTGCTCGGGCGCGGCACGAGCGGCGCCGCCGCCTTCACGGCCGGCGTGGCGATCGGCGACGTGGTCTGGCTGACGCTCGCGGTCCTCGGCCTTGCCGCCATCGCGCAGAGCTTCAACGGCGTTTTCCTGGCGATCAAATACGCCGGCGCCGCCTACCTCCTCTACCTCGCCTGGAAGCTGTGGACCGCGCCGGTTGCGGCGGAAGCGGTCGCGGCTGAGACTGCGCGGGAGAGCTCGCTCAGGCTCTTCATCGCCGGCCTCGCCGTGACCATGGGCAACCCCAAGGTCATGGTGTTCTATCTCGCGCTGCTGCCGGCCCTCGTCGACGTCGCCGGCGTGACTGTCGTCGGCTATGCCGAGCTCGTCGCGGTGACGCTTCTGGTGCTCGCGGTCGTGTTCACGTCCTACGTCGTCCTCGCGGCCCGCGCCCGCCGCCTCTTCACCTCGCCGCGGGCGCTCAAGGCCGTCAACCGCGGCACCGGCGCGCTCATGGCCGGCGCGGCCGCGGCCATCGCGACGCGGTAGCGGATGCCGTCGCAGGCCGCAGCGTCGGGCCGGATCGCCGGCTTCTGGACCCGCTTGCTGGCGCAGCTCATCGATCTGTGCGGATGGGCCTTCGCCGCAACTCTCGTTGGGCTGCCGCTCGTCTACCTCGCGCCCGGCACCTTCGGCCTTGCGAGCGCTTTCCCGCAGTCTCAGGACTGCACCGATCTGAGCGCGCCGCCTCCCGGCATCAGGCCGCCGGCCGGGCTTTCGCCGAACCTGATCCGGCACTGCTCGAAATCGTTCTTCGGCTTTCCCTTCCGCAACGAGATCGCTCTCGTCGAGGAGCGCGAGATCGGCATGCTGACGGCCGAGCGGGTGGTGACGACGAGGCGGAGCGCGACCTATGTGGTGGGCCCCGACCTCAGGCCCGTGGACGCGTTCGACCTCGATTCGATCACCTCGCTCGCCTACCTCGCCTATGTCGTGACCGCGCAGGGACTTTACGGAGCGACCGTCGGCAAGCGCCTGCTTCGCCTGCGCGTCGTCGATCGCTACGGCGTGCGGCCGGGGCTTGGCGCCGCCGCGATCCGCAACCTCGTCCTGAACGGGCCGATCCTCGTCGGTCTCGCCCTCTATGCACTGATGGAGTGGACCTCGTTCGGGAGCCTGACGCTGCTGCTCTGGCTCGCCGCCGTGCTCGCGCTGTGCAACCTCGCCATCGCGGTCGAGGTCTGGCTCACCGCCCGCAAGGGCAAGCCGAGCCTCCACGACAGGCTCGCCGGAACCCGCGTCGTTCGCCTGCCGCGCCCGGCGGATCCGCGCGTTGGGTGAGCGCCGGGAAGCGGCCCGCGCCGCGTTGAAATCCGTCTTCGGCTATGACGACTTCCGCCCCGGCCAGGCCGAGATCGTCGCCGCCGTGCTCGCCGGCGAGGACGTGCTCGCCGTCATGCCGACCGGCTCCGGCAAGTCGATGTGCTACCAATTGCCGGCGATCGTCGATGGCGCGCTCACCATCGTGGTCTCGCCGCTGATCGCGCTGATGCGCGACCAGGTCCAGCAGATGTGGGGCTTCGGCGTTCGCGCCGCGACCCTCAACTCGGCGACAAGCGAGGACGAGGCCGACGAGGCCTGGCGGCTCCTGCGGCGGAGCGAGCTGCGCCTGCTGTTCGTCTCGCCCGAGCGCCTTTTGGCGCAAGGGCTCGCGGCGCGGCTTCGCGAGATCGGCGCGCGGCGGCTTGCCATCGACGAGGCCCATTGCGTCTCCCAATGGGGGCACGATTTCAGGCCCGAATACCGCGAGATCGCCCGCGCGCGCTCTGTGCTCGGCAACATCCAGACGCTCGCCTTCACGGCGACCGCCGACGCTGCGACCCGCGACGACATCGTCGAGCGCCTGTTCGAGCGCCGCCCGCGCGTCGTGGTGCACTCATTCGACCGGCCGAACATCGCGCTCCGCTTCGAGCCGAAGGACCAGCCCCGCCGCCAAATCGCCGACTTCCTCGCCCGACACAAAAGGGCGAGCGGCATCGTCTACTGCGCCTCGCGCAAGCGCACCGAGTCGATCGCCGAGAACCTGAAGGGGCGCGGGTTTCGGGCCCTGCCCTACCACGCCGGCATGGACCAGGCTTCACGCGGCCGGCACCAGGACGCCTTCCTGCAGGAGGACGGCGTCGTGGTGGTCGCAACCGTCGCCTTCGGCATGGGCATCAACAAGCCCGACGTGCGCTTCGTCTGCCACGCCGACATGCCCGCCAACGTCGAGAGCTACTACCAGGAGATCGGCCGCGCCGGGCGCGACGGGCTCCCGGCCGACACGCTGACGCTCTACGGCTTCGACGACATGGCGCTGCGCCGCCGCCAGATCGCCGAGAAGGACATCTCCGACGAGCGCCGCGCGGTCGAGCAGCGGAAGCTCGAGGCGATGATCGGGCTCTGCGAGGCCGCGACCTGCCGCCGCCAAGCGCTGCTCGCCTATTTCGGCGAGGAGAGCAGCGGCAACTGCGGCCATTGCGACCTCTGCCGCGGCGGCGTGCCTTTGACCGATGCCACGGTCGACGCCCAGAAGGCGCTCTCGGCCGTCGCGCGCACCGGCCAGCGCTTCGGCGCGGCCTACATCTGCGACGTGCTCACCGGCCGCGAGACCGAGTGGCTGCGCCGCAACGGCCACAGCGCCATCAAGACCTTCGGGGTCGGGCGCGACAAGCCGCAGCGCATCTGGCGCTCGGTGCTGCGCCAGCTCTTCGCGGCGGGCGCGCTCGAGGAGGCGGGCGAGGGCGAGCATCCGGGGCTGCGCCTGACCGAGAAAGGCGAAGCGATCTTGTTCGGCCGCGAGCGGATCGCGTTGCGCGCCGAGCCCGAGCGGCGGGCGAGGCGCGAGCGCGTGTTGGTGGACGGCGCCGCGGTCGGGCTGACGCCAGCCGACGAGCCGCTGTTCCAGCATTTGCGCGCGGTGCGCGGCGCCATCGCCCGCGCCGAGGGCGTCGCCGCCTTCATGATCTTCCCCGACCGCACGCTCATCGAGATGGCGAAGCTCCGCCCGCTCGATCTCGCGGCGCTGCGCCTGGTGCACGGGGTCGGCGAGCGCAAGATCGCGGCGTATGGGCCGGCGTTCGTGAACGCCGTGCGGCAGTTCCTGGGACGGTGACGCGGATTGACGCCCGTAACCGATGGGTTACAACTTTGCATGATCGAGGTGCGCGATACGCCGGAGTTCAGGAGATGGCTCGCCGATCTTCGCGACCCTCAAGCCATTGCCCGGATCGCCGCCCGCGTCCGCCGCCTCGCCTTCGGCAACCCCGGCGACGTGAAGCCGGTCGGCGGCGGCTTGAGCGAGCTTCGGATCCGTTACGGCCCTGGCTACCGCGTCCATTTCGTCCGGCGGGGCGCGGAGTTGATCGTCGTGCTCGGCGGTGGCGATAAGACGACCCAGAGCCGGGACATCAAGGAGGCCAAGGCCTTGGCCGAGAAGCTCTAGGAGCGCCCCATGGCGATCGAGACCCGCCCCTTCGACCCGTCCGCATATCTCGACAGCCGCGAGGCCATCGCGGCCTATATCGATGCCGCCCTCGAGGACGGAGACCCCGCCTTCATCCTGGACACGATCGGGGTCGTCGCCCGTGCTCTCGGCATGAGCCAGCTCGCCCGCGAGACCGGCTTGGCGCGCGAGGCGCTTTACCGGTCCCTGTCCGATACCGGCAATCCCGAGTTCACGACCGTGCTGCGCGTCCTGAAGGCGCTCGGCGTGCGGCTAAAGGCCGAGCCGGCTCGCGCCGACGCTTGAGGCAGGCGCCGCGCAGCGCGTCCTTGGGTGAGCTTCGTGGGACGGTCACGGAATTTCTCGACCACTCCCCGACCGCACCCTGATCGAGGTGGCGAAGCGGCGCCCGCTCGCGGTCTCGTCCGGGAAGACCTCTCGCGACCGCCGTAGGCCGTGCGTCCGATCCTTTTACGACGACACGCCGGAGCCGCCGTGGGGTGGATATGGTCGCGGACGCCGCTCACCGATGCTCTTCCGCATTTCCCGCTTGTCATCGCCGGGCTTGACCCGGCGATCGAGGCCGCTTGCGCTCCGGCCGGCGGAAACTGGATCGGCGGGTCAAGTCCGGTCATCACAGGGCGTCTTCTGAAGTCCTACTCGTGCTTGCTTGTCGCCGTCCCGTCCACCCAAGGGGCGCGCTCATGAGGCGTCGTGACGTGGGGCGGGGCCGGCGCCTGCGGCCGGGGTTCACGCCGAACCCCGGGGGCTTCGAGGCCGGTTCGGGAGTCACGGTGTTGAGCCGGGGCGCCCGTCCGAGATCCGACCGCTCCGTACACGGTCGGTCGCCATTGAAAACATTTGGGTTTTCGCCCTTCGAGGGGTGCTTGTACCCAGTTTTGTGCCCAGCCACGCCCGTCTTCAAATTCAGCCGGTCCTCGATCCCGCCGCGCGGGCAGTGAGCAGCTTATTCGATCACCTCGTCGGCGCGGGCGAGGAGGGTGGGCGGGATCGTAATCCCGAGTTCCTTGGCTGTCCTGAGGTTGATCACGAGCTCGAATCTGGTCGGTTGCTCGACCGGCAGCTCGGAGGGGCAGGCACCCTTCAGTAGCTTGTCGACAAATACCGCTGCTCGCAGCCAAGGCTCCGAGAAACTCGGGCCTTACGAAATGAGCCCGCCTG
>JAQSWQ010000099.1 GCA_029266525.1 Microvirga sp.
CTGATGTGGCGGAGAGGGGGGGATTCGAACCCCCGATACGGTTGCCCGTATGCCGCATTTCGAGTGCGGTGCTTTCAACCACTCAGCCACCTCTCCAAGCCCAGGGGAAGCTTTCCTGGCGCCCTATATGGGCGGCGGGGCGATATCATGCGAGGTCTGCGGCCACAAGCGCGCGGACGCGCCGGCCGGTCGCGCGACGAGGCGTCAGGTCCGCACAACATCGTCGGTCGAGTCCCGCAACATCGTCGGGGAAATTCCACAACATCGTAGGGCTTATCCGGCAACATCGTCGGATGGCGGGCAATGTTGACTCGCGCCGGCTCTGCGCTTATCTCACCCGCTTCGCGCGCGGGCTCACGTCCGCGCGCTTGCATTTGCGGCCTCGCCGGCCGCGTCCCTGAAGCCGGAAAACTGCCAAGAAGCCGGCCCCGCCTTGCGCGGAGAGCCGGATCTCGAACACGAGGACAAAACGATGTTCGCAGTGATCAAGACCGGCGGCAAGCAGTACCGCGTCGCCGCCGAGGACGTCATCACGGTCGCCAAGCTCGAAGCCGGGCCGGGCGAAGCCGTCACCTTCGACAACGTGCTCATGTTCACGAGCGACGGGACAACCCAGATCGGGCTGCCCGGAGTCGAGGGCGTCACCGTCGCGGGCGAGGTCGTCGAGCAGAAGCGCGGGCCGAAGGTCATCGCCTTCAAGAAGCGCCGCCGCCAGAACTCGAAGCGCAAGCGCGGCCATCGCCAGGCTCTCACGGTGGTGCGGATCACCGAGATCCTGACCGGCGGGGCGAAGCCGGCGGCGCGCGCCGCGAGCACGGCCCTCGCCGAGGAGCCGGCGCCGCAGGTCGAGGCCGCCGCCGAGGCGCAGGCTCCGGAGGCTGTCTCCGGCGACCCCGCCAAGAAGCCGCGCGCAGCCCGCAAGAAGAAGGGCGAGAGCGGCGAGCCGGCGGCTTCGGAGTGAGAATTCCCAGGATGCTTTTTTAGGCGAATCCCGCTAAGCAAGGTTCACGGAGTTCATCATGGCCCACAAGAAAGCAGGCGGCTCCTCGCGCAACGGGCGCGACTCGGCAGGCCGTCGTCTCGGCGTCAAGAAGTTCGGCGATGAGAGCGTTCTCGCCGGCAATATCATCGTGCGTCAGCGCGGCACCAAATTCCACGCCGGCGCGAATGTGGGCATTGGCAAGGACCATACCCTGTTCGCGACCGCCGAGGGGCGGGTCCGATTCCTCACGAAATCGGGCCGAGCCTTCGTATCGGTCATTCCCGCCCAACAGGCGGCCGAGTAACGGCGAGAGCAAAGACGAAGGAGCTCCCGCCGGTGTCCAACCGAACCGGCGGATGAGAGCTCAGAGGGCCGCGAAACGGCCAAGCTCAGATCCGGAAGGGGAGGTGGGACATCACCTCCCCTTCGTCGCATCCGGCCCCCAAAGGAGGGCCGTTCGGATCGGAGCAGACCATGTTTCCCGACCTCACCCGCGACGACGTTTTTCGGCTTGAGACCCGCCGTCTCTGGCTGCGCTGGCCGCGCCGCGCCGATGCCCAAGCCACCGTCCGCTTCGCCGGTGAGAAAGCCGTAGCCGAGATGACGGCGCGGATCCCGCATCCGCTGACGATCGGCGATGTCGAATCCTTCGTGCTGCGCGCCCGGCGCGACAACGCGGAAGGGACCGGCCTCACGCTCTCGATCACCCGCAAGGGCAACGGCGCGATCGGGGCGGTCGGAATCGAGCCGGGCCCCGAGGACGGCGTTCCCCATCTCGGCTACTGGGTCGGCAGCCCCCATTGGGGCGAGGGCTACGCCACGGAAGCCGCCCGGGCGCTGATCGACGCCTTCTTCGCCTATACGGAGGCGCGGGAGCTCACCTCGGCGGCGCGGGTCGTGAATCCGGCCTCGCGGCGGGTGCTCGAGAAGTGCGGCTTCGCCTTCGTCGGAGCGGGGATGATGGCCTTCCCGGCCCGCGGCGGCGTCTTCCCGGTCGATCGCTTCCGCCTCGACCGGCGGATGTGGTCGAGCCTGAAGAGCTGGACCGAAGCCGGCTTCGTGCCTCAGCCCCGCGCGAAGGACGGCGCGATCGAGCTTGCGACGGTGCACTGACCGGAGGGCGGCCGGCCGAAGGTCGGCCGCCCTCCGGCACATGCCAACCGCGAGGGCGTTCTCCCTTGCGCCGGCGGCCGGGCCGGCGCGGCCCGCAAGGACCCGTCATGAAGTTTCTCGACGAAGCCAAGATCTACGTTCGCTCCGGCGACGGCGGCGCCGGCGCGGTGTCGTTCCGGCGCGAGAAATTCATCGAGTTCGGGGGCCCTGACGGCGGCGACGGCGGGCGGGGCGGGGATGTCTGGGCCGAGTGCGTCGAGGGGCTGAACACGCTGATCGACTACCGCTACCAGCAGCATTTCAAGGCCAAGACCGGCGGGCACGGCATGGGCCAGAACCGCGCCGGCGCGAAGGCGCCGGAGGTCGTGCTCAAGGTCCCGGCCGGCACGCAGGTCCTCGCGGAGGACGGCGAGACGGTGATCGCCGACATGACCGAGGCCGGTCAGCGCGTGCTGCTCGCGCGCGGCGGCAATGGCGGCTTCGGCAACGCTCACTTCGCGACCTCGACCAACCGCGCGCCGCGCCGCGCCAATCCGGGGCAGGAGGGGCAGGAGAGGTGGCTCTGGCTACGCTTGAAGCTCATCGCCGATGCCGGGCTCGTCGGGCTGCCGAATGCCGGCAAATCGACCTTTCTCGCGACCGTCACGGCGGCGAAGCCGAAGATCGCGGATTACCCCTTCACCACGCTCCACCCCGGCCTCGGCGTGGTCCGCGCCGACGGGCGCGAGCTCGTGCTCGCCGACATTCCCGGCCTGATCGAGGGCGCGCACGAGGGCGCGGGGCTCGGCGACCGGTTTCTTGGGCACATCGAGCGTTGCCGCGTGCTGCTCCACCTGGTCGAGGGCACGAGCGAGCACGCGGGCAAAGCCTATAGGCTCGTCCGCCGCGAGCTCGAGGCCTACGGGCACGGCCTCCCGGAAAAGCCCGAGGTGGTGGCGCTGTCGAAAATCGACGCGCTCGACGAGGCGACGCTGAAGCAGCAGCTGACCCGGCTCAAGCGTGCCGCAAGGCGCACGCCGATCGCGCTCTCCTCGGCGTCGGGCCAGGGGGTGCAGGAGGCGCTGCGGGCCGTGATGCGGGTGATCGAGGAGGAGCGCGGGGCCGAGGCGCAACCGCAGCCCACAGAGGAATGGCATCCCTAAGCCTTGCCCCGGAGCTGCGAGCGCCAATATGCTAGCAATTCAGGACGAGACGCTAGCATGACGAAGCAGCTGAACATCCGCAGTGACGAGGCCCATCGCCTCGCTCACCTCATTGCCGAGCAGACCGGGCGCCCCGTGGTCGAGGTCGTAGTCGAGGCGCTGCGCGAATACGGCTCAAAATTGCCGCCTGTCGACGACATGACGCCAACTCAGCGAGCTGGCTACGAGGCCTTGCGGAACCTGGCCAGAAGGGCGGTCAAGTACAAGCACTCGGGCGCGACTTCCGATCACTCTTACCTGTACGACGAACACGGGCTCCCCATATGATCGCGCTCGATACCTCCGCGATCGTCGCAATCGCCTGCTCCGAGCCGGAAGAGGAGACGTTCACCCGTCTCATCGCTCTCAAGGAAGCGCTCGTCGGCACGCCGACATTGCTGGAAGCCAGGCTGGTGCTCGAGAGCAAGCTGCCGGAATTCGCCGATGAGTTCATGGAGGAGTTCCTCGAGAGCCGCTTCATCCACCCGGTCGCATTCTCGCTCCATATGTATGACGAGGCGCTGACGGCGTTTCGGCGCTACGGCAAGGGCCGCGAGAGCGCGGCTGCGCTGAACTTCGGCGACTGCATGGCATATGCGGTCGCGAAGGCTCACGATGCTCCGCTTCTGTACAAGGGCAACGACTTCCGGAGAACGGACATCGTACCCGCTCTGTCATGATCCCCTCCCTCCAGAGCTTCCGCCGCGTGGTCCTCAAGGTCGGCTCGTCGCTGCTCGTCGACCGCGGGCGGGGGCGGCTGAACCACGCCTGGCTCGCGGCCCTTGCCGAGGACCTCGCCGAGCTGCACGGGCGCGGCGCCGACGTGCTCGTGGTCTCCTCGGGCGCGATCGCGCTCGGGCGCAGCGTGCTGGGCTTGGCTCCGGGCACGCTCAGGCTCGAGGAGAGCCAGGCCGCGGCCGCGGTCGGGCAGATCGCGCTCGCCCGTTTGTGGTCCGAGGCGCTCGCGCATCACGGCATCACCGCCGGTCAGATCCTGCTGACGCTCGCCGACACCGAGGAGCGCCGGCGCTATCTGAACGCCCGCGCCACCACGCTGAAGCTCCTCGAGCTGCGCGCCGTGCCCGTGATCAACGAGAACGACACCGTCGCGACCTCGGAGATCCGCTACGGCGACAACGACCGCCTCGCCGCGCGGGTGGCCACCATGATCGGCGCCGATCTCCTGATCCTGTTCTCCGATGTCGACGGGCTCTATACGGCCCCCCCTACGTCAGACCCCGCGGCGCGGCACATCCCGGTCGTAGAGCGCATCACCCCGGCGATCGAGGCGATGGCGGGCGGCGCCGGCTCCGACCTGTCGCGCGGCGGCATGCGCACCAAGATCGAGGCCGGCAAGATCGCGACCGTCAGCGGCACCCACATGGTCATCGCCGACGGGCGGCTGAAGAACCCGCTCAAGGCCATCGCGGCCGGCGCGCGCTGCAGCTGGTTCCTGACCTCGTCGAACCCGATCACCGCGCGCAAGGGCTGGATCGCGGGCGCGCTCGAGCCGCGCGGAACGCTCGTGGTCGACGCCGGCGCGGCGCGGGCGTTGCGTGGGGGCGCGAGCCTGCTGCCGGTCGGCGTGCGCCGGGTCGAAGGCGCCTTCGCGCGGGGCGACGCGGTCGTGGTGAGCGACGGCGCGCGCGAGCTCGGCCGCGGGCTCGTCGCCTATGATGCCGAGGAGGCGCAGAAGATCATCGGCCGCGCCAGCGCCGAGATCGAGGACATCCTCGGCTATCCCGGCCGCGCCGAGATGATCCACCGCGACGACCTCGCGCTGACGCATGCGCTCGAAGCAAAAACCGCCTAACAGCCGAGGCGGTCGTCCGGAAGCCGCGCAGCGGCTATCCCGGACCATACGCCAGCGCGCGTCGGGGTGTCCCGGCTCTCCGCTTCGCTCCGGCCGGGACGACCGTCTCATTCCACTTCTACAAGGAGGCCAAGCAGCCTCTGCGCGTCATGCGGCGCCGCGCTCTTGATGTCGTTGTCGAAGAAGCACCACAAATCCTTGCCCTCGCCCCGCCAGCGGGCGATGTCGCGCGCCCAGCTCTCGAGCGTCGCGTCCGAGTAGTTGCCGTGGTAGCGCCCGGTCGGCCCGTGGCCGCGCACATAGACCCAGCTCGCCGTGACTTCCCAGGGCGCCGGCGCGGCGGCATGGTCCGAGAGGCAGAGCGCCGCGTCATGCTCGCGCAAGAGGTCGAAGATCGGCGCCTCGTACCAGCTCGGGTGCCGGAACTCGAAGCTGTAGCGCCGGGCGGGGTTGAGCATCCTGAGGAAGGAGGCGAGGCGCTCCCGGTTCACCTCCATCTTGGGCGGCAGCTGGAACAGGATCGGCCCGACCTTGTGCCCCAGCGGCTCGAGCCGGGTCTCCAGCAGCGCAAGCGATGTGTCGCAGCTCTCCGAGAGCTGCTTCCAATGGGTGATGAACTTCGAGGCCTTCCAGGCGAAGCGGAAATCGTCGGGCGAGCGCTCGAACCAGCCCTGCACGGCCTCGATCGTCGGCGTGCGGTAGAAAGGCGCGTTGAGCTCGCAGGCGTTGAAGCGCGTGACGTAGTATCCGAGCGCGTCCTTTTTCCTCAGGCCCTCCGGGAAGAACGGCCCCCACCAGGAGTGATAATGCCAGCCGGAGGTGCCGATGCGCGGCTCGGGCAGGTTCGGGCGGCTCTGGGATCTTGAGGCCGCTTTCGGCGCCTGCCTTGCCGCGGAGCGCGCAACCCGTGCTAAAGACGGCTTGGCCTGAGTGGGGAAATCCTGGACCGGTCTCATGAACGCCACTCACAACAGCGTCGTGCGCCTCGCCGACCGACTCAACGCGCCGGAGGCCGAGTCGGTGCCCGGCCTCATGGCCGAGCTCGGCCGGCGCGGACGCGCCGCTATGCGGCGCCTTTCGTTCGCGACGACCGGCGAGAAGAACGCGGCGCTGCAGGCCATGGCGGCCGCGATCCGCGCTGCAGCCCCGGCAATCCTCGTTGCTAATGCCGAGGACCTGGACGAGGCTCGGGCCGGCGGCCAGAGCGCCGCCTTCCTCGACCGCCTCGCTCTGGACGAGGCGCGCGTGGAGGCGATCGCGGCGGCGGTCGGGAGCATCGCCGAGCTGCCCGATCCCGTCGGGCGGGTCCTTGCCGCCTTCGAGCGCCCGAATGGACTTGAGATCGAGCGCGTGGCGACGCCGCTCGGGGTTGTCGGCGTGATCTTCGAAAGCCGTCCCAACGTGACGGCCGATGCCGGTGCGCTCTGCCTCAAGGCCGGCAACGCCGCGATCCTGCGCGCCGGCTCCGACAGCTTCTGCTCCGCCCAGGCGATCACCGCGGCCATGCGCGAGGGCCTTGCGGGCGCCGGCCTGCCGCCGGACGCGATCCAGCTCGTGCCGACCCGCGACCGCGCCGCCGTCGGGGCGATGCTAGCCGGGCTCGACGGCAATCTCGACGTGCTGGTGCCGCGGGGCGGAAAAAGCCTCGTCGCCCGCGTGCAGGCCGAGGCGCGGGTCCCGGTCTTCGCCCATCTCGAGGGCGTCTGCCACGTCTATGTCCATCCCGCGGCCGACCTCGGCATGGCGAAGAGGATCGTGCTGAACGCCAAGATGCGCCGTACCGGCGTCTGCGGGGCCGCCGAGACGCTTCTGGTCGATCGCGCCTGCGCCGAGACGCATCTTCGGCCGCTCGTGACCATGCTGCTCGACGCCGGTTGCGCGGTGCGCGGCGACTCCGTGGCCCGCGCTGCCGACCCGCGGGTCACGGCGGCGACGGAGGAGGATTGGCGCGCCGAATATCTCGACGCGATCATCGCCGCCAAGGTGGTGGACGGGCTCGACGCCGCGATCGATCACGTCGAGGCTTACGGCTCGCACCACACCGACGCGATCGTCACGGAGGATGCGGCCGCCGCCGAGCGCTTCCTCGCCGAGGTCGATTCGGCGATCGTCCTGCACAACGCTTCGACGCAATTCGCCGACGGCGGCGAGTTCGGCTTCGGAGCCGAGATCGGTATCGCCACCGGCCGCATGCACGCCCGCGGGCCGGTCGGCGTCGAGCAACTCACCTCCTTCAAGTACCGGGTCCGCGGCGCGGGGCAGACGCGGCCGTGAGGGGGCGACGCGCTCCCCTCCCCCTTGCGGGGAGGGGCAGGGGTCGGGGGGCCGGGCTCGACTTGCACCGTTTCGAGCTTCGTTGCTTCCACGCGGGCCAGGTGTTCGCCGACGCGCTCCACCCCTTCGACCCCCACCCGGCTCGGCCCTCGGCCGAGTCCGCCCTCCCCGCAAGGGGGAGGAAGTAGCGCGGCTCGGTCTTGGTTCAGCTTCCGCCCCATCCTTCCCGCCTGCGCATCGGCCTCTACGGCGGCTCGTTCAACCCGCCGCATGCCGGCCACCGTCACGTCACGCTCCTTGCGATGAGGCGTCTCAGGCTCGACCGCGTGTGGTGGCTCGTGACGCCCGGCAATCCGCTGAAGGAGCTTTCAGGCCTCGCGCCGCTCTCCGAGCGCATGGCGGCGGCCCGCGCCCTTGCTCGCCACCCGCGCATCGCGGTGACCGGGTTCGAAGCCGAGATAGGCGCCCGCTACACCCTGGATACGCTCGAATACGTCGCGGCGCGCGCGGCGGCCGCGCGATTCGTGTGGATCATGGGCGCCGACAACCTCGCCCAGTTCAGCCGCTGGCGCGGCTGGCGTCGCATCGCCGAGCTGATGCCCTTCGCGGTCGTCGACCGGCCGGGCTGGACCTTGCGCGCGACCCGCTCGAAGGCGGCGCTTGCGCTCGGGCCGTTCCGGATCGACGAGACCGACGCGTCGATCCTGCCGGATCTGCCGCCGCCCGCCTGGGTCTTCCTGCACGGGCCGCGCTCGCCCCTCTCCTCCACTGTGCTGCGGCAGCAACGTCCGCGAACTTTCTAAGGGTCGCCACGTTGAAATCTTTACCGGTGCGACCCTACATTCTGAGTCGCGCCGCGCCGTTGCGTCGCTGAGAGGACACCAAACCTGAACGCATTCATTCCGCGTGAAGCGGAGTTTTCGCCGCTTCCCCCTCCCTCCGGAGCGGAGCTTCCCGAGGGCGAGGATGTCCGGGCCGTCGCCCGCTTCTGTCTCGAGGACATGAAGGCCGAGGATGTGGTCGAGATCGACCTCACCGGCAAGACCTCGATCGCCGACACCATGATGATCGCCTCCGGCCGCTCCCACCGCCATGTGGGCGCGATCGCCGAGCGCGTGCTCGAGGTGCTGAAAACCCGAGGTCTCGGGCCGGCGCGGGTCGAGGGTCTGCCCGCCTGCGACTGGGTCCTGATCGACGCCGGGGACGTGATCGTGCACGTCTTCCGGCCCGAGGTCCGCAGCTTCTACAATCTCGAGAAGATGTGGGGCCAGGACCGGCCGCGCGAGCGCCTCGCCGGATAGCCCCAGCGCGGGGCATCTCGCCCGGCGGGCTATCGTTCGACATCGGCGCCCGCGAAGCGGGCGGGCCTCCTCTTGCGAGCGTCGCTTCCATTTGTCATCGCCGGGCCTGACCAGGTCGAGCCGGGCCACGACATGCGGGGCGTGTTCCGTCAATCGGCGCTTGACATTTATTCCTAGATGTGCTTGTCTCCCGCGGTCCCGTCCACCCGAGGGGCGCGCTCATGAGGCGTCGTGACGTGGGGCGGGGCCGGCGCCTGCGGCCGGGGTTCACGCCGAACCCCGGGCTCGGGGGCCTCGAGGCCGGTTCGGGCGTCACGGTGTTGAGCCTAAGGCGCCCGTCC
>JAQSWQ010000100.1 GCA_029266525.1 Microvirga sp.
CCCCGCGCACAGTGGACGGGTTGAAGGTTCACGCCGAAGCGCTGGCGTGGGCCTTTAGCGACGCTTGGGACGAGCCTCTGGACGCCGTTGACTGGCCGGATGGGTGCGTGCGGCGGTTCGTGGAAGCGGCGCGAGCGCTTCCGGGCCCGAGCGTCTGAACACCACCACCCCGCCCCGACGAACGAACAGGAGCCCGGCCTCGCGCCGGGCTTTTGCGATTAAGATGCTTTGCAAACATGGGTCGCCCACATAGAACGCGGCCATGCCCATGCTTAGCGAAAATCCGTGGTACGTGATGTTCGGTTCGCGCCAGGTGCGCCAGGTGCGCACTGCAAGGGGGACCTCGGCTCAGACCATCGAGTACTTCAGATCTGAGGACGACGCGCGAGATTTCGCCCGCGAGATGCTTGGTCAGGGGCACACGGTGCAGGCTGGGACCACCCCCGGCGTCGAGCCGACAAAGACTGTTCGCCCTGACGAGACTGCCGCGTGGTGCTCTTACAAGGACTAGGGGGTTCTCAGCCTGGCGTTCTTTTGCGGACACAGTGCGGACACAGCTTTGAACTGAAGTTCCTTTAAAGCTGCTTCTGTTGGCGTAAGCTATTGATATTGTTGGTGCGGACGGCGGGGGTCGAACCCGCACGGGCGCGAGCCCGAGGGATTTTAAGTCCCTTGCGTCTACCGGTTTCGCCACGTCCGCATGGCCTCAAACCTAGGGGCCGGCCGGGGGCGCGCCAAGGGCAAAGCTCGCTCAAGCTCGCCAGCCATAGAGCCAAGCATAGCGCTCGGCCATGCCCTGCGGCCCGAGCCGGGCCATGATGCGGTCGCGGACGAACGCCGGGATGCCGCCGGAGTGGTAGGCCCGGCCGTTGCGGCGGGCGGCGGCCTGGACGCGCCGGACGCGGGCAAGGCGCGCATTTGCGTATCGCTCGAGAGCCGCCGGAACATCGCGTGCCTGCGCGAGCGCGTTCGCGAGCGTCGCGGCATCCTCGACCGCCAGCGCCCCGCCCTGCGCAAGAAAGGGCAGCACCGGATGGGCGGCATCGCCGAGGAGTGCGAGCCGGCCATTCGCCATCCGGGCCGCGGGAAGGTCGAAGACGGACCAGAGCAGCCACTCGGCGGGAACGGCGAGGAGCTGGCGCAAGCTTTCGGCTGCGTCGTCGAAGCGGGCGAGAAGATCCTCGCGGCGACCCGGAGCCGCCCAGCCCTCGACCGGGTCGGCGCGGCGTTCGATTGCCACGATGTTGAGGAGCCGCCCGCCCGCCAGCGGATAATGAACCACGTGACCGGCGCGACCGAGCCAGAGGCCGGTCTCTTCGCCCGCGATCTCGGCAGGCGCTTCCGCACGCACCATGGTGGCGCGCCACGCGACGAAGCCCCGGTATTCAGGCGCACGTGCGGGACCGGTCGCGGCGCGCAGCTTCGACCAAAGCCCGTCCGCGCCGACCACGAGATCGGCCGCGAGCGTTTCCCGTGCGCCGCCCGCCTTCTCGATCGCGATCTCTTGCCCTGAGCCCCCGCCGAAGCCGCAAGCCTCGCGCCCGAGCAGGAGCGTCACGTTCGGCTGGCTGCGGACCGCGTCGAGCAGAAGTCTCTGCAGGTCGGCCCTGTGGATGACGTAGTAGGGCGCGCCGAAGCGCTCCCGCATGAACGGCCCAAGCGCCACCTCCCCGATCTGCGCCCCTGAGCCGATCGAGCGCACGACCACGCGCGAGGGCTCGCTTGCCGCGCGCCGGAGCGCCGAGCCGAGCCCGAGGTCGATCAGCACGCGGCTGGCGTTCGGGGAGATCTGGATGCCCGCCCCAACTTCCGAGAACCCGGTGCGGCGCTCGAGAACCGTGACGCGCCAGCCCTGGCGGGAGAGCGCGAGAGCGGCCGTCAGCCCCCCGATGCCGGCGCCCGCGACGATCGCCGATCGGGGCTCCACCTCGGGTCAGCGCAACCCGCTGCCGCGGGCCCCGGCGAGGTCGTAGGGCGTTTCCGCCTGCGCGACATAGAGGCATTCGGCAGGTTCGGCTTTGCCCCGGGCGAGGTCGGCGCGGAATTTGTAGAGCGTCGAGCAATAGGGGCAGACGATCTCGTCCTCCGAGCCCATGTCGAGGAAGACGTGCGGGTGGTCGAAGGGGGGCTTCGCGCCGATGCACATGAATTCGCGTGCGCCGAGAAGGATCGTGCTCACGCCCGGATCGTTGTGGAAATGGGGAATGCCGACCTCGGCCATCGCGCCGTCCTGAAGCTCTTTTCGGGTCGCGCGGCACCATAGAGCCTCGCCTCCGCCAAGCAAGGGGAAGGCGGAAGCGGAACTGCGGCGGCAAGGCGCGACTTGATTCTCGGCGCAGGAGCATCGGTGCTTTGGGCCTGGTCGTCGCCTATCAGAACTTCGAGCAGGGCTATGCAACCAGCCATGAACGTGCCACCTGCAACGAACTCGCCCGTAGGCTCGCCGCGCTGAAGGGTTTCGAATTCGCCGGCGATCACGACCCCTCGGCCGAGTATCCCGGCCGTCTCTACTTCGTGCCACGACGGACCCTGGTGAACGTCGACGGTATTGGCGAGTTCGGGATCGCCAGCGAAGACGATCTCTTCGGCGGCCTTGTTCCGCATGCCTTCGCGGCGTCGAAAGCGATCACCCATCCGCTTCTGCACGAAGACGCGCCGGCCCCCTCGGGGTGGAGCCACGAGTTCCCGGAGCGGGTCCGAGATGTGGTTCTCGGGGGCTATTCGGTCTTCGATGCGGCGGATGCCCTCGCGGCCGGGCAGCGCCTGCTGCGCGAAGGGCCGATCAGGCTGAAGCTCGTCCGCGGCGTCGGCGGGCGAGGCCAGCGCCTCGTCGCGAGCCGCGACGAGCTCGAAAGCGCACTCGACGAAATCGACCCGGACGAGCTTTTCTCGCACGGTCTCGTCATCGAGGAGAATCTCGAGGAGGTGGTGACCCACAGCGTCGGCCAAATCCGCGTCGCTGATCTCTTCGCGAGCTACTGCGGCACGCAGCGCCTGACCGCCGACAACACCGGCACCGAAGTCTATGGTGGCTCGGACCTCCTCGTGGCGCGGGGCGGTTTCGAGGCGCTCCTCGCGCTCGATCTTCCCGACAGCGCCCGCGTGGCGATCGCGAAAGCCCGCCTCTATGACGCCGCGGCCGCCAAGTGCTTTTCCGGCTTCTTCGCCTCGCGCCGCAATTACGACGTCGCGCGAGGCGTCGGATTCGGCGCGCAGGCGCGCTGCGGCGTGCTCGAGCAGTCGTGGCGCATGGGCGGCGCGAGCGGCGCCGAGATCGCCGCGCTCGAGGCGTTCCGCGCCGATCCCGATCTGCGGTCGGTTCACGCCAGCACGGTCGAGGTCTACGGCGATGGGGCGGAGCCGCCGGCGGGCGCAATGGTCTATTTCCGTGGCATCGACGATAAGGTCGGGGCGATCCTCAAATACGCGCTGGTGGAGCGCCGATGACTACGCGGGATGAAACCGTCGACATCGTCGTCGACGATGAGCGCATCGAAGGAACCGTGATCGCGCCGAACACGGTCATCCCCGGCGTGCTCTTCGTGCACGGCTGGGGTGGAAGCCAGCAGCAATATCTCGCTCGCGCCCGTGACATCGCGGCGCTCGGCTGCGTCTGCCTCGCCTTCGACCTACGCGGCCATGGCGACACCGAGGGGCAGCAGGAAACGATCACGCGCGAGGACAGCCTGCGGGACGTGCTCGCCGCCTACGACGCCCTCGCCGCCCAGCCCGGCGTCGATACGGATGGCATGCTGGTCATCGGCAGCAGCTATGGCGGCTATCTCGCCACGATCCTGAGCTCGCTCCGGCCGGTACGCTGGCTCGCCCTTCGCGTGCCCGCCCTCTACAAGGATGAGGACTGGTCGCTGCCCAAGGTCGAGCTGAAGAAATACGGCCTCGCAGCCTATCGCCGCGGATCCGTGAAGCCGGAGGACAATCGCGCCCTCAAGGCCTGCGCCGCCTTCGAGGGCGACGTGCTCATCGTCGAATCCGAGCACGACGACATCGTTCCGCACCCGGTGATCGCGAACTACATGGCCGCCTTCGGCAAGGCGCACTCGCTCACATACCGGGTCATCGAAGGCGCGGATCACGGGCTCTCGAAACCGCTCTGGCAGCAGGCCTACACGACGCTTCTCGTCAACTGGGCGACCGAGATGGTGCTCGGCGCGCGGGAGGGAACAGTACCGCTTGCCGCCCGCGCGCCGATGGCCGCCGCGAGCCGGTGATCGGCCCGCCGTGCGGAAACCCCAATTCCGGAGGCCTCATGGATATGGAAGTCCTCGACAACCCCGCGGAGCAGCGCTTCGAAATGCCGGTGGGCGAGGCGCTCGCCGTCGCCTACTACCGGAACGAAGACGGCCGGGTCGTCCTGACCCACACCGAGGTCCCCCAAGAGCTATCGGGCCGCGGCATCGGCTCGAAACTGGCGGAGGGTGTGTTCGAGCATCTGCGTGGCAACAGCAGCCGGGTGGTGGCCAAGTGCCCATTCATGGCGGCCTATGCGAGCCGCCGTCCCGAATACGCCGCGATGCTCGACGGCTGACGCTCAGGGCACCTTCATGCCGCGCTCCACGGCCGGGCGCGCGCCGATCGTATCGAACCAGCGCTTCACGTTCGGGAAATCGGGCAGCTCGATCTGATGCCATTCGTGGCGGGCGACCCAAGGGTAGGATGCGATGTCCGCGATCGAATACTCGCCCGCGAGGTGCTCCGCCTCGGCGAGGCGCTTGTCGAGCACGCCGTAGAGGCGCCGCGTCTCGTCCTTGTAGCGCTTGATCGCGTAGGGCACCTGTTCCGGCGCGGCGCGCAGGAAATGGTGCGTCTGGCCGAGCATGGGGCCGAGCCCTCCCATCTGGAACATCAGCCATTGGAGGGCGGTGTAGCGCGCCGTCGGGTCGTTCGGGACGAGCTTCCCCGTCTTCTCGGCGAGATAGATCAGGATCGCGCCCGATTCGAACAATGAAAAGCGCTTGCCGCCCGGGCCCTCGGGATCGACGATCGCCGGGATCTTGTTGTTGGGGCTGATCGCCAGGAAATCGGGCCGGAACTGCTCGTCCTTGCCGATGTTCACCGGGTGCACCGAATAGGGCAGCCCGACCTCCTCGAGCATGATGGAGACCTTGCGGCCGTTCGGCGTCGACCAGGTGTGGAGCTCGATCATCGGCTTCTCCTCGGCGCGGCGGGTCAGGCCGCGAGCCCGGTTTCGGCTTGCGTCTTCGGCTCGCCCCAGGTGCGGGCGAGGACGCGGATCCAGTTGCGGTAGGCCAGCTTGCGCAGAAGCACCTCGCCGTACCCGTGCCCGCGCATGGCCTCGACGAGCCGCGGCAGGCCGGCTGCGTCGCCGATGTCGCGCGGCACAGTGGCGCCGTCGAAATCCGAGCCGAAACCGACGCCGTCCTCGCCGACTTGCTCGATCAGGTGGTCGAAATGCCGGATCACCTCCTCGAGCGAGGTGTCGGCGTCCTTGCACCCATCAGCCCGGATGAAGCTGGTCGCGAAGTTGACCCCGACGATGCCCCCGCTCTCGCCGATCGCCGCAAGCTGCCGGTCAGTGAGATTGCGGGAATGCGGCGTGATGGCGTGCGCGTTCGAATGGGTCGCGACGAGCGGCGCGTCCGAAAGCTTGGCCACGTCCCAGAAGCCGGCCTCGTTGAGATGCGACAGATCGATCAGGATACGTCGCTCGTTGCAGCGGCGCACCAGCGCCCGTCCGAGATCGGTGAGGCCCGGGCCGGTGTCGGGGCTGCTCGGGAACCGGAACGGGACGCCCTGCGCGAAGATCGTCGGACGGCTCCAGACGACCCCGAGCGAGCGCAACCCAGCCTCGTGGAGCACGTCGAGGAAGTGGAACTCGGGATCGATGGTGTCCGCACCCTCGATGTGCAGCACCGTCGCGAGCACGCCGGCCTCGATCGCGGCGGCGATCTCGTGCGCGTTGCGGCAGACCTTCACAGTGCCCTCGGAGGCGCGCTCGATGCGGAACAGGAGCGCCGCCATGTGCAGCGTCACGCGCTGCGCAAAGGTCAGGTCGAGATAGTCCGGAAGCGGGATGTCGTAGGGCGGGCTCTCCATCAGCGCCTCGACCCTTTCGCCGCCACCCTCCGAGGGCGAGAAGATCGCGAACAGGCCGCCCGCGAGCCCGCCCCGCCGCGCCTTGGGCAAATCGATGTGGCCGGCCGGCTCGCCCTCGAGGAAAGCCCGCTCGGGCGCTTCCCCGCCGCGGCGAAACAGGCGCAGAAGAACGTCGTTGTGCCCGTCGAAGACGGGAAGAAGGGTGCCGGTCACGGGAATGGGCTCGGGATTCGGGGGACGCCACCCTATGCCGGCCGGCGACGCCGCGCCAAGCCCGCCGGGCGAGACCTAGGATCGATTCGGGCGCTCGAACGTTTCGAAAGGCGACGCTTTACGCCTCGGAACGCCGCCGGAGAGAACCACAATATGGCATCAGCGTTGACGCCGCGGCCGGCGCCGAAGAACGAGGTCCCGCAGGCGGAAGCGCCGTCGCTCGCGAGCCTGATGACGCTCGCGGTCGCCGTGGTGGTGGTCGCGGCGCTCTATTTCGGTCGCGACGTGCTCCTGCCGATCGTCCTCGCGGTGCTGCTCGCTTTCGTGCTCGCACCCTTTGTTGACCTGATGCGGCGCTGGCGTTTCGGGCGCGTGCCGGCCGTGGTCGTCGCGGTCCTCGTCGCGATCGGGATCATCGGCGCGCTCGCGGCCACGATCGGGCTGCAGGTCGCGCAGCTTGCGGCGGATCTCCCCCGCTACGAAACCACGATCCGCAACAAGGTCGCGGGGCTGAAGGATGGCGTGCTGGGCCGCGGCGCGGAGATGGTGCGGCATCTCGGGCGCGAGATCGAAAAGGCGACCGAGGACAAGACGCCGTCGCCCCAGACGATGCCGGCGCCCGCGACCGAATCCCCCTCCCCGCCGGAACCGAAGCCATTGCCGGTCGAGATCCGTCAGCCCGACCTCACGCCTCTGGAGATCGCGCGGCGCTTCGTTGTGCCAATCCTCCACCCTCTCGCGACGGTATTCATCACGCTCATTGTCGTGGTTTTCATCCTTTTCCAGCGCGAGGATCTGCGCGACCGCATGATCCGCCTGTTCGGTGCGCGCGATCTCCACCGCACGACCGTCGCCATGGACGACGCCGCGCGCCGGCTGAGCCGTTATTACCTCACCCAGCTCGCGCTCAACGGCGCCTTCGGCGCCGTGACGGCTGGCGTGCTTTGGGCGATCGGCGTGCCGAGCCCGCTCCTGTGGGGCATCTTCGGCGCGCTCATGCGCTTCGTGCCGTATATCGGGGCGTTCATTGCCGGAGCCGCCCCGGTGGCTCTCGCCGCGGCGGTCGACCCTGGCTGGTCGATGGCGCTTCTGACGCTGGCTTTTTTCATCATCGCTGAGCCGGTTATGGGCCATGTGGTAGAGCCGCTGGTCTATGGGCAGAGCACCGGGCTTTCCCCCTTCGCGGTGGTCGTCGCCGCGATCTTCTGGACTTGGCTGTGGGGGCCGGTCGGCCTCCTCATCGCGACGCCTCTGACGCTCTGCCTCGTGGTGCTCGGGCGCCACGTCGAGCGGCTCGAGTTCTTCGACGTTCTCCTCGGCGACCGGCCCGCTCTCACGCCTGCCGAGAACTTCTACCAGCGCATCCTCGCCGGCGATCCCGACGAGGCGCTGGAACACGGCGAGCAGCTTCTGAAGGAGCGCTCGATCTCCTCCTATTACGACGAGGTCGCCCTCAAGGGCCTGCAGCTCGCCGCCAACGACGCCACGCGCGGCGTGCTTACCCCGCCGCAGCTCGAGCGGATCAGGGAGGCGATCAGCGGTCTCGTGAACGACCTCGCCGCTTACCCCGACGTCGAGCCTCCTGCCGCCTCGAAAAATGAGGACGTCGCCGGCACCCCGCTTGCAGAGAAAGACCTGCCGAAGGAGCCGCCGGTCGAGTCCGAGGTGCCGGAACTCCCGGAGCTGCCGAAGGCTTGGCGCGGAGAGGCCCCCGTCATGTGCATCGCCGGGCGTGGGCCGCTGGACGAGGCGGCCTCGAGCATGCTCGCGCAGCTCCTGCGCAAGCACGGCCTCGGCGCCCGCGTGGTGCCGCATGAGCAGGTATCGCGCTCGAACATCATCGGCCTCGACGTCGACGGCGTTGCAATGGTGTGCATCTCGTATCTCGAGATCAGCGGAAACCCGGCCCATCTGCGCTACCTCATCAGGCGGCTTCGTCAGCGGCTGCCCGACGCGCCCATCCTGGTCGGGCTGTGGCCGGCGGAGGACGCGGTCCTCGCGGATGAGAAGCTGAGGAGCGCGATCGGCGCCGACTACTACGTGACTTCGCTTCGCGAAGGGTTGAAGGCGTGCCTGGAAGCCGCTCGAGAAGCGGCCGGGAAGGCCGGGGAACCCGAAACGGTCCACCCGCCTGCGAAAATCGCTGCCGAGTAGCGCTGACCGCTGATCACAGGCCCTAACGCTTTCTTAGATTCCCATCTTTTTGATAGGCCCCTTCATTCGGGGGGTCACGTGTCCGAACGCCTGTTGCAGGATTTTGCGGAGATCGCCTCGGACTGGTTCTGGGAGATGGATTCCGAGCTGCGGTTCTCGTTCTTCTCGAGCCGCCTGCAGGAGTTCGCCGGGGTCGAGCCCGACCGCGAGATCGGCAAGAGCCGACTCGAGATCGCGGCCAACTCACAGAACACGGCCTTCTGGGAGCCGCACATCGAGGACCTTCTTGCGAGGCGGCCGTTCCGGAACCTGGTCTACCCCTACAACCACAAGGACGGGCATGTCCGCTGGTTCCGGATCAGCGGCCAGCCGCGATTCGGCCCCGACGGCGAGTTCCTCGGCTATCGCGGAGTCGGCACCGACATCACGGCTCAGCATAAGGCGCAGGAG
>JAQSWQ010000101.1 GCA_029266525.1 Microvirga sp.
CGTACCGACATCAAGTCCATCCTCATCATCGGCGCCGGCCCGATCATCATTGGCCAGGCGTGCGAGTTCGACTACTCCGGCGTGCAGGCCTGCAAGGCCCTGCGCGAGGAGGGCTACAAGGTCATCCTGATCAACTCGAATCCTGCGACGATCATGACCGACCCGGCCACCGCCGACGTCACGTACATCGAGCCGATCACCTGGCAGACGGTCGAGAAGATCATCGCCAAGGAAAGGCCGGATGCCATCCTGCCGACCATGGGGGGCCAGACGGCGCTGAACTGCGCGCTCGACCTGTGGCGCAACGGCGTGCTGCACAAGTACAAGTGCGAGCTGATCGGCGCCACGCCGGAAGCGATCGACAAGGCCGAGGACCGCCTGAAGTTCAAGGACGCGATGACGCGCATCGGCCTGGGCTCGGCGCGTTCGGGCATCGCCCATTCGATGGAAGAGGCCTGGGCGGTGCAGAAGACGCTGGGCTTCCCCACGGTGATCCGTCCCAGCTTCACGCTCGGCGGCACCGGCGGCGGCATCGCCTACAACTCCGAAGAGTTCGAGACCATCTGCAAGCGCGGCCTGGAAGCGTCGCCGACCAGCGAGCTGCTGATCGAGGAATCGCTGCTCGGCTGGAAAGAGTACGAGATGGAAGTGGTCCGCGACAAGAAGGACAACTGCATCATCGTCTGCTCGATCGAGAACCTCGACCCGATGGGCGTGCACACCGGCGACTCGATCACCGTCGCGCCGGCGCAGACGCTCACCGACAAGGAATACCAGATCATGCGCGACGCCTCGATCGCGGTGCTGCGCGAGATCGGCGTCGACACCGGCGGCTCGAACGTGCAGTTCGCGCTCAACCCGGCCGACGGCCGCATGCTGATCATCGAGATGAACCCGCGCGTGTCGCGCTCGAGCGCGCTCGCCTCCAAGGCGACCGGCTTCCCGATCGCCAAGGTGGCGGCGAAGCTTGCCGTGGGCTACGAGAACGACATCACCGGCGGGGCGACGCCGGCCTCCTTCGAGCCGACGATCGACTACGTCGTCACCAAGATCCCGCGCTTCGCCTTCGAGAAGTTCCCCGGCGCCGAGCCGGTGCTGACCACCTCGATGAAGTCGGTCGGCGAGGCGATGGCGATCGGGCGGACCTTCCCCGAGTCGCTGCAGAAGGCGTTGCGCTCCTTGGAGACCGGCCTCACCGGGCTCGACGAGATCGAGATCGAGGGCCTCGGCAAGGGCGACGACAAGAACGCGGTCAAGGCCGCGCTCGGCACGCCGACCCCCGACCGTCTGCTCAAGGTCGCCCAGGCGCTGCGCATGGGCTTCTCCAAGGACGAGGTCTACGAGAGCTGCAAGATCGACTGCTGGTTCCTCGAGCAGCTCCAGGCGATCGTGGACCTCGAGAAGAAGGTCGGCGCGCATGGGCTGCCGCGGACCCCCGGCGCCTTCCGTCAGCTCAAGGCCATGGGCTTCTCGGACGCCCGGCTCGCCGTGCTTGCCGGCACCAGCGAGGCCGAGGCGAAGGCGCTGCGCCGCTCGCTCGGGGTGCGCCCGGTCTTCAAGCGCATCGACACCTGCGCCGCCGAGTTCGCCTCGCCGACCGCCTACATGTACTCGACTTATGCGGCGCCTTTCGCCGGGTGCCCGGCCGACGAGTCCGCGCCGTCCGATGCCAAGAAGGTCGTGATCCTCGGCGGGGGGCCGAACCGCATCGGGCAAGGCATCGAGTTCGACTACTGCTGCTGCCACGCCTGCTTCGCCCTGAGGGACGCAGGCTTCGAGACCATCATGGTCAACTGCAACCCGGAGACCGTCTCGACCGACTACGACACCTCGGACCGGCTCTATTTCGAGCCGCTCACCGCCGAGGACGTGCTCGAGATCATCGACACCGAGCGCTCCCGCGGCACGCTGCACGGCGTCATCGTCCAGTTCGGCGGCCAGACGCCGCTCAAGCTCGCGCATCCGCTCGAGGAGGCCGGCGTGCCGATCCTCGGCACCTCGCCCGACATGATCGACCTCGCCGAAGACCGCGACCGCTTCAAGCGCCTCCTCGACAAGCTCGGCCTCAAGCAGCCGAAGAACGGCATCGCCTATTCGGTCGAGCAGAGCCGGCTGGTCGCGGCCGATCTCGGCCTGCCTTTCGTGGTGCGCCCTTCCTACGTGCTCGGCGGGCGGGCCATGGCGATCATCCGCGACGAGCAGCAGTTCCAGGACTACCTCCTCGGCACCCTGCCGAGCCTGATCCCCTCCGACGTCAAGGCCCGCTACCCGAACGACAAGACCGGGCAGATCAACACGGTGCTCGGCCAGAACCCGCTCCTCTTCGACCGCTACCTCTCGGACGCGATCGAGATCGACGTCGACGCGCTCTGCGACGGCAAGGACGTGTTCATCGCCGGCATCATGGAGCACATCGAGGAGGCGGGCATCCATTCGGGCGATTCCGCCTGCTCGCTGCCGCCGCGCTCGCTGTCGGCGGAGACCATCCAGGCGCTGGAGGCGCAGACCACGGCGCTTGCCCTCCCGCTCCAGGTCGGCGGCCTCATGAACGTGCAATACGCGATCAAGGACGGCGACATCTACGTGCTCGAGGTGAACCCGCGCGCGTCGCGCACCGTGCCCTTCGTGGCGAAGGTGATCGGCGAGCCGATCGCCAAGATCGCGGCCCGGATCATGGCGGGCGAGAGCCTCGCCTCGTTCGGCCTCGTGCCGAAGGATCTGCCGCATATCGGGGTCAAGGAGGCGGTCTTCCCCTTCGCCCGTTTCCCCGGCGTCGACGTGCTGCTCGGCCCCGAGATGCGCTCGACCGGCGAGGTCATCGGGCTCGATCGCAGCTTCGGGGTCGCCTTCGCCAAGAGCCAGCTCGGCTCCGGCACGGAAGTGCCCCGGACGGGCACGGTGTTCGTCTCGGTGCGCGACACGGACAAGGCCCGGATCCTGCCGGCGGTGAAGATGCTCGCGGAGTTCGGCTTCAAGATCGTGGCGACCGGCGGCACGCAGCGCTTCCTCGAGGACAACAGCGTAGAATCAACGAGGATCAACAAGGTGTTGGAGGGACGTCCTCACATTGTGGATGCGATCAAGAACGGCGACGTCCAGATCGTCTTCAACACCACGGAGGGCGCCGGCGCGCTCTCCGACTCGCGCTCGCTGCGGCGCGCCGCCCTCTTGCATAAGGTGCCCTATTACACCACTCTAGCCGGGGCCATGGCCGCCGCCGAGGGGATCAAGGCCTATCGAGGGGGCGATCTCGAGGTGCGCGCGCTTCAGGACTACTTCGCCTGACGCGCAGCTTCACGGTCGCAGCACTGCGACGCTTTCCGAAGTCTGTCGGATGCTGCAGGGCGCCGGAAAGGCCGCCTGCAGGGTCCTTTTGCCGTAAAGAGACGAAGCGATGGAAAAGGTTCCGCTGACGATCAAGGGCTTTGCAACCCTGGAAGAGGAGTTGCGGCATCGCCAGCAAGTCGAGCGCCCGCGCATCATCCAGGCGATCTCCGACGCGCGCTCCCTCGGGGACCTCTCCGAGAACGCGGAGTACCACGCGGCAAAGGAGTCGCAGTCCCTCAACGAGGGCCGGATCCTGGAGCTCGAAAGCCTGATCTCGCGCGCGGAAGTGATCGATATCTCAAAGCTTTCCGGCAATAAGGTGAAGTTCGGCGCGACCGTAAAGCTAGTCGACGAGGACACCGAGGAGGAGAAGACCTACCAGATCGTGGGCGAGCCCGAGGCCGACGTACACTCGGGCCGCGTCTCGATCACCTCCCCCATCGCCCGGGCGCTCATCGGCAAGGGCGTCGGCGACACCGTCGAGGTCCACACCCCCGGCGGCGGCAAGTCGTACGAGATCGTGGGGGTGCGGTTCCGGTAAGCGTCAGGCGCCGAAGCTTCATCCGGCATAACGCGTCCTGAGACGCCCGCCCCGTGACCCAGCGCACCCCCAGAGCCGCGCCGCTGCTATAGTCGGGGCGCATGCACCTCGCGCTCCCCACCGTCCTCACCCTCCTCTCCGCGCTGATCTTCCTGACGCTCGAGCGGGTGAGGCCGGGGCGCGAGCTGCCGAACTCCAAGGGCTGGTATGCCCGCGCGGCGCTGATCAACCTGTGCCAGGTCGCCATCACCTTCGGCACCAACAAGCTCTGGATCGAGCTGTTCTCAGGTGCTTCGCTAGTCAAGCTCGCGGCCTGGAACACGCCCGTGCTGGAGGGCTTCGTCGGCTGGCTGGTCGGGACCTTCTTCTTCTATTGGTGGCACCGCATCCGCCATCTCGATGGCTTCTGGCACGTCTTCCACCAGGTCCATCACTCGCCGGCCCGCATCGAGGCAATCACCTCCTTCTATAAGCACCCGATCGAGATCCTGGCCGACTCGGCGCTTGCAGCCGCGATCCTCTACCTGCTTCTCGGCGCCTCGCTCGAGGGCGCGCTCTGGTTCAACTTCTTCGCGGCGACCGGCGAGTTCTTCTACCACTCGAACTTCAGATCGCCGCGCTGGTCAAGTATTTCATCCAGACGCCCGAGTTGCATTCGATCCACCACCAGCTCAACGTCCACAAGTACAACTTCGCCGACCTGCCGATCTGGGACCGCATCTTCGGCACCTACCGCGACGCGGACGAGTTCGCCAAGCGCTGCGGCTTCCCGCACGACAACGAGCGCAAGCTCGCCAAGATGCTGATCTTCAAGGACGTCTATAACGATTGACCCTGCAGGCGGGCTGGCGCAACTTCCGCCGCCGATCGTGACCGGAGCAGCCGATGACCGCCCTCTCCCGACGCGCGCTTCTCGCCGGGCTCGCCGCCGCCCTGCCCGCCGCCGCGCAGGCCCAGTACGGCGGCATCGCGCCCGGCACGCGCTTCTCCTCGGTCGGGGTCGATGTCGGCCCGCTGCATGCGCGCGGCCTCGGGCCCTACGCCGAGTTCGTGCGCGAGAGCCTCACCGCGGAGCTGCGCCGCGCCTTCGCCGACCGGATCGGGCCAGGACCGCGGCTCGTGGTTCGCGTCACCGGCGTTTCGCTCAACGCCTATGCCGGGCACGGCCACGGGCTCGGCCGAAGCGGCAAGGGCGGCGGCGGGGGGAGCAACGATTACCTCGAAGGCGACGCGCTGGCGGTCGACTCGCGCGGCCAGATCATCGGCGCCCACCATCAGGTCTCGGCGACGCCCGCGAGCATGGGCGGCGCGTGGTACGACCGGGACTCCGAGCGCAAGCGCACGGCCTTCCTCGCCCAGCACTACGCGCAATGGCTTCGCCGGCAGATCTGACCGGCGGCTAGACTAGCCGGCCGCCGGAGCCTCCAGCGGCACCAGCGGCTCGTCCTTGACCACGTCCAAGGCGAGCGCGGTGCGGACGTTGCGCACATTCGGCAGCGCGGTCAGCTCCGACACGACCGCCTGGAAGCCGGACAAGCTCGGCGCCACGCATTTGAGGATGAAATCGACGTCGCCGGAGAGGGTCCAGCACTCGCGCACGGCCGGCCAGTCCCTGACCCGCGCCTGGAACCCCGCGAGTTCGTTCTTGCCCTGCGCCGCGAGTTGCACCATCGCGAAGAACACGACCTCGTAGCCGAGGAGCTTCGGATCGAGCAGCGTGCGGTAGCCCCTGATATAGCCGCCCTCCTCCAGCGCCCGCACGCGGCGCAGGCACGGCGGCGCAGACAGCCCGACGCGGCGCGCGAGCTCGACATTGGTGATGCTGCCGTCCTTCTGCAGCTCCTTCAGGATGGCGAGATCGATGGAATCGAGGCGTCCGCGCAACGATATTTCTCCACTGCGAAACGGTAGGTAGGTCGAGGGCCTGCGCGAAGCAAGAAGCGTGGCGGAGCGCGCCGGAACTCCGCTAAGGATGCCGGCTGTGAAGGATGGTGACGGTGCGGGCCTGGATCGTGACGGACGGCAAGGCGGGCGACGAGCTGCAATGTCTCGCGGTCGCGGAGGCGCTGGGCATTACGCCCGAGATCCGCCGCATCGGACCGCGCGCGCCGTTCTGGTGGCTCACCCCCTACGGGCCGATCGACATCCGCGACCGCCCGAGCCGGCGAGGCAGCCCGATCGCCCCGCCCTTTCCCGACCTCCTGATCGGCTCGGGCCGCCGTGCCGTGCCTTACGTCCGCAAGGTCAAGCGCGCCTCGCGCGGGCGCACCTTCACGGTCTTCCTCAAGGATCCCGTGACCGGCCCGCGCACCGCCGACCTCATCTGGGTGCCGGAGCACGACAAGCTGCGCGGGCCGAACATCGTCACGACGATCACCCCGCCCCACCGCGTCTCGCCGGAGCGCCTCGCCGCCGCCCGCGCGGAGCCGGACCCGCGCCTCGCCTCGCTCGCCCGGCCGCGCGTCGCGGTGCTCGCCGGCGGCGCGAGCAAGCACTATCCGTTCCATGCGGAGGACGCCGCCCGCTTCCTCGCCGGCCTCACGCGGCTCGCCGCGACCGGCGTCGGGCTGATGGCGACGACCTCGCGCCGCACTCCCGAGGCCCTGCGCGATGGCCTCGCGAGCCTCGTCGCGCGCCATGGCGGCTTCCTCTGGGACGGGAAGGGCCAAAACCCGTATATCGCGCTCCTCGCCCTCGCCGACGCGATCGTGGTGACGGCGGATTCCTACAACATGGTCGGCGAGGCCGCGGCGACCGGCGCGCCGATCCTGGTGTTCGAGCCTTCCGGAGGCCATCCCAAGCTCAGGGCGTTCCTCGAAGACCTCGAGCGACACGGAGCTGTGAAGCGCTTCGAGGGCCGGCTTGAAGCGTTCCGCTACGAGCCCTTAGATTCGACCCCGACCATCGCCGAGGCCGTGCGAGAGGGCCTCGCCCGCCATCGCCGCGGGCTCGGCCTTGCCGGGAGCGCACCGCAGGCGCCGGAGATCCCCTGACATGGCCCATCTGCACGCAAAGCTCATGATCGTCGGCTCGGGACCGGCCGGCTACACGGCCGCGATCTACGCCGCGCGCGCGATGCTCGAGCCGGTCATGATCTCGGGCTTCCAGCCGGGCGGCCAGCTCATGATCACGACCGATGTCGAGAACTATCCCGGCTTCGCCGACGTGATCCAGGGGCCGTGGCTCATGGAGCAGATGCGGCTTCAGGCCGAGCATGTCGGCACGCGCATGATCTCGGACCATGTCGTCAAGGTCGAGCTCGGCAAGCGTCCGTTCCGCCTCACCGGCGATTCGGGCGACACCTATTCCTGCGACGCGCTGGTGATCGCGACCGGCGCCCAGGCGAAGTGGCTGGGACTGCCCTCCGAAGCCAAGTTCCAGGGTTTCGGCGTCTCGGCCTGCGCAACCTGCGACGGCTTCTTCTTCCGCGGCAAGGAGGTGGTCGTGGTCGGCGGCGGCAACACCGCCGTCGAAGAGGCGCTTTATCTCGCAAACCTCGCCGCAAAGGTCACGGTCATCCACCGTCGCGACGCCTTTCGGGCCGAGCGCATCCTGCAGGACCGGCTGTTCAAGCATCCCAAGGTCTCGGTCGTATGGGATAGCGCGCTCGACGAGATCTTCGGCTCGGAGGGCCCGCCCTCCGTCACCCATCTCCGCCTGCGCAACCTCAAGACCAATGCCGTCTCGGAGCTCAGGGCCGACGGGGTCTTCATCGCGATCGGCCACAAGCCGGCGACCGAGCTCTTCGCCGGCCAGCTCGACATGAAGCCCGGGGGCTATCTTCTGACGAAGCCCGACTCGACCGAAACCAACATCCCCGGCGTCTTCGCGGCGGGCGACGTGACCGACGACGTCTATCGTCAGGCCGTGACAGCCGCCGGGCTCGGCTGTATGGCAGCGCTTGAAGCCGAGCGGTATCTGGCCGCCTACGACCTGACCCGCGAGGCGGCCGAATAGCGCCGCCGGGGGAGCGAGGACCGACCGCATTGGATTGGGACAAGATTCGAATCTTCTACGCCGTCGCGGAGGCCGGCAGCTTCACGCGCGCCGGCGACGATCTCGGCTTGAGCCAATCCGCGGTCAGCCGCCAGATCAGCGCGCTCGAGCGCGAGCTCAAGGCCCCGCTGTTCCACCGCCATGCCCGCGGGCTGATCCTCACCGAGCAGGGCGACCTTCTCTTCCGCGCCGCGCGGGACATGAAGATGCGGCTCGAGACCACCCGCGCGCGCCTCGTCGAGACCAGCGAGCGGCCTTCCGGCGACCTCAAGGTGACGGCGACGGTCGGCCTCGGCTCGATCTGGCTTGCCCAGAGGATAGGCGAGTTCCTCGACCTCTATCCCGACGTGCGCGTCGAGCTCATTCTCTCGAACGAGGAGCTCGACCTCGCCATGCGCGAGGCCGACGTCGCGATCCGCCTGCGCCGGCCGGCCCAGCCCGACCTCATCCAGCGCCGGCTGTTCACGGTGCATTTCCATGCCTACGCCTCGAAGGACTACATCAAGCGCTTCGGCGAGCCGAAGTCGCTCGAGGACCTCGACAACCACCGCCTCGTCTCCTTCGGCGGCGACCAGCCCTCCTACCTCATGGCGGTGCATTGGCTCTCGACCGCCGGCCGCGAGCCGCACGAGCCCCGCGGCTACCACTACGTGGTCAACAACATCACCGCCCTGAAGATCGCGGTCGAGACCGGCGCCGGCATCGGCGTGCTGCCCGACTATGCGGTCGACGGCGACAACAAGCTCACGCAGATCCTGCGCGACGTCGAGATGCCCCATCTCGACAGCTATCTGGTCTATGCCGAGGAGATGCGCAGCGTCGCGCGGGTGCAGGCGTTCCGGGATTTCTTGGTCGCCAAGGCGCAGCGCTGGACCTTCTGAGCGAGCGTTTACGGTAGGTGAGCGGGCTTGGCCGGCGCTCCTCATGCGTATGGGGAATACCACACATGAGGCGCGCTGCATTGCAGCGCAGCACGGCGCGATGAAAATAGGCATCGGCTGAAGGCGGCGACCCGCTTCCTCCCTGCGGGTCGTCTCGGCCGTTCCCCTCTGGAAGGTTTTGGCTCCTCGGAGCTCGAGACCTCACTTCAGGCCGGATCCCGCAAGGGGTCCGGCCTTTTTCTTGGGACGCGCCGGAGAGTCAACTAGCATCATCGGGTCTACGACTCCGACCTTGACTTCTAGGAGCAGCCTGGGTCCTTTCGGGTGCTGGCTGCTCTGTTTCAGCCTTGGGCGCATTCGCAGGGACTTCCGAGGTCAGAACGTCTGCATTCATTTGGCCCTCTGTGCGCCCCCACCGAAGTCTAATGGGCTCCTCAACAAAGCCAGCGAATGCCTGCTTGATAGTCTGGCAAGTACGCTCGACTGCCGCATGATCCTTCAAAGCTGCTTCGTCGGTCGCCCACTCCAGTTTACCGACTCGAACGCGAGTTTCCCAGCCAGAGTACTCGTATCGATTGAAAGTCCAAAATAACCTCAGGTGTGTTCGTGAAAGAATAGGAACTACCAAGCATTCGGCTGGATGCAGGTTGGGAAAAACGGGCTCTATCTCGATGATGACGTGCGAATACGGCAAGTCCACCGTTGAACGAAATCCAGATATCACTTGGCGCTCGTCTTCAACAAACGTCAACTCCT
>JAQSWQ010000102.1 GCA_029266525.1 Microvirga sp.
TACAACCACATGAGCGACATGCCCGGCATCGAGGGCGCCCCGATCCCGATCCTGCCGGCGCAGGTCGTGCACCGCACGGTCGGCTACAGCACGAGCTTCAACCGGAGCTGCTCGACCCGGCGCAGATAGATCAGCCGGTCGAGGATCGCTTCCCAATCCTTGTTCCGGGCGAAGTGACTGAATGACGTAGCCCTCGTCGTCGTAATGCGACGGCTTGATCATCAGGACGGTAAACTTCCTGCGCGCAAGCATCGCGTTCATCCCGCGAGCCTTTCCGGCTCGTTGATGTCTTCGGCCGCGCGACGCGCGGCCTTCTTGTCGTTCGCCGGCTCGCCTCGGCCATGGCGAAGATCGTCGAGGCGCCGCTCCTGCCCGAGATAGGCGCGGGCGGCGTCCGAGCGGTAGAGCTCGTGCGTCTCGACCTCGTCGTCGCGCACCGGCGCGAGCGCCGCGTCCATGTACTGCGCCCGCCTCGGATCGCGCGCGACGCGCCAGTAGATCAGCCCGAGCCGCGCGAACAGCGCGGCCCAGCGGGCCTGCGCCGTCGCGATGCGGACGATCTCGCGCGGATAGAAGCGCCAGGCCGGCTCGATGCCGCGCTCGGGCCGCCGGTCGCGGCGATAGCGGCGGCGCAGGACGCCCGATTCGAGCGGGTGGATGCCTTCGATCTCGACCGAGCCCTTGAACCAGCCGATGTTGAACATCGTGGCCGTGAGGGGCACCCGGAAGCGCCCGACCCCGCGGCTCGCCGCGATGCGGCGCAGGATCGTCTCGACGTGCTCGAAGGTGTAGTAGCGCCGCCAGGCACGCCTGTAGACCCGGTCCCCACTCCTCCCCGCTCATGCGCGGATGGGCCGTAAGGCCGGAGTGATGGAGGTCGTATTTGTTGAGGTCGGGGTCCATGGCGACCCCGGCGCGTTGAAGCTTCTGGTGATCTTCGGAGCCCGGCAGCGGCGTCAGGCTGAATATTCGAGAAATTCGAGCGGCAGCTCGCGCTTGATCACCTCGACGTCGTTGAGAATCGACTCCTCGGTGTCGTTCGGGAAGCCGAGAATGTAGCCGGCATAGGTCATGATGCCGACGTTCTTCATCGCGAGCAGAAGCTTGCGGTATTCGGTGATCCTGTTCTGGCGCTTCTTCGCCGCGGCGAGGTTAGCGGGGTTGATGTTCTCGAGGCCGATGAAGGCCGCCTTCACGCCGGCGAGCGCGCATTTCTCGATGAAGTTCGGCGTCTTGTGACAGAGCGTGTCGACCTGGATGTTGAGGTTGAAGACAAGGCCTTCGACCCGGCGCAGATAGGCGAGGCGGTCGAGGATCGCCTCCCAGTTCCGGTTGCGGGCGAAATTGTCGTCGGTGATCGTGAAGTCGCGCAGGCCCTGCGCGAGGTTCGAGCGGATGATCGCCTCGACGTCGTCGGCCGAGCGGTGCCGGGATTTGCGCCCTTGCACATTGATGATGGTGCAAAACGAGCACTGGTAGGGGCAGCCGCGGCCCGCGTCGAAGCTCGTCATGCCATTCGCGGTGCGGTGCGCGACCTTGGCCGGCAGCCAGGGCACGGGCACGCCCTCAAGGCCCGGCAGGTCGCTCATGGCATCGTAGAGCGGCTTGAGCCTGCCGGCATAGGCGTCGCGCAGCACCTCGTCGAGCCGGCCCTCGACCTCGCCGGCAAAGAGCGAGACGCCCATCGCTCTCGCGCGGTCGAGATCCGGATCGATGCCGTCCAGCATCGAGATCACGCCCGAGACGTGAAAGCCGCCGGTCACGACCTGGATGCCGTGGTCCATGAAGGCGCGGGCGAGATCGGTCGCCCGGGGAAACTGGTTCGATTGCACGCCGACGAGCATGACCACTCCGGCGCCCCCGTCGCGGATCAGCTTTGCAATGCGATCGGGACGGATGCGGGTGTTGGTCTCGTCATAGGCGTGGATGACGATCTCGACTTCGTCGCCGAGCACGCGCCGCTCGGCGCAGTCGAGGGCAAGCCCGTACAGCGTCGCGAGCGAATTCGACGGGATGATCGAGCGAAACCATTGGATCACGTAGCCGTCGTCGTCGTAATGCGACGGCTTGACGAGCGCGAGGACGAAGCGCTTTCGCGCAGTTTTCCCCCGGCATTCTTGTTCTAACCCCCACCCACACTTAGAATTTTACACCAGAACCCATGCCCGGCCAAGCGAAGCCGCTGCGATCGGCTCATCACCGGCGGAACAACCGACCCGGTCCAGCTTTGTTGGGCAAGTTCTAGCGCAGGAGCCCGACTTGCCGCGTGTCGCGCGCACTCTGGCCGCCGCATTCGGGCTTTTCGGAGGCGTCGTGGCCTCCCAAGGGCCGGAATTCGCGCAGCAATATCGACAGCGCCTCGGCGGGGCGATCGACGAGTTGGCCCGGGTGACGGCCCGTTTCGACGAGGACGCCCGCGCGACCGGGCAGACCCGCGAGGCGGCGCTCGGCCAGCTCCGCCAGAGCCCGGACCGCCTCACGAGCCTGCAAGGCGAGGCGATGCGGGCCAATATCGAGCGGCTCGGACGGCTCGAGCGCCAGCGCCAGAGCTTCGTCGAGGCGGGCCCGTTCAGCCGCCTGACCCTGCTCCTTACCGAAGGCGACACCGACCTCGCCCGCGCCGCCTATCGCGACTTCGAGCCGGCGGTGCCGACGACCACGGAAGGGCTCGTTACCGCCCTTCTCGGCTTCATATTCGGCTGGAGCGTTGCACGGCTGATCGCGATCCCGCTTCGGCGCCTGTTCCTGCGCCGGAGCCTCCGCACCGCCTGAGCGCTTGCCCGGCGCCCTCAGGCCGAGGCTCGGCCGGCGGCTACACGCGTCAGGCTGAATCGAACGGCCGCACGCCGGCGTAAACGGCATCGAGCGGCAGTGTCGTCGCGAGTTCAGGCAGGTCGATACCGTCGCCCTCGCGATATGTCCGGACGCGCCAAGCCTCCCCTTCCCGCTGCCAGGCTTCGATCCGGACCTCGTCCTGATGGACAATCATGAAGGTCCGGAGCGTTGGCAGGGTTTCGTAGAAATCAGCCTTGCGGCCACGATCGTTGTTGCGGGTGGTCGGCGAGAGCACCTCGGCGATAAGCACGGGATCCTTGGCGTAGCCGCCCGGCAACGGAGGGCCGCAGCGGACGACGAGATCGGGGATCGGCGCGTAGTCGTCAACGGCATCGTTGAGGATGCCGAGGCCGGGAAGGATGCGGCAGTCCCGCGCATCCGCGGCCGGGCCGAGTGCCCGCAGCAGGTTTGCGACGAGGGTCTGGTGCCGCTCGCTTTGTGGCGCCATCAGCACCGGCTCGCCGTCGAGAAGCTCCCAGCGCTCCTCATCGGGGTAAGGCCGGATCATCTCGATGAAATCGGCGGCGCTCAAGCGCTGGCTCCGGCGGGCGGCCAGGTTCATCGGGCGAACTCCTGCCCGTAGTTCTATCACCGCACCAGCACGTTGCGGAACTGCCAGGGATCGCTTTCGTCGATGTCCTCCGGGAACAGCCCCGGGCGGCCGGAGAGCGGCGTCCAGTCGGTGTAGAAGCCCTTCACCGGTCCGAGATAAGGCCGTTGCACCGCGAGGCAGCGGCGGAAGTCGATCTCGTCGGCCTCGACGATGCCGGCCTCAGGGTTCTCGATCGCCCAGACCATCCCGGCGAGCACGGCGGAAGTCACCTGCAGGCCGGTCGCGTTCTGATAGGGCGCGAGGCGGCGCGTCTCCTCGATCGAGAGCTGCGAGCCGTACCAATAGGCGTTGTTGGCGTGCCCGTAGAGCAGCACCCCGAGCTCGTCGATGCCGTCGACGATCTCGTTCTCGTCGAGAATGTGGTGCTCCTCCTGCACCGTGCCGCCCTGGCCGAACATCTCGTGCAGCGACAGCACCGCTTCGTTGCAGGGATGATAGGCGTAGTGGCAGGTTGGCCGGTGCACGACCCTGTCCCCTTCCCGGAGCGTGAAGTAGTCCGGGATCGAGATCGACTCGTTGTGGGTAACGAGGAAGCCGTATTGCGCACCCGGCGTCGGGCACCAGCTGCGCACGCGCGTGTTGGCGCCCGGCTGGTTCAAGTACATCGCCAGGCTGTCGGCTCCCTGCCGGCCGGCGCCGTCGGGCATCCAGCGCTCATGCGTGCCCCAGCCGAGCTCGGCCGGCTGCGAGCCTTCCGAGACGAACCCCTCGACCGACCACGTGTTGACGAACACGCCCATGCGCTTCTCGGAGGTGGCGCGCTGGGTGTCGCGCTCGGCGATGTGGATGCCCTTGACGCCGACCTGGCGCATGAGCCGCGCCCAGTCCTCGCGGCCGCGCGGGTCCTGATGGTCGATCGACAGGTCGCGGGCGAGGTCGAGCAGCGCCTGCTTCACGAACCACGACACCATGCCGGGATTGGCGCCGCAGCAGGAGACCGCGGTCGGGCCGCCGGGCTTGCGCCGGCGCGCGGCAAGCGTCTCCTCGCGCAGCACGTAGTTGGTGCGCGCACCCGGGCCCTTGCTCTGGTCGAAATAGAACCCGGCCCAGGGCTCGTTCACGGTGTCGATGTAGAGGGCGCCCAATTCGCGGGCGAGCTCCATGATGTCGACGGACGAGGTGTCGACCGAGAGGTTGACGCAAAAGCCCTGCCCGCCGCCTTCCGTCAGCAGCGGCGTGAGAATCTCGCGGTAATTGTCGCGCGTGAGCGCCGCCTGGACGAAGCGGATGCCGCGCTCGTCGAGAAGACCCCGGTCCTTGTCGGAGGGATCGATCACCACGAAGCGGCGCTCGTCATACTCGAAATGCCGCTCGATCAGGGGCAGCGTCCCCTTGCCGATCGAGCCGAAGCCGATCATCGCGATGGGGCCGGTGATGCGGCCGTGCACAGGCCAATCGGCCATCTCTCGTCTCCTGTCGGGGCTGATCGGGACGGGGCCCGGCCGCGGCCGGAGCGCGGGCGCTGAATAGTCGAGGAGCCGCGAAGGTCAACCGCCTGGGGGAGGCCGCCGGCGGAAGACGAGTCTACCCCGGCGGCAGCGCCGCGGTCACCAGGATCTCGACGAGGTCCCGGCCCTCGAGGGTCACGCCGATGCAGGCCCGCATCGGCGGGTTGTCGCGCGCGACCCACTCGTCCCAGGCCCGGTTCATCTCCTCCTTCTCGGCCATGTCCGTGATGTAGACGGTCGCGGTGAGGATGCGGCTCTTGTCCGTGCCGGCGTCGGCAAGCGACTTGTCGATCGCGGCGAGCGCGCGCCTCGTCTGCTCGTAGAGCGAGGGCGTCTTGTCCGGCGAGACCGCGACGGCGTTGACGATGCCGTTCGCGACGACGGCGCGGCTGCGGGTCGGGACCGAGCCCGGGATGCGCGTGATCATGAGACCCTCTCAGCCGCCGGTCATGGGTGGAAAGAACGCGATCTCGCGCGCGTCGGCGATCGCGGCGTCCGGCTTCGCGTGGACCTTGTCAATCGCGGCGCGCACCACACCTTCGTTCTCGAAGGCGTGGTCGTATTCCTCGCCGCGGGTCTTCAGCCAGCGCACGAGGTCGGCGACGGTCTCGAGCCCGGAGGGCAGCTCGACGTCCTCCTCGGGCTTGCCGACGCGCTCGCGCACCCAGGCGAAATAGACGAGCTTGGTCACGGCGTACCCTTCTCGACGATGTGCTCGATGCCGGCCTTGAGGTAGTCCCAGCCGGTGTAGAGCGTGAGCACCGCGGCGATCCACAACAGCATCAGCCCGATCCCGATCGTGCCGCGCAGGACGAGCTCGCCGGCGGGGCCGGCGATGAGGAATCCGACGGCGACCATCTGCAGCACCGTCTTGTACTTGGCGATGCGGCTTACCGGCACGCCGACCTTGAGCTCGGCCAGAAACTCGCGCAGGCCCGAGACCAGGATCTCGCGGCACAGGATGATCATCGCGGCCCAGAGATGGTTGCCGGCGATGGTCTCGTCGGCGACGAGCATCAGGAGCGCGGCCGAGACGAGGAGCTTGTCGGCGATCGGATCGAGCATGCGCCCGAGCGCCGATTGCTGGGCGTAGAGCCGGGCAAAATAGCCGTCGAAATAATCGGTGATGCCGGCCGCGACGAAGATCGCGAGCGCGAACCAGCGCGACCAGTGGTCCTCGGGCCAGAACAAGAGCGCCGCCACCGCGGGCACGGCCATGAGACGGCCGTAGGTCAGGATGTTCGGAAGGTTCAGCGCCTTCGAACGCTGCAGGGGAGTGGCGGCGGTCATCGCGCCCGGAGGAAGCATGCGACGGGCGAGGGCGTCAACCGGCGGCCCTGCATGTGGGGCAACGCTCCTTCGCTCCAGGCGGGGGTCAGAGATCAACTCCGCCCGTCGCGGAAGAAATCGTACACCGCGCGCGCGGTGGCGGCGTTGACGCCGGGCGTCTTGACGAGGTCTTCGTAGGAGGCGCGCTGGATCGCCTTCACGGTCCCGAAATGGTGCAGGAGGGCGCGCTTGCGGTTGGGCCCGATGCCGGAGATCTCGTCGAGCGGGCCCTTGGCCATCTCGCGCTTGCGCTTCGCCCGGTGGGCGCCGATCGCGAAACGGTGCGCTTCGTCGCGCAGGCGCTGCACGAAATAGAGCGCCGGGTCGCGAGGCGGCAGCTTGATCGGCGGCTTGCCCGGCAGGAAGAAGGTCTCGCGCCCGGCATCGCGGTCGCGCCCCTTGGCAATCGCGACGAGCGGCACCCCGTCGATGCCGATTTCGGCAAGCGCCTCCCGCGCCGCCTCGAGCTGCCCCTTGCCGCCATCTACCAGCACGAGGTCCGGCCAGGTGGGGAAGGAGCCGTCCTCTTCACGCGCGCCGCTCTGCTTCCCTCCCCCCGGAGGGGAGGGCCGACTCGGGCGAAGCCCGAGCGGGGTGGGGGGCGCGGGCATGGGGCTGTTGTCTGTCAATGAGAGGTGGGCTGCATCAGCCGCAGGGGCTGGGCCGGCCAGGTTCGGGTCCGGCCCCGCGCCCCCCACCCCTTCCCCTCCCCTGAAGGGGGATGGGGACGCACCCGCTTCGGCCGGTGCTTGTGAAATACTCTGCTCGCCACCCTCTCCCTGAGCGGGAGAGGGTTCGCGCGGCGCCTCCTTCGAGAGCCGCGAGAACCGCCGCCGGAGAACCTCGCGCATCATGCCGTAGTCGTCGCCGGGCGTAAGCTCCTCCGACTTGATGTTGAAGGTGCGGTAATGCTGCTTCATCAGGCCCGCCGGCCCTGCGACGATCATGGCCCCGACCGCGTTCGTGCCCATGATGTGGGAATTGTCGAACACGTCGATGCGCCGCGGCGTTTTCTCCAGCCCGAAGGCTTGGCCGAGCGAGGCGAGCAGCTTCTGCTGCGATGACGTATCGGCAAGCCGCCGACCGAGCGCCTCCTTGGCGTTGCGCAGCGCGTAGTCGATCAGCGTCCTGCGCTCGCCGCGCTTCGGCACATGAATCTCGACGCGGCCCTCGGCCTTGGTGGAGAGCGCGGCGGCGAGGAGCTCGGCGTCCTCGATCTCGTGCGAGACCAGGATCGCCTTCGGCGCCGGCTTGTCGTCGTAGAACTGCGCGAGGAACGAGGCGAGCACCTCGCCCGGCGGCATCGATCTGTGCGCCTTCGGGAAATAGGCCCGGTTGCCCCAGTTCTGCCAGTTGCGGAAGAAGAACACCTCGACGCAGAACTGCCCGGCCTGCTCGTCGAGCGCGAACACGTCCGCCTCCTCGAGGCCCTGGGTGTTGATGCCTTGCGTCGCCTGCACGGCCGAGAGCGCGGCGAGGCGGTCGCGGTAGCGCGCCGCGCGCTCGAACTCGAGGTTCTCGGCGGCCGCGTTCATCTCGGCAACCAGGCGCTCCTTCACTAGGTTCGACTTGCCCGAGAGGAAGGCGCGCGCCTCCTCGGCGAGCGTCTGGTACTCGGGGATCGCGACCTCCTGCGTGCACGGGCCGGAGCAGCGCTTGATCTGGAACAGGAGGCACGGCCGCGTGCGGTTGTCGTAATAGCTGTCGCTGCACGAGCGCAGAAGGAAGGCGCGCTGGAGCGCGTTGATGGTGCGGTTCACCGCCCAGGCGTTGGCGAAGGGCCCGAAATAATGGCCCGGCCGGTTCCGGGCGCCGCGGTGCTTGACGACCTGCGGCGCTTCGTGGTCCGCGGTGAGCAGGATGTAGGGGAGCGACTTGTCGTCCCGCAGGAGCACATTGTAGCGCGGCTTGAGCTGCTTGATGAGGTTCGCCTCGAGGAGCAGCGCCTCGGTTTCGGTCGCCGTGGTGACGAACTCCATCGAGGCGGTGTCGGCGACCATGCGGGCGAGCCGGTTCGAATGAGCCTGGCCGCGCGCGTAGGAGCCGACGCGGGCTTTGAGCGACTTCGCCTTGCCGATGTAGAGCACCTCGCCCTTCGCATCGATCATGCGATAGACGCCGGGCGCGTTCGGAAGCGTCGACCAGACGCGCTTGATCACCTCGGTGCCGGCTTTGACCGACCCGGGCGAGGCCTCGAGGTCGAGCTCGATCTCCGAGCCGGCTTCGGCGACCGGCGTCTCGTCCTCGGAGTCGTCGATGAGGATGTCCGGAGGGACATCGTTCGCGGGGCGGGGCATCGCGCTGATTTAAGGGGCGCGCGATGGCGGGGGAAGGCTGGGCGGGGTCGCAGCCGGCCCAGAGCGGACGGGGGCCGATCCGCCCCCGGCCGGCCGCCTCACCACGGCTCGCGGTACGGCCTCAGATCCATCTCGAAGGTCCATGCGCTGCGCGGTTGGCGGTGGAGGCGCCAGTAGTTCTCCGCGATGTCGTCCGGATTCAGGGGCCCGCAACCCGTGCTTCGCGCCGGCGAAGGCCGAGAAGCCCGCGCCGCCGCGCAGCGACGCGGTCGCGCCGGTGAAGAGGATCGTGCCCCGCCCCCGCGGCAGCATGACCTTCGCGGCTTCGCGCCCGGTCAGGAAGCCCGCGAAGCAGGCCATCTCCCAGACCTTCGCGTAGACGCGCGCGGTGGTTTCCACGATGCCGAAGCGGACGTTGCCGCCGATGTTGAAGACGGCGACTTCGATCGGGCCGACCTCGCGC
>JAQSWQ010000002.1 GCA_029266525.1 Microvirga sp.
CTGGGACCGCGCCAGTGACCGGGAGCGGGGACCCTGAGGATCCGGGGATCGTGACTCCCGGGCTCAGCGCCGCATCAACCCTGTGCCTCGACCTTGCGGCTTGACCCCGAGCCACCCGGGGGCCGCTCGCGCCTTTTGAGCACGAGCCTTCCCCTGAATGCCGCCCCACGACCAGACACCTCCGGAGGTGCCCCTCTGCCGGGCGGGACCCTCGCAGTGGAAGCACAAACCGGCGATGCAAGAGTTTTATCCTAGTCGCTGCTGGAGCGCGCGTATGATCGATTGCTGAAGAGACGCGGTGGTCTGTTTCGGAAGCGGCTGTGTCGAAGCCCGAAGCCACCGAGCCATGGCTCCCGGCTCTACGCTTCGCCTCGGCCCGGATGACCTGCAAGGATGATGCGCGTCCGCCGCACCACGAGCGCCATGGCGATGCCCATCAGCAGGAGCCCCAATACCAGGAAGGCGAGCTGCGCCTGCGGGTTCAGGCCGTAGCGCAGGACCGCGTCGCCGACGACGCCGAGATAGACGTAGAGCACGACCTGGGGCGCGATGCCGGCAAGCGTCGCCGTGGAAAAGGAGAGCACGCTCATATGGGTGAGGCCGCAGAGATAGCTCACGAGGCTCCCTGGCAGCGGGCTGTGCAGCCGCAGGAGCGCGACGAGACGCCAGCCTTCTTGGTCGACCGCCTGGAGCGGCGCCTTGAGGCGAGGCTTCTCGGCGATGAGACGCTCGAAGCGGCGGCGGAAGAGGTAGCGGGCGAGAAGGAACGCCAATGTCGAGCCGGCCGTCGAGCCGACCAGGATCGGCGCCACGCTCGAGAAGCCGAACACCCAGCCGCTGATCGCGCTCATGATCGGTCGCGGCACGAAGATCATGGCGCCGACCGCAAAGAGGATGGTCAACGCGACGAGGCCCGCCAAGCCAGCGTCCCGCAACGCCTCGACGAGATGGAGCAGCGAGTCGAACACCGCGCCTCTGTAGCGGCGGGGAATGCCTTTTTGAAGGTGTGAAGCCGCTTAGCGCCGCGAAAGCAGACGCGCGAGCGCCTCGCTCAGGCCGACCGATGCCGTCGGCGGGCATGCCCCGGAAGGGGCGGTCCGGCCCTGCCTTGCAAGAGCGACCGCAGCCCGCATGCCCGCCTCGACCGAGCAGATCAGCGGCACGGGCACCTCGGAGGCGAGCCGTCCCGCAAGGCCGGCGAGCGCGGCGCCGCCGAGGATCACGACGTCGGCGCCGTCCTCCTCGGCACAGCGCCGGCAGGCCTCGGCGAGAAGCGCGAGGGCGCCTTCGCGATCGCGCGCGATCTCGCCCCCGGTCGGCGCGACCGTGCGGATGCCGGCCAGGCGCTCGGAGAGGCCCTGCCCGGCCACGAACTCCTCGAGCATCGGTATCCACCGCTCGCCGCCGGTGACGATCGAGAAGCGCCGGCCGAGCATGCAGGCGAGGTGGCAGGAGGCTTCCGCCATGCCGACCACCGGCACTGCCGAGACCTCCTTCAGCGCGAGGAGCCCCGGATCGCCGAAGCAGGCGAGATAGACCCCGTCGCACCCCTTCCCATGCTCGGCCAAGCCATCGAGCGCGGCATGGGCGGCGATCGCGGCGGCGGCGCGGGTCGAGATGTAGCGCGCGCCGAAGCGGCCGGTCGCCGGCACGATCTCGACGCCCTGCCCGGCGATCGTCCTCGCGTGGCCGGCAACCAGCTCCGTGATCTCCGGCGTGGTGTTCGGATTGATCAAAAGAATGCGCATCACCACTCCTCGCGCGCCGGCGGATGCGCCGGCGGGCATCCTGCTCGATCCTCAGGCACTACCCCCGGGCTCTTTCCAAGCCACCGGATTGCAATAAGCTGACCCGCGACTGGCACGGCGGTTGCTGCCCCGGGACCGGTCCAACGGTACGGGAAAATCGAACGGGAGAGGACGATGACATCACTCGGCAAGGTTCTTTGCGGTCTAGCGCTCACGACGGCGCTCGTCACCGCCGCAGCGGCGCAGGAGAAGACCCTGCGCATCGGCATGACGGCCGCCGATATTCCGCGCACCTTGGGCCAGCCAGACCAGGGCTTCGAAGGCAACCGCTTCACCGGCATCCCAATCTATGACGGCCTGACCCAGTGGGACCTTTCCAAGGAGAAGGAGCCGTCCGGCGTCATCCCGGGAGCCGCGACCGAGTGGAAAGCCGACGACGCCGACAAGACCAAATGGGTGTTCAAGCTCCGCCCCGGCGTCAAATTCCATGACGGCTCGAGCCTGAATGCGGACGCCATCGTCTGGAACGTCCAGAAGGTGCTCGACAAGGCGGCGCCGCATTTCGACCCGAGCCAGGTCGGCGTCACGGCTTCGCGCATGCCGACGCTTCGCACGGCGCGCAAGATCGACGACATGACGGTCGAGCTCACGACCTCCGAGCCCGACGCCTTCCTGCCGATCAACCTCACGAACCTGTTCATTGCCTCGCCGGCCCATTGGGATGCGAAGCTCAAGGCCGTGCCGGCCTCGGTGACCGATCCGGCCGAGCGCTCGAAGCAGGCCTGGGCGGCCTTCGCGGCCGACCCCTCCGGCTCCGGCCCGTTCCGCGTCACGCGCTTCGTGCCGCGCGAGCGGCTCGAGCTCGCGAAGTTCCCGGAGTATTGGGATGAGAAGCGCCGCCCGAAGATCGACAAGGTCGTGCTGCTGCCCCTGCCCGAGGCCAACGCGCGGACCGCCGCCCTGCTCTCCGGCCAGGTCGACTGGATCGAGGCACCGGCGCCCGACGCCGTGCCGCAGATCAAGAGCCGAGGCTTCGTCCTGTACCAGAACGCCCAGCCGCATGTCTGGCCGTGGCAGCTCTCCTTCGCCGAAGGCTCGCCCTGGCTCGACAAGCGCGTGCGCCACGCCGCGAACCTCTGCGTCAATCGCGCCGAGCTGAAGGAGCTCCTCGGCGGCATGATGGCCGAGGCGACCGGCACCTACGAGCCCGGCCACCCCTGGCACGGCAATCCGAAATTCCAGATCAAGTACGATCCGGCGGCGGCGAAGAAGCTGATGCAGGAGGCCGGCCATTCGGCCGCAAAGCCGCTGAAGGTGAAGGTGCAGACCTCGGCCTCCGGCTCCGGCCAGATGCAGCCGATCCCGATGAACGAGTACATGCAGCAGGCGCTGAAGGAGTGCTTCTTCGACGTCGAGCTCGACGTGATCGAGTGGAACACGCTCTTCACCAACTGGCGCCACGGGGCCAAGGACCAGTCGGCGCGCGGCGCGAACGCCATCAACGTGACCTACGCCGCGATGGACCCGTTCTTCGGCATGGTGCGCTTCACCTCGACCAAGACCTTCCCGCCGGTGTCGAACAACTGGGGTTATTTCGGCAACGACGAGTTCGACAAGCTCATCGCCGACGCCCGCACGGCGTTCGAGGCGAAGGCGCGCGATGCGGCGCTCGCGAAGCTCCACGCGCGCATCGTCGAGGAGGCCCCGTTCGTCTGGGTCGCGCACGACGTCGGCCCGCGCGCCATGTCGACCAAGGTGAAGGGCGTGGTGCAGCCGCAGAGCTGGTTCATCGATCTTGCGACGATGTCGATGGAGTGATGACCGGAAGGTCGTCATCCCCGGGCTTGACCCGGGGATCTCGTGCCGGAAGCGCCGGGCAAGAAATCCCCTCCCCCTTGTGGGGAGGGGTAGGGGTGGGGGGCGAAGTGTCAGGCTCTGATATCAGTCGCTCGATCACAGGCGCCGCTACAACGTTTCACTCTCTCGCACCGAGCTCTGCGCCGACGCCTCCCACCCCGCTCGGGCTTCGCCCGAGTCGGCCCTCCCCTCCGGGGGGAGGGGAGCAGGCCGGCGCCTGGGAAAACTGATTTGCTCTCCTATCTCGCCCGCCGCTTCGTCTACACGGTCCCGATCCTGATCGGGGTGTCGCTCGTTTGCTTTGGGCTGGTGCATATCGCGCCGGGCGATCCGCTCGTCTCGGTGCTGCCGCCGGACGCCTCGGCCGACCTCCAGAAGGTCATGCTCGCGATCTACGGCTTCGACCGGCCTTACGCCGAGCAGTTCGCGAAATGGATCTGGCGGGCGCTCAACGGCGATCTCGGGTCCTCGATCGCGACCGGCCGGCCGGTGACCGACGAGGTGATCAAGGCGGTCGGCAACACGCTGCGGCTCGCCGTGGTCGCGACCTTCATCGGGTTCCTGCTCGGCTCGCTGTTCGGCTTCGTCGCCGGCTATTTCCGCGACACCTTCGTCGACAAGCTCGCTTCGGCGCTTTCGGTGCTCGGGGTGAGCGTGCCGCATTACTGGCTCGGCATGGTGCTGGTGATCATCTTCGCGGCGCAGCTCGGCTGGCTGCCGCCGACCGGCGCCGGCCCTGGAGGCTCGAGCGATTGGGAATGGGACTGGGCGCATATCCGCCACATGGTCCTGCCCGCCATCACCATGTCGGTGATCCCGATGGGCATCGTGGCGCGCACCGTGCGGGCTTTGGTCGCCGACATCCTGAATCAGGAATTCATCGTCGGATTGCGCGCCAAGGGGCTGACCGATGTCGGCGTGCTCCTGCACGTGATCAAGAACGCCGCCCCGACCGCGCTCGCGGTGATGGGCCTCCAGCTTGGCTACCTGCTCGGCGGCTCGATCCTGATCGAGACCGTCTTCTCCTGGCCCGGCACCGGCAATCTCCTCAACGCCGCAATCTTCCAGCGCGACCTGCCGCTGCTGCAGGGCACGATCCTCGTGCTGGCGCTGTTCTTCGTGTTCCTCAATCTCGCCGTCGACGTGCTCCAGACCGCGCTCGACCCGCGTATCCAGCGGGCCTGAGATGGCGACGCTCGTCGGCAGCGCGCGCGAGATCGAGGCCGCACCCGCGAAGGCGACCGGCTACTGGACCGGCGTCTGGCGGCGCCTGCGCCGCGACCCGGTCGCGATCGGGGCCGCGATCGTCATCCTCCTCATCGTGCTCATGGCGGCTTTCGCCGAGTACATCGCGCCGGCCGATCCCTATCGCGGCGTGAGCCTGCGGCGGCTTCGCCCGATCGGCACGCCGGGCTACCCGCTCGGCTCGGACGAGCTCGGCCGCGACATGCTTTCGCGCCTCATCTACGGGGCGCGGCTCTCGCTCTTCATGGGCGTGACGCCGGTGTTCATCGCCTTCTTCCTCGGCTCGAGCATCGGCATCTTCGCCGGCTACGTAGGCGGCCGGCTGAACACCGTGATCATGCGCACCATCGACGTGTTCTACGCCTTCCCGTCGGTGCTGCTCGCGGTCGCGCTCTCGGGCGCGCTCGGGGCGGGGTTCGGCAATGCGCTGTTGTCGCTCACCGTGGTCTTCATTCCGCCGATCGCCCGCGTCGCCGAGGCGGTCACGACGCAGGTGCGCTCGCGCGACTACGTCGAGGCGGCGCGGGCGTCGGGCGCGGGCGCTCTCGCGATCATCCGCGCCCATGTCCTCGGCAACGTGCTCGGGCCGATCTTCGTCTACGCGACGAGCCTGATCTCGGTCTCGATGATCCTCGCGTCGGGCTTGTCCTTCCTCGGCCTCGGCACCCGCCCGCCCGAGCCCGAATGGGGCCTGATGCTCAACACGCTGCGCACCGCGATCTACGTCCAGCCCTGGGTCGCGGCACTGCCCGGCACCATGATCTTCGTGACCTCGATCTCCTTCAACCTGCTCTCCGACGGGCTCAGGTCGGCGATGGACGTGAAGCAGTGAACGCCCCCGTGCTGGTGCCGTCCGACCGCGGCGGGCCGGGGCAGCCGTTGTTGTCGGTGCGCGGGCTCGTGAAGCACTTCCCGGTCAAGAAAGGCCTGTTCGGAACCTCCGCAACGGTGCGCGCCGTCGACGGCATCGACTTCGACGTGCTCAAAGGCGAGACGCTCGGCGTCGTCGGCGAGTCGGGCTGTGGCAAATCCACCACGGCGCGGCTTTTGCTGGACCTCATCCACCCCGACCGAGGCGAGATCCTCTTCGACGGCGAGCGCCTCGGCTCGAGCGCGCTGCCGCTCGGCGAGTACCGCCGCCAGGCCCAGATGGTGTTCCAGGACTCGTACTCGTCGCTCAACCCGCGGATGACCGTCGAGGCTTCGATTGCTTTCGGACCGCGCGTGCACGGTGTGCCGCAGCGCGAGGCGCTCGCCCGCTCCCGCGACCTCCTCGCCCGGGTCGGGCTCGATCCGCGACGCTTCGCCGAGCGCTATCCGCACGAATTGTCGGGCGGCCAGCGCCAGCGGGTCAACATCGCTCGCGCGTTGGCCTTGCAACCGCGGCTGATCATCCTCGACGAGGCTGTGTCGGCGCTCGACAAGTCGGTCGAGGCGCAGGTGTTGAACCTGCTCCTCGACCTCAAGGAGGAGTTCGGGCTGACCTATCTCTTCATTTCCCACGACCTTAACGTGGTGCGCTTCATCTCAGACCGGGTGCTCGTGATGTATCTCGGCAAAGTCGCCGAGATCGGCGCTGCCGAGGACGTCTTCGAGCGCGCCCGCCACCCCTATACGGCGGCGCTTCTGTCCTCGATGCCCTCGCTCGACCCGGACCGGCGCACCGAGGAGGCGCCGCTCGCCGGCGACCCGCCGAACCCGATCGACCCGCCCCCCGGCTGCCGCTTCCACACCCGCTGCACCTATGCCGAGGCGGTCTGCGCCGAAAAGGAGCCGGCGCTCTACGAGGCCGGCGGACTCCACCGCGCCGCCTGCCTCATGGTGCCGCCGAACTCCGGCCATTCGCGCGCGCCGAAGATGGAGGCGGCGGCGTGAGGGCGTTCTCGAACGCGCAGGCGTTTGTTCCCTCCCCCTTGTGGGGAGGGCGGACTCGGGCGAAGCCCGAGCCGGTTGGGGGGCGCAGGGTCGGACTCTTCCGCCTCCGTTTCCAGCGCAGGCGCCGGTACGGCGCTCTACCGTCTACCGCCGCGCTCTACGCCGATGCCCCCCACCCCGCTCGGGCTGCGCCCGAGTCGGCCCTCCCCTCATGGGCGAGGGAAAACGAGCGGCACTCGCCATGACGGCTCCGCTCGTCTCGATCCGCGGCCTGAAGGTCGCCTTCGCCAACGGCGCCGTACGGGCGGTCGACGGCGTCGATCTCGATCTTGCGCGGGGCGAGGTCGTGGCCCTCATCGGCGAATCCGGCTCGGGCAAGAGCGTTACCTTGCGTTCGCTCCTGCGCCTCAATCCGGAGCGGCGGACGCAGATCGAAGGCGCGATGAGCGTGGACGGGCGCGACGTGCTCGCCATGGGCCGGCGCGAGCTCGCGCAATATCGCGGCGGCGTCGCCTCGATGATCTTCCAGGAGCCGCTGCTTGCGCTCGATCCGGTCTACACCCTCGGCCAGCAGATCGTGGAGTCGATCCGCCGCCACGAGAGCGTGGGGGCGGCCGAGGCGCGGGCGCGGGCCCTTGCGCTATTCGAGCGCGTGCGGATTCCGAGCCCCGAGCGCCGGCTCGACTCCTATCCGCACGAGATGTCCGGCGGCATGCGCCAGCGCGCGATGATCGCGCTCGCGCTTGCCTGCCGGCCGAAGCTGCTCCTCGCCGACGAGCCGACCACCGCCCTCGACGCGACCGTGCAGATCCAGATCCTCCTCTTGCTCCGCGAGCTGCAGCGCGACCTTGGCCTGTCGATCATCTTCGTGACCCACGACATCGGCGCCGCGGTCGAGGTCGCCGACCGCATCCTCGTCATGTATGCCGGCCGCATCGTCGAGGAGGGCTCGGCGCGCGACCTCATCCGCACGCCGCGCCACCCCTACACGATCGGGCTCCTGAAGAGCCGGGCGCACGGGGCGCTCTCCAAGGGTTCGCGGCTCGAAGCCATTCCCGGCTCGCCGCCGGATCTCGCCAACCTCCCGCCCGGATGCACCTTCGCGCCGCGCTGTCCGCTGGTCATCGAGGCCTGCCAAGCCGAGCGTCCGCCGCCGATCCCGGTCGGGCCGGGGCACCGCGCCCGCTGCATCCGCGTCAACGAGGCGGCCGCGATCGCGCCGACCGCCGAGGAGCTGCTCGGCGTTTGACGTTCAGGCCGGCACGGGCGCGGGGGCGTGCCGCTTGACCAGGAACGCGCTCGCGATCGTCACCACAAGCATACCGCCCATCACCGCGAAGGTCGCGCGCGCGAGATCCCGGTCGAGCATCGCGCCGATGATGAGGGGCGCGAGCACCGAGCCGAGATCGAGCCCCGAATAGACGAAGCCGAAGACCTTGCCGGTCGCGCCGGGCGGCGTCGCGGCCCGCACCAACATGTCGCGCGAGGGCGTGGTCGCGCCGGTGAGGAAGCCGGCAAGCGCGACGGCGGCAAAAAGGATCACGGCGGGCATCGTCACATAGCCGAGGATGAGCGTGACGAGGCCGGCGCCGGCAAGGCCGAGCCCGACGATGCGGGCATGGTTCGGCGTCATGTCGGCCACGACCCCGCCCGCGACGTTCCCGGCCGCGCTGCCGATGAGGTACATCGTCGTGGCTGAGGCAGCGGCGACATAGGAGACGTTCTGAACGAGCGGCAGCAGGGTCGGCAGGAAGTTCTGCGTCCCGCCCTGAGCGACCGAGAGCAGGGCAAAGTAGAGGAAGCAGGACAGGATCGGCGCAGTCAGGAGCAGGCGCCAGTCGTAAGGACCGGCGTCATGCGCTTGGTGGCTCTCGGCGCGCAGCTGCCGGTGCTCGAGCGAGATCAGCGCCGCGAAGCCGATCCCGGCGAGTCCCACCGCGATCAGCGCCGTGCGCCAGCCGAAGCGCTCGGCAAGTCCGATCATCGTCACGGGAGCCGCGGCCCAGCCGAGCGTGCCCATCACCGAATGCACGCTGTAGGCCTTCGCCATGCGGCTCGGCGTGACCCGCGCTGAAAGAACCGCGTAGTCCGCCGGATGGAAGACGCTGTTGCCGATGCCCAGCAGCACCGCGAAGGGTAGAAGCGTCCAGAAGCCTTGCGCGAATCCGGCGACCACTGCCGCGAAGCCGATAAGCGCGATCCCGCCCGGCAGCACCCGCTGCGGTCCGAAGCGGTCGACCACGAACCCGGCCGCGACCTGCGCGAAACCCGATATCGTGAACACGACCGCCATCACGAGCCCGAGCTCGGTGTAGCTCACGCCGAGCGCGTCCTTCACGAGCGGGAAGAGCGGCGGCAGCACGAGCTGGAAGAAATGGCTCACCCCATGGGCGAGCCCGATCAGCGACATCACGCGGACATCGCGGGCGGGCACGGATGCGGCTTCGGGCATGCTTCTTTCCTGTTCGTGCCCTGCCGCGGGAAACGCCGCTCCCGCCGCTTTCGGCGGCATTCCTCCCATATTTTGCGGCGGGCCGCCGGGCAATCACGGCATTCGGACCTGCTCTCCTTGAAACTTGGTGGCGCTCGGATAGCTTCTCGGCCTCGGCGGGACCCCGCCTCAAGAAACGGAGAGGACCCCATGCTTAAACGCGTTCTCGGAGCAGGCCTTGCAGCCCTCGCCGGCGTCGCCCTCGCCGCCACCCCGATTGCCGCCCAGACGCTCGACAAGATCAAGCAGCGCGGCGTGCTCGTCGTCGGCACCAAGGCCGACTACAAGCCGTTCGGCTTCCGCGACCCCTCCGGCGCGATCGTCGGCTTGGAGCCGGACCTCGCCAAGGATGTCGCCGACAAGCTCGGCGTGAAGCTCGAGCTCGAGCCGGTCGTGTCCTCGAACCGCATGCAGTTCCTGCAGCAGGGCAAGATCGATCTCATGATCGCGACCATGAACGACAAGCCGGATCGCCGGCAGGTCGTCGGCATCGTCGAGCCGCTCTATTACGCATCCGGCGTCAACGTGCTGGCGAGCAAGAAGGCCAACCTGAAGAGCTGGGAGCAGCTCAAGGGCCAGAAGGTTTGCGGCATCCAGGGCGCCTGGTACAACAAGCCGGTGGCCGAGAAGTACGGCGCCGATTTCATCTCCTTCAAGGGACAGTCGGAGGCCGAGACGGCGCTCATGCAGGGCAACTGCATCGGATGGGTCTATGACGACACGGCCTTCGCCGAGCGCCTCGCCGACGCCAAGTGGAAGGATTTCGAGATGCCGCTCGAGACCATCCTCGAGGAGCCCTGGGGCATCGCCGTGAAGCTCGAGGCCTCCGCCTACCTCAAGAAGATGCAGGCCGAGATGAAGGCGAAAACCAAGACGAACTGATTGCTCGCCTTGTCATCGCCAGGGCTTGTCCCGGCGATCTCGATGGGTCGAGGCTCAAACCCTTGGGATCGGGATGGCCGGGTCAAGCCCGGCCATGACAGGCGGGGCAGTCTCGACCGGCACCCCTGACATGGACCTTCAACCCGTGTGGGACTGGTTCCGGTGGCTGCACGAGGCCACCGGCATCAAGCTCACGATCTTCTACGACGCCTTCGACCGCGCCCGCTTCTGGAACGGCTTTCTCACCTCCGTCCGGCTGATGGCGATCTGCATCGTCGCGAGCGTCGCGATCGGGATCGTCGGGGCGTGGCTCCAGGGCGCACGCTTCCGGATCGTGCGCCTCCTCGTGCAGGGCTACATCCAGTTCTTCCGCAACACGCCGCCTTTGGTGCAGCTCTATTTCTTCTACTTCGCGCTCGGCTCCTATTTGCGCATCACCACCGAGGCAGGTCTGTCGGTGCCGCTCGTCTCGAGCTTCAGCTGGGCGGTGATCGGGCTTTCACTCTATGCCGGCGCCTTCAACGTCGAGATCTTCCGGGCCGGGATCGAGGCGGTGCCGAAGGAGACGGTCGAGGCGGCCGAGTCACTCGGCTACAGCCGGCTCAAGGCCTATGTTTATGTCCTCCTCCCCCTCGCCTTCCGCATCTCGCTGCCGGCGCTCAACAACAACCTCGTCAACCTCGTGAAGACCACGACCGTCGCCTACGCGATCGCGGTACCCGAGATGCTCTATGTCGCAAACCAGATCTGGTCCGACGAGCTCAACGTGCCCGAGATGATGAACACGCTCCTCATCCTCTACGTCGGGCTCGTCGGCGTGGTGGTCTACGTCATGGGGAAATGGGAGCGGGCCATGCGCATTCCCGGATACTCGCCGGCGTGATCGCGAACCGCAGCGATCTCCCGGTCGTTCTGCCGTTCCGGCTCGGCGCGGGAACGGGCGCCGCAGGGGCGTGGCGACCGGGGCCGCCGCATGCCGTCGCGCTCGCCATCGCGCTTGCGGTATTCGTCGTGGTCGGCGACGCGCAGGCCGCGCCGGGCACGCCGTCGATCCTGACGACGCTTCTCAAATGGACCCCGCTGCTTGCGACCGGGTTCCTGCTCAATATCGCCATCAGCTTCATTGCGATGGCGGCCGGCACCGTCGCGGGCACCTTTCTCGGCCTGATGCAGATTTCGCTCTTGGCGCCGGTGCGCGGCGTCGCCTGGTTTTTCACCCAGTTCTTTCGCAACGCGCCTTGGCTCGTGCTGCTGTTCTACTGCATGCTCCTCCTGCCGTTCGAACTTCAGATCGGCGGCACGGTGATCCCGCTCCCGGCCTGGATGAAGGCGACCGCCGGCCTCGCGCTTGCCGTGATGGCCAACGTCTCCGAGCTGGTGCGCGGCGCCGTGCAGTCGATCCCGTTCGGGCAGTGGGAAGCCTCGGAAGCGCTCGCCTTCTCCCGCCGCCAGACGCTGTGGATGATCATCCTGCCGCAATGCGTGAAGCGGATGCTGCCGCCCTGGATGAATCTCTACGCCATCCTGGTCGTCGGCACCGCGCTCGCCTCGATCGTCGGCGTCAACGAGTCGATGACGCTCACCGGCGACATCCTCGCGGCCGAGAACCGCACCGAGCTCCTCGTTCCGATGTATCTTTATCTGCTGCTGTGGTTCTTCGCCTATTGCTACCCGATCGCCCGCGCGACGGTGTCGCTCGAGCGCCGGTTCCAGGTGCGCTGATGGCGACGGCCCCCGCTTGGACGCCGGCGGAGCCGCTGATCCGCATCGCCGACGTGCACAAGGCGTTCGGCGCCGTCACCGTGCTCAGCGGCGTCTCGCTCGAGGTGATGAAGGGCGAGGTCATCTGCGTCATCGGCCCCTCGGGATCGGGCAAGTCGACGCTGCTTCGCTGCATCAACGCGCTCGTGCCGATCGAGAAGGGATCGATCCAGGTCGAGGGCCAGGAGGTGAACGACCCGAAGCTCGACAAGCTTGCGCTGAGGCGGAAGGTCGGCATGGTTTTCCAGCAGTATAATCTCTTCCCGCACAAGACGGCGCTGCAGAACGTCATGATGGCGCCGGTCCACGTGCTGAGAGAGGACAAGGCCGAAGTCGAGGCGCGGGCGCGCCGGCTCCTCAAGAAGGTGCGGCTCGAAGGCAAGGAGGCATCCTATCCGGGCGAGCTTTCCGGCGGCCAGCAGCAGCGGGTCGCCATCGCCCGTTCGCTCGCCATGAACCCCGACGTGATGCTGTTCGACGAGGTCACCGCCGCGCTCGACCCCGAGACCGTCAAGGAGGTGCTGGTCACCATCCGCGAATTGGCCGAGGAGGGCATGACCTGCCTGATCGTCACTCACGAGATGGGCTTTGCCCGCGAGGTCGCCGGCCACATTTACTTCACGGACCGGGGCGTCATCGTCGAGCACGGCCCGCCGAAGGAGTTCTTCGCCAACGCCCGCGACCCGCGCACCCAGCAGTTCCTCAGCCAGATCCTGTGAGCACCCCATGAACCCCACAAACCTTCCCTTCGACGCCGACGAGATGCTCGAGGGGCTCCGTCCCTGGATCGAATGCGAGAGCCCGACCTACGACGCGGCCGCGGTGAACCGGATGATGGATGTCGCCGCCCGCGACCTCGCGCTGATGGGCGCGCGCCTCGAACGCATCCCGGGACGGATGGGGTTCGGCGACTGCGTGCGGGCGCGCTTCCCGCACCCGAAGGAGGATGAGCCGGGCATTCTCATCATGGGCCACATGGACACGGTCCATCCCGTGGGCACCCTGGCGAAGCTGCCGTTCCGGCGCGAGGGCGAGCGCTGCTACGGGCCCGCGATCTGCGACATGAAGGGCGGCAACTACGTGGCTCTCGAGGCGATCCGGCAGCTCGCGCGGGCCGGCATCGAGACGCCGCTTGCCATCACGGTGCTGTTCACGCCGGACGAGGAGGTCGGAACGCCGAGCACGCGGGACCTCGTCGAGGCGGAGGCCGCACGCCACAGCTACGTGCTGGTTCCCGAGCCGGCGACATCGGAAGGCGGCGTGGTCACCGGCCGCTACGCCATCGCCCGCTTCAACCTCGAGACAATCGGCCGGCCGAGCCACGCCGGCGCGCGCTTGGCGGAAGGGCGCTCGGCCATCCGCGCCATGGCCCGCAAGGTCATCGAGATCGAGAGCATGAGCGCCGAGGACTGCACCTTCAGCGTCGGCGTCATCCATGGCGGGCAATGGGTCAACTGCGTCGCCACCACCTGCCGGGCCGAGGCCTTGTCGATGGCGAAGCGCCAGGCCGACCTCGACGATGGCGTCGAGCGGATGCTCGCGCTCTCGGGCACGGCGGATGACGTGACCTTCACCGTCACGCGCGGAGTCACCCGCCCGGTCTGGGAGCCGGACGACGCGACCATGGCGCTCTACGAGACCGCGCGCCGGATCGCGAAGTCGCTCGGCTTCGACATCCCGCACAAGAGCGCCGGCGGCGGCTCGGACGGCAACTTCACCGGGGCTATGGGCATCCGGACGCTCGACGGGCTCGGCGTCCAGGGCGCCGGCTACCACACGCTCGAGGAGCACATCCTGGTCGACAGCCTCGTCGAGCGCGGCAAGCTGATGGCCGGGCTGCTCGCTACGCTCGAGTGAGCGGGCCACCTCTCCCCGCTTGCGGGGAGAGGCCGACTCGGCAAAGCCGAGCGGGTGAGGGGCTGTCGACGATCGAGCACAAGCGTCGACAACCCCTCACCTTCGCCCTTCGGGCTCGCTTCGCGGCCTCGCCGCGAAGCCCTCTCCCCGCAAGCGGGGAGAGGCGCTGGCACCAGGCCCGAGCCCGAGTTCCTTCAGAATAAACTCCACCACCTCGCCGGGCTGGGCCGCCACCGGCGCAACGAGCGGGCTCTCGTCGGCTCCCGGCTCCTCGAGCGCCGCGAACTGGCTGTCGAGGAGGGCCGGCGGCATGAAATGGTCGAGGCGCGCCGCCATGCGCTTGGCGATCAGCGCCTTCTCGCCCTTGAGGTAGACGAGCCGCACGCCGGCGCGCCCGGCCACGATCGCGTCGCGGTAGGCGCGCTTCAGCGCCGAGCAGGACACGATCCCCTGCGCCCCCGCCGCGAGACGTTCGTCGATCCAGGCCGCGATCGCCGCGAGCCAGGGCGCACGGTCCTCGTCGGTCAGCGGCGTGCCGCGGCTCATCTTCTCGATGTTGGCCGGCGGGTGGAAGGAGTCCGCGTCGCGGAACGGCCAGCCGAGCCGGCCGGCAAGGAGCGCCCCGGTCGTGCTCTTGCCGCAGCCCGAGACGCCCATCAGGACCAGCACGGAAGGCGGGCTCATCCGCGGGTCTTCTTCGGCTCGACATGGCCGCCGAAGCCCTTGCGCATCGCCGAGAGCACCTTCTCGGCGAAGGTGTGGTCCTGGCGCGAGCGGAAGCGCGCGTAGAGCGCCGCCGAGAGCACCTCGGCCGGCACCGCCTCCTCGATCGCCGCCATCACGGTCCAGCGGCCCTCGCCCGAATCCTCGACATGGCCCGAATAGTCCGAAAGGTCGCCGTCGGCCGCGAGGGCCTCGGCGGTGAGGTCGAGAAGCCAGGAGGTCACGACGCTGCCGCGGCGCCAGACCTCGGCCACGTCGGCGAGCTCGAAGGAGAAGCGGTGCTCGGCCGGCAGCTTGGGGCTTGCGGCGTTCTTGAGGATGTCGAAGCCCTCGGCCATCGCCTGCATCATGCCGTACTCGATGCCGTTGTGGATCATCTTCACGAAATGCCCGGCCCCGTTCGGGCCGGCATGGAGGTAGCCCTGCTCGACCCGGGCATCGCGCCCTTCGCGCCCCCCGGTGCGCGGGATATTGCCCCGGCCCGGCGCGAGCGCCGAAAAGATCGTGTCGAGCCGCTCGACCACCGCGGCATCGCCGCCGATCATCAGGCAATAGCCGCGCTCGAGCCCCCACACCCCACCGCTGGTGCCCACGTCGAGATAATGAAGGTCTTTCAGCGCGAGCTCCTCGGCGCGCCGCACGTCGTCCTTCCAGAAGGAGTTGCCGCCGTCGATGATCACGTCGCCGGGCTCGAGGAGATCGGCGAGGTCGCCGATGGCGCTTTCGGTGATCTCGCCCGACGGCAGCATCACCCAGACGGCGCGCGGCGCTCGAAGCGCGCCAACCAGCCCGGCGAGATCGCCCGCGGCTTCAGCGCCTTCGCCTTCGAGCTGCCGGCCCGGCGCCGGATCGCGGTCGAACACGACGCAGTCGTGCCCTTCGCGCATCAGCCGCCGGGCGATGTTCGCCCCCATCCGCCCGAGACCGACGATGCCGAGCTGCATGCATGTCCCCCGCTCGCGGCCAGCGCGAGCCGCATCGTCACGAAAGCGAAGCGGCGGGAGCTGTCAACAGGGCAAGAAGAACCCCGCCGGCGCGCGCGGGCGGGGTCGGTTCCGGGTCGGCGGAGGCAGGAAGCGTCAAGCGGCCTTCTGGTTCACCCGCGCCTCGGCGAGCTTGGAGAGGGCTTCGTCGGTCTTCTTCTCCTCTTGGAGCGTCTGCTCGAGAAGCTTGGCGGCGTCCTTCATCCCAAGCTCCTGGGCCCAGCTGCGCAGCGTGCCGTAGCGGCTGATCTCGTAGTGCTCGACGGCTTGCGCGGCGGCAACGAGGCCGGCGTCGAGGGCCTCGCTGTCGGCAAAGTCCTCCATGATCTCCTTGCCTTCGTCGATGATGCCCTGGATCGCCTCGCAGGTCTTGCCTTGAGCCTTCTTGCCCATGCCTTCGAACACCTGCTCCAGGCGCTTGACCTGGCCCTCGGTTTCGGCGCGATGCTTCTCGAACGCTGCCCGCAGCTCTTCGGATTCCGCCGCCTTGGCCATCTTCGGCAGGGCGCGCAGGATCTGCTTCTCGGCGTAATAGATGTCCTTCAAGGTCGTGAGGAACAGGTCTTCGAGCGTCTTCTCTTTGGCGGCCATCGACGGATCTCCCTCCACATGCGGGTGACGACTCAACCGGAATTGTGAAGGTTGGTTCCTGTCATTTGCCGAGGCGCGCGAAAGGATTGCTCAGGCGAAAGCGCAGAAGTTTGCCCGACCCCGTTGCCCTCTCGGCCAAGGTCATTACAATGGCGCCGCCGCGACCGAGGTGGCCGCCTAACTTATGTTCGTTGACCAGTTTCGATCGCATCGCCTTGCCGGGGAGGGAACCGCGCCCCCCGGCGCCGGTTTGCGCCTGAGCGAACCGCAACCGAAACGCTTGCATCGTCATTCCCGGCAAGGTTGGAGACGGTGAGCCAAGCCTGCAACCCCCTAGCCTCTGCCTGGATCCTACCATGAACCGCAATCGAGATTTTCGTCCACCGCGCGGCCGCGGCGGCCGCGATGACTTCGGCAACGACCGTCGCTCCTTCGGCGACAGCCCGCAACCCAGCTGGGGCGAGGCCCCGGCCGCGCCGCGCATGCCGGTGAGTTCCGGCCCGCCGCAGGACGCCACGGTGAAGTGGTTCAACGGCGAGAAGGGCTTCGGCTTCGTCGAGATGGCCGACGGGTCAGGCGACGCCTTCCTGCACATCCGCGTCGTCGAATCGGCCGGCCAGACCGACATGCAGCCCGGGACGAAGCTCGTCATCCGCACGGCCCAGGGCCAGAAGGGCCCGCAAGTCACCGAGATCCTCGAGGTCGACACCTCGACCGCCGAGGCCCCACGGCCGCGCGGCGACCGCTTCGGAGGCCCGCCCCGCGATCGCTTCGGCGGCGGCGACCGCTTCGGAGGCGGCGGCGGCGGAGACCGGTTTGGCGGGGGAGACCGCTTCGGCGGCGGCGGGCCGCGTTTCGGCGGCGGCGGCGGAGGCGGAGGTGCCGGCAGGGGGCCGACCGGCCCGATGTCCGACGAGCAGCCCGGAACCGTGAAGTGGTACAATCCGGCCAAAGGTTTCGGCTTCATCGCGGTCGAGGACGGCGGAAAGGACGTGTTCGTTCATCGCTCCGCCCTGATGCGCGCCGGGCTGCCGGACCTCCAGGAAGGCCAGCGGGTCATCGTCCAGACGGTGGAAGGCCAGAAGGGCCGCGAGGTCGCGACGATCTCTCTCGGCTGATCGCTACGATCCCGCGCGCTCCGGCTCTCGGGCGGGCGGGCTCGCCCGCTCCTCGCTCGTCGGAATGGGCTCGCGCTGCGGTGCGTCGGCGACCGTCGGTGCAGCGAGGGTGACGTTCGCCGGCGGATTGCGGCGCAACCGTTGCAGAAGATTGCGGAAGCGCGGCAGACGCCGATGGGTCGCCGTTGCGGGCCCGCCGCCTTCCAGCCGGACGAGCTGGATCTCCCGGTCGAAATACTCCTCGAGGTTTGGCCGGTGCGCGACGCAAAGCACCGTCGCGTGCGCGAGATCGGTGCGCAGGAACTCCAACATGCGCGCCTGGCTCTCTTCGTCGAGGGCCGCCGTCGATTCGTCCATGATGATGATGTCGGGCGGGTTCACAAGGAGGCGCGCGAAAGCGAGGCGCTGCTTCTCGCCCCCGGACAGGATGCCCTCCCACTGGTCCTCGTCATCAAGGCGGGGAACGAGATGCGAGAGGCCGCAACGCTTGAGCGCGTCCGCCAAGTGCTCATCCGGGTGCTCGGCATCGACGACCGGATACATCAGCGCGTGCCGCAGCGTGCCGAGCGGCAGGTAGGGCCGCTGCGGCATGAAGGCGATGGTCGCATCCTCGGGCCGCAATATCTGGCCGGAGCCCCAAGGCCACAAGCCCGCCATGGCGCGGATCAGCGTGCTCTTGCCGGTGCCCGACTGCCCCTTGACCAGGACCTTCTCGCCTCGTGGGATGACCACGTCGGCGCCCTCGATCATCAGCTTGCCGTCGAGCTGCGTGATCGACACGTCGCGGAAATGGATGGCGTCGTCCGGGCTCGGACCGAGAACGACGGTCGTATCCGATCCGTGCCGGCCGATCGTCGCCTCGAGATTCTCGAGCATCCGCCTGAGCTCCACCACGCGCTGCGCCGAGGCGAACCATTCGGCGAGACGGATCGCGTTGTCGGCGAGCCAGTTCAGCGCAATCTGGACCTGGGCGAAGGCGGTCGCGACCTGCATCAGCTCGCCGAGCGAGAGCTCGCCAGCCAAGTATTTGGGCGCCCCAAGCAGCAGGGGCACGGCGGGCGAGAGCACGGTCGAGCCGTTGAAGATCCAGGTCATCCGGGCCTGCCGCACGATGACCCGGATCCAGCGCGTCGCGAGATCGCCGAAGGTCTCCTTGAGCCGCAGCCGCTCGTCCTCGTCGCCGCCGATGAGCGCAATGTTCTCCGCAGAGTCTCGCACCCGCGTGAGCTCGTAGCGCAGCTGCGCCTCGCCGGTGTTCTTGCTCTCGACCGCTGCGATGAGCGGCCGGCCGAGGAAGTACATGCCGAGCGAGGTGATCGTCGAATAGACGATCGCCGCCCAGACCATGTAGCCCGGGATGACGTGCTCCGAGCCGCCGGCGCCGATGCGGAGCGATCCGCCCACTGCCCACAGCACGCCGAGGAACGCAACTGCCGCGAGGATCGCGTTGGTCAGCCCGATGAGGAAGTCGACGAGCGGCTCGGTCGCAAGCCGAACGTCGTCGGCGATGCGGTATTCCGGGTTCGAGGCGTCGCCTCCGACGATGTTGAGCTGGTAGAAGCGCCGGTCGGCGAGCCAGCGCTCGATGAGATGGCCGGTGATCCATTGCCGCCAGCGCAGCGCAAAGCGCATGCGCATATGAACGAGGCCGACGGAAGCCGCGGCTGAGGCCACGGCGAGCAGGACGATGATCCCGACGCCGAGATAGACCAGGCCGACCTGCTTGTTCTCGATCGCGTCGAAGAAGAAGCGGTTCCAGCGGTTGACCCCAAGCGCCGCGGCAAGGTTCGCGAGCGCAAAGACCAGCACCCCGGTGATCAGGAACCAGGCGCGCCGCCGGGTCGGGCCGCCCCAAAAGCCGCGGGCAATGCGGAAATAGGCTCGGGCGACGGTTCCCGGCGGAATCTTCGGCACATCGGAAGCGCGGGCCTCGGCGGGGCCGTCGGGAGTGGTACTCATCAAGACTGGTCTGCTGGTCCCGTTGGGTAATGCGCCGCAGCAAAGCACGTTCCGCCCTGCGGCGTCCCGGGTCTCAGGGCTTGGGGCGGTATCGAGCCTCGGCGGCGTCGAAACGACCCTTGCGCAGCACGCGCTGGCGCTCCTCGAAGCTCGCGAGACGGCCTGCGACATCGGCGAGCGACCCGTCGCGCTTGAGCGCGCCGAGCACCTCCTGCGCGCCCTTGATCGCCGCCTGCAGCGCGGCATTGGCATAGAGCGCGGCGCCGGCGCCCATCTTGGCGAGTTCCGGCTGCGGGACCTCCGGGGTGCGCCCGCCGAACACGATATTGACGATCTGGGGCGCCGGAAGCTCGGTAAGGATGCGAGCGATCTCCTCGTGCGAGGTCGGTGCCTCGACGAAGGTGGCATCGGCGCCGGCCTCGATCATCGCATGGGCGCGCTCCAGCGCCGCATCGAGCCCGAGCGACGAACGCGCGTCGGTCCGGGCGACGATCTGGAAATCCCGGTCGCGGCGCGCGTCGACCGCGGCCCTGACCTTGCCGAGCATCTCCGGCAAGGGCACGACCTCCTTCCCGTCGAAATGGCCGCAGCGCTTCGGGAAGACCTGGTCCTCGAGCTGGATCCCCGCCGCGCCGGCGCGCTCCAGCATAGTGACCGTGCGGATCACGTTGAGCGCGTTGCCGAAGCCCGTGTCGGCGTCGACGAGGAGCGGGATCGCGACCGCGTCGGCCATGGCCGCGACATGGTCCACGATCTCGGCAAGCGTGGTGAGCCCGATGTCGGGCGCGCCGAGATGCATGTTGGCGATGCCGGCGCCCGTGACGTAGCAGGCCTCGAAGCCGAGATCCTCCACGATGCGCGCGAACAGCGCGTTGGCAGCGCCGGGGAGGAGGGCAGCGTTGCGCCGCGCCAGGATTGACTTGAGCCGGGTCGTCGTTCGAACCTGCGCCACGTCTTCACCTTGCTTGAGGCCGGGCTGAAGCGAGAGCGCGACCAACGCGCCGGCCTTTACGACAGATGGAGGAAACCGTGCGCAAATTCGCTCTTGCAGCCGTGCTCGCGCTCGCCGTCGCCCCGGCCGGGGCCGTCGAGCTCAACGTGACGCATTTCGGCACCGGCATGTATGGCGTGCCCTACGCCGTCGCCAAGGAGAAGGGCTACTTCAAGGAGATCGGGCTCGACGTCACCGGCTTCCTCACCTCGGCCGGCGGCGGCACGACCGTCAGGAACGCGCTCGCCTCCGAGCTGCCCTACGGCGAGGTCGCGCTGCCGGCCGTGATTGCGGCCGCGCAGCAGGGGCTGGAGCTGACGATCGTCCATGCCGGCGTGCTCAGCGTCGCCGACCAGGTCTGGATCACCAAGAAGGGCGACGAACGCATCAAGACGGTGCAGGACCTGAAGGGCAAGAAGCTCGGCTATTCGAGCCCGAAATCCGTCACCGACATGATCACCACGATGATGATCGAGGACAACAAGCTCACGGGCCAGGTCGAGCGGCGCTCGGTCGGCGCGATCGGCGCCGGCGTCGCGGCGCTGCGCGAGGGCGGTGTCGACATGACCTACGTCACGCAGCCGGTCTGGGCGAAGGAGAAGGACAATTTCCGGCCGGTGTTCAACTCGGCGGAGTGGCAGCCGCGCGTGACGCAGACGGTCGGCGTCGTGAAGACCGATTTCCTCAAGAAGAACCCCGACCTGATCCGCGGCATCATCCAGGCCCGCCGCAAGGGGGTCGAGTTCATCAAGGCGAACCCCGACGAGGCCGCCGCGATTATGGCCAAGGAGTACAAGATCGAGCCGGCGCATGCGAAGGCCGCGATCGCCGACATCCTCGCCGTGAAGGGCACCTATTGGAGCGCCGGCGATTTCGACTACGAGGGCATGGAGGTCATGCTGCGCGGTCTCCAGCTCGTGAAGGCGATCGAGCCCGGCCCGTTCGACTGGTCGAAGGTCGTGGACGAGAGCTACCTGCCGGAGGATCTGCGGCGCAAGCCGAAGAGCTGACGCCATGTCATCATGGTCTTCCCGGGCTCGCGAAGCGAGACCCGGGATCTTCGGACGCCTTGCGCCCGGAAGGTCCCGGATAGCCGCTGCGCGGCTTCCGGGATGACACGTGGATGCTGAGCGACGACATCCAGGTCCGCCTGCACGGCGTGACCCGCATCTACCCGGCCGTGGAGGGGGGCAAGGCGGTACATGCGCTGGGACCGCTCGATCTCGAGCTTCGCGAGGGCGAATTCTTCTCCGTCGTCGGTCCCTCGGGCTGCGGCAAGTCCACCCTGCTCGATGTCGTGGCAGGCCTCGCGAGCCCCTCCTCCGGCTCGGTGACCTTCGAGGGCCGCCCGGTCGCGGGCGAGGTGCCCGACGGCATCGGGGTGGTCTTCCAGGAGGACGCGAGCTTCCCCTGGCTCAGTTCCTACGACAACGCTGCCTTTGCGCTGCGCCGCGCCGGGCTGCCCGAGGCGGAGATCCGCGAGCGGGTCGAGCATACGCTCTCCTTCATGGGCCTCTTGCCTTTCGCCGACGCCTACCCTGCGCAGCTCTCGGGCGGCATGCGCCAGCGCGTCTGCATTGCGCGCACGCTCGTCACCCGGCCACGGCTGCTTCTGCTCGACGAGCCCTTCGGCGCGCTCGACCAGCAGACGCGTCTTCTCATGGGCGACGAGCTCCTCGCCCTCTGGCGCGAGACCGGCGCGACCGTCCTCCTCATCACCCATTCGCTCGACGAGGCGGCGCTGCTCTCCGACCGGGTGGGGGTGATGTCGGCCCGGCCGGGCGTCTTCATCGACCGCGTCGAGACCGGCTGGGCGCGCGAGCGCGACAGCCGCATCGTCGCCGAGCCTGCCTTCGGCCGCGTCAGCGGCCGCATCTGGGAAGGCCTGCGCGACCAGTCGATCAAGGCCTTGGAGTCGGCGCGGTGACGCGGGCCAGCTGGATCCGGCTTGCCGTGCTCGGCAGCGCGGTGGCGCTGCTCGAAGTCACCTGCCGGCTCGGCTGGGTGAGCCGGCACGCGGTCATCGCGCCGAGCGAGATGGTGCGCGGCGCCTGGCGTGCGCTCGGGCAGGCAGACGTTCGCCGGGACATGCTCCTGACACTCTCGACCGTCGCTCAGTCCTTCGTGCTTGCGATCCTGGTCGGCTTTGCGATCGGCGTCGCGCTGCACCGGATGCCGCGGCTGCGGCGGGCTTTGGATCCCTTCCTCGCGAGCTACTATGCGGTTCCGACCTTTGTGTTCTATCCGGTGTTCATCGTGCTGTTCGGCCTGAATCGGTGGCCGCTCGTCGCGATCGGATTCCTCTTTGCCGTCGTGGCGGTCGCGATCAACACGCTCGACGGGCTTTCCCGCGTCCCGCGCGCCTTCTTGCGCACCGCCCGCGCGATGAAGCTCTCGGGCGCGCAGACGCTCGCCCGCATCGTCCTCCCTGCCGCCGCGCCATGGCTCTTCACCGGGGCGAAGTTCGCGGTGGCCTATTCCTTCATCGGGGTGATCGCGGGCGAGTTCGTGCAGGCCGGCGCCGGCATCGGCTTCGCCATTGCGTTCGCGTACAACTCCTTCGATTCGCTCACCATGTACGGATTGATGATCCTGCTCTTCGGCATCGTCGGCACCATCAACATGACGCTCTGGTCCTACGAGCGCAGGCTCTATGCACGGCGCGGCGGACGTTGAGCCGGTCGTCACGGCCGAGGCGCCGCCCGGGCCGCGGTCGACGGCGCTTGCCGACACCACGCTCGTCATCATCGCCTTCGTGGCGATCTGGCAGCTCGCGAGCTGGATCATCGGCCGCGACATCCTGCCCGCGCCGGTCGCGACCCTCCGCAGGCTCGGCGCGATCATGGCCGACGAGGATTTCTCGCGGCACGCTTGGGAGACCGGCCGCGCCTTCGGCACCGCCCTCGTCATCGCGCTCCTCGGCGGGCTTGCGATCGGGCTCGCGCTCGGCGCACACCGGCTCTCGGGCGAGGTCGCCGAGCCGATCCTGGTTGCGCTCTACTCGATCCCAAAGATCACCCTTTATCCTGTGATCCTGCTCCTGTTCGGCCTCGGCATCTCGGCGAAGATCGCTTTCGGCGTGATCCACGGCATCATCCCGGTCGCGATCTTCACCATGAACGCCGTGCGCAGCCTGCGCGGCGTCTATTTCCGGGCGGCCAAGGCGATGCGCCTGTCGCCTCTGCAGACCGCGGCGACCATCATCATCCCGGCGACCATCCCGGAGATCGTCTCGGGCTTCCGGCTGGGCTTCGCGCTGACGCTGCTCGGCACGTTGATCGGCGAGATGTTCGCGTCTCAACGCGGCATCGGCTACATGCTGGTCAAGGCCATGGAAACGAACGACGTGCTGACCGTGATGGCGCTCGCGCTGCTCCTCATCACGCTCGCGACCATCGCCTCCGCGATCCTCCTCTCCCTCGACCGCAAGCTCCACAAGCGCGCGCTTCCCACGTGAGACCGCCATGACCGCCAGCACCCGCCTCAAGGACCTTCTCGATCGCGGCGAGTTCATCCTCGCTCCGGGAGTCTTCGAGATGTTCTCGGCGAAGGTCGCCGACCGCATCGGCTTCAAGGCCCTCTACATGACGGGCTACGGCGTCTCGGGCTCCCATCTCGGCGCAGCCGACGCCGGGCTCGTGACCTATCGCGACATGGTCGAGCGGGCCCGCACCATCGCATCCGGCATCTCGGCGCCGCTGATCGCCGACGCCGACACCGGTTTCGGCGGGCTCATCAACGTGCGCGAGACGGTGCGCGGCTACGAGGCTACCGGCGTCCAGGCGATCCAGATCGAGGATCAGGAGATGCCCAAGAAGTGCGGGCACACGCCGAACCGGCGCGTGATCGCGACCCGCGACATGTGCCGCAAGATCGAGGTCGCCGTGAACGCACGCGCGCGTGACGACACGCTCATCGTCGCCCGCACCGACGCGCGCACCGGTCTCGGGCTCGACGAGGCGATCGCGCGCGGCAAGGAATTCGCCAAGGCGGGCGCCGACGTGATCTTCGTCGAGGCGCCGGAATCGGAGGAGGAGTTCAGGCGCGTCGGCGCGGCGATCGAGGCGCCGCTCCTTGCCAACATGGTACCGACCGGCAAGTCGCCCGTGGTCTCGGCCGAGAAGCTCAAGAGCTTCGGCTTCGACATCGCGATCTACCCCGCCGCCGGCATGGCGGTCGCCTGTGCGGCCTTCGAGGCGAACTACCGCTACCTCAAGGAGCACGGCTCGACGGATGGCTCTCCCGTGCCCGCCTATACGATGGCGGAGCTCCACGACCTCGTCGGCTTCCCCGACGTGTGGGAGTTCGAAAAGCGCTACGCCGAGGCTGGATAATCCCCGGCCCGGTGGGGCTAAAGACCTTTCGTCGCGCCGCCGTCCAGCTCGACGATGGCGCCGTGCAGGTAGGCCCCGGCGGGCGAATCCATATAGACGACGAGCTCCGCGACCTCCTCGGGGCGGCCGAAGCGGATCACGCGCTGGTCCTTGATCATCTGCCGGCGGGCCTCCGGTTGGCTCACCGCCCGCTCCTTCGCGACCTCGGCGATCCGCCGCGTCAGGCGCTCGGTCTCGATCGGGCCGGGATGGATGGCGTTGACCCGCACGCCCTCGTCGCGGCCCCGGTCGGCCATGGCCTTGGTGAAGTTCTCGAAGGCGCTGTTGACCGAGCCGCCGATGGTGAAGTCGGCCGAAGGCGTGCGGGCTCCCGCGCCGATGATGTTGACGACATGCCCGGCGCCGGCCTTGCGCAGATGCGGCCAGGCGGCGCGCGTCAGCTCCACGGCGCCGAAGAACTTCAGGGCGAAGCCGTCGAGGAAATCCTGATGCGGCAGCCCGAAGAAGTCGCCGCGCTTCGTCGCCCCGGCACAGTTCACAAGAAGATCGAGGCCCCCGAAACGCGAGGCCGCCGCGCCGATCAGCTCGGGCGCGCGCTGCACGTCGCGAAGATCGGCAGCGAGCGGGAGCACGTCGGCCCCGCCCGCGCCGAGCTCGCGCGCGAGCCCCTCGAGCAGGTCCTGCGAGCGCGCGGCGACCGCGACCGCATAGCCCCGGTCGGCGAGAAGGGTCGCGATGGCGCGCCCGATCCCCTTGCTCGCCCCGGTCACGAAGGCGCGGCGGGTCATAGGCAGGCTCCCGGAAGGGTGAGGCTGGCGGCTCGCATGCGTAGCCGCTCGGGGCGCGCCGTCAAGCGATGCGGACGATCCGCGGCTCGGCGAGGGCTGGAGCCGTGCGGGATTCGAGGAGCTCGTGCATCCGCTCGGCGAGCTCCGTCACGCGATACGGCTTGAAGATGACCTCGAACTGCTCGACGTCGGCTTCCGCCTCGATATAGCCCGAGGTGAGAAGCACCTTGATCCATGGCCATTCGGCCCCAACGCGCCGGGCGAGGTCGATGCCCGAGGTCGCGCCAGGCATCTTCACATCGCTGAGCACGAGATCGATGCCGCTCCCGTCGCGCAGCACCGAAAGCGCCTCATCGCCGGTCTCGGCCTCGATGACCTCGTAGCCGAGGGTGCCGAGCGCCGATACGGTGACCTGCCGGACCTTATCGTCGTCCTCGACGACGAGAATGGTTTCGCCATTGCCGCGCCGCGGCGCCGGGCTGAGCGCACGCACGGATCCCGCGCTCCGCTCCGCCTTTTCCGAGCGCGGCAGGAGGATGCGCACGGTCGTGCCCTCGTCGACCGCGCTGTCGATTTCGATATGCCCCTCGGACTGGCGCACGAAGCCGTACACCATGCTGAGGCCAAGCCCGGTACCCTTGCCGCTTTCCTTGGTGGTGAAGAAAGGCTCGAAGACCCGCTGCTTCACTTCGGGCGCCATCCCGACGCCCGTGTCGGTCACCGCGATGACGACGTATTCGCCGCGCGGCTCGGGGGCCCCGTCCTGCTCGGCCGCGCCGCGGTTCGCCATCCCGACCGTGAGGCTGCCGCCGTCCGGCATGGCGTCGCGGGCGTTGACGGCGAGGTTGACGAGCGCCGCCTCGAGCTGGTTCGGGTCGACCTCGACCGGCCAGAGATCCTGGTCGGCGTCGAAGCGGACCTCGATATGCTCGCCGAGCGTCCGCTGGAGAAGCTCCATCATGCCCGGCACGAGGTCCCGCAGATCGAGGACGCTCGTCTGCAGGGATTGACGGCGGGAGAAGGTGAGAAGGCGGTTCGTGAGGTCGGCGCAGCGCTGCGCGCCCTCGATGGCAAGCCGCGTGCGGCGGCTTGCCTTCTCGTTGCCGTCGAGCGAGTTCTGCAGCAGGTCGAGGTTGCCGATCACGACGCTCAGCATGTTGTTGAAGTCGTGCGCGATGCCGCCGGTGAGGCGGCCGATCGCCTCGAGCTTCGACGCATGGAGGAGGCGCTCCTCGAGCTGACGGCGCTCGGTCACGTCGAACATCGTGCCGAATATCTCGCGGCTGTGCCCGGCCTCCTCGGGCGACAGGACTCCTTGGTCCAGGAACGACCGGTACCCTCCGTCGGCGCATTGCCAGCGGTACTCGCAGGCATAGGTTCCGTTCTCGACGGCTGCCGCAAGCTCGCGGCAGACGCGATCCCGATCCTCCGGATGGATTCGGCTGAGCCCGAACTCCGCGTCCTCCGTGAAGCGGGCGGCCGGAAAGCCCGTCAGGCGCTCGACATTGTCGCTGACGAACAGCGCCGGGAACGGCCGCTCGACGCCGCGGGAGGTCACGACCACCGGCAGCGAGCTCAGGATCGCTTCCTGGCGCTCGAGCGCCCGGCGCAGCTCCCGCTCGGCCTGCAGCTTCTCGCCGCGAACCTGTAGGTTCTCGACCAGGAGGCGCCGTTCGTCTTCGCCTTTGCGGCGGATTTCCTCGGTCTTGCGGTAGAGGTCGACGAACACGTCGACCTTCGATTTGAGGATCAGCGGCTCGATCGGCTTGAGGACGTAGTCGACCGCGCCGGCGGAGTAGCCCCGGAAGACGTGCAACTCGTCCTTGTTGTAGGCGGTCAGGAAGATGATTGGCATGCGCGACGAGCGCGGCCGGCCGCGGATCATGGTCGCGACCTCATAGCCGTCGATCCGCGGCATCCGCACGTCGAGGAGGATGACCGCGAAATCGTCCCTCAGCACGTGGCGCAGCGCCGCCTCGCCGGATTCGGCGAGAACGATCTCGATGCCCGGCGACCGCAGCATCTCCTCGACCGCGAAGAGGTTACGCGGATCATCGTCGACCACGAGGATCTTCGCCGCGACCAGGCCCGAGACGGCGCTCAGCGACACGTATTCGGATCCGTGCGCCGTGAGAGAGCCGACACGCGGCTGGATCACCATGCCCTCCCCCCCGTCACACCTGCCCGAACGCCTCCGCCGATGCGCCACCGTTCGGCCGCGACGCCTGACCGTTCGGGAAGCCATGCTCGCTTCGCTCGAGCTGGACGCGCAGCACTGCGAGGAGCTGGTCCACATCGACGGGCTTCGACACGTAGTCGGTGGCGCCCGCCTCGAGGCACTTCTCGCGATCGCCTTTCATGGCCTTCGCCGTGACCGCGATGATCGGCAGCGCCGCATACTCGGCATGGCGCCTAATCTCCCGCATGGTCTCGTAGCCGTCCATCTCCGGCATCATGATGTCCACCAGCATCGCGTCAATGTCCGGCGTCGCGTGCAGGCGCTCGATGCCCTCGCGGCCGTTCTCGGCAAAGACCACCGCCATGCCATGCTGCTCGAGCGCGCTCGTGAGCGAGAAGATGTTGCGAACGTCGTCGTCGACGATCAGCACCTTGCGGCCGGCCAGCGCCGCGTCGTCCTTGCGCTGGACGACGATCTGCCTTTCCTCGGGGATCGTGGCAATGGTCCGGTGGAGGAACAGGGCCGTCTCGTCGAGGAGCGTCTCGGACGAGTTCGTGTCCTTGACGATCACGGTCGAGGCGATCTGCTCGAGACGGTCTTCCTCCTCGGGCGTGAGCGCCTTGCCGGTGTAGACGACGATCGGAAGATCGGCCCCGCCGGCTGCGCGACGGATACGCTCGATGAGCTCGGCGCCGGGAATGTCCGGCAGCCCGAGATCCACGATCACGCAATCGAAGCGCCCGCCCTGGATCGCCTCGAGCGCGGCCTCGGCCGTGCCGACCGAGGTGACGTTGACGTCGCCGTCGCCGAGGAGCGCGGTGATCGAGAGGCGCTGGCCTTCGTCGTCCTCGACAAGCAGGAGGTTCTTCACCGGACGGTCGATGAACTCCTTGGTCTTTGAGAGCGCCTCCATGAGCGCGTCGCGGTCGACAGGCTTCTCGAGATAGCCGAAGGCGCCGGCACGCATGCCGCGCTTCCTCTGCTCGGCGACCGAGATCACGTGGATCGGGACGTGGCGGGTGCGCGGGTCGTGCTTCATGAGATCGAGCAGCGCCCAGCCGTCCATGTCGGGCAGGCCGAGGTCGAGCGTGATCGCATGCGGCTTGTAGCGATGGGCAAGGGCAAGCGCCGTCGCCCCGTCCGCCGCGATAAGTCCCTTGAAGCCCTTCTCCCGCGCGAGCTCGAGCAGCACAGAGGCGAACATGGCGTCGTCCTCAACGATGAGGACGACGTGGTCGCCTGCGGCGATGGCGTGCCGGTCGTCCGAGGAGGCCGAAAGGGCCATCGGCGCCGACGGGGGCCGCCCCATCACGCTGCCGTTGCCTTCCGAGGCTGCCGCTCCGTGGCTCGAGAGGCGGCCGAAGCTCGCGGCAACGGCCGGAGGCTCGAGCGGCAGGAACAGCGTGAAGGTCGACCCGCGCCCGGGCTGGCTCGACACCACGATCTCGCCGCCGAGGAGCCGCGCGATCTCGCGGCTGATCGCAAGGCCCAGGCCCGTGCCGCCATATTTGCGGCTCGTGGTGCCGTCGGCCTGCTGGAACGCCTCGAAGATGATGCGCTGCTTGTCCTCGGGGATGCCGATGCCGGTGTCGACGACCGAGAACGCGATCCAGTCGGCGCCGGCGCGCAGCGGAGAGCCCTCGGCCGAGCCGATCTTCAACGTCACGCCTCCCTTCTCCGTGAACTTGAAGGCGTTCGAGAGGAGGTTGCGCAGCACCTGCTGCAGACGCTTCGAGTCGCTGCGCATCGAGACCGGCAGCTTCGATTCGACATCCACCACGAAGTTGAGCCCGCGCTCGTCCGCGATCTGCCGGAAGGTGCGCTCCATGTTGTCGATCACGTCGCGGAAGCCGATGTCGGTGACCTCGAGGCTGACCGTGCCGGACTCGATCTTCGAGAGGTCGAGGATGTCGTTGATCAGGGCAAGGAGGTCCGAGCCCGCCGCGTGGATCGTCTTGGCGAACTCCTTCTGCCTGTCCGAAAGATTGCCTTCCGGGTTGTCGGTCAGGAGCTTCGAGAGGATCAGCAGCGAGTTCAGCGGCGTGCGCAGCTCGTGGCTCATATTGGCGAGGAACTGCGACTTGTAGCGCGAGGTCAGCGAGAGCTGCTCGGCCTTCTCCTCGAGCGCCGTCTTGGCGAGCGAGACCTCGCGGTTCTTGGTCTCGACCTCCCGCTTCTGGATCTCGAGCAGGCGCGCCTTCTCCTCGAGCTCCTCGTTCGTGGTCTGCAGCTTGTCCTGCTGCTGGCGCAGGAGCTCTTCCGACTGGCGCAGGGACGCCGCCTGCTGCTCCAGGCGTTCGTTCGTCTTCTTCAGCTCCTCCTGCTGGCTCTGCAGCTCGCTCGTGAGCAGCTGCGACTGCTTGAGGAGCCCTTCCGTCCGCATGTTGGCGGCGATCGTGTTGAGCACGATGCCGATCGATTCGGTGAGCTGGTCGAGGAAGGCCTGGTGGGTCTCGGAAAAGCGCGAGAACGAGGCGAGCTCGATCACCGCCTTCACCTCCTGCTCGAACAGGACCGGCAGCACGATGATGTTGAGGGGCGCCGCCTCGCCGAGCGCCGAGCCGATGGTGACGTAGTCCGGCGGCACGTTGGTGAGGAGGATGCGCTTCTTCTCGAAGGCGCACTGGCCGACCAGGCCCTGGCGCATGCGGAAGCGGTTCGAGATGTTCTTGCGCTCGGTGAAGGCATACGAAGCGACGAGATCGAGCACCGGATCGCCGCCGTCACTCTCGACGATGTAGAACACGCCGCGTTGGGCGTTCACGAGCGGCGCGATCTCGGACAGGATCAGGTTCGAGACCGTGACGAGGTCGCGCTCGCCCTGCAGCATGCGGGTGAAGCGGGCGAGATTCGTCTTGAGCCAGTCCTGCTCCGCGTTCTTGAGCGTCGTGTCGCGCAGGTTGCGGATCATCTCGTTGATGTTGTCCTTCAGCGCCGCGACCTCGCCGGAGGCCTCGACGGTGATCGACCGGGTGAGGTCGCCCTTGGTCACGGCCGTCGCCACGTCGGCGATGGCGCGTACCTGGGTGGTAAGGTTCGCGGCGAGCTGGTTCACGTTGTCGGTGAGGTCGCGCCACAGCCCGGCGGCGCCGGGCACGCGGGCCTGACCGCCGAGCTTGCCCTCGACGCCCACCTCGCGCGCGACATTCGTCACCTGGTCGGCGAAGGTCGCGAGCGTGTCGATCATCTCGTTGATGGTGTCGGCGAGGGCCGCGATCTCGCCCTTGGCGTCCACGGTCAGCTTGCGCTTGAGATCGCCCTCGGCAACCGCCGTGACGACGCTCGCGATGCCGCGAACCTGACCGGTTAGGTTGTTCGCCATCATGTTCACGTTGTCGGTCAGGTCCTTCCAGGTGCCGGCAACCCCGCGCACCTGGGCCTGACCGCCGAGCTTGCCTTCGGTGCCGACCTCGCGCGCGACGCGCGTCACCTCGCTCGCGAAGCTATTGAGCTGGTCCACCATGGTGTTGATCGTGGATTTCAGCTCCAGGATTTCCCCGCGCACATCGACGGTGATCTTCTTGGAGAGGTCGCCGTTCGCGACCGCGGTCGTGACCTCGGCGATGTTGCGGACCTGGCCCGTGAGGTTCGAGGCCATCATGTTCACGTTGTCGGTCAGGTCCTTCCAGGTGCCGGCGACCCCGCGCACCTGGGCTTGGCCGCCGAGCTTGCCCTCGATGCCGACCTCGCGCGCGACGCGCGTCACCTCGCTCGCGAAGCTATTGAGCTGGTCCACCATGGTGTTGATCGTGGACTTCAGCTCGAGGATCTCGCCCTCCACCGCCACGGTGATCTTCTTCGAAAGGTCGCCGTTCGCGACGGCGGTCGTGACCTCTGCGATGTTGCGGACCTGGCCGGTCAGGTTCGCGGCCATCATGTTGACGTTGTCGGTCAGACCCTTCCAGACGCCTCCGACGCCCTTGACCTGAGCCTGGCCGCCGAGCTTGCCTTCCGTTCCCACCTCCTTCGCGACGCGGGTCACCTCGCCGGCGAAAGAGTTGAGCTGGTCCACCATGGTGTTGATGGTGTTCTTCAGCTCCAGGATCTCGCCCTTGACGTCGACGGTGATCTTCTTCGACAGATCGCCCATCGCGACCGCGGTCGTCACCTCGGCGATGTTGCGGACCTGTCCGGTGAGGTTCGCGGCCATCAGGTTGACGTTGTCGGTGAGGTCCTTCCAGGTGCCAGCGACGCCTTCGACGCGCGCCTGACCGCCGAGCTTGCCCTCGATGCCGACCTCGCGCGCGACGCGCGTCACCTCGCCGGCGAAGGAGTTGAGCTGGTCCACCATGGTGTTGATGGTGTTCTTCAGCTCCAGGAGCTCACCCCGAACCTCGGCCGTGATCTTCTTGGAAAGGTCGCCATTCGCGACCGCGGTCGTCACCTCGGCGATGTTGCGGACCTGACCGGTCAGGTTCGCGGCCATGAAGTTCACGTTGTTGGTCAGATCGGCCCAGGTGCCCGCGACGCCCTTCACCTGCGCCTGACCGCCGAGCTTGCCTTCCGAGCCGACCTCGCGTGCAACGCGCGTCACCTCGCTCGCGAACGAGTTGAGCTGGTCCACCATGGTGTTGATGGTGTTCTTCAGCTCAAGGAGCTCGCCGCGCACGTCGACGGTGATCTTCTTGGAGAGATCGCCGTTCGCGACCGCGGTCGTGACCTCCGCGATGTTTCGGACCTGTCCGGTCAGGTTCGACGCCATCAGGTTCACGTTGTCGGTGAGGTCCTTCCAGGTGCCGCCGACGCCCTCGACCTGGGCCTGGCCGCCGAGCTTGCCCTCCGTGCCGACCTCGCGCGCGACGCGCGTCACCTCGCCGGCGAACGAGTTGAGCTGGTCGACCATGGTGTTGATGGTGAGCTTCAGGGCCAGGATCTCGCCCTTCACGTCGACGGTGATCTTCTTCGAAAGGTCGCCGCGCGCGACCGCGGTCGTCACCTCGGCGATGTTTCGGACCTGGCCGGTGAGGTTCGCGGCCATCATGTTGACGTTGTCGGTGAGGTCCTTCCAGACGCCGCCGACGCCCTTGACCTGAGCCTGGCCGCCGAGCTTGCCTTCGGTGCCCACTTCCTTCGCGACGCGGGTCACCTCGCTCGCGAAGGAGTTGAGCTGGTCCACCATGGTGTTGATGGTGTCCTTGAGCTCGAGGATCTCGCCCTTCACGTCGACGGTGATCTTCTTCGAGAGGTCGCCGTTGGCGACCGCGGTCGTTACCTCGGCGATGTTGCGGACCTGCCCGGTAAGATTCGCGGCCATGAGGTTGACGTTGTCGGTGAGGTCCTTCCAGGTGCCGGCGACGCCCTTCACCTTGGCCTGGCCGCCGAGCTTGCCCTCGGAACCCACCTCGCGCGCGACGCGGGTCACCTCCGAGGCGAAGGAGCCGAGCTGGCCGACCATCGTGTTCACGACCTTGCCGATGCGCAGGAACTCGCCGCGCAAGGGGCGTCCGTCGATGTCGAGCTGCATGGTCTGGGAGAGGTCGCCCTTGGCGACCGCCCCGATGACCCGGGCCACCTCGGTCGTCGGCTGCACGAGGTCTCCGATCATGGAGTTGACCGAGTCGATGCAGTCGGCCCAGCAGCCGGTGGCGGAGGGCAGCTTGCCGCGTTCGCCGATCTGGCCTTCCTTGCCGACGACCCGCGCCATGCGGTCGAGCTCGCGCGAGAGGCCCTGGTTGAGCTCGGCGATGTCGTTGAAGGCCTGCGCGATCTCGCCGTCGATACCGGTCAGGTCCAAGGCCAGGCGGGCCGAGAAGTCGCCCTTGCGGAAGGCGCGCAGCGCCTTGAGCAGCGCCTTCGGATCGAGTTGCGCGACGGATTCTACCTGCATCGATCATCCCCTTGCGACGTCCCCGGGCGAGGCTTCTTCCTCGCTCCGGATTTATTTGAAACGCTCCCGCCCCGCAGCGCTATCGACGCAACATGGCCTTTGGCAACGTGGCAGCTCCCGCGCAGTTCCGGGCCTGTCAAAAAAAATTTGAGGAGCTGGGCCGAGGCGCGCCGCGGCAGGCGGCCCGCCGGTGTGTGGCGAACAGGGGATGGCCGCGAACTACGATCAAATCATGGCTTGGGAGTTGGCGGAAGTCCTTCAGGACGCGAGAACGCGCTTGAGAGCGTAGATGATCACAGCAAACACGGTTAAGCTTACCGCATAGAGCCCGACGAACCAGGCAAGGCGCGCCCAGCGGCCGGCGAGCCGCATCAATGGTAACCGCCGCCGGTGATCTCCTCGGCGACCTTGCCGCGGAAGACCCAGTAGGCATAGCCGGTATATATCAGCATCAGCGGCATCACGACGGCGAAGCCGATGAGCGCGAAGAGCTGGGAATGGACCGTGTTCGCGGCCTGCCAAACCGTCACGTTGGGCGGGACGGCATACGGGAATAGGCTGATCGCAAGACCGAGATAGCCCAAGAGGAAAAGCGCGACGGCGAGCAGGAACGGCGTGCGGCGGCTTCCGTTCTGGAGCCCCCGGTACAGGGCGAACGCGGCCAGCGCCGTCAGGAGCGGGACCGGGGCGAGATAGGCGATATTCGGCCAGCTGAACCAGCGCAGCTCGATCTCACGCCCGAGGAAGGGCACGCATAGGCTCACGACCGCCATCGCGGCGATCACGCCGACGAGAAAGCGCAGCGCCATGCGCCGCGCCCACAGCTCGAGCTCGCCGCTCGTCTTCATCACGCACCAGGTCGCGCCGAGGAGCCCGTAGCCGGCCACGAGGCTCGCTCCCGTGAGCACGCTGAACGGCGTCAGGAAGTCGAAGGTGCGGCCGGTGAAGGCGCGGCCGTCGTTCGAGAAGCCCTGCACGAAAGCGCCGAGCACCACGCCCTGCGAGAAGGTCGCCACGAGCGAGCCGTAGTGGAAGGCGTGGTCCCAGATGCGCTTCGAGCTGTCGGCCTTGAAGCGGAACTCGAAGGCGACGCCGCGGAAGATGAGCGCTATCAGCATCGCGATCAGCGGCACGTACAGCGCCGGCATCAGGATGGCATAGGCGATGTGGAAGACCGCGAACAGCCCGGCCCCGCCGAGCACCAGCCAGGTCTGGTTGCCGTCCCAGATCGGGGCGACCGAGAACATCATGCGGTCGCGCCAGTTCTCTTCGCGCGCCGCGTTGAACAGGATGCCGATGCCAAGGTCGAACCCGTCGGCGATCACGTACATGGCGACCGCGAAGGCGAGAGCCCCGGCCCAGATCAGCGGTAGCCAGAAGGCGAGGCCCTCGTATTCCGTGCCGTAGCCGAACATGAACCCCTCCTACGGCGCGGCCGGGGCGCGGCGCCCGGGCCCGCCTTCGAGGCGTTCGGCCGGCACGGACAGAGGCCGTCGCGCCGCCTTGCCCTGCTCGCCGCCGAAATCCGCGCCGCGCGCAGCCTCTTCGAGCGGCTCAGGCCCCTTCCGCAGGAGCTTGGCGAGGTAGTAGCTGCCGAAGCCGAAGATAAAAGCGTAGACCACGACGAAGGTCGTAAGCGAGGTCGCAACCGCGCCGCGCGAGACCGGCGACACCGCGTCGGCGGTGCGCAGAAGGCCGTAGACGACATAAGGCTGGCGCCCGATCTCGGCCGTGTACCAGCCGAACAGCACCGCGCCGAAGCCGGACGGAGTCATCGCCATGGCGGCGCGCAGAAACCACTTGCTCTCGTAGAGCCCGCCCTTCCAGCGCAGCCACAGGCTCCACAGGCCGAGGCCGAGCATGGCGAAGCCGATCGCCACCATGATGCGGAAGGAGAAGAACACCGGCCAGACCGGCGGCCGCTGGTCGGGCGGCACGTCCTTCAGCCCGGGCACGACGCCGCCGAACTCGTGCGTGAGGATGTAGCTGCCGAGCTTCGGAATTCCGATCTCGTAATGGTTCTTTTCGGCCTTCTCGTCGGGGATGGCGAACAGCAGAAGCGGCATGTTGGCCCGCCGCTCCCAATTCGCCTCGATCGCGGCGAGCTTGGTCGGCTGCTCCTTGAGCACGTTGAGGCCGTGCAGGTCGCCGAGCACGATCTGGACCGGCGCGAAGATCGCGGCGAACCACATCGCCATGGACAGCGAGCGTTGCGCGCCAATCACCTTCTCGGGCGGCTCCTCACGCGCCCGCAGGATCATCCACGCCGACATGCCGGCGACCGCGAAGGCGGTGGTGAGATATGCCGCCAGCACCATGTGGGCGAAGCGGTTGGGGAAGGACGGGTTGAAGACGATCTTCCACCAATCGACCGGCACTGCGATCCCATTCTGGATCGCGTGGCCGGCGGGCGTCTGCATCCAGGAATTGGCCGAGAGGATCCAGAACGCGGAGAGAAGCGTGCCGAGCGCCACCATGCAGGTGGCGAAGAAATGCAGCCGGTTTCCCACCCTTTCCCAGCCGAACAGCATGATGCCGAGGAAGGACGCTTCGAGGAAGAAGGCGGTGACGACCTCATAGGCGAGCAACGGGCCGACGACGTTGCCTGCGAATTCCGAGAAGCGCGACCAGTTGGTGCCGATCTGGTAGCTCAGCACGATCCCCGAGACGACGCCGAGGCCGAAGGAGACCGCAAAAACCTTGACCCAGAACTGAAACAGGTTGCGGTAGAGGAGATTGCCCGTGCGCAGCCACTGGAACTCGAGCGCCGCGAGCCAGCTCGCGAGCCCGATGGTGAAGGCCGGGAAGATGATGTGGAACGAGATCGTGAACGCGAACTGGACGCGTGAGAGAAACAGCGCGTCGAGTTCCATGCCGCCCTCCGCCGAGGCTTCAGCTCCGGTCCTCCCGAAGCTTAGGCGGAAGCGCGCCGGGCGTCACCGGCGGCGCGCGCTCCCGCCGCAGCACGATACGGCGCAGCCGCGCGCGGCGTGAGCCCGGAGATGTTCATGTCGCGCAGCGCCTGGAACTCCACGATGTCGTGCGTGCAGAAGACGGCGATCGGCGCGCGCGGGTCCTGGTAGAGCTCGCGCAGGCGGGCCTGGTTGTGGAGGTGGAGCCCGTAGTCGACCGCCATCAGGCGCTGGTAGGCGCGCGTCGCCGCGGGGCAGCGGCGCTCGGGCCCGTCCATCTCGTGCCGGAAGAAATAGCTGTCGCCCGCGTGCAGGAGCCAGCCCCCGCCGGTGTCGATCGCGACGCCGCAATGGCCGGCGGTATGGCCGGGCAGCGAGACGAGCAGGATCTCGGGCGGAAGGCCGCGCAGCCCGCGCACGGCCTCGAAGCCGAACCAGCGCTCCCCGCCGCTGCGGTAGCTGCGCCAGTTGCGCACGCCGTCGAGATGCCCCTTCGGATAGCGCCGCGTGTCGCGGAAGCCGGTCGCGCGCGAGGCGGCGTCGAGCTCGCGCTGCATCACATGGACCTCGGCCCAGGGGAAGTCCTCGAGGCCCCCGGTGTGGTCGAAATCAAGGTGCGTCATCACGATGTGGCGCACGTCCCACGTAGAGAAGCCGAGGCGCTCGATCTGGCTCATCGCCGTCAGCTCGGGATCGAACTGAATGTTGTCGAGCCAGATGAAGAAGGGGCTGATCCGCGCATGCGGATGGCGAACGTCCTTCATGCCGAAGCCGGTATCGACGAGGACGAGACCCTGGCCCGTCTCGATCAGCAGGCAGTGGCAGGCGAGCTTCGCGGTCGGGCCGGCGCTCACGCCGTCGAACAGGGCGCCGCCCAAAGGCGCCATGAGCCCGCAATTGAGATGATGAACCCGCATGCCCGCCTCTCCCGCGACGACGGAAAACGCGGCGGGCTCGGGGAAGGTTGCGCCCTTACTCGCCCGGGTGCGCAGCCACGATGAGGCGCAGAAGCTGGAGGAAGTGCGACGCGTTGAGCTCGACGAGGCTGTCATGCCGGTCGGCGGTCTGTGCCACGACGAGGCGCTTCGACGGAATCACGGCGACCGCCTGGCCGCGGAAGCCGAGCGCCGCGAAGCCGGGTCCGCCGAGACCCAAGTCGCTCGGCAGCTCCCACCACATGTAGCCGTAGCCCATGGCCCAGGAAGCGTCGGACCAGCGCTTGGTCGACTCCTTCACCCAGGAGGACGGAACCACCTGCCTCCCGGCCCACGCACCCTCGTTGAGATACAGCAGGCCGAAACGCGCGAGATCCCGCGCGCTGAAGAGCATCACGTAGGCGGGGTGCTGCGACACCGACTCGTAGGTCAGCCTGCCGTCCCGCCAGCCCTCGTAATCCTCCATCCCGATCGGCCGGGCGATGCGCTTCTCGACCGCCTCGAAGATGCTCTCCCGCGTCAGGCGGGTATAGATCGTGCCAAGCGCGTTGAAGTCCCAGTTGTTGTAGTACCAGAACGCGCCGGGCGGGTGGCTGCCGCGCGGCGGTCGAGCGGCTCCCATGTCGCGCGTCTCGTAGGCCGCGCCGTGATAGACCCCGGAGCGCGACATCAGGAGGTCGCGGACCGTCGCCTCCCGCTCCTCCGTCGTGAGCCCGGGCTCGTTGTCCTGGATGCCCAGCTCCGCGAGCGTCCGCTTGAGATTGATGCGGCCCTCGGCGACGGCGATCCCGTAAAGCGCGCTCAGCACGCTCTTGCGCACCGAGGCCACGGCGACGGTTCGCGCTACGTCGCCCCAGGCGGCAACGACGCGACCGTCGTGCACCACCATGACGGCGGTCGGCCTCGTCGCGTGAAAACGCGCCTCGGCGATCCGCAGCCGCTCGGCGCTCCAGCCCGCGGGCGGGTCCGGGCCGGGCATCTCCCAGGTCTTGCCGGGAAAGGCCGCCTCGCCCGCCGCGAGCGGCGCTGAGACCAGGGCGAGCAGAAGCGCAAGGGCGGCGCGCATCGACATGTGAGCCCTTCCGGCGCTGGGCGATCCCCGATCATGACGGAACGGCAAGCGTCGGGGAAGGCTCGTCTGGTCCTCCTCCCGCTTGCGATCTGATCGAGGAAAATGACGAATGGCGCCGCCAGCAACCCGACCTCCCCTCGCGCTCCGGAGTCATCCGCCGCCTTGTCGAGCACCCTCAAGCCGAAGCGCCGCCAGGGTGCATCTCTTTTGACGTGCGCCATTGACGCACGTGCGCTACTGGCGTATATAAGCGCCCATTGGCCGCCGCGCTCCACACCGTTGCCGAAACCGGCCCGTACCTCGCGGATGCCGCGAAGGCCGGGATCAGCGAGCAAGAGCTGCAGGACATCGTGAATGCGGTCGCAGCGAACCCGGATCAAGGCGATCTGGTCGTCGGCTCGGGCGGCGTTCGTAAGGCACGCATCGCGGCGCGCGGTAAGGGCAAGCGGGGCGGCTACCGGGTGATGATCGCCTATGTCGGCCCCGAAGCCCCGGCTTACCTTCTGGCCGTACTTGGCAAGGGTGACCGGGAGAACTTCACAAAGAGCGAAGTCGCTCAGATGAACACCATCACGACGACCATCAAGCGGCACTGGCGAAAGAGGCAGAAACCATGAGCACCTTCGACCGGGTAATGGCGGGCCTGAACGAGGCCCTTGAGCACGCTAAGGGTAATGAGGTCCCCGGCATGCGAGTGCATGTGCCGGATCAGCTCGACGTGGCCTCGATCCGCAAGCGGGCCGGGCTCTCTCAGGAGGCGTTCGCCAACACCATCGGCGTGCCCGGCGGCACCCTCAAGAATTGGGAGCAGAAGCGGCGCCAGCCTGAAGGGTCGGCACGGGTGCTCCTAGCTATGCTGGATCGCAACCCCAGCGTGGTGGTTGAGATGCTTGGGGCACCGGCCGATGTTCCCGTTGATAAGCCCGCCGATACTGCAAGGAAGACCGCTCGGAACCGACAAAAACCTCCCGCCCGAACCAGGGCCCTTCGCGCACAGCCCGGCCATTGATTCCGGTGACGGGGCCTTGACCGGGTCCCGTCACTTCCGTTTCGCCTCGGCCTCTTCGGCGTCGGCCTTTTGCTTTTCGTTGAGCCCATCGAGGTATTCGGCGTCCATCGCTCGATCAGCCGGATGAGCCGCTCGACCTCGTCCACCCCGCGATGCCGCAGTCCCGCGCGTAGTCCTTGATGGGCGCGCGCGGGATGTAGCCAGGCCCCCCGTCGCGCCCAATGGACGTTCTGTGGTCAGCGCGTCGAACGCTTCCAGGTAGAACTCGCTTTCGGGGAGAAGCCTCGGCCGATCGGGCAGATCAGCCTCGGCCAAGAGACCCCACCCCTGCCCCTCCCGCCAAGGGGGAGGGGACTTAAGCCCGCGCCTCGGCTTGCGCGGTTCGCGAGAGGCGAGCCTTCCGCCCGACGGCGCTCTTCTTGGCTCGCTTCGATTTCTTCGCCTTGCCCTTCCCACCCTCGAGCAGCGCGACGCTGTCCTCGAGCTTGTCCTTCAGCGTGCGCTTCAGGCGCGCCTCGAGGAAGGTCAGGACAGCGGCCTCCTCGGGCCGCAGGTCCGGCAGGTTCTCGCGCAGCTCGGCTTCGACCTCGCCCTTGATCTGGAAGAGCAGCTGGCCTTCGGCATAGGCCGTCAGCACCTCCGGATGGACGTAGCATTTACGGCAGATGGTCGGCGTGTTGCCGAGGCGCGAGGCGACGCGCTCGATCGCCGCCTTTACGTTCTTCTTGAGCGCCGCCTTGGTGTCGAAGTCCTGGAACTCCTGCAGCGCCATGGCGGCAAGCACAGTGCCTTGCCAGGTGCGGAAGTCCTTCGCCGTGATGTCGCGGCCGGTGATCTCGCGCAGATAGGCGTTCACGTCGGAAGACGTGACGTCGCGGTGCTCGCCGTCCTCGTCGACATAGCCGAACAGCTCCTGCCCGGGCAGGTCCTGACAAGCGCGCACGATCTTGGCGATGCGCCGGTCCTTCACCTGCAGGCGCCAGACCTTGCCGCTCTTGCCCTTGAACTCGAAGCGCAGCTCGGAGCCGTTCACCTTCACATGCCGGTTCTTGAGGGTCGTGAGGCCATAGCTCTTGTTCTGCTTCGCGTAGTCGTCGTTGCCGACGCGGATCAGCGTCGACTCGAGAAGGTGCACCACAGTGGCCAGCACCTTCTCGCGCGGCAGGCCGGGCAGGGCCATGTGCTCGGCGAGCTTCGCTCGCACCGCCGGCAGCGCCTTCGCGAATTCGAGCATGTGCTCGTATTTCGTGCTCTCGCGGACGGCGCGGAAATCGGGGTGGTAGCGGTACTGCTTGCGGCCTCTCGCATCGCGGCCCGTGGCCTGGATGTGGCCGTTCGGCTTCCGGCAGATCCAGACGTCGGTGTAGGCGGGCGGGATGGCGAGCTTGCGGATGCGCTTCAGCGTCGCCTCGTCCTCGACCTTGGCCCCGCCCGGGCCGATGTAGGTGAAGCCCTTGCCGGCCTTCTTGCGGCGTATGCCGGGCTCCTCGTCGGAGACGTAGGTCAGCCCCACGCTCTCGGCCGCATCGCGCGGGTCGACGATGGCCTCGGCGGACAGGGACGGATCGAGGAGCATGGGGCTGGGACTCTCGTAGGGCGGTCGTCAACCGGTCCGGAAGGAGGAAGGTTCCGTAAGGGCGATCAAGCCGCGCGGCGGTCGTTGCGGATCTCGAGGAATAGGATCGTGCCGCTGAGCGCGAGCGACAGCGAGTTGAAGACGATCAGGGGCAGCGCGCCGATGACGAAGCCGTAGGCGGATCCAGAGCACGAAGGCCGTCACGGTCACCATGTACATGCGCTTCGAGATCGCCGCGGTGTCGCCCTCGCGGATCGCCTTCATCACCTGCGGCACGAAGCTCGAGGTCGACAGAAGCCCTGCAATCGATCCCAGCACCGTCGGCAGCCAATGCTCCATCGCCCTCTCCGCTCGCTCCGCCGGCCAGCACGGGAGCGCGGCCGCGCGGCGCACAAGGTTCCCGCGCCCTTCCTCTCCCTCCGCGCGAGAAGGATTAAAATATTACAGCTCTTCGTATCGGGTGGGTACTATCAAAGGTCGTCTCAAAGACCTTTAAGAGCTCTCGAGTGAAGTGGTGGACTTCGTTCTTCAACTCTCGAAAGAGTGGATCGCTTCGCTCAGAACGCTTCAGCCTTTTGAGCCTTTCACGAACTGATGCGTTTTCCAGTTTTTCCAGGAATCTGTCGTAGCTGGCCCACACTCTCTCAAGGTTTGCAGTTCCACAAATCCTGTTCATTCGCTGCATTACGGGAAGGTCAAATAGTTCTTCTAGTAATTCTATTTTTCTTTCCCGATCACGATCAGCTGTGACAGCTACACTGAAAAGGCCACTTGCATAAAGTAGCTTGCGTGAAAAAATGAGCTTTATATTTCGAATATCCCAGGGTTTCGGACTTCTCCCTTCGGTAGTTTTGAATTCATAATCCACCGCTATCGTCCGATAATAACGGATCACGTCGTTAAGAAGAAACAGAGCAAGTTGGTGATCGGTCATCTCCTCGGAGATATATCGCTCCAACATGGAGCGCCTAAGTTTTCGTAGCCCCTCCGCATTAAACATCCACTCTCCCTCTAGAAGAAACAACATTCTACGAGTTATCTTGAGATTCGTATCATTCTCCCCTCCAATATTTTGTAACATTGACTCTGGCGTTTCGACGTTGGCGAAAGCGCCGCCTTCCGCGGGCTCGACAGGGACGATCGTTGCAATCAGATCCTTTGCTTCCTTAATCCACGACGCCGCAGGGTCACCTGGATCCCGCGGTAGGTGGTCGGTGACGATAAAGAAGTCGATATCCGACTCCGCCGACGCTTCGCGGCGAGCGTATGACAAGTAAGAACTATGTTTGCGCTAGGTACCACCGGCTCTAATACCGCCCTGAGAGCCTTCAACTTCTTGTTTGAATGCTCCTTAGCTCGTTCTGTCGCTGTCATCGAAAAAATCCTAATCGGCCTTGAGTGGACGGTGTGAACGGTGTGATCGCTCCGAGAAATGGCGAGTCGGCGAAGCTCCTTCCGTTGGCGGTACCGCCGCGTATCGTCTCGAGCAAAAAAATTTGTAGCCGGATCAACGAAGAAAGTTCGCTCCATGAACGGTAACTCTGCGGGAACGTACTCGGCGGCTTCGGCAGTGAATATCCGACTTCTTAGCAAGCGTCGCAGCCCGGGAAGTTTGGAGAAAACCTCTCGTTCCGTCGACAAATAATCTACGGCGGAAAATCGTGCAATATTGGATCGCATAAAGGCCTGACACACGGCATCCGACAGCACCCCTGCCGGAGAATTTATGAGGTATCGGTACATCTGGTCCTTGTAAGCCCAAAAAGAGTCTACTAACCGTCGATCCATTTCCGAGGCCCGCCGCAAGGCGGCGCAAGTAACCTCCTCAGGGGTTGGCAAGTGCTCGACGGGTCCCACCATTACGCGGCATCGTAGGATTGCTTCGATAGTGTCGAAATTGATTGGGCCGCCAAAAAAATCGTGAAATCCACTTTCCCGGCCAGTGGCGAGCGCCGCCACGTGCTCCACATCGACGTGGTATGCGCGGAGGTAGTTGTAAACGTCCCTACCGATTGGCACGCGTCCACAGATGATGTCCTCTGACGTGCGATGATGTTCGACGCCGAAGTACTCATAAAAGATGGGCTCGAGAGAGTGGGATAACGGCGCGTGCCCCACGTCGTGCAGAAGTGCAGCGGCGCAAACGACACGAAATTCGTGCTCCGAAAGCTGCTGCTCGGCGGAATAGAGAGCGGCGAGGCGCGTCACTCCAAGGCTGTGCTGATGGCGTGTGTATCTTTTGTTTCGTCCTGACGCGTTCGGCCAGGGTACCAGGACATAATCAATGCCGCCCAAAAAGCGGATGCTTTTGAGCCTCCTCACGGCGCGCGTTGTCAACAGCAGCTTCAGGAAAGGGTCATCGCGAACGACCCCGTCCGCGAGAGGGTCAGCGTAGCTGTATCCGAGCGCACCTGCGGGGCGACTTAGGTGCATTTCCATTCGCAAATCCAGGGATGGGAACCCAAGGCGTGTTAAAGGTAGCGGAAGCGTAGTCAGAGCACTACTGATCCTCATGGCGAGCGCTGCGGCTCTGCTGCTATCCGGTGCGAATAAGCGACGCAACGTCGGCGAATCCCTCACGTTTCACCCGCTACTTCGCACGCAGCCTTCCCGGGGGCTTTCGCAACGAAGCCAGCGCCCAACGAGGGCGGCGTGGCCCTCTGCCCATGGTTGCTCTAGAAGCGCGGGGGCATGAACGCGCCCGCCAAGAGAATCGCCTTCATCGTCACGGAGGACTGGTTCTTCGCCTCGCATTTCCTGCCGATGGCCCGGGCGGCGCGGGAGGTGGGGCTCGAGGTGGCGGTGATCGCGCGGGTGCGCGAGCACCGCGCCGCGATCGAGGCGGCGGGGGCGAAAGTGATCGCGCTCGAGGCCGAGCGGCGCAGCCTCAATCCTGCCGCGGCCGGCTACTCGGCCGGACGGCTCGCGGCGATCCTCAAGGCCTGGAAGCCCGACATCGTCCACTGCATCGCGCTGCGCCCGATCCTGATCGGCGGCGCGGCGGCGCTGATGGCCGGCATTCCCCGTCGCGTGTTCGCGCTCACCGGCACCGGCTTCCTCGGCGCGCGGCAAGATATCGTCGGAGGCGGTGCGCGAAGCGCGATCCGCATGCTGGTGCGCGGCCTGGCGACGAAGCAGACGCATTACCTTTTCGAGAACCCCGACGACGCGGCGCTGCTCGGGCTCGATCCGGCCGACAGCGGGCGGGTGACGATCCTCGGCGGCGCAGGGGTCGATGCCGATCATCTTCGCGCGGCGCCGCTGCCGGTGCAGCCGCCGCTGAAGGTCGCGGTTGTCGCCCGCATGCTCTGGTCGAAGGGCATCGACCTCGCGGTCGAGGCCGCGAAGCTCGCCCGGGCGAGGGGCGCCCCGGTGGAGCTGTCGCTCTACGGCGCGCCCGACCCTTCGAACCCGAAGGCGATCCCGGAAGAGACCCTGCGCGCCTGGAGTGGCGAGCCCGGTATCGCCTGGCGCGGGCGGACCGAGGACGTGGCCGCGGTCTGGCGCGAGCATCACGTCTGCTGCCTGCCCTCGCGGGGGGGCGAGGGGCTGCCGCGCACGCTTCTCGAAGGCGCGGCCTGCGGACGCGCGCTCGTCACGACCGACGTACCGGGCTGCCGCACCCTGGTGCGGGACGGCATCGAGGGCTTCGTCGTGCCGTCGAACGATGCGGCGGCGCTGGCCGACGCCTTCGTGAGGCTCGCGGCCGATCCGGCGCTCGTCGCCGGCATGGGCGAGGCCGCCCGGGCGCGCATCCTCGACGGCTTCACCGAGCGCGACGTGATGGAAGCCGTGAAGCGCGTCTATGCGGCGATGCTCGAGCGATGATCGGAAGCGCCGGCCGCGCCGGCTTCATCCGCGCCCATACGCGCCTCCTGCCGGTGCCGCATGCGCCCGAGATCGTGCTGCATGTCGCCGACGAGGCGACCGAGCTTTGGCAGAAGACCGAGGAGGAGCTCGGGCGGATGGGCCTGCCGCCGCCCTTCTGGGCTTTCGCTTGGGCCGGCGGACAGGCGCTCGCGCGATATCTCCTCGACCATCCCGCAGCGGTCGCCGGCCGGCGCGTGCTGGATTTCGCCGCAGGTTCCGGGCTCGTGGCGATCGCCGCTGCGAAAGCCGGCGCGGCGACGGTCGAGGCGAGCGAGATCGACCGGTTCGCGGTTGCGGCAATGGAGCTCAACGCCGCCGCGAACCGCGTCGCTATCGCGGTGCGCCCGGACGATCTCGTCGGCGCCGACGAGGGCTGGGATGCCGTGCTCGCCGGCGACATCTTCTACGAACGCGACACGGCCGAGCGCGCGACCGAATGGCTCTTTGCGCTCGCCCGACGCGGAGCGACGGTGCTGATCGGCGACCCAGGCCGAAGCTACCTGCCGACGGAGCGGCTCGAGCGGCTCGCCGAATACGAGGTGCCGGTAACGCGGACGCTCGAGGATGCCGAGGTCAAGCGCTCAAGCGTGTGGCGCTTTTCCGTCGCGAGCGCCTGCCGGAGAGGGCTCGGGTGAAGGCCGCGAGCGCGCGGCGGCGCTGTCGAGAACGCCCAGAATTGCGCGCACATCGACATCGCTCAGCGCCCGCAGCTCGCGGGCGAGGCGGTTCGCGAGCAGCACGGCTTGGGGGTCGCAGGCCGAAGCGTCCAGCTTGACCTTGGGATCGGAGAGGTCGGCAAGCCGCAGCAGCTCGTCCGCCTCGTCCCAGATGATGTGGAAATAGTGCAGGACGCCCTGCAGCAGGGTCCAGGTCGGCTTGCCGCGCTCGCCGCGCTCGAGCGCCGAGAGATAGGCGCTGGAGACGCCGAGATGGGCGGCCATGTCCTTCAGGAGCAGCCCGCGCTCCCGCCGAAGCTCGCGCACCCGCGCGCCGAAGGGCGTCATCGCTCCCTCCCCGCCCGGCGCTTGCGCAGCCGCACGTAGAGGGCGCCGGCGCCGCCGTGATGCGGGGCCGCCTCCTCGAAGCCCAGGACCAGCGGCCGCAGCTCGGGCAGGCGCAGCCAGTGCGGCACGACCCGGCGCAGCACCCCGCGCTCCTCGAAGAGACTCGCGCCGGTGGCCGCGGCGCCCTTGCCGGTGATCACCAGCACGACCTCGTGGCCGAGATCGCGCGACCGCCCGAGAAAGGCGACGAGCGCGCCATGGGCCTCGGCCTGCCGCATGCCGTGGAGGTCGATCGCGGCGTCGGCCCGCCGGCTGCGGCGGCGAAGCTGGGCAAGGGTCCTGCGCTCGAGCGGGGCAAGCGGCGCGAGCCTCGGCTCGTCGACGCGCGGCGCCGGCCGGGCAGCCATGCGCGCGGCGGCCTCGCCCGGCGGCAGCTCGGGCTTTCGCTCCGGCTCCGGCTCGGACAGCGCACGGCCGGGCAGCGGCTTCACGGCCCCGACCACGACCGCCCAGAGCCGGCGCTCCTCGGCCGTGAGCTGGCGCGCGCGGCGCGGCCGCGTCACGGCGCCTCGGCCTTCGGCAGGAGCACGACGAAGCGCACCGGCTGGCGGGTGAGCCCGGCCCGCGTGCCCGCCTGCGGGCCGCTGCCGAAGAACAAGTCGCCACGGGCGGGACCTACGATCGCGGTGCCCGTATCCTGTGACACCAGGATGCGCCTCAGCGGCTCCGAGCCGCCGCCGGCGAGCGGCAGTTCCCCTTCGAGCCAGAAGGGCAGGCCGTAGCTCCAGAGATTGCGGTCGGTCGCGAGGCTGCGGGCAGGGGTCAGCGGCACGCCGGCCGCGCCGATCGGTCCGTCCTTCGCGTCGAGCTCCTCGGCGAGGCGGAAGAACACGTAGGATCGGTTGAGGCGCATGATCTCGCGCGCCTCCTCGGGATTGGCGCGCAGCCAGGCGGTCAAGCGGTCGAGGTTCATCTCGGCGAGCGGCACATGGCCGCGCTCGACGATGATGCGGCCCGGGGCCGTGAAAGGATGGCCGTTCTTGCCGGCATAGGCGAGGCCGACCGTGCGGCCGTCGAGCAGGCGGATGCGCGCCGATCCCTGCACCTGGACGACGAGGGCATCGACCGCATCGCGCAGGAAGATCACGGGTCGTGCGCGCTCGCCGAGCGCCCCGTCCTCGATCGCGGCGCGATCCGGGTAGGGCTCATGGCCGTTCTCGGTCCTGCGCGCGGCCTGCAAGCCGTCGAGGCCCGGCCAGCTCTCGCCCTGCGGGATCGGGACGAGGTCGTCGGGGCGCGCGAGGAGCGGCGTCGGAAAGGCTTCGGTCGCGACGAGCGAGCCTTCGTATTCGGGCTCGAAATAGCCGGTGAGGAAGCCGCGTCCCGCGGGCGGGAGCACCTCAAACGGTGCGAAGAAGCTTTCGAAGAACTCGCGTGGGCCAAAGCTGGAGGCAACCTCGAGCGCGGCCGCGCAGGCGCCCTTCAGCCCGGGACTTGCCGGCAACGCCGTACGCAGCGCCCGGGCGTCCTTGACGATCTCGGCGCAGCTGCGGCGGAAGGTCGTGAGCGCGGCGGCGTGATCGTCTTGAGCCCAGCCGGCAAGATCCGAAAAGCCAAGGCGTGAAAGCCGCGCGTCGCCCACGCCGCGGGGCTCCTCGGAAGCCGCGGGCGAAGAAAGGACGAAGGCGAGGACCAGCAAGAGCCCTCGCGCCGTCCCGCTCACTGGGCGGATTCGGTCGCGACGAGCTGCCAGTTCGGGTCCCGGGTCCCCAATGTGCGGGCGAAGGTCCACACGTCGGTGACGTCGACCACGGCCTCCGGGCTGCCGTCGACGATGTTGCCCTGGGCGTCGCGGGTCGCGGTGATGAGCTTTGAGAGGAAACGTACCGTAATCTGGGCGACGCGATTGCGGAGCTCGACCGTCTCGAGATCGGCGCGATCGATCGACACGAAGGTGGTCTCGGCCTTCTCACCGCGCTTTTCACGATCGGCGATCGCCCGGTCGAAGCCTTCGTAGACCTCGCGCGCGAGGAGGTTCTTCAGCGTCTTGCGGTCGCCCTGCGCGAAGGCCGTGACGATCATCTCGTAGGCCATCTTGGCGCCTTCGATGAACTCGCGGACCGAAAAGCTCGGCTCGATGCGCAGGATCTCGTCAAGACCCGTTGCGACCGGAGAACCGAGCTCGGCCACGCCCTTCCAACGATCCGGCGACAGCTCCGCGGCCGCTGCGGCCGGGCTGTTCCCGGATCCGGGCAGGCGCACGACATTATCGGCCTGCGCTTGGCGAGGGCCGCTGCGCTGGGCGGGGGCGTCGCGCCGTGAGAACGGATCGAAGGGCGGCTTCTCGCTGCCGGTCTTCTGGCCGAGCACCGAGCGCAGCCGCCAGATCACGAAGACCGCGAGCGCGAGGAAGATGATGGTCGTGACGTCGAGCGAATCCTGCATCGTCGATCCGGTGTGCCCCCCGGCCCCGCCCGCCGTTTCGCATCCGCCCCTGCCGAAAGCAACAGTGAATGCCCGGCGGGCGCCGTCGGCATCTGCGCATATGGGGTGATCGCTGACGAACATCCAGCCGAGCGACGACGTGTTGCTGCGGCCGAGCTTTTCCCCGCGGCGGGGATGTGGTCAGGCCTGGGCGAACAGGCGCTTTCCTCCGGCCTAGAACAGCCTGAAATCCTCGCCGAGATAGAGCCGCCGCACGTCCTCGTTCGCGACGATCTCGTCGGGACGGCCTTCGGTCAGCACCTTGCCCGAATGAATGATGTAGGCGCGGTCGGTCAGCGCGAGCGTCTCGCGGACGTTGTGGTCGGTGATGAGGACGCCGATGCCGCGGCCGGTCAGGTGGCGCACGAGATTCTGGATGTCGCCGACCGCGATCGGGTCGATGCCGGCGAAGGGCTCGTCGAGGAGCATGAAGGAGGGATCGCCGGCAAGCGCCCGGGCGATCTCGCAGCGCCGGCGCTCGCCCCCCGACAGAGCGATCGAAGGCGCCTTCCGGAGACGCGCGATGTTGAACTCCTCGAGCAGCGCGTCGAGCTTCTTTTCGCGGGCCTTGCGATCGGCCTCCACGACCTCGAGCACGCCGCGGATATTGTCCTCCACATTGAGCCCCCGGAAGATCGAGGCCTCCTGCGGCAAATACCCGATGCCGAGCCGGGCCCGGCGGTACATCGGCATGTGGGTCACGTCGTGGCCGTCCAGGCTGACCGTGCCCTTGTCGGGCGAGACGAGCCCGGTGACCATGTAGAAGATGGTCGTCTTGCCGGCGCCGTTCGGGCCGAGGAGCCCGACCGCCTCGCCGTTTCGGACGTGGAGCTCGGCGCCCTGGACCACGGTTCGGCCGCGATAGCTCTTCTGGAGGCCGCGAACCGCGAGCACGCCGGGTCCGCCGAACGGCGCCTCACCTCCGGAGCGCCGCGCCTTCGGGCCGAAGCCGAAGATCCGCGCGGCAAGGCTCCGTCGCTCGGGGCGCTCGGTTGGCCGGGTCGGCTCGGGCGCTCGCGCCGCCTCGCGCAAGGTGCGAGAGCCCGGCAACTCCTCAGGCGCGTATCCGAAATCCGGACCCTCGGCTGCCAGAGGCCGGCGAACGGAACGGTTGAGGAGCGGTTTCACGGTCAGCTTCTTCCGTCGCGGCGGAGTCTAGCCCGAGCCATGCTCGAGCCTCTTGTTCAGTTCGTCTGGGCGCGCTGCTTCTGCGCGGGCTTCGGGGCGGCGGTCTGGGCCGGGGAAGCGGGCTTCGGCCCTGCCGCGACGGCGGGGGCCTGCTGGGCGGGCTGGCTGGCCGTCTGCGGCTGCTGACAGGCCTGCTGCTTCTGCTTGTCCTCGTCATTGTTCGGCACGAAGAGCGCGCGCACGCGGCCGCCCGGCCCCGTCTCGACATTCGCGACCTGGGTGTTGAGGTCGTAGACGATCTTTTCGCCGCGGGTCACGTTCTGGCACTGGCTGAGCGCCGCGTTGCCGGTGAGCACGACCTTGTTCGCGGCGCGGTCGAAGCTGGCGTTGTCGCTCGTCGCGACCTGGTCCTTGGACACGACCGTAACCGGCCCGGCGCAGTCGATCTGCTTGATCGAATCGTTTTGAGATCCGCCCTGCGACGCCGGCTGCGCGCGCTGCTGCCCGCCCGCGCCCTTCTGCCCCCCTTGGCTCTGGCGCTCGTAGAACACCGTCATCGCGCTGCAGCGGATCGTCGTTTCACCCTGAACCGCCACGACGTTGCCGCGGAAGATCGCGCGCTGCTCCTTGTCGTAGACGTCCAGCCGATCGGCGTCGATGTTGATCGGCTCCTTGTTGCCGGTCCCGATGTTGCCGAGCGGGTTCGAGCGGTCCTTCTCCTTCCTGGCCGGGGTCTCGACGGCGGGCTTCGCGCCCTGCACGGCCCCGCCGCGCGCGGGCTGCTGGGCGACCGCATGAGCGGACGAGATGCTGACGGCGAGGGCGACGGCGAGGCCGCCGAGGAGCGGACGGATCATTGACGCAAACTCGCGGGCTCGACCTGGATCGTACGCTCGGCGACCGATGCGGCAGGCGATTTTTTTTCAGGAGGCAGGGTCGCGCCGTTCTCGAACATCGTTTTCACGCGTCCGATGAAGGAGATGACCTTGCCGTTATCGGTAATATCGAGCGCGTCCGCCTCGATGGTTGTGCCGGGCATCGCCACCCGCACCGGGTCCTTCGAGGCGAGCGTGCCGGCTTTGAGATCGATCCGCGCCGATTTGAGCCAGGCCTGCTGGTTGTTGTCGGTGCGGACATAGACCTCTTGCTGGAGTTCGAGCTGCTCCTTCTGACTGTCGAATATGCCGAAGGCCGCCTCGAGATGGGCCTGGCTCCCGGATTCGTCCATGGTCATTCGGCCGCGCATGTCCTTGAGCTCGACCACGGTCGGCTTGCGTATGTCCTGGAAGGCGGCGACGGCAGTGACCTCGTAGCCGCGGTTGTCCTTGCGGTAGCCCGTGAGCTTCGGCTTTTCCATGGTGATCTTGGTGCCGCTCAAGCTCACCGGGCCGAGGCTCAAGCCGGCGATCTTGCCGAACGGATCGAAGATCGCCACCACGGCGACCGCTCCGATCGCCCCCGCCGCCCCGAGCGGGATCGCAATCCGGAAGACCCGCACCAGCAACGAGTGGCGGCGAGCCTTGCCGTAGGCGCGCGAACGCGCCCGCACGGAGCCTGCGGTCGGCGCCGTCATCGCAACCCGCTGATCCACCGGCGACTATCCCCACCCTTGTTCCAAGAACCCGTGCCTCACTGCCATGGCGAAGTTGTGGCCGGTCTCGACTGGCGCCCCTTCCACGTCGCGCGCCCTCGTTCGAACTCTAGGACGGGGTTAACCTTGGCACCGGACGCGGCTCCGGCATCCCCCCGGGCTTCATTCGGCTAAATCTGTACGGAACCGAACGCAGTATCATACGTTAAGTCCAGTTGCCGCCAGCGGCGAGTCAGGCCACCGGCGCGGGGGAGTTGCGTTCATGGACAATCTGGCGTTCCGCGGGCGGGCGGCTTCGGAGCCCCTGGTCTCCCTGGCCATGCAGCGTGCTCTGCAGTCCTGGGACGGGCTGATCAAGAGTCTACCGATCGGGGTCTACACCTGTGACCGCGAAGGCGTCCTCGTCCAATATAATCGGCGCGCCGCCGAGCTGTGGGGCCACGCACCGATCCCCGGAGACACGCAGTTCCGCTTCTGCGGCACCTACCGTGCCTTCAAGCCCGACGGCACGCCGCTCGACCCCGCCGAGGCTCCGGTGGCAGAGGTTCTGCGCACCGGCCGGCCGGTGCGGAACCGAGAGGTCGTCATCGAACGGCCCGACGGGCAGCGCCTGTTCATTCTCGCGAATGTCGATCCGCTGCTCGACGAGCACGGCGAAATCCTCGGCGGCGTGAACTGTTTCCAGGACATCACCGCCCTCAAGGAGGCTGAGGCTGCGAAGGCGGAGCGGGAGCGTCGGACGCGCGAGCTCCTCGAGGCGCTGCCGGCCGCGATCTATACCACCGACGCGTCCGGACGGATCACCTTCTACAACCAGGCTGCGATCGACCTGTGGGGCTGCCGCCCTGAGATCGGCTCGAGCGAATGGTGCGGGTCTTGGCGCCTGTGGTGGCCGGACGGCACGGCGCTCCCGCACGACGAATGCCCGATGGCCGTGGCCCTCAAGCAGAATCGCCCGGTGCGCGGCTACGAAGCCGTCGCCGAGCGGCCCGACGGCACGCGCGTGCCCTTCATCCCGTTCCCGACGCCGCTCCGGAACGAGGAAGGAGAGCTGATCGGCGCGGTCAACATGCTTGTCGACGTGAGCGAGCGGAAAGTGGCGGAGACGCGCCAGCGCGCGCTGGTCGACGAGCTCAACCATCGCGTCAAGAACACCCTCGCGACCGTCCAATCGCTCGCCGCGCAAACGATTCGCGGCTCCGATGTTCCGGGTGGGGTGCGCGAAGCCTTCGAGGCACGGATCGTCGCGCTGTCGCGCGCCCACGACCAGCTCACCCGTGGCGCTTGGGAATCGGCCGACCTTGCGGCGATAGCGGACGCGGTTGTCGCCCCCTTCGGCGATGGCACTGACCGGCTATCGATCAAAGGCCCGCCCGTCCGCCTCCCGCCGCAATCGGCACTGACGCTTGCCATCGTCCTGCACGAGCTTGCGACCAACGCCGCGAAGTACGGTGCTCTGTCGAACAGCGCCGGCACCGTTGGGCTCTCCTGGAGCGTGACCGCGAACGGCGCTGGCCCACGACTCGAGATAGAGTGGCGCGAGGTGTGCGGCCGCGCGATCGGCGCGCCCGCTCGCAAGGGCTTTGGGACGCGTCTCATCGAGCGCGGCATCCGGCAGGAGCTGAAGGGCGCCGCCGAGATCGCCTACGATCGGACGGGCCTGCGTTGCCGCATCGAGATTCCGGTGGCATCCACGGGGACATGAGCGAACCCGCTCCGCGCGGCGCGTCCCCTCTCGCAGGCTTGACCGTCCTCATCGTCGAGGACGAGACCATCATCTCGTTCCTGATCGAGGATATGGCACTGGAGCTCGGCGCGGGCGAGATCTGCCACGCAGCGGGCGTTGCGGAGGCGCTGGCGTTCCTGGCCGAGCGCCGGCCCGACACCGCGATCGTCGACGTCAATCTCGGCGGCGAGCTTGCCTATCCGGTCGCCGAGCGTCTCGCCGCGCTCGGCGTGCCGTTCGTCTTCGCGACCGGCTACGGCCGGCAGGGCGTGTCGGCCGGCTGGGACAGCCACCCGGTGTTGCAGAAGCCGTTTCCCGTCGAGACGCTAGCGCGGGAGATGCGGGAGGTGCTGGCGCGGTAGGCTCTTCAGAGTTCGTGCCGTACCCGAGCGTCGGGGCGCTGGGGGCGAGGCGGTCGCCTAGCTGGCGAGCTGGACGCGAACCTCCGCGACCAAGACGCCCATCAATCTTCGGGCGACGACCCTGATCCTCCGGGAACCGCGGCAGGTACGGTAGCTACACGGTCAACATCCGATCCTTACGTATTCATCGAATCGAAGAACTCGCTGTTGCTCTTGGTCTGGCGCAGCTTGTCCTGGAGGAACTCGATCGCATCGATTACGCCCATCGGGTTGAGGATGCGGCGCAGCACGTACATCTTCTTCAGCGTGTCCTTCTCGACCAGCAGCTCCTCCTTGCGGGTGCCGGAGCGGGTGATGTCGATCGCCGGGAAGACGCGCTTGTCGGAGACCTTGCGGTCGAGGATGATCTCCGAGTTGCCGGTGCCCTTGAACTCCTCGAAGATGACCTCGTCCATGCGCGAGCCGGTATCGATCAGCGCCGTCGCGATGATGGTCAGCGACCCGCCTTCCTCGATGTTGCGCGCCGCGCCGAAGAAGCGCTTCGGGCGCTGCAGCGCATTGGCATCGACGCCGCCGGTCAGCACCTTGCCCGAGGACGGCACCACGGTGTTGTAGGCGCGCCCGAGCCGGGTGATCGAATCGAGCAGGATGATCACGTCGCGGGAATGCTCGACGAGGCGCTTCGCCTTCTCGATCACCATCTCGGCGACCTGCACGTGACGCGAGGCCGGCTCGTCGAAGGTCGAGGACACGACCTCGCCCTTGACCGAGCGCTGCATGTCGGTGACCTCCTCCGGCCGCTCGTCGATGAGGAGCACGATGAGATAGGCCTCCGGGTGGTTTGCGGAGATCGACTGGGCGATATTCTGCAGAAGCACCGTCTTGCCGGTGCGCGGTGGCGACACGATAAGGGCACGCTGGCCTTTGCCGATCGGCGCCACGATGTCGATGACCCGGGCCGAGTAGTCCTTCTTGGTCGGATCCTCGACCTCGAGCTTGAGCCGCTCGTCGGGATAGAGCGGCGTCAAATTATCGAAATGGACCTTATGCTTGATCTTTTCCGGGTCCTCGAAGTTGATCGTGTTGACCTTGAGCAGCGCGAAGTAGCGCTCGCCCTCCTTTGGCCCGCGGATCGGCCCGTCGACCGTGTCGCCGGTACGAAGCCCGAAGCGGCGGATCTGCGAGGGCGAGATGTAGATGTCGTCCGGCCCCGGCAGGTAGTTCGAATCGGCCGAGCGCAGGAAGCCGAAGCCGTCCTGCAGCACCTCGACGACCCCGGCGCCGATGATCTCGGTCTCCTGGGCCGCGAGCTGCTTCAGGATCGCGAACATCAGCTCCTGCTTGCGCATGGTCGAGGCGTTCTCGACCTGGAGCTCTTCGGCGAAGGTGAGAAGTTCGGTGGGCGACTTGGACTTCAGGTCCTGAAGCTTGATTTCCCTCATGGGAAGACTCTCGGGATGTAAGATCGCCTTCAATGCCGGGAGACGGCGGGCGAACGCGGGGAGAGGAACGGGCGACAGAGCGTCGTTGGTTCGCGCGTCACTCGCGGCTTTGGGAACCGGGCCCGACGCGGCGCGACCTGTCTCAAGGAAGGCGGTCTGCTTAGCCGCTTTTGAGATGGGCCTCAAGCCCCAGCAAGTCAATCCTCCCGCGCTTCACCCTAGAAGGGCTTCACGACGACGAGGATCACGATGCCGATCATGAGGAGCGTGGGGACCTCGTTCCAGAGGCGGTAAAAGCGGGCGGGCCGGGTGTTGCGGTCGGCGGCGAAGTCCTTGAGCCAGCGCACATAAAGCCCGTGCATGGCGGACATGGCGACCACCAGCGCGAGCTTGCCGTGGAGCCAGCCGGCCTTCCACCAGCCTCCGGCGAAGACGAGGTAGAGGCCCAGGAGCCAACTCGCGATCATGGCCGGGTTGATGATCGCCTTGAGGAGCCGCCGCTCCATGATCTTGAAGGTCTCCGACCGCACCGAGCCGTTCTCGGTGTCGGCGTGATAGACGAAGAGCCGCGGCAGATAGAGCATCCCGGCCATCCAGGCGATGATAGCGATGACGTGAAAGGCCTTCAGCCAGTCGTAGAGCACGGGCAAGTCCTTAGCGGCGGGTCGTGATGGCAGGCCGGCGCTGAGGCGGCAAGGCGGGCCGGCGGCTTGTCCCCGCTACGCCCGGATCCGCGCGACCATCGCCTCGACATGGGCGAGCGGCGTTTCCGGCAGGATGCCGTGGCCGAGATTGAAGATGTGCGGGCGGGCTTGAGCGGCGCGCAGCACCGCATCGACGCCATGGCGGAGCGCGTCCCCGCCGGCGATGAGGGCGAGCGGGTCGAGGTTGCCCTGCGTCGCGAGCCCGTCGGGCAACTCCGGGAGAACCACATCGAGATCGAGCGACCAGTCGAGCGCGACCGCGTCGGCGAAACTCGCCTCGACGAGACGCGCGAGGTTCGCACCCGCGCCCCGTACGAACACGATCGCCTTTGCCTGCGGCCGCGCCCCTTTGAGGCCGCGCACGATCGCGCGGATGGGGTCGAGCGAAAGCGGTCCGAACAGCGCCGGCGGCAGTGCCGCCCCGAAGCTCTCGAAAATCTGCACGGCCTCGGCCCCGGCGTCTATCTGGGCCGTGAGATAGGCGACCGAGGCCTCGGTGAGACGGTCGATCAGGCTCAGCATGAAGGCCGGATCGCGATAGGCGAGGATGCGTGCCGGTGCCTGATCAGGCGTTCCCTTGCCGGCGATCATGTAGCTCGCGACCGTCCAGGGAGCGCCGCAGAAGCCGAGCAGCGTCGTCTCGGCCGGGAGCGCGCCTTTGACGCGCTCGAGCGCTTCCAGGACGGGCCCAAGGCGATCGAGCGGCAGGGTCTCCTCGAGCTGATGCAAATCGCCGAGCGAGCTCACCGGCGCGAGCCGTGGCCCCTCGCCCTCGGCGAAGGTGATCTCTTGCCCGAGCGCATGCGGGACGACGAGGATGTCGGAGAAGATGATAGCCGCGTCGAAGCCGAAGCGGCGGATCGGCTGAAGCGTCACTTCCGCAGCAAGCGTCGGGTTGTAACAGAGATCGAGGAAGGAGCCGGCGCTGGCCCGGATATCGCGGTATTCCGGCAGATAGCGCCCTGCCTGCCGCATAAGCCAGACCGGCAGAGGCAGGACGACCTCGCCCGACAGCACGCGAAGGATCGCTTTCGAGGAAGGCGCTGCGCTCACCGGGAATCTCCCAAAAAGAAAACAAAGATTGAATCTTTCTTTTGTTGTTTCTCTTGGGGGCTGAATCCCGGAGCCGCAAGGTCGTCCACAATCCGCTCACAGCGCTGTGGGCTGATTGCGCTGCGCCATGTGGCGCCGCAGCGGGTCAAAGGGGTTAACAATTCGTAAATCCCGACAGATCGTTAGCGACCCCTGCCGAGCGGCACCCGGGCACGGCAGGAACTTGCCTATCCCGGATTCTCCCGTACCGAGTCCATCGGCGCTCCACGTTACGGCTTTGTTGACGCCGGATGGAGCGCGTGCACAGGGCGTCTCGCTGGACCTTCCGGACCGGCCGAACTATCCACAGCGCTTGACTACTTATGCAGCGCGGCAGGACAGGTTGTTGGGGCGCAGCTACTACCACCTCCATCTCGTCTCGGATTCGACCGGCGAGACTCTCATCATGGTCGCCCGCGCTGTCGCGGCCCAATACGAGGGCGTATCGGCGATCGAGCACGTCTATCCGCTTGTGCGCTCGTCGGCGCAGCTCGAGCGCGTGATCTCCGAGATCGAGCAGGCGCCGGGCATCGTGCTCTACACGCTCGTCGAGACCGAGCTCTCCGCTCGCCTCGAGCAGGCCTGCCGCGACACCGGCTCGCCGCATCTTTCGGTGCTTGCGCCGGTGCATTCGCTGATCCAGAGCTATCTCGGCACGCATTCGACGGCGCGGCCTGGCGCCCAGCACATGCTCAACGCCGAGTACTTCAAGCGCATCGACGCGATGAACTTCACGCTGATGCATGATGACGGGCAACTCCCGGCTGACCTCAACGACGCCGACGTGGTGCTGATCGGCATCAGCCGCACCTCGAAGACGCCGACCTCGATCTATCTCGCAAACCGGGGCTTGAAGACCGCGAACATCCCTCTCGTGCCGAATGTGCCCGTGCCGCCGGCACTCGAGGCCGCCAAGAAGCCGCTCGTCGTGGGCCTCGTCGCCTCGCCCGAGCGCATCGTGCAGATCCGGCAGAACAGGCTGCTCTCGCTCAAGGCCGAGGGCGAGACCGACTACACCGACAAGGACCGGGTCGCCGAGGAGGTTGCGTTCTCGCGCCGCCTGTGCGCCCGCCACAACTGGCCGCTGATCGACGTGACCCGCCGCTCGATCGAGGAGACCGCCGCGGCGATCCTCGACCTTCATAGCCACCATCGCATGAAGTTCATTGCGGTGTGATCTCTCCCTGGCTGGCGCCCGCTCCCCTCCTCCTCGCTTCGACGAGCGCGACACGCCGTATGCTCATCGAAGCGGCAGGGCTGCCGGTCGAGACCGAGGCGCCTGGCGTTGACGAGCGCGCGATCAAGGCGGTCGTGCGGGGCGGTCCAGACGACCTGGCGCGCCGGCTTGCGGCCGAGAAGGCGCTCGCGGCGAGCCGCCGTCGGCCTGGCCGCGTGGTGCTCGGCGCCGACCAGGTGCTCGCGATCGATCGCGAGGTGCTGCACAAGCCGGAGGACCGCGAGGCTGCGCGCATGCAGATCGCGCGGCTCGCGGGACGCACGCACACGCTTCACGCCGCCTTCGCAATCGCATTCGACGGGGAGGTCCGGCGCGAAGGCCGCGACAGCGCGCAGCTGACCATGCGCCGGCTCGACCATCAGGCGATTGCCCGCTACCTTCATCTTGCCGGCGACGCCGTTACGACGAGCGTCGGCGGCTATCAGCTCGAGGGTGCGGGTATTCATCTGTTCGAACGGGTCGAAGGCGACCACTCGACCATTCTCGGCCTGCCCCTCATTGCCCTTCTCGCGAGCTTGCGGTCGCTCGACCTCCTGGCAATCTGAGCGCATGCCGATACCTAAAGCCTTCGTGGTCGGCCATCCGATCAAGCATTCGCGCTCGCCGCTGATCCACGGTCATTGGCTGCGCGAACACGGGCTCGAAGGCTCATACGAGCCGGTCGATGTCGCGCCGGAGGATTTCGCGAGCTTCTTCCGCAGCTTTGCCGAGAGGGGCTTTCGCGGCGGCAACGTGACGATCCCGCACAAGGAGGCGGCCTTTCGCCTCGCCGACGCGACGACGGAGCGCGCGCGGCGGCTCGAGGCCGCGAACACGCTGTGGCTCGAGGACGGGCGCATTCATGCGGACAACACCGACGTGATCGGCTTCGTCGCCAATCTCGACCAGGAGCTCGGCGCCTGGAGCGCGCGCACAGCGCTGGTGCTTGGCGCCGGCGGCGCCGCGCGCGGCGTCGTCGCGGCGCTCCTCGATCGTGTCGAGCGGATCGTGGTGGCGAACCGAACCGACGGCAAGGCGCGCGAGCTTGCCGGCTTCGCGCCAGGACGGATCGATCCGATCGCCTGGGGCGAGATTCCGGCGCGGCTCGCCGAGGCCGATCTTCTCGTCAATACGACCGCGCTCGGCATGTCAGGTCAGCCGCCGCTCGAGCTCGAGCTTTCACCGCTGCCCTCGCACGCCGTCGTCACCGACATCGTCTACGTGCCGCTCGAGACCCCGCTCCTCGCCCACGCCAAGGCACGCGCGCTCCGCGCCGTAGACGGGCTCGGCATGCTGCTGCACCAGGCGGTCCCCGGCTTCGGGCGCTGGTTCGGCGTCACCCCGAAGGTCACGCCGGCGCTGCGCGCCTTGATCGAGGCCGACATCGTGAGCGGCCGATGACCTTCGTCCTCGGCCTCACCGGCTCGATCGGCATGGGAAAGTCGGTGACGGCGGGCATGTTCCGGGCGCTCGGCGTGCCGGTGCACGACGCCGACGCCGCCGTGCACGCGCTCTACCGCGGCGCCGCCGCGCCGCTCATCGCCAAGGCCTTTCCGGGCACCGTCGCGGACGGCATCGTCGATCGCGAGGCGCTGTCCAAGGAGGTGATAGGCCAGGCCGGCCGGCTGAAGGAACTCGAGTCGATCGTGCATCCGCTCGTGCGCGCCGAGCGCGACCGATTCCTAGCGCAGGCGATCGCGGCGCGCGCGCCGGTCGCGGTGCTCGACATCCCGCTCCTCTTCGAGACCGGCGGCAACAGGGATTGCGACGCGGTGCTGGTCGTCACCGCCGCCGCCGCCGTACAGCGCGAGCGCGTGCTCGCCCGGCCGGGCATGACCAAGGATAAGCTCGAGGCGATCCTCGCAAAGCAGATGCCGGACGCGCAGAAGCGCGAAAGGGCGCACTTCCTTGTGGACACCGGCCGCGGCCTTGCTGCCGCCGAGCGCCAGGTCCGGGGTATCCTGCGGACGCTCGCCGGGCGGCCGGGCCGCGTGCTCGCCCGCTCCGGCGTCTGAAGGCCGAGCATGCGCGAGATCGTCCTCGACACCGAGACCACCGGCACAGATGCGGCCGCGGGCGACCGCGTCATCGAGATCGGCTGCGTCGAGCTCGTGAACCAGTTCCCGACCGGGCGCACCTTCCACGCCTACATCAACCCGAAGCGCGCGGTCTCGCAGGGCGCCTTCAATGTGCACGGCCTCTCCGAAGCCTTCCTCGCCGACAAGCCGGTCTTCGCCGCGGTCGCCGAGCCGTTCCTCGATTTCGTCGGCGACGGCCGCCTGGTGATCCACAACGCCGGCTTCGATATCTCCTTCCTCAATGCCGAGTTCGCCCGCACCGGCCACCCCGCCCTCGACATGGTGCGGGTCGTCGACACGCTCTCGCTTGCGCGTCGGAAGCACCCGGGCGCGCCGGCTTCGCTCGACGCGCTCTGCGCCCGCTACGGTATCGACAATTCCCGCCGCACGAAGCACGGCGCGCTCCTCGATGCCGAGCTCCTGTCCGAGGTCTATATCGAACTCATCGGGGGCAAGCAGGCCGATCTCGGCCTTTCGCTGCGCCCCTCCGCTGCCGCCCGGTCGAGCATCGTGGTCGCGAGGCGCGAGCGCGTGACGATCGCGCGCCTGACCGACGCCGAGCGCGAGGCGCACCTGGCCTTCATCGCCACGCTCGGCGAAAGTGCCGTCTGGCGCCACTATGTAAGTCCGGAGGAGGGCTCGCGGCTCCGCCCCTCGTGTTCTTCAGTCGAACCGGCCCGGTTTACTCTCCGGCCCGCCTGAGGAACGGCTGCAGCGCGCGAAGCGTCGCCTCCGGGGCCTCCTCCGGCAGATAGTGCCCGCTGTCGATCGCCCCGCCGGAGACGTCGGCGGCCCAGTTGCGCCACACTCCAAGCACGTCGTACCAGCGCCCGACCTGGCCCTTGGCGCCCCAGAGCGCGAGGAGCGGACACGCGATGCGGCGGCCGGCCTTGCGGTCGGCCTCGTCGAGCTCGAAGTCGTAGGTGGCGCCGGCGCGGTAGTCCTCGCACATGGCGTGGATGGTGGCGGGATCCGAGTAGCAGCGCCGGTACTCGGCCGTGGCCGCCTCGGCGAAGATCTCGCGGCCGCGGTGGAAGTAGAAGCGGTCAGGATCGGCGCCGATCACCCGTTCGGGGAAATCGAAGGGTTGCGCCAGGAAGAACCAATGCCAGTAGCCGAGGGCGAAATCCATGCCGGCGCGGCGGAAATGTTCGCCGGTCGGCACGATGTCGAGAACGGCGAGCCCGCGCACGCGCTCGGGATGGTCGAGCGCCATGCGGTAGGCGACCCGCCCCCCGCGGTCGTGTCCCACGACCGCGAATCGCTCATGCCCGAGTGCCGCCATCACGGCCACCATGTCGCGCGCCATCGCCCGCTTCGAATAAGGTTCGTGATCGGGCGCGGTCGGCGGCTTTCCGCTGTCGCCGTAGCCGCGCAAATCGGCGCAGACGACGCTGTACTCCTCAGCCAGCGCAGGCGCCGTCAGGTGCCACATGACATGGGTCTGCGGGTGCCCATGCAGCAGGAGGAGCGGCGGCCCGCTCCCGCCGTGGCGGACGCAGATCGTGCTTTCCGGGGTCGGGATGAGGGCGCGAATGAAGCCGGGGAACATCGGAGCGATCTCACGCGCAGCGCCGCTAGGGAGGCGAACGTGATCTGCGCCGTTTTGAATCGGCTGTCGAGCTCGCAGGTAGCCGCTTGAAGGCGGTCAGGCGAGGTCCGCCCGCATGAGGCGGCCGAAGCCTTCGATCGGTGCCGTGTACCCGGCGAGCCGCAGGCTGTGCCAGGCGAGCGCGTGGTTCGAGGAGGTGACGGGCTTGCCGAGGCGCGCCTCGAGCGTCTCGACCTGCTCGACGAGGCGCAGGCTCGTGCACGAGACGAACACCGCATCGACCGAAGGGTGGCGCCCGAGCTCCAGCACCGCCGCCTCGACCGAGCCTGCGTCGATCCGCGCGACCTCGTTGTCGTTCTCGTGGTTGAAGGAGCCCATCACTGGCACCTCGAGCCCGCGCCGGACGAGGTAGTCGCGCATCATGCGATTGATGCGATCGACATACGGCGTGAGCAGCGCGAGGCGCCCAGCCTCAACCGCCTTCAAGCCCGCCACCGCGGCTGCAATGGGGTTGGTGCAGGGCGTGCCCGGCCGCTCCTCGTGCACGCGCGCCGCAACCTTGTCGTCGCCGATCACCATGGCGCCCGAGGTGCAGGCGAAGGCGACGACGTCGATGCGCTCGCCCGGGCGGATGAGCTTCGTCGCGTAGGCGATGTCGCGCTCCATCTCGGCGAGCGTCTCGGGCGTGATCGAAGCCGAGTTCCAGAGCCGGCTCTCGTAAAACGCGAGGCCGTCGATGCCGGTCAGCATGGCGCGCCATTCGTGCTCGATGGTGTGGTCGGTCGCGAGCACGATCAGCCCGAGCGCGGCGCGATGGGCGATGCCCCTGTCGAGCGTGAAGGGGATGTTGCGGCGGTCGACCAGAAGGTCGCTGTCGAGCTCGGCCAGCATCGCTTGTCCTCACGCGGTTCCGTAGATCATGCCGGTGGTGTCGATCTCAGGGCTGCGCCCAGCCATGAGATCGGCGGTGATGCGGGCTGAGCCGCAGGCCATGGTCCAGCCCATGTGGCCCTGGCCGGTGTTGATCCAGAGGTTCCTGTGGCGGCCGCGCCCGAAGATCGGCGTGCCTTCCGGCGTCATGGGGCGAAGGCAGGCCCAGTAGGAGGGGCGCTCGTAATCGGCGGCCTGCGGGAAGAGCTCGCGCGCCGTGCGGATCATGCCCACGAAGTCCGACGGGCTGTGGCCCGTGTCGTAGCCGGAGAACTCGGCCGTCGCGGTCAGGCGGAACCGCTCCCCCATCTTGCACCAGGCGACGAGATTGTTCTCGTCGACGCCGCCGACCTCCGGAGTGGCGTTGTACCCGTCGACCGGCAGCGTCACCGAGTAGCCCTTGATGGGATAGACCGGCAGGCGCAGCCCGAGCTTTCGCCCGACGATCGGGGAGTAGCTGCCCAGCGCGATGACGATGTTGTCGGCCGCGACCGCGCCCTTGTCGGTCACGACCTTCTCGACCTTGTCGCGGTTGGTCTCAAAGCCCGTGATTGTCGTAGAGAAGCGGAACTCGACGCCCCGTTGTTTCAGGCGCTCGGCCAGCCCACAGGTGAACTTGTTTGAATCCCCCTGCTCGTCGCCCGGGCAGTAGAGCCCGCCGGCCACGGCTGCGCGGCTCGACTCGAAGGCGGGCTCGACCTTGGCGACGCCGGCGCGGTCGAGCGTCTCCATGCGCTGCCCAGCCTCGCGTAGGATCGCCATATTGGCGATGCCGCGCTCGAGCGAAGCCTCGTCGCGATAGACGTAGAGCAGGCCTTTGCGGATGCCGTCGTATTCGACGCCGGTCTCGGCGACGAGCTCCTGCAGCGCCGTCTGTGAATAGACGCAGAGCTTGAGCTTCCTCAGCGTGTTTCGCCGCGCGCGCTCGGAGGTGCAGTTGCGCAGGAACTTCATGCACCAGGACCACAGGCGCGGATCGGCGCTGAGCTTCAATCTCAGCGCCTGGTCGTCCTGGAACAGCGACTTGATCAGGATCTTCGGCGCGCGCGGCGAGGACCAGGTCAGCGCATGGCCGGGCGCGACGAGCCCGGCATTGGCGTAGCTCGTCTCATTCGCCGCGACCGGCTGCCGGTCGAGGACGACGACCTCATGGCCTTCCCTGGCGAGCTGCCAGGCGGTCGTCACCCCGATGACGCCGCTGCCGAGGATCACCGTACGCATGCGCCGACCTCCCATGCCGAAACTGGCAAAGGCCGGGCCGAAACTCAACTGCCGTTGCGATATGCGCCGTTGCTGTTGACGCGCCGGCAGCCGGTGCGCTGCAATGGGCGGCAGCGGGGATCCGAAGCGGAGCGGGCTCGTTCCGGAACCGCAAGAAGCACAGGCCCGATCGGAGGCAGCGAATGAAGTCGGTCATGATTAGTGCGGCCGTCCTGGCGCTCCTCGCCGGCACGGCGCAGGCCCAGGTGTCCGACGACGTGGTCAAGATCGCGGTGCTCGACGACATGTCCGGCGTCTATGCCGATCTCACCGGGCCGGGGGGCGTCGCCGCGGTGCGAATGGCGATCGAGGATTTCGGCGGGAAGGTGCTGGGCAAGTCGATCGACCTCGTGTTCGCTGATCACCAGAACAAGGCAGACGTGGCCGCGGCCGCCGGGCGTCAGTGGTTCGATGTCGACAAGGTCGACATGGTGACGGGCCTCGGCAATTCGGCGGTCGCGCTCGCGATCCAGCAGCTCGCCCGCGAGAAGAACAGGATCAATATCGTGTCGGGCGCGGCCTCGACCGATCTGACCGGCAAATCCTGCTCGCCGAACGGCCTCCATTGGACCTACGACACCTACGCGCTCGCCAAGGGCACCGGCACAGCTGCGGTGAAGGCAGGGGGCGACACCTGGTTCTTCCTCACCGCCGACTACGCCTTCGGCCATTCGCTCGAGGCGAACACCGCCAATGTGGTCAGGGCGGCAGGGGGCAAGGTGCTCGGCGCCGTTCGCCATCCGCTCAACACGCCCGATTTCTCCTCCTTCCTGCTGCAGGCGCAGGGATCGGGCGCGAAGATCATCGGCCTCGCCAATGCCGGCGGCGACACCATCAACTCGATCAAACAGGCCGGCGAGTTTGGCATCGGCAAAACGCAGAAGCTCGCAGGCCTCTTGGTCACCATCACCGACGTGCACGGCGTCGGCCTGAAGGCGGCGCAGGGCCTCCTCTTCACCGAGGCCTTCTACTGGGACCAGAACGAGGCGACACGGGCCTGGTCGAAGCGCTTCATGGAGCGTCACAAGAACGCGCCGACCATGATCCAGGCCGGCATGTACGGCGCCACCATGCACTACCTCAAGGCGGTGCAGGCGGCCGGTACCGACGAGCCGAAGGCGGTCATGGCGAAGATGAAGGAGGCGCCGGTCAACGACTTCATGACGAAGAACGGCAAGATTCGCCCGGACGGGCGGCTCGTGCGAGACATGTACCTCCTGCAGGTCAAGGCGCCCGAGGAGTCGAAGGGCCCGTGGGACTACATGAAGGTCGTCGCCACAATCCCTGGCGAGGAGGCCTTCCGCCCGGTGAGCGAAGGCGGCTGCCCGCTCGTCACGCAGTGAGCGCAGGTGCTCGAGGAGCGGGCATGCGCGAGCGTGCCCGTCACCCGAGCGGCTCGGTAAGATGCATGATCACATCGGCCGCGGTCAGCCGCGGCCGATCTCCAACCCCTGCGCGCTGTCGCTGCGCCGACCGCCGCTCGACCCCCTCCTCGAGCGATTTGCGCAGATGGACCTCGCAGTTGACGACCTGCAGGTTCGGCAGGCCCCAGAAGGCGAGAAGCGTCGGCCAGGGCAAGTCCCGATGGTCGCGCCAGACCCGGAAGAGCGGTATGCGATGATCGACCTCGGACGCCCTGAGGAGGCGCCGCCGGCTCGTCGCGCAGCGGTGCTGCTGGAAGCGTCGGAGCAGCCGGACCTGATCGCTCGGCGCATTCCAGAACTTCCAGGCCGCGACGCAGGCAAGATGCCATGACGCCCGCGCATTCGGCGTGCGGTCCCCGCACAGATCCTCGTGCCAGCCGAACCGGTAGATCGGCTGGCCGCAGATGCGGCAATGCCCGGGGCCGCGGAGAAAGGCCGGGTGGCGATAGGGCGTAGGCGGGATTCTGAAGCTCGCCGGCCCATCGCCGCCGCCGATCCGCCACGACCAGCGCTCAGGCGCGCCGCTCCGGGCAGCCAGCGCACGCGCGAGCCGCTCGGCCCGAAAGGGGTGATGCCGCCAGTAGCTCTCGACGGCGCGGGTCAGGGTCGGCGGAACGAGCGGACGGGCGAGCGCATGGCGCCAGACCGCCGCCGGGAAGCGCTCGTGGCGCGTCCGCATCAGGCGATCGAGCGCCCGCAGGTTCCGCGCGGTCCGCCAGGCCTTGGTCACGCGACCGGAATAGATGAGGAACGTAAAGCCGGCGTTTCCGCCCGGCGCTATTGGCGCAGGATCAGCTTGCCTTGGATGGTTTCGAAGCCGGCGAGGCGCTTCAGGAAGGACATGCCGAGGAGGCTCATCGGCGGGCCGCCGCTCGCCTCTGGAACGAGAGCCTGCACGTCCCGCAACGAGACGTCGCCGACCTGCATCTCACGCAGGCGTACGAGGGCGGCCTTGACGACGCCGTTCGCGGTCGAGACCCGGTAGGTGAAGTCTCGCTCGCCCGGACGCAGGCCGAGGAGCTCGGCGTCCTTGGCGCTGAGCGAGACGAAGCTTGCGCCGGTGTCGACGAGCATTCGCAGCGCCGTGCCATTGACCGTGGCCTCGGCGAGGAAGTGTCCGAGACGGTCCGGCGAAAGCCTCGTCTCGCCGGGCGAGGCCGGAGGCGGAAGGCCACGGCGGCGCGCCTCGAACTGCTCGCGCGTTTCCCCAAGCACCGGCATGATGTCCCGCCGGGACTGCTGGGCGCTCGCCGGCACGACGAGAGCCAGCAACACGCAGGCAGATGACAATGAACGAGGCACGAGCGCTCCTCCGAAGCTGCGAGGCGAGCGTACCCAGCCGCAGTTGAGAACGCGCGTAGCGGACACGTCGGATTCGAGCGATTGCTTCAGGAGTCCGTCAGCCCCGCGCCCGCAAGGCGCGAGGCGCCGCGGCCGGCCGCTCCTGCACCGGCCCTGCCAGGAATCCCGCGAGATCGGCGGTGATGTGGTCGATATGCGGGGCTTCGACCGCCTCCTGCTCGAACTCCTCGCGAAAAGGGTCCGCGCTCTTCGGCACGACGAGGGTCGTGGTCATGCCGAGATCGTGCGGGACGACGAGGTTCTTGGCGATGTCCTCGAAGATCGCGGCGCGGCGCGGCTCGACGACGTGCTTGCTGAGGAACTTCTCATAGGCGCGTCGGTCGGGCTTCGGCACGAAATCAGAGGCCGCGATGTCGAACACGTCCTCGAAATGGTCGAAGATGCCGAGCTTCATCGCGACGTTCTCAGCGTGCTTGCGCGAGCCGTTGGTCAGGATGAGCTTGCGCCCGGGCAGCCTCTCGATCGCCACTCCGAGCAGCGGGTTGATCTCGATCGCCGAGTGGTCGATGTCATGCGCGAAGTCGAGGAAGTCATAGGGATCGATGTCGTACTCGTCGATCAGGGCGCGCAGGGTCGTGCCATAGCGGTGATAGAAATATTTCTGCAGCGCCCGCGCCGATATGCCGTCCAACCCGAACAGCTCCATGATGTAGGCGGTGATGCGCTCGTCGACCTGCGGCCAGACGCGCGCCTCGTGCGGGTAGAGCGTGTTGTCGAGGTCGAAGATCCAGGTGTCGACATGCGAAAAGCCCCGCGCGTCGGCGGCGGAGACATGGGGCGTAAGCGCGGTCGCGGCGTTCATGGTCGGACGAAAACGGGGCCCTTCCGGCCCCGTTCAGAGTGGTAACATAGGGTTAACAACCGGTGAGTTGAAGCGGCGACCGGCCAACGGCCCGTTCCGCGGGAAGGTTTTTCCGAACTTGGCCGTTCAGCGAGGGTTCAAGGAAACCAACCAAGGCTGCATTCGACCGCATGACACATGTGTATGCGGAATGATTGTTCCCATGCACGTCGGGAGGTAAGCTCCTTCTCTCGACGTCGAGAGGTTCGCCCTTCGATCCTTCCACTTGAACGCCCAGCCTTCGCCCATAGCTGAGGTCGAGCGGGTCCGAGCGGAAGTCCCTCGCGGTTGTTGCAGTCCATGGCGTCTCATCCCTTCCATCCTTCGAGCGACCCCGGCCAGACCGCGGTCGAGCGGGCGCTTGCGGAGATCCGTGCCGCGCGGCCGGTTCTGGTCGAAGCCCCGAGCCGCGCTGCGCTGGTCGCAAGCGTCGAGGCGCTCGAGCCGGATTCCTGCGCGCGGCTCCAGGCCATTGCCGAAGGGCGGACTCGGCTGGTGCTGGCCGCCGCGCGGCTGCGGCGGCTTGGCCTGGAGCGCAAGGAGCCGGGCGTCGTCGCCTGCCCCGTGCTCGACCACGCCCGCATTGCGCAGCTTGCACTCAAGATCGACGCGCGCATCGATGCGCCGGTGGCGCCGCCGTCGCCGCTTGACGAGGACGCACTGGAGCTGATGCGCCTCTCGCTCGTGCTGCCTGCGGCGCTGGTCATTCCGGTGGAACGCGAGGCGGTGGATGTTGCGGTGCTGCGTGTGGCGAGCGAAGCGGTGCGCGCCTATCGCCGCTCGACAGCGCGCGAGATAAAGATCGTGAGCCGCGCGCCGGTACCGCTCGAGGGCGCGCCCGAGACCGAGTTCGTGGTCTTCCGCGGCGGCGAGGGCCTGCGCGACCAGGTCGCGATCGTCGTCGGCAACCCGGACCTGACCGAGCCCGTGCGCGTGCGGCTGCATTCGGCCTGCCTCACAGGCGACCTCTTCGGCAGCCTCAAATGCGATTGCGGCGACCAGCTGCGCGACACGGTCCGGCTCATGGCCGAGGACGGCAAGGGCGGCATCCTGCTCTATCTCGACCAGGAAGGTCGCGGGAACGGCATCGCCAACAAGATCCGCGCCTATCGGCTGCAGGCGCAAGGCTACGACACCTACGATGCCGACGAGATGCTCGGCTTCGACCAGGACCAGCGGCGCTTCGAGTTCGCGGCCGAGATGCTGCGGCAGCTGGGCGTTGCGAGCGTGCGCATCATGACCAACAACCCGTTGAAGGTCGCGGCGCTGCGCAGCGCCGGCTTCGACGTCGCCTCCGAGCAGCGGGTGCTCGGGCGCCCGACCGCCGAGAATTTGCGTTATCTCGCCTCGAAGCGCGACCGGGCCGGCCACTACATCGATTTCGACCCGCTTGCCGCGCTTGCTCCGGCGCACGACTGATCCGGGGCGGGGCCCGCCTGGCTCCGGTCCGGCCGCGCCGCGGGCTGCCGCGTTCGCCGATGCTCCCTGGCCGCTCGGGCCGACGCTCGCGCTGTTTTCGCTTGCTTGGCTCGCGCTGTCCTGGCCCTGGCTTTCGGGGCGCGTGGTAATCCCCTGGGACGCGAAGGCGCACTTCTATCCGCAGCTGCAGTTCCTGGCGCAATCGCTGCACCGGGGAGAGAGCCCGTTCTGGGCGCCCTTCGTCTTCTCCGGCCATCCGCAGGTGGCCGACCCGCAGTCGCTGATCTTCTCGCCGCCTTTTCTCCTGCTTGCGGCGATCGATCCCGATCCGAGCTTCCGCGCGGCGGACGCCGTGGTGCTGGCGATGCTCGGGCTCGGCGGGACCGCAATCATCCTCTTCTTCCGCGAGCGCGGTTGGGAGCCGCTCGGAGCCGTGGTCGCGGCGCTGGCCTTCGCCTTCGGCGCCTCCGCGGCGTGGCGCATCCAGCACATCGAGCAGGTGATGAGTCTGTCCTATTGGCCCATCGCGCTGTGGCTGCTGACGCTGGCGCTCGACCGCGGCTCGCTCGTGGCCGGGCTCTGCGCCGGCGTGGCGGCGGGATCGATGGCGCTCGGGCGTGATCAAGTCGCCTATCTCGGGCTGTGGCTGCTTCTGGCGTATGTCATCTGGTCCTGGCTCGATGCGCCGCTGCGAAGCGTTGCGCTACGCCGCAGCCTTGCGCCGCTGGCGCTCGGCGCCACCGCGGCCGCGGTCGTCGTTGCCGTGCCGATCACGCTGACGGTGCTCCTTTCAGAAAGCTCCAACCGGGCCGAGATCGATGTTGCGGGCGCCGGGCAGGGATCGCTCCACCCGGCGCTGCTTCTGACGGCCTTCGTCCCCAATCTCTTCGGCGCCGACGGACCATTCCTGGATTACTGGGGGCCGCCGAGCCCGCGCTGGGGTCAGGTCGATCTCTTTTTCGCCCGCAACATGGGCGTCCTCTACATCGGCGCGCTGCCGGTTGTCGCGCTCGTGGCGGGCGTGGTGCGCGGCGTGTTGTGGGCGCGCGAGATCCGATTCTTCACGCTCACGCTCGCGGCGATGCTGCTTTACGCGCTCGGGCGCTACACGCCGTTCTTTCCGGTGCTGTTCAAGCTCCTACCGGGCGTCGATCTCTTCCGCCGCCCGGGCGACGCCACCTTCCTGGTCGGCGCGCTCGGCGCGCTGGTCGGGGGTTACCCGATCCAGCGCTGGTGGAGTGGCGATTGGCCCACGCCCACGCCGCGCCAGCGCGCTATCGAGATCGGAATCCTGGCGCTCGTTTTCGCGGTAGCGCTGGCCCTTGCCGCGGCCAAGGGCACCCTTGCGCTCTCGGCGACAGCCTTGGCGAGCGCGGCACTCTGGATCGCTGCCGCCTATCTCCTCCTCGCGTTCGATCCGGCTCGGCTCGCCCGCGCGACGACGCTCGCGAGCGCGGTCGTGCTCGGCTTCCTCGCGCTCGATCTCGCCCGCAACAATGGCCCGAACGAGTCGACCGCGCTGCCGCCCGCGCAGTTCGACGTTCTGCAGCCGGACAGCCGCAGCCCGTTGATCGCGGCGCTGAAGGAGCATCTCCGCGCGCACGCGCTCGGCCGCGTCGAGCTCACCGGTCTCGGTTTCGATTGGCCGAACGCGAGCCTCGTGCACCGCCTCCACAACGTGCTCGGCTACAACCCCGTTCGGCTTGGGCTTTACAGCGCCGCGACCGGCGCCGAGGATCACGTCGCGCTGCCCGAGCAGCGAAAGTTCTCTCCGCTCTTTCCTTCCTACCGCTCCACCCTCGCCGATCTTCTCGGCCTGCGCTTCATCGCCACCGGCATGCCGGTCGAGCGCATCGATCCGAAGCTCCGGCCGGGCGACCTCAATCTGGTCGGGCAATACGCCGACGGCTTCCTCTACGAGAACCCGCGCGCCCTGCCGCGCGCCGGCTTCGCATTGCGTGCGCAACCCGCCGATTTCGCTGCGACGCTGCGCACAGGCGAGTGGCCCGATGTCGATCTGAGAACCGCGGTGCTGCTCGACCGTCATGCCGGGTCTTGGGCTGGGCACCCACGACTTCCGCCCGCAGCTCCGACCGAAGGCATGGATGCCCGCGCCGATCCTCGGGTCAAGCCCGAGGACGGGCATGACGGCGCAGGCGGGACCGCTCGCATCATCTCGTATGGCAACACCGTGGTGGAGATCGAGGCGGAGTCGCCCGCCGGCGGCCATGTGGTCCTGAACGACCCTTGGCATCCCTGGTGGTTCGCGACGGTGGACGGGCGCGAGGCGCCGATCCTGCGCGCCAACGTCCTCTTCCGCGCCGTCGCGGTGCCGCCCGGACGGCATACGGTGCGCTTCACCTTCCACCCGCTCGGCGGCGCCTGGCGTGAGCTCGCGGCCCGCCTGGGGATGCGGTTGGGCTGAAGCTTGTCGCTGCCCGCCCGGCATGCCAGCTTGCGACCTCACAAGCGGTCACAAGGGGAAGCCGCATGGAATGGGTCCTTCTCGCGATCCTGGTCGCACTCGTCCTCTATCTCATCGTCGTCTACAACGGCCTCGTCTCGCTGAGGCAGCGCGTCACGCAGGCTTATGCGGACATCGACGTGCAGCTGAAGCAGCGCCACGACCTCATCCCGAACCTCGTCGAGACGGTGAAGGGCTATGCCGGCCATGAGCGCTCGACGCTCGAGGCCGTGGTCCAGGCCCGCAACGCGGCGCTGACTGCGAGCGGCCCGGCCCAGCAGGCCGCCGCCGAGGGCGCGCTCTCCGGCGCGCTCGGGCGTCTCATCGCTCTGGGCGAGGCCTATCCCGACCTCAAGGCCAACACCAATTTCCAGCAGCTCCAGACCGAACTCGCCAATGTCGAGAACAAGCTCGCGGCGGCGCGGCGCTTCTTCAACAACGCCGTCTCCGAATACAACGCGGCGATCGAGGCCTTCCCGGCGGTGCTGTTCGCCCGTTCCATGGGCTTCACCTCGCGCGAGTTCTTCGATGTCGGCGAAGCGCAGCGCCAGACGCTCGACGCCGCCCCGCAGGTGAAGTTCTGAGGCGGCGATGGCCGCGTTCGGGCTCTACACGCACATCCAGGCGAACCGCCGCCGCTCCTTCATCCTGACCGCCGGCCTATTCTTCCTCGTCTACGTCCTCACCTTCGCCTTCGCCCTCCTGTTCCGGGCGTTCGATATCGGCCCCCCCGTGCCGGGCGGCACAGTTCAGGATTACCTCGAGGCCGCCGCCGGCGACCTCCTTTGGCTCTCGCCGGTCGTGACAGCCGGCACCGCGCTCTGGGTGTGGGCCGGACGGAAGTTCCATCAGGGCATCATCGACGCCGTCGCCGGCTCGCATGACGTCACGCGCGAGGAAAATCCGCGCCTCTACGATCTCCTCGAGAACCTCTGCATCTCGCGCGGCCTGCCGATGCCGCGCCTGCGCATCATGGAGACTGAGCGCCTCAACGCCTTCGCGACCGGGCTCAACGAGAAGCAATACGCGATCACCGTGACCCGCGGGCTCCTCGACAATCTCGACGATGCCGAGGTCGAGGCGGTGCTCGCCCACGAGCTGACTCACATCCGCAACGAGGACGTCCGCCTGATGGTGACGGCCGTGATCATTGCCGGCGTGATCTCGTTCTTCGGCGAATTGGTTTTTCGCTGGCTCGACATTCTGCCCCGCTGGGGCAGCTCGTCCTCGAGCTCGAGCCGCCACTCCGATCGCAAGGGCAGCGGGGGCGGGGCCTTCGTGGCGATCCTGATAGCGCTCGCCATGATCGCGATCGCCTGGGCGCTGTCGCTGGTGATCCGCTTCGCGCTGTCCCGCTCGCGCGAGTATCTCGCCGATTCGGGCTCGGTCGAGCTGACCAAGAACCCGGACGCGATGATCTCGGCGCTCACCAAGATCTCCGGGAAGGGCGAGCTCGAAAGCGTGCCCTCGGGACTGATGGAGATGTGCGTCGACAACCCGCGCTCGGGCTTCACGGACCTTTTCGCTACGCACCCGCCGATCGAAGCCCGCATCGACGCCCTCGTCCGCTACGCCGGCGGCCGCCAGCCCGAGCCGCAGATCGAGACTTCACCCGAGGCCGCAACCACGCCGGCCGGCTTGAGCGGATGAGCTGGCCGGGGTTGCGGAAGGCGATCGGCTCCGCGCCGGCCGGTCCGGAGCTTGGAAAAGGACTTGACTCCGGAAGAAAACTATCCTATAGGGCCAGCACTCCCCTTCACCGAGGGAGCCGTCGTGCACACCGGTCACGGAGGCGGAGGGGAGGCGGTCCTGCGGCGTCCACCCGGTGGTGGACGACCCGGGCGCCCGCATTGATGCAGGACGGTTCGCGATGAGCGGGGCGTCCGAAGGCCGCCGCCCCCGGCCACTACGAGCCGGCGCAGGTCAGTCCTGCTGGGCGCTGTCCGCTCAGGCGGAAAGCGTGCAAAGAGCGGTCGTCGAGGCGGGTGAAGCCGGCTTAACTGCCGGCGAAGAACCGTGCGAGGGCGCCGGGAGACCGGCACCAAAACCAAAAGTGAGCTGGTCCCCGGCGTCCCGCTCCCCCGGATCAAGTCCGGGGCAAGGCCTGCTCTTTGACAGTGCGAAGACCTTCGCCCGGGACCGCCCGGGGGATTCGGCGCGCCCGTCGTCCTTCGGCAGGGCAGGGAGTCGGCCGAAGATGAGCGGAGATCAGCTCATGCCGCTCCAGCCGGCTGGCGAGCCGGCATGGCCGTCTCGATGATCTTGGCCCAGAGCGAGACGCCGTACGGGATGGCGCCGTCGTCGAAGTCGTATTTCGGATGATGGACGCCCGCCGTGTCGCCGTTGCCCATGAAGATATAAGCTCCGGGCCGTTCCTCGAGCATGTAGGAGAAGTCCTCCGATCCCATCAGGGGGACGATGCCAGTATCGACGGCGCGCTCGCCGGCGACCTCTGCCGCAACTCTCGCCATGAAATCGGTCTGCTCGGGGTGGTTGCGAGTGACGGGATAGCCGCGGCGATAGTCGACCACGGCGGTCGCGCCATAAGCCGCGCAGGTCGCCTCGACCACGGCCTTGATGCGCTCCTCGCAGAGGTCACGGACGGGCTCGGTCAGCGTGCGCACGGTGCCCATGAGCTTGGCGGTCTGCGGGATGATGTTGTAGGCGTCGCCCGCCTTGAAGGAGCAGACCGACACGACGGCGGAGTCGAGCGGATCAACGTTGCGCGCCACGACCGACTGCAGTGCGTTTACAACCTGGCAGGCCGCGAGCAGCGTGTCGGAGCACTCATGCGGGCGCGCAGCGTGGCCGCCCTTGCCTTCGACGATGATGTCGAAGCGGTCGGCTGCTGCCATCATGGCGCCGGGCCGGATCGCGAAATGCCCGAGCGGGATGCCCGGCATGTTGTGCAGGCCATAGACCTCCTGCACGCCGAAGCGCTCCATGAGGCCGTCCTTGACCATCTCCTGACCGCCGCCGCCGCCCTCCTCGGCCGGCTGGAAGATCATCACCGCGGTGCCATTGAAATTGCGGGTCTCGGCCAGATACTTCGCGGCGCCAAGCAGCATCGCCGTGTGGCCGTCATGGCCGCAGGCGTGCATCTTGCCCGGGACCGTCGACCGGTAGGACAGGCCGGTGGCCTCCTCCAGCGGCAGCGCGTCCATATCGGCGCGAAGGCCGATCACCTTGCCGCCCGCTCCGCGCCCCCCCTTGATCACGGCGACGACCCCCGTGCGGCCGAGCCCGGTCACCACCTCGTCGCAGCCGAACTCCTTGAGCTTGTCGGCGACGATCGCGGCCGTGCGGTGGACCTCGAACAGGAGCTCCGGGTGCTGGTGGAAGTCGCGGCGCCAGGCGGCGATCTCGTCGGCGAAGTCGGCGACGCGGTTTAGGACGGGCATGAAAGGACCTTTTCGGGGCGTGCATACGTGCTGCGGCGCGAGGCCGGATCCGGCCATCTACAGCCAGGGCGCACCTTTGTCATGCTCGTAGCGGTTGAGCGGCTGCTGCCTCCGAGTCCAAGCCTACCGCTTCCCGAAGGGCTGGACCCACTGTAACTCCCCGTCTAATTTGCGCGCCAAGGGAGAACTAGACAGAAAAGCCGCTCTCCCGAGCTCCTATCGGCGCGCGATCCCGCCGCGCCCCCAGTGAGGAACAGCAGATGTCCATCCGCAAGACGCTCCTCGCGGCGGTCGCCGCGACGCTTCTTGCCGCGGCCGCCGATCCGGCCTCGGCCAAGACCTTCCGTTTCGCCTTCCAGGGCAACTACCAGGCAGCCGACCCTTACACGCTGAACGAGACGTTCACGCTCGGCCTGCACGCGGCGGTCTATGAAGGCCTGACCAAGCGCGACAAGGACCTCAAGATCATCCCCGGCCTGGCTGAGCGCTGGGAGACGCCGGACCCGCTGCGCTGGCGCTTCCACCTGCGCAAGGGCGTGAAATTCCACGACGGCTCGGACTTCACCGCCGACGACGTGATCTTCTCGGCCGACCGCGTGCGAGCGCAAGGGTCGGACGTGAAGACCCGCATCCCGTCCGACTCGCAATGGGTCAAGGTCGACGACCACACGGTCGACGTGGTCCTCAAGACCCCGAACCCGATCCTGCATTACGAGTGGGATACGTGGTACATCATGTCGAAGAAATGGGCGGAGAAAAACAACGCCACCGCCCCGACCTCGGCCTCGGCCACGACCCCGAGCTACGCCGCCCTCAACGCCAACGGCACCGGCCCCTTTATCCTCGAGAGCCACCAGCCCGGCGTGAAGACGGTCTGGAAGACAAACCCGAGCTGGTGGGGCAAGAAGGAGCACAACATCGACGAGGCGATCTTCACCCCGATCGGCTCGGACGCGACCCGCGTCGCGGCGCTCCTCTCCGGTGAAGTCGACTTGATGGATCCGGTGCCGCTGCAGGACATCCAGCGCGTCAACTCGAACGCCAACACCCAGGTGCTGACCGGTCCCGAGCTGCGCACCATCTTCCTCGGTTTCGACCAGCGCCGGGACGAGCTGAAATACTCGAACGTCAAAGGAAAGAACCCCTTCAAGGACGTGCGCGTGCGACAGGCCTTCTCGAAGGCGATCGACGTCAACCTGATCAAGGACCGCGTCATGCGCGGCGCCTCGGTGCCGGCGGCGCTCCTGATCTCGCCGCTGCTCTTCGAGGGCTCGAAGGAGTTCAAGACCGCGGCGGTCGATATTGACGGAGCGAAGAAGCTCCTGGCCGAGGCCGGCTACCCGCAGGGCTTCGAGGTCGGCATGGACTGCCCGACCGACCGCTACGTCAACGACGAGGCGATCTGCCAGGCGGCCGTAGGCATGCTCGCCCGCATCGGCGTCAAGGTAAACCTCAACGCCCAGCCCAAGACCAAGTACTTCGCCAAGGTGCTGGCGACCGGCGGCTACGACACCTCCTTCTACCTCCTCGGCTGGACGCCGGGCTCCTTCGATTCGTGGAACGTCTTCGCGAATATCACGGGCTGCCGCGACGATTCCGGCAAGGGCGGGCCGTTCAATTTCGGCGGCTACTGCAACCCCAAGCTCGACGAGCTCGCCGCGAAGATTCTGGTCGAGACCGACACGGCCAAGCGCAACGCGATGATCGCCGAGGCCTGGAAGATGGAGCGGGCGGACGTCTCGCACATCCCGCTCCACCAGCAGACGCTCAACTGGGGCGTCAACAAGAAGGTCAAGATCGTGCAGCGGGCGGACAACCAGATCCTGCTCTACTGGGTGAACATGGATTGACGGTCCATCGTCTCCTGCTCGGAGTGGGATGGCCTGGATTGGCCCGGCTATCCACGCCTTCGGCGCTGCGACGCAAAGATATGAATGCCCGGGCCTCGCCCGGGCATGACGGCCGCAGACAGGCATGAGCGCCTTCATCCTCCGTCGCGCGCTGCAGGCGCTTGCCGTGCTCTTCGCGGTGGGGCTGATCTCCTTCGCGATGTTCCGCTTCGCGGGCGATCCGGTGAACCAGATGGTCGGAGCCGAGACCTCGCCGGCCGAGCGTCTCGAGATCCGGCGCTCGCTCGGGCTCGACGATCCGATGGCGGTGCAGTTCGCGCGCTATCTTGCCGGCGCCGCCCGCTTCGATTTCGGCATCTCCTATCAGTTCCGGCAGCCGGTGGCGCAGCTCCTCAAGGAGCGAATGCCGGCGACCCTCGAGCTTGCGCTCGTCGCGACCATCCTCGCGCTCGTTTTCGGCATCCTGATGGGCGTCTACTCGGCGCTGAGGCGCGATTCCGCTCTTGCGAAGCTGTTCCAGGCGATCTCGCTGATCGGGGTCAGCCTGCCGACCTTCCTCATCGGCATCCTCTTGATCTATCTCTTCTCGGTTATCCTCGGCTGGCTCCCCTCCTTCGGGCGCGGCGATACGGCGCGGCTCGGCTGGTGGACGACCGGCCTCCTCACCGTCTCCGGCCTCAAAGCCCTGATTATGCCCTCGGTCACCTTGGGTCTTTTCCAGATGACCCTGATCATGCGGCTCGTGCGCGCCGAGATGCTGGAGGTCCTGCGCACCGACTACATCAAGTTCGCCCGCGCGCGGGGCCTAAGGACCCGCGCCATCCATTTCGGCCACGCGCTCAAGAACACGCTCGTGCCGGTCATCACCATTGCCGGCCTGCAGCTCGGCTCCGTCATCGCCTTCGCGATCATCACCGAGACGGTGTTCCAGTGGCCGGGCATGGGCCTCCTCTTCGTGCAGGCCGTGCAGAACGTCGACATCCCGATCATGGCCGCCTACCTGATGCTGGTCGGCCTGATCTTCGTGACCATCAACCTCGCCGTCGACATTCTCTACACTATCGTCGATCCGCGCCTGCGCTCCTCGATCCACCAGCCCGCCTAGAGCCATGAGCGACATCGCCGTCACCGTCCCGGAAACCGCAAAGACGCCTTCGCTCGGCGCACGCCTTTTCGATTCGGATTTGTGGGCGAGCTTCAAGCGCTCCAAGGTGACGATGGCGGCGGCGTTCCTGACACTGTTATTCTTCCTGGTCGCGATCCTCGCCGGCGTGCTCTCCCCGCAGGACCCGTTCGACCCCGCGCAGCTCGAGCTCCTCAACAGCCGTATCCCGCCGCTGTGGGAGAGCGGAGGGCAGGCGCCGTTCCTGCTCGGCACCGACCAGCAGGGCCGCGACATGCTTTCCGCGATCCTCTACGGGTTGCGGATCTCGCTCGTCGTCGGGTTCCTCGGGGTCGCCTTCTCGGCGACGCTCGGCATCGGGCTCGGGCTCGTCGCCGGCTATTTCGGCGGCGCGGTCGATGCGGTGATCATGCGCATCGCCGACGTGCAGCTCACCTTTCCGGCGATCCTGATCGCGCTCCTGATCGACGGCGTCGTAAAGTCGATCCTCGGCAACCAGCTCGATCCGATGACCATCCTTGGCGTATTGGTCTTCTCGATCGGCCTGAGCTTTTGGGTTCAGTACGCCCGTACCGTGCGCGGCTCTGTTATGGTCGAGAAGAACAAGGACTACGTGGCGGCGGCGCGCCTCATCGGCCTGCCGGCACTCGTCATCATGCTCCGCCACGTCCTGCCGAACGTGCTCGGCCCGGTGCTCGTCATCGCCACCATCAACCTGGCGCTCGCCATCATCACAGAGGCGACCTTGTCGTTCCTCGGCTCCGGCATGCCGCAGACCATGCCCTCGCTCGGCACGCTGATCCGCATTGGCAACAACTTCCTCTTCTCCGGCGAGTGGTGGATCGTGGCCTTCCCGGGCATCGCGCTCGCAACGCTGGTGCTCGCCATCAATCTCCTCGGCGACTGGCTGCGCGATGCCTTGAACCCCCGTCTGCGCTAGGCCCGCGCTCCCGGATCACTCTGCCCAAAACACCGTCATGACAAGACTGCGCTCTTGTTCTATGATGTTCTCGAACCAGAACCGCGAATGCGGTCGGGAACAGGGATGGGGTCAGATCGGCATAAGGCGGCTGCTCTCGCTGTCGCGCTTCTTGCGGCTTTCGCCATTGCGGCGGGGCCGGCGGAATCGCGCACCCTGCGCTGGGCGCGCTCGATCGATACCACTTCGCTCGATCCGCACGCCGCCAATGTTGGACCGAACCTCCTCGTCGTCCATCAAATCTACGAGCCCCTGATCGTCCGGCGCTTCGACGGAAAGATGGTGCCGGCGCTTGCCGTGTCCTGGGCGCTGACCCGCGATCCCCTGGTTTGGGAGTTCAAGCTTCGTCCCGGCGTCACCTTCCACGACGGCAAGCCGCTCACCGCCGAGGACGTGCTGTTCTCGCTCGAGCGCGCTCGCTCGACCGCATCTGACGTGAAATCGCTGCTCTCGTCCGTCGCGAGCGTATCGAAGGCGGACGACCACACCATCCGCATCCGCACGGTGGGGCCGGACCCGCTTCTGCCGAACAACCTGACGGACGTGCTCGTGATGAGCAAGCCGTGGACGGAGGCGCACGAGAGTGTCGCCATCCACAATCCGGCCTCCGGGCGCGAGACCCATGCCGCGGGGCACGCCAACGGCACCGGGCCTTACGCGGTCGTTAGCCGCGAGCCCGGCAAGAAGACCGTGATGCGCCTCTACGAAGGCTACTGGGGCAAGGGCGAGCACCCGCTCGATATCGACGAGATCGTCTACCTGCCGATCCCCGACAACGCGACGCGGATCACCGCGCTCGTTTCGGGCGAGGTCGACTTCGTGCAGGACGTGCCGGTCCAGGACGTGCAGCGCCTGCAGGAGAACCGGGCGCTTCGGGTCAACGTCAGCCCGGAGAACCGCTCGATCTTCCTCGGCATGAATGTCGGCGCGCCGGACCTCAAATCCTCGAGCCTCAAGGGCAGCAACCCCTTTGCAGACCGCCGCGTGCGCGCCGCGATCGAGATGGCTATCGACCGCCTCCAGCTCCAGCGCAACGTGATGCGCGGCCTTTCGGTCCCCGCCGGGGTGATCGTGCCGCCGTTCTCGAACGGCTACACCAGCGAGCTCGACATCTGGCCACCGGTCGATCTCGCGAAAGCTCGCGGGCTCTTGCGCGAGGCCGGCTATCCCGACGGGTTCGACATCGCGCTGACTTGCCCAAATGATCGCTACGTCAACGACGAGGGACTCTGCCACGGTGTCGCCGGCATGCTCGGGCGCATCGGCGTGCGCACGCGGCCCGCGACCCAGCCGGCGGCGCAGCATTTCGGCCAGGTGCGCCGGGCCGAGCTCGACTTCTATCTCCTCGGCTGGGGCGTCACGACGTTCGATTCCGAATACATCTTCAGCCTGCTCTACCACACCAACACCGGGGCGCTCGGCGGCTGGAACGGCACCGGCTTCTCCGACCGTGCGGTCGACGACCAGATCCACACGCTGCGCCAGGAAGTCGACCAAGCGAGGCGCAACGCCACTATCGCGAGCCTGTGGCGCAGGCTGAAGGAAGAAGTGATCTATGTCCCGCTTCACAACCAGACCATCGTCTATGCGATGAGCCGCGAGTTCGACATCCCGGTCGACGTCTCGAGCCAGCCCAAGATGAAGTTCGTCGGCGCAAGGCGGATGTAGGCCAAAGCTTCGGGCAACTCGGCTCTGGCGCCGCTCACCGCCTTCGGGGCGCCGTGACAAGCGCGTGGCGTCTCCTTATGATCCGCCTCCATCGGGCGCCCGGCTTAGGCCGGACGAAGAAACGCGCCCCATCAACGGAGAGGATCGATCATGTCGGCCAAACGACTGGCGCTTGCCGCCGCGCTCTGCGCGGCCACGATGTTCACGGCCGTCTCGGCCGAGGCCCGCACCCTGCGCTGGGCGCGTTCGGGCGACGCACTCACGCTCGACCCGCACGCCCAGAACGAGGGCCCGACGCATACCCTCAATCACCATATCTACGAGCCGCTGGTGATGCGCGACCGCAAGGGCGCGCTCGTCCCGGCCCTCGCGACTTCTTGGAAGATCCTCGACAACGACAAGTCGGTCTGGGAATTCAAGCTTCGCGAGGGCATCAAATTCCACAACGGCAATCCCTTCAACGCCGACGACGCGGTGTTCTCGCTCCAGCGCGCGATGGCGCCGAGCTCGGATATGAAGGGGCTCCTGACCTCGGTCGAGAGCGTCACCAAGGTCAATGACACCACCATCCATGTGAAGACGAAGGGACCGAACCCGCTCCTCGTGAACAATCTCACCAACACCTTCATCATGGACAAGGAGTGGGCGGAGGCGAACAACGCGACCAAGCCGCAGGACTTCAAGAACAAGGAAGAGAACTTCGCGGTCCGCAACGCGAACGGCACCGGGGCGTTCGTGCTGGTCTCGCGCGAGCCGGACGTGCGTACGGTCCTGAAGCGCAATGACAACTATTGGGGCAAGGGTTCCGAGGTCCCGCTCGAGATCTCCGAGCTCATCTACACGCCGATCAAGTCGGACGCGACGCGGGTCGCGGCGCTGCTTTCAGGCGAGGTCGACTTCGTTCAGGACGTGCCGGTGCAGGACATCGAGCGCCTCAAGGGCACGCAGAACCTGCATGTCACAGCCGGCCCCGAGAACCGCACCATCTTCTTCGGCATGGACGTCGGCTCGAAGGATCTCAAGACAGACAACGTGGAGGGCAAGAACCCCTTCGCCGACAAGCGCGTCCGCCAAGCCATGAACATGGCGATCAATCGCGCCGCGATCCAGCGCGTGGTCATGCGCGGTCAGTCGGTCCCGACCGGCGTGATCATGCCGCCGTTCGTCAACGGTTGGACCCCGGAACTCGACAAGGCGCCGACGCCCGACGTCAACAGGGCGAAAGCGATGCTCGCCGAAGCCGGCTATCCGCAGGGCTTTCAGATCACGCTGAACTGCCCGAACGACCGCTACATCAACGACGAGGGCATCTGCCAGGCGGTGGTCGGCATGCTCGGCCAGATCGGGATCAAGACCAACCTGGTCTCCCAATCCAAGACGCTGCACTTCCCGCTCGTGCAGAAGAACCCGCCCGAGACCGAGTTCTTCCTGATCGGCTGGGGCGTCCCGACCTTCGATTCGGAGTACATTTTCTCGTTCCTCTATCACACGCGGGACGCGAAGTTCGGCAGCTGGAACGCGCTTAGGCTTTCCGACACGGAACTCGACAAGAAGATCGAGAGCCTGTCGTCGGAAACCGATGCGGCGAAGCGCAACGGCATGATCGCGGAGATTTGGAAGAAGCTGCAGGACGAGACCTACTACCTGCCGATCCACCACCAGCAGCTCGCCTACGCCATGAAGGCGAACCTTGATGTACCGGTCGATCCGGAGAACCAGCCCAAGCTGAAATACGTCTCGTTCAAGGGGATGTGATTCATCCTCCAAGCGTCTCGGGGCGGCGTTCAGCGCCGACCCGAGGACCTCGTCCTCGTCCCGAGATCCTCGGCTCTCCGCCTTCGGCTCCGGCCGCGGATGACGGCCTGAGGGACCAATGTTTGCCTACATCCTTCGCAGTCTCCTCCAAGGCGCGGTGGTGCTCATCGCCGTCGCCTTCATCGCCTTCTCGATGTTCCGGTTCGTCGGCGATCCGGTCGCCAACATGGTCGGGCAGGAGGCGAGCATGGCCGACCGCGAGGAGCTGACGAAGCATCTCGGCCTCGACCAGCCCTTCCCGATCCAGTTCCTTCGCTTTCTTGGCAAGGCCGCGCAGGGCGATTTCGGCATCTCCTACCGCCAGGGCCGGCCGGTGGCGGCGGTGATGGCCGAGCGCCTGCCCGCAACCGTCGAGCTCGCCGTGCTCTCGGCGATCTTCGCGACGGTCGTGGGCGTCGCGCTCGGCGTTTATGCCGCGATCCGGCGGCACGGCCTCGTCGCGAATGCGGTGATGACGCTCTCGCTCGTCGGCGTGTCGCTGCCGACCTTTCTGATCGGCATCGGCCTCATCTACGTCTTCGCGGTGGAGCTGCGCTGGCTGCCCTCCTTCGGCCGCGGCGAGACGGTGCGGCTCGGCGGGTGGACGACCGGGCTCCTCACGAAATCCGGGCTGCAGTCGCTGATCCTGCCAGTGCTGACGCTCGGATTCTTCCAGCTTACGCTGATCATGCGGCTCGTGCGGTCGGAGATGCTCGAGGTGATGCGCTCGGATTTCATCCGCTTCGCCCGAGCCCGCGGCATCCCGAACCGCGTCATCGAGTTCCGTCATGCCCTGCGCAACACCATGATCCCGGTCGTCACCATCGCCGGGCTGCAGCTCGGCTCGGTGATCGCTTTTGCCATCGTCACCGAGACCGTGTTCCAGTGGCCGGGCCTGGGCGCGCTGTTCGTCAACGCGGTGCAGTTCGCCGACGTGCCGGTGATGGCCGCCTATCTCGTCTTCGTCGCCTTCGTCTTCGTGGTCGTCAATCTTGCGACCGACCTTGCCTATCTCGCGCTCGACCCTCGCCTGCGGGCCGCGCCCACGGCAGCACGGTGATGGACCAGCACGCCCCCGCTCCGACGCGGACGGAAGCCGCACTCGCGGGCACGCCGCCGGATCGCCTGCCCGGCGCGCTCGCCCGGGCCTGGGACTCCGATTTCCTCTGGAGCTTCCGCCATTCGCCGGTCGCGATCGTGTCGAGCCTCGTCGCGGTCGCGATGATCCTTGCGGCGGTGCTGGCGCCTTGGATTTCGCCCCAGAACCCCTTCGACCCGGCCCAGCTCGACCTCATGGACGGGCTCACCCCGCCGATGACCCCGAACGAGATCAGTCAGCGCATCTTCATCCTCGGCACCGACCCGCAGGGACGCGACATGTATTCCGCGATCCTCTACGGATCGCGGGTCTCGCTCCTCGTCGGCTTCGCGTCAGTGATTTTCTCCATGGCGATCGGCATCACCTTGGGCCTTGCCGCGGGCTATCTCGGCGGGCGCACCGAGGCGCTGATCATGCGCATCGCCGACATCCAGCTTTCCTTCCCGGCAATCCTCGTGGCCCTCCTCGTCTTCGGCATCTTTCGCGGTGTGGTGCCGCCCGCGCAGCAGGAGCAGGCGACCTTGTGGGTGCTGATCGTGGCGATCGGACTTTCGAACTGGGCGCAATACGCCCGCACCGTGCGTGCCACCACCATGGTCGAGAAGTCGAAGGTCTATGTCGACGCGGCGCGGCTGATCGGCCTCAAGTCGTTCGTCATCATGGTCAAGCACGTGCTGCCGAACGTCACCGGCCCGGTGCTCGTGATCGCCACCATCAACCTTGCCTTGGCCATCATCGAGGAGGCGACCCTTTCTTTCCTCGGCGTCGGCATGCCGCCGACCCAGCCCTCGCTCGGTACGCTGATCCGGATCGGCCAGCAGTTCCTCTTCTCTGGCGAGCTGTGGATCCTCGCGTCGCCCGCCCTCGCCCTTATCCTGCTCGCCCTTTCCATCAACCTCCTCGGCGACTGGCTAAGGGATGTCCTGAACCCGAGATTGCGGTAAGCCGAGCGCATGACCCAGCCCGTTCTCTCCGTCCGCGATCTTCGCGTCGAGTTCGTGACGCGGCGTGGCGTGCTCAAGGCGATCGACGGCGTGTCCTTCGACATCGCGCCGGGCGAGGTGCTGGGCGTCGTCGGCGAGTCCGGGGCCGGCAAGTCGGTGACGGGTTCCGCTGTAATCGGCCTGATCGACCCGCCCGGCCGCATCGCCGGGGGGGAGGTCTGGCTGTCGGAGCAGCGCATCGACAACCTGTCGCCGGAGGAGATGCGCCGCATTCGCGGCAAGCGCATCGGCATGATCTTCCAGGATCCGCTGACGAGCCTCAACCCGCTCTACCGGGTCGGCGAGCAGCTCGTCGAAACGATCCAGACGCACACCGACCTCTCCGCAGCCGCCGCGCGCCGCCGCGCAATCGAGCTCCTGACCGAGGTCGGCATTCCGGCGCCCGAGCGGCGCATCGACGGCTATCCGCACGAGTTCTCCGGCGGCATGCGCCAGCGCGTCGTGATCGCGCTCGCGCTCTGCGCCGAGCCCGAGCTGATCATCGCCGACGAGCCCACGACCGCGCTCGACGTCTCGGTGCAGGCGCAGATCATCTCCCTTCTCCAACGCCTGGGCCGCGAGCACGGCACCGCGATTATGCTCGTCACCCACGACATGGGCGTGATCGCCGAGACCGCCGACCGGGTGGCCGTTATGTATGCCGGCCGCATCGCCGAGATCGGACCGGTGCAGGACGTCGTCCAGAACCCTCTCCACCCGTATGCCCGTGGCCTCATGGGCGCGATCCCGACATTGGCGCAGGACGCCTCGCGGCTCGTTCAGATCCCGGGCTCGATGCCGCGCCTCTCCGCGATCCCGCCCGGCTGCCCCTTCAATCCGCGCTGCCCCCACGCCTGGGACCGCTGCCGCATCGATCGGCCGGAGCCGATCCAGCACGGGGCGCACAAGGTCGCCTGCCATCTCTACGACCTGAACGACCCGACCGCCGAGGCCCACAAGGTGCTGACCCATCCGCCCGCCGAAGAAGGAGTGCCCGCGTGAGCCCCCCCGCGTCGGCTGCACCTTATGTAACGGTGCGGGATCTGCGCCGCGTTTTCGACGTGTCGAAGCCGTGGCTCAACCGCATGCTGGAGGGCGGCGAGAAGCAGTTCCTGACCGCGGTCGACGATATCTCCTTCGAGATCGCGCGCGGCGAGACCTTCGCGCTCGTCGGCGAGTCGGGCTCGGGTAAGTCGACGGTCGCACGCATGGTGGTGGGGCTGCTGCCGCCGACCGCCGGCGAGGTGACTATCACGGGCATCTCGATGTCGAGCGCCGCGGCCTCCGCCGAGCGCCAGCGCATGCGCCGGCGCATCCAGATGATCTTCCAGGATCCCTATGCCAGCCTCAATCCGCGCTGGCGGGTCGACCGGATCGTCGCCGAGCCGATCCGCGCCTTCGACCTGATCAAGGAGGAGCGGGCGATCGTGGCGCGCGTTGGCGAGCTTCTCACGCTCGTCGGCCTCCACCCGGACGACGGCAAGAAATACCCGCACGAGTTCTCCGGCGGCCAGCGCCAGCGCATCGCGATCGCCCGGGCCTTGGCGTCGAACGCCGAGTTCATCGTCTGCGACGAGCCGACCTCAGCCCTCGACGTCTCGGTGCAGGCGCAGATCCTCAACCTCATGCGCGACCTGCAGGACCGGCTCGGGCTAACCTACCTATTCATCAGCCACAACCTCGCGGTCGTGCGGCACATGGCGACCCGCATCGGCGTCATGTATCTCGGCCGCATCGTCGAGATCTCGGGCGGGCACGAGCTCTTCGCCGCCCCGAAGCACCCCTATACGCGCATGCTCCTCGACGCGGTGCCGGACCTCGGCATGACCGGCAAGCAGCGCGTACCCGTCCAGGGTGAGATCCCAAACCCGATCGACCCGCCCTCGGGCTGCACCTTCAACCCGCGCTGCCCGTACGCCAACGATCGCTGTCGGCGCGAGACCCCGCCGCTCAACGAGGGCGTCGCCTGCCACGCCGTGCACGAGCGCCGCATCGACATTCCGCGCGCCGCCTAGCGCTCGTTCGCCGCAAGCTTCAGCCGCGCCTTCGGACGGGTGGTGCGGAACTGGCCGCGCTCGATCGAGACGAATACCAGAACGACGAGCGCGAGCGCCGTGAACCACCACATCTGCGCCGTGCCGATCCCGAGGCAAGCGAAGGCGTAGGCCGTCGCGAAAGCAGCGATCATGCCCGGGACGAGCGACGGGCTGCGCGTCTCGCAGGCCAGGATCGCTGCGAAGAGCGCGGCCGCGACCCCGAACGCGCCGACCACGCCCAGCTCGTACCAGAGCTCGAACAGGATGGTGTTCGGCGCGTTCACCGGAAGCAGGCCCTCGATGCGTCCGCGCAGTGCCGTCTCGAAGCCGTGTCCGGTGATCAGCCGTTCGGGCTGGGCCGTCACGACGGAGCGCCAGATGCGCAGGCCGCGCGCGAGCCAATGCCCCGGCTCGAGCGCGGCGTGGGCGAGCGGCCGCAGCATGAACGGAAGCAAGGGCCCAAGCGCCAGCAGCCCGGTCGCGACCGCGGCGGTCGCGCGCACCCCGGCCCGCAGCGACAGGGCGGTGAGGCCGAAGGCAAGGGCGCCGCAGGCAAGCGCGATGGCCGGGTTCGGCTGCGGGCCGAGCACGGTCGCGAGCGCGACGAGCACGCCGACCGCCAAAGCCTCGGCGTAGCGGCCGCGCGAGCGCAGCCACGACACCGCCGGCCAAACCAACAGGGCGAGCACGGTAAGGCCCCGGTCGAGGTTCTGCGCCACGATCTCCGCCGTCCGGGCCATCGGCACGCCGAAGACGGCGACTGCGCCGCCGACCGCCGCCGCCGCGCCGACCCCCACCGGTATGAGGTAGAGATTCGCCGAGCGTATGCGGTCGGGCAACGCGAGATAGCCAAGCACAGCCATGCCGATCGTCACGGCGATGTTGAGGAACCGCTCGGAGGCCTCCGCCGGAAAGGGGGTCCAGACGAGCGAGAGCGCGCACCAGAACAGCGCGATTCCACCGGCGATCGTCGCAGGGGACGCGGCGAGCCGCCGGGCCGTCGTTGCGAGCGGTCGCTGCGCGCCATCGAGGGCCGAGGCGATCACCAGGAGCGAGATACCGATTGGGATCAGCACGACGACGCCCCGGCGCGTCACGAGCGCCGCCGTCGGCACGACGAGGATCAGCGTAGCGAAGGCGACCCGCCGCAACAGGGCGGCGGCCTCCGCGACCGGGTCGGCAGTGGTTGGGGAGACGCGCGCCATGGCGGGAGGGGCGGGACCAGCGAAGGAGATGCAGACCCTATCTGCCGGACCGTAGAGAAGCGCGCTGTCGCGTCAATGCCACACCCCAGCGGCCGCGCCCGTCCCGCACCCTCAGCCCGGCGGATCGCCGCTCCGGCCCCGGATGAGGTGTATGATGCCCGAAAAATCCGTTCCGCCCTCGCCCCAGCCGTTATGCAAGGCATAGATATGCGCCGCCGCCGCGCCGAGCGGCGTCGCGGCACCGGCGGCGGTCGCGGCCTCCTGGGCGAGCTTGAGATCCTTCCACATCAGCGCGGAGGCGAAGCCCGGCTTGTAACCGCTGTTCGCGGGCGAGCTCGGCACGGGGCCGGGGACCGGGCAATAGTTCGTCAAGGACCAGCACTGCCCGGACGAGGTCGAGGCCACGTCGAAGAGAGCTTGCGCGGACAGCCCGAGCTTCTCCGCGAGAACGAAAGCCTCGCAGAGGCCGATCATCGAGATGCCGAGGATCATGTTGTTGCAGATCTTCGCCGCCTGGCCCGCTCCGGCTTCCCCGCAATGGATCACACGTTTGCCCATCCTGGCGAGGATCGGCTCAGCCTTGGCGAAGTCGCGCTTGGCGCCGCCGCACATGAAGGTCAGCGTCGCGGCCTTGGCTCCGGCGACCCCGCCCGACACTGGGGCGTCTACGGACGCGCAGCTGCGTTCCTTCGCCATGCCGTGGACCTTGCGGGCGCTCTCGACGTCGATGGTCGAGGAGTCGATCATCAGCGCCCCCGGCTTGGTGGCCGGCAGGACCTCCGCCCAGACCGCAAGCACGTGCTTGCCGGCCGGCAGCATCGTGACGACCACGTCGGCTTCCCGTACCGCCTCGGCGCCTGAGCCGGCGATGCGCACGCCCGCGGCCCTCGCCGTCTCGCACGAGGCGGAAACGAGGTCGAAGCCGAGCACCGTGTGCCCCGCCTTGACGAGGTTCGCGGCCATCGGCCCGCCCATGTTGCCGAGCCCGACGAAGGCGATGGTGGTCATGTGGCCTCCCTGAAGGTCCGCTCAATTCCCGCCGATCAGCTTACGCGCCACGATCACGCGCATGATCTCGTTCGTGCCCTCGAGGATCTGATGGACCCGCAGATCGCGCACGATCTTCTCGATGCCGTACTCGGAAAGATAGCCGTAGCCGCCGTGGAGCTGGAGGGCGTCGTTGGCGACCTTGAACCCGATATCGGTCGCGAAGCGCTTCGCCATCGCACAGCGCATGGTCTTGTCCGGCTCGTCGCGGTCATAGGCTGCCGCGGCGGCGTAGAGGAAAAGGCGCGCCGCCTCGAGCTCGGTCGCCATGTCGGCGAGCCGGAACTGCAGGGCCTGGAACTCCGTCAGCGCTTTTCCGAAGGCGCGACGCTCGCGCATATAGGCGAGCGCCTTGTCGAACGCCGCTTGGGCGCCCCCGACCGAGCACGCCGCGATGTTGAGCCGTCCGCCGTCGAGCCCCGCCATCGCGACCTTGAAGCCGATGCCCTCCTCGCCGAGCCGGTTCTCGATCGGGACGCGGGCGGCGTCGAAGATCACGGCGCGGGTCGGCTGGGCGTTCCAGCCCATCTTGCGCTCGTTCGCGCCGTGCGCCACGCCGGGCGTGTCGCCGGGCACGACAATCGCCGAGATGCCGGAGGGGCCCTCGCCGCCGGTGCGCGCCATCACGACGTAGAGGTCGCCGGCGCCGGCGCCGGAGATGAACTGCTTCTGCCCGTGCAGCACGTAATGGTCGCCGTCGCGAACCGCGCGCGTTTTGAGCGCGGCGGCGTCCGAGCCGGCGCCGGGCTCGGTCAGGCAATAGCTCGCGAGCGCCTCCATGGTGACGAGCTTTGGCAGCCAGCGCCGGCGCTGCTCGTCCGAGCCGAAGCTGTCGATCATCCACGACGCCATGTTATGGATCGAGATGTAGGCCGACACCGTCGGGCAGCCCATGGCGAGCGCCTCGAAGATGACGGCCGCGTCGAGCCGCGTGAGCCCGGAGCCGCCGACCTCCTCGCGGATGTAGACGCCGCCCATCCCGAGCGTCGCCGCCTCGCGCATCTCCTCGATCGGGAAATGCTTCTTCTCGTCCCACTCGACGGCCTTCGGCGCGAGCTTCTCCAGCGCGAATTCACGCGCCGTGTCGCGAAGTGCGATCTGATCGGAGGCGAGGGCGAAGGCGCTCATTGCGGGCGCCATTCGGAAAGATGAACCACCCGCTCGGCGAAGACCCCGTTCGGCGGGCTCAGAGCAGGCCCATTACGATCGCGCCGACCAAGGCCAACGCGATGCAGATCGCAGCGACCTGGGCCTTCGAGACGAAACCCGAGCGCGCGCTGATCCCCATCCGCCTGCTCCCAAGCTCGAGCAGAGGCTAGCAGAGCGGTGATGGGCCGCAAGCGCACCGCAGGGGTCGGTGTCGCGACAGTGGATAACCTGTTGCCGCGCGGACGCACTTCTTCGACAGCTATCCCGCGCCGAGCGCGAGCTCCACGAAGCGCGCCGCCGCAAGCGCCTCGCGGTCGCGGCCGAAAGGGGCGACGATCTGGACCCCCACCGGCAGCCCCGTCGCCCCGATATAGCCCGGAACGTTCACGCAGGGCACGCCGAGAAGGGTCCAGAGCCGGTTGAAGCGGGCATTCCCGGTTGCGGCGAGCGTCTCTGGGGCCGGTCCCGGCGCCGAGAAGGTCAACAGCACGTCGAGATCGGCGAACACCTCGTCGAGCGCGCCGCGAGCGCGATGCGCGGTGCTGCGGGCCGCGTCATAAGCGGCGGCGTCGATCGGCTGGGCCTCGTCGAGATGCTGGCGCAGCTTCAGGGGGATCTGCTCGCGATGGGCGGCGTATTCCCAGGCGAGCGCCTGCTTCGCCTCGAAGTCCTGCAAGGTCGGATGGACGCGCCAGGCCTCCGCGACGACCGCCGGAAGCCCCATCGACTGCACCTTGGCGCCGGCTCGCTCGGCTTCGCGCACCGTATGGCCGAGCGCCGCAGCGCTGTCGGGCTCCGGCTCGCCCGCGAAATCCTGAGTGACGAGGCCGATCCGCGGGGCGTCCGTCTCGTCGTCGAGCTTCAGCTCCGGCCGGCCCGCGATGGCCGCGAGTCCAAAGGCGAGGTCCGGCACGGTCGCGGCGAAGAGGCCGACGGTGTCGAGCGCCCAGGAGAAACACTTCACGCCGACGCTCGGCAGGAGGCGGTAGGATGGCTTGATCGCCGCCGTCCCGCAGAACGAGGCCGGGCGGATGATCGAGCCGCCGGTCTGGGTGCCGAGCGCGAGCGGCACCATGCCGGCCGCGACCGCGGCGGCCGAGCCCGAGGATGATCCTCCGGGCGTGTGACCGGTGTTCCGGGGATTCCTGGTCGGCGTTGGGTCGAGATGGGCAAAGGCCGTGGTCGCGGTCTTGCCGATCGGCGTCGCGCCGGCGCGCTTCAGCGCCGTCACCACCGGCGCGTCGGCTTTGGGGCGCCACCCGGCATAGATCTCGGAGCCCATCTCGGTCGGCATGTCGGCGGTGTCGATGATGTCTTTCACCCCGACCGCGACGCCGCGCAGCGGCCCCTCGGGCGCGGCCCGAGCGGTAACGTCGACATGCACGAAAGCGCGGATCTCGTCATCGATTCGCCCGATCGCCTCGTGCGAGGCGCGGATGGCGTCCTGGGGCGAGAGCTCGCCGGCATCGATGCGGCGCAGGAGGTCGAGCAGGGAGATCATGGCGCTCCGTGTAGCACAGGCCCTGCGGGACGGCGCAACGCGCCTCGATTCGATCCAGCGGCCCAGGGCCATCGTTGACGGCGCGTTTACAGGAAGGCCGCAATTGTAACCCTCATGCGGCGTGGCTCGGTTGCGTTTTCGGCCTTCGCGCTCATCGGCGTAGCGCTCGCGGGCTGCGGGCTCTTCCGCCACGAGCAGCGCGAGGCGTGGCGTACCCAGATCGAACAGGCCTGCATCTCGCAGAAGCTCGTCACCCCGACCGCCTACATGTCGCGCTCCTCGCCGATCTACGGGCCGGGCGCCTGCGGGATGAACTACCCCTTCAAGGTCGCGGCCTTCGCCGGCGGCGCGATCAGCTTGCGGACCCAGGCGACGCTCGCCTGCCCGATCATCCCGACCATCGATGGCTGGCTCCTCGAAGTGGTGCAGCCGGCGGCCACCCTGTATTTCAGCACCTCCGTGGTGGAGGTGCGCTCTGGCGGCTATTCCTGCCGCGGGCGCAACAGCCGGCGCGGCGCACGCCTGTCCGAGCATGCCTTCGGCAACGCCCTCGACGTGATGGGCTTCCGGCTCGCCGACGGCCGCGAGGTCACGGTGCGCACGGGCTGGCGCGGGGCGCAAGACGAGCAGGAGTTCCTGCGCGAGGTCTTCGTCGCCGCCTGCAACTACTTCACGACCGTGCTCGGCCCAGGGGCGGACGCCTTTCACTACGACCATTTCCACCTGGACCTCGCCAGGCACGATGCGCGCGGCGAGCGTCGCGCGTGCAAGCCGGCGCTGAAATTCGAGCCGCGGCTCGGGGCGGGCGGTCAGGTCCAGGCGCAGCGCCGGCAGTGGGAGCCGGCCGATCCTGCCCCGGACGACATGGAGGAGGATGACGACCCCTTCGCCGTGTCGTCGAAGCCGACGGCCGCGAAGGGCGCCTTCGCCTCTACGCCGCCGCCGAGCGCGCCCCAGAGCTACGCGTCGCAGGCCGCCCCGGCCGCGCCCCCGCAGGCTTATGTGCCGCCGCGGACGGTTGCGCCGTCCTATCCGCCGCACGCCGCGCGAGAGCCCGTTCTTCCGCCGGCGGGGGTCGGGCCGAGCCGGCCGATGGTGCTCCAGCCGCACCTGTGGACCGGAAGCACCATCTACTGAGGATCGCTCGCCGACCGCCGCCGCGCGCTTGACCGGTCGGACCCCGCTTTGCATGGTCGAAGGCAAAGTCGGGAGTCACGATATGCGCTGGGCGGCTCTTCTCATCGGGGCGGGATTGCTCGCGGCCTCACCCGTCGCGGCGCTCACCGGGCGGAACGAGGTCGTGCCGGCCGAGCGGCGCGTCCTTCCTTACGACGCCAACATCCCCGGCTGCGACGACACCGCCGTTCTCGCGAAGGTGGCCCAGCACTTCGCCGAGAAGGAAGCGAAGTTCTGGAACTCCAACCTCCAGATCGTGCAGTACGAGAACGTCAAGCGTGTCGCCTGGCGCCCCTGGGGGCTCGACTACATCCCGCGCCGCTTCTGCACCGCGACCGTGTGGATCTCCGACGGCCGCAAGACGCGCGTCGACTACTCGGTTCGCGAGGACCTCGGCATGATCAGCATGACCTGGGGCGTCGAGTTCTGCGTCCACGGACTGGACCGGAACTGGGCATTCAACCCGGCCTGCAAGATGGCGCGCCCCTGATAAAGCCGAGCCCTCGCTGAGGGTCCCCCCGGCTTGCCGTGAACTACCGCCACGCCTTCCATGCCGGCAACTTCGCCGACGTGATGAAGCACGTCTTTCTCGTCCGCATCCTCGTCCATCTCCAGCGCAAGCAGACGCCCTTTCGGGTCATCGACACGCATGCCGGTAGCGGCCTCTACGATCTGACCGCCGAGGAGGCCGAGCGCACGCGCGAATGGCGGGAAGGCGTCGGGCGGCTCGACGAGCCCTTCGCGCCGGCCGTCGAAGAGCTGATTGCGCCTTACCGAGCGATCCTCGCGAAGCTTCACGGCCGCGACCCCAGCGCCTACCCGGGCTCCCCGTTCATTGCCCGCGAGCTCCTGCGTCGGCAGGATCGGGCCATCTTCGTCGAGCTTCATCGGGCCGACTACGCAGCCCTCGCGCGGCACTTTGCTCGCGACCGGCTCGCAAAGGCGCTCCATCTAGACGGCTGGACCGCGCTGCACGCGCTCGTCCCGCCGAAGGAGCGCCGTGGCCTCGCTCTGATCGACCCGCCCTACGAGGAGCCGGGCGAGCTTACCCGGCTTGCCGCCGAGATGGCGAAGGCCCTGCGCAAATGGCCGACCGGCATCTTCATGGGCTGGTATCCAATCAAGGATCCGGCCGATGTCGAGCGGCCGGCCGCCATGCTCGCCGAGGCAGCCGGTCATAAGGGTCTTCGCCTCGAGCTGATGATCGATGCGTCGGCCGCGCCCGAACGGCTCAACGGCTGCGGCATCTTCGTGCTCAACCCGCCTTGGATCCTGTCCGAGGAGGCCGAGCTCATCCTGCCAGCGCTCGCCGAGAGGCTCGCGCGTGCGAGCTTCGGCGCCTTTCGCTGCGAGCCGCTCGCCGCCGCCATTGATTCACAGCCGCCGGGGTGACAAACGACGGGATCCGCTTTCAGGGGGAAACATGCTGGTTCTGCGCTCGTCCGGGGCATCGCCCTTCGTCAGGAAGGTCCGCATCGCAGCGGACATCCTTGGCTTCGCCGACCGCATCCAGGTGGTCGAGGCCGACACCATGAACCCCGCTCCCGACCTCCTCAGCCAGAACCCGCTCGGCAAAATCCCGACCCTGGTGCTCGAGAACGGCGAGACGCTCTACGACTCGGCAGTCATCCTCGACTACCTCGACGCGCTCGCGGGCGGCGGCGCGATCATCCCGCAGGGCTGGAGCCGTTATGACGCGCTCCGCCTCGAGGCGCTCGCCGACGGCATCATGGATGCAGCCCTGCTTCTGGTCTACGAGGGCCGCTGGCGGCCCGAGGAGCACCGCGTGCAAAAATGGGTTGACCACCAGAAGGCCAAGGTCGAGCGCGGCCTGGACGTGGCGCAAGCCCGGCATGCGAAGCCGGGCGGGCCGACCCATGTCGGGCAGATCGCGCTCGCCTGCGCGCTCGGCTATCTCGACCTTCGCCACGAGGGCCGCTGGCGCCAGAGCCACCCGAAGCTGGTCGCCTGGCTCGACGATTTCGCGAAGCGCGTTCCGGCCTTCGAGAAGACAAAGGTGGTGCCGGCCTGACCTGCCTCTACGGCGTGAGCGCGATCGCGGAGATGAGCCGCCCATAATCGGGCTCGCCGCGGTGTGTGGTGCGGCGATAGCTGAAGAAGCGCTCATCGTCCGAATAGGTGCAGAGCGAAAGGTCGGCGTATTCGCCGATTCCGCAGGTGGTCAGCCTCGCGCCGATATAAGCGGGAAGGTCGAACATCGAACGGCCCTCGCGCGGGCTTGGCCGGAAAAAGCGTCCGCTGCCGTCGTCCTGCCCTTGGAACTGCGCGACGAACTCCGGCCCGACCTCATAGGCGTCGCGCCCGATGGTCGGGCCGAGCACGGCAATCACTCGTTTCCGATCGGCGCCGAGCCGCTCCATTGCCTCGACCGTCTCTTCGAGGATGCCGCTCAGTGCGCCCCGCCAGCCGGCGTGGCACGCGGCAGCGATCCCGGCTCCAGGGTCGGCGAGGAGCACGGGCCCGCAATCGGCCGTAGTGATGGCGAGCGCCAGGCCCGGGCGCCGCGTCACCATGCCGTCGACGCGCGGTCGCGCGTCGCGTGGGAAAGGTGCCTCGACCACGACGGCATCCGGCGAATGGACTTGGTGCACGCTGACGAGCGCCGCCAAGGGCAGGCCGAGCTGCCCGGCCATGCGTCGCCGGTTCTCGATCACGTGCCTCGGATCGTCGGAGGAGCCGAGGCCGCCGTTGAGCGAAGCGTAGACGCCCTCCGACACACCGCCGACCCGCGTGAAAAAGGCGTGGCGCACGCCGGAATGCGAGCTGAGCTCCGGCGCTTCGATGAGCATGCCGCTCGTCATGCAAGGCTCTCCGCCACGTTCGGCGCCCGCGCAAAGCCGGGGAGTTCTCGGAGATGGGGATGGGAAATGCACAGCACCTTGAAGAGATCGCCCATGCCGCGGGGGCCCGGGTCGGTCAAGCGGACGAGCGCCTGCTCGATGGCAGCGGCCTGGGGCGGCGTCGCGCGGCGCTGCAGGCGCGCTGCCCTCTCCCGGATGCCGAGCGCCCTCAGGAAGGCACCCTGCCCGACCGGTCCATGGATTCGCGCGCCCAGCGTCTTCGCCGCGGCGGCAAGCTTGGCGAAATCAACATGCACGGTGAGGTCCGCGGCACCGGGCGTGGCGAGCGGGTCGGCGTGGACGTGACGTTTCATGGCCTGGAACGTCTCGCCGGTACCCGGGCCGTTGTAACCGTAGTCGATCACAAGGGCGGCGCCGCCCAGTGCCGCGAGCCGAGCGGCGATCGCGTTGACCGTTTCGAGCGCGGCGCCTGGCCATTCGAGCACGTCGCCTGCCCGGCCCCCCGGTGGGAGACCTTGCGTCGGCGCGGGCGCGAGTCCAAAGGCGAGCTCGCCGTCGAGGCTCAGCCCGACCAGGCGCTCGCACCAGCCGCGATCCGTCCTGACGAACTGCCTGGCAGGAAGCGCGTCGAAGAACTCGTTGGCTATCACGATGGCCGGACCGTCGGGCACCTCGGAGAAGCGCTCGCGCCAGCCGATCCGGACGGGTGCTCCGGCGAGCTTCTCGCGCTGACGCTCGCGCAGGACCGGGCTGGTCTCGACGAGATCCACCTCAACGGCATCGACGAAGGCCGGCCGCAGCCGCGCCGCCCGCAGGAGATCGGCCATCAGTGTGCCACGGCCCGGGCCGAGCTCGACGAGGCGGACCGGCCGAGGCTCGCGCATGCCGGCCCAGGCCTCGAGGGTCCAGAGCCCGATGAGCTCGCCAAACATCTGGCTGATCTCCGGCGCGGTGGTGAAGTCGCCAGCAGCGCCAAACGGATCACGGCCCATGTAATAGCCGTGGACCGGATGCCCGAGGCAAAGCGCCATGTAGCGCTCGACCGTGATCGGTCCCTCGGCCGCGATGATCCCGCGAAGCTCCTCGTCTAGTGCGGTCACGCCGAGGACGGCTCCGCCGCCTCGGCCGCGCGCGGCCGCGTCCGGCCGCGCAGAGCCAGCCAGATGAAGAGCACGCCGACGAGCGCCATCGGGATCGACAGGAGCATGCCCATGGTAACGCCGCCACCAAGCGCCTCGACCGATGAGCCGAACAGGAACCCTAATTGCGGATCGGGCTCGCGGAAGAACTCGCAGACGATCCGCGCGAGGGCGTAGCCGGCGACGAAGATGCCTCCGAGCAGTCCCGGGCGCCTGAAGCCGAAGCGGCGCACCGCGATCGCCATCAGGATGAGCAGCAGCAGCCCTTCACCGAGGGCCTCGTAGAGCTGGCTCGGGTGACGCGGCACCGGCCCTCCATCGGGAAACACGACTGCGTAAGGGAAATCCGGCGCCGCGCGGCCCCATAGCTCGCCATTGATGAAGTTCGCGATCCGGCCGAAGAACAGCCCGATCGGCGTGACCACTGCCGCGAGATCGAGCATGGCGAGCGGGTTCAGGCGCCGGGCGCGGGCAAAGAGCACGATCGCGAGGATCGAGCCGAGGAAGCCGCCATGAAACGACATGCCGCCACGCCAGACCGCCAGGATCTCCGAGGGGCGCGCGAGATATGAGTTGAAATTGTAAAACAGCACATAGCCGACGCGCCCGCCGAGCACGACGCCGAGCGCCACCCACATGATGAGGTCGTCGATGTCAGTCGTGCTCGGCTGCCTCAGCCCGCGCCAGTACTCGGCATTCGCCGCAAGGCGCCGCGCGTAGAACCAGCCGCCGAGGAGGCCGACGATATAGGCGAGCGCGTACCAGCGGATGGCGAGCGGCCCGATCGCGATCGCGACGGGATCGACCGCCGGAAAGGGCAGGACGAGAACGGGCGGCATGGCGAACCGGACTTGGACGCCGTCGTCACGCGCGTCAACCCTGTTGCCGCGCTCGCGAAAGCCACCACATAACCCCTTTCGACCCCCTTCAGCGATCGGCGCGACCTCATGGCCCAGACCTCGAACCGCCTCCTCGACGACCTCGCCCGCCTGATGACCGACGCGGTCGGCGCCGCCCAAGGGGTCGGACGCGAGGTCGAGAGTGTCTTCAAGGGCCGAGTCGAGCGCCTGCTCCAGGACATGAACCTCGCTAACCTCGAGGAGGTCGAGGTCTTGCGCGACATGGTGGTCGCGGCGCGCGAGGAGAACGAGCAGCTCGCGATCCGAATGAAGGCGCTTGAGGATCGGCTCGCCGCGCTCGAGGGATTGCCGCGCGGCCGCGACGACGCGCCCACGGTCTGACATACCGCTTTCGTGGCTCGATTCCTAACCTTCGTCCTGTGGACGGACTCGCGGCGGCGATTGTAAGACCCGCCCGAATCTTCGACCCTGCCCGAGGATTTGAAAAGGGGGAGGGCAGCGGGCTACGCTCTTGACGACTGATTCGCGTGGGGCGGCGGGTCTCATCTCTTCCTGAGCTTCCGTCTTCACGGAGCTATACTTCGGCGACCCGGCTTCGCCCGACGTTTTGTCGCCCAAGTTCGATGCGGCTTCGCAGTTCTTTCGCTCGAAAGAGCATCAGGGGACGACATGACCCAGCTTCACATCGAAACCGACCGCGCCGAGCATCCCCTCGACGTGGTGGAGCGGCTTGCCGCGCTTCGGGACTGGATCTTCGATCGCGCCGAGACCGACGAGATGTCGGTCTCGGTCTCGGCGCGCTGGACCGACTACCACATCGCCTTCACCTGGATCGAGGATGTCGAGGCGGTGCATGTCGCCTGCGCCTTCGACCTCAAGGTCCCGGCGCGCCGGCGCGCCGAGGTGCTGCAGCTGATCGGGCTTGTGAACGAGCAACTCTGGGTTGGTCATTTCGACTTGTGGAGCGGGGAGAACGTGGTGATGTTCCGGCATGCGCTGTTGCTGGCCGGCGGGGCCGAGCCGACGCAGGGGCAGTGCGAGATGATGCTGAAGGCCGCGGTCGACGCCTGCGAGCGCTACTTCCAGGCCTTCCAGTTCGTGCTCTGGGCCGGCAAGAGCGCCCGCGAGGCGCTCGACAGCGTGCTGTTCGAGACCGAAGGCGAGGCTTGACCGCCGGCCTCCCCGCCTCGCTCGTCCTCGTCGGCGCGGGGAAGATGGGCGGGGCGATGCTCGAGGGCTGGCTCGCGGTCGGGCTCGACCCCGGCGCGGTCGCCGTGATCGAGCCGAGCCCCTCCGCGCCGCTCGCCGAGCTCGCCCGCGGCCGCGGCATCCGCCTCAACCCGCCGGCCGGGACGCTCGGCGCGCCGGAAGCGCTGGTGCTGGCGATCAAGCCGCAGGCGCTCGACGCCGCCGCGCCCGGCATCGACCCGCTGGTCGGGCCGGACACGCTCCTCGTCTCGATCCTCGCCGGCAAGACCGTCGCCGATCTCGGCCGCGCCCTGCCGAGCGCGCGTGCCGTGGTGCGCGCCATGCCGAACCTGCCGGCGAGCGTGCGCAAAGGCGCGACCGGCGCCGCCGCGAGCCCCGAGGTCACGCCGGCCCAGAAGGCCGCCGCCCACGCGCTCCTCGCCGCGATCGGCCATGTCGAGTGGCTCGACACCGAGGACCTGGTCGACGCCGTGACCGCGGTCTCGGGCTCCGGCCCGGCCTATGTCTTTTACCTCGTCGAATGCCTGGCCGCGGCCGGCGCCGCCGCCGGCCTCCCGGTCGACCTCGCGATGCGGCTTTCGCGCGCCATGGTGGCCGGCGCCGGCGAGCTCCTGGCCCGGAGCGAGCTTCCCGCCGCGACCTTGCGCGAGAACGTCACCTCGCCCGGCGGCACCACCGCGGCGGCGCTCGACGTGCTGATGCGCGAGCCGGGGCTCGCCGCGCTGATGCGCGAGGCGGTCGCCGCGGCGAAGCGGCGCGCCGAGGAGCTGTCGGGCTAGCGCGGGGTGATTTCTCTTCGAGTCACGTCCCTCCCCATAGGGGGGAGGGGCAGCGCCATTCCGCTCCCGCCGCCGCGCCCCTACATTGGCAGCACCCGTTCGGAGAGCCCCTATGGCCCGCAAAGCAACCGCCATCGTGCCCGCCCCCCCGCGCGAGCGCATCGTGCAGGCGCTGATGCGGCTCGCCTCGGACCGGCCCTGGAGCGACATCGAGGTCGGCGACATCGCCGAGGAGGCGGGCGTCTCGCTCGCCGAGTTCCGCGATCATTTCCCCTCGAAAGGCGCGGTGCTCGCAGGCTTCTCGCGCATGATCGACAAGCAGGTGCTCGAGGGCTCGTCCGAAGACCTTGCCGGCGAGCCCGCCCGCGAGCGCCTGTTTGACGTGATGATGCGCCGCTTCGACGCGCTCCTGCCCTACAGGCCGGCGCTGCGCCGCATCGCCTATGCGGTGCGGATGGACCCGCTGGCGCTCGCGGCGCTGAACCGGGTCGCGCTCAACTCGCAGCGCTTCATGCTCGCCGCCGCCGGCATCGCGACCGAGGGGCCGCTCGGCTTGATCAAGCTGCAGGGCGCGGCGCTGGTCTTCGGCAACGCCATGGAGACCTGGTTTGAGGACGACGACCCGGCGCTTGCCAAGACCATGGCCCGGCTCGACCGCGAGCTTCGCCGCGGCGAGCGCGTGATGGAGCGCGCCGAGGATTTCCGCCGCCTCACCGCCCCCTTGCGCGCGCTCGCCCAGGCCGCCTTCGACGGCCGCAGCCGCGTCCGCCGCCGCAGCGAGCGCCGCACGGGCGACGGCGAGACCGAGGACCCGGCGGCGGCGATCTGACCCTCCCCCTCCGCCGGGGAGGGCCGGCTCGCACATTTTGCGCGAGCGGGGAGAGGGGGCACCGTCATTCCGGGGCTCGCGCAGCGAGAACCCGGAACCCATAACCACCGCTCCCGCCGCGTCGTCCCGGAAGCCGCGACGGCTATCCGGGATCCAGTGCGCGGCGCCGAACCCGGCCCCCCGGCGAGCCCGGGTGGAAATCGGAAAGGCTGGTGGTTATGGGTTCCGGGTTCGCGCCTGCGGCGCGCCCCGGAATGACAGCTGCGGGATGAAAACGACGACCCCCACCGCTCCCCCGATCGCCTTCGACGACTTCCTCAAAGTCGACATCCGCGTCGGAAGCGTGGTCGCGGCCGAGCCCTTCCCGGAGGCCAGAAAGCCCGCCTACCGGCTGACCATCGATTTCGGGCCTGAGATCGGAATAAAAAAGTCCTCGGCCCAGATCACGAAGAATCACCGCCTCGAGGACCTCCCCGGCCGCCTGGTCTTGGCCGTCGTCAACTTCCCGCCGCGCCAGATCGGCCCCATGATGTCCGAGGTGCTGACATTGGGCGTCCCCGACGCCGACGGCGAGGTCATGCTGATCGGACCATGGCGCGAGGTGCCGGTGGGGGGGAGGTTGTATTGAGCGAAAGCGGTGGCTGGATTCCCGCTATGCTCCTACATCTGAGGAGGCAGCGGCACCGAAGACAATGATCGAAGTCCTCTCCCACCGAGTCTATCGCCACCTGTTCGCGGCCCAGGTGATCGCGCTCCTCGGGACGGGGCTGCTGACGGTCGCTCTCGGCCTGCTCGCCTTCGAGCTTGCCGGCGCGAGAGCGGGCGCGGTGCTCGGGACCGCGCTGGCGATCAAGATGATCGCCTATGTCGGGGTCGCGCCGATCGTCGGCGGCTTCGCCGACCGGCTGCCGCGCCGGGCCTTCCTGGTCGGCATGGACGTGGTCCGCGCGGGCATCGCATTGCTTCTGCCCGTCGTGACGGAGGTCTGGCAGGTCTACGTTTTGATTTTCCTCCTTCAGTCCGCATCCGCGGCCTTCACCCCGACTTTCCACGCGACGATCCCCGACCTTCTGCCCCATGAGAAGGACTACACGCGCGCTCTCTCGCTCTCGCGCCTGGCCTATGACCTGGAGAGCCTTCTGAGCCCGACGCTCGCGGCGGCGTTGCTAACGGTGATCGGCTTCCACTGGCTCTTTGGGGGGACGGTGATCGGGTTCCTGGCGTCGGCGGCGCTCGTTCTGTCGGTGCGGCTGCCGCAGCCGACGCCTGCCGCCCACCCCGGGGGTATCTACGAGAAGACGACGCGGGGCAGCCGCATCTATCTGGCGACCCCGCGCCTGCGCGGACTCCTCGCGCTCAACCTATCCGTCGCGTCCGCCGGAGCGATGGTGATCGTCAACACCGTGGTCATCGTGCGCGCGTTCTTCGGGCGGCCGGATTCGGACGTGGCGATCGCGCTCGGGTGCTTCGGCGGCGGCTCGATGGCCGCCGCGCTGCTGCTGCCCCGCATTCTCGACCGGCTGCCGGACCGCCGCGTGATGCTGCCGGCCGCAGTTTTCTTGGCGCTCGTGCAGCTCGCCCTTGCGGGGCTGTTCCTCGGTACGGCCTGGTTCACTGCGCAGACCTACACGACTGTCGCAGTCGGTGTGGTCTGGCCGGCGCTGCTGATCGGCTGGGGACTGCTCGGGCTCGGCTACTCCGCGATCATGACGCCGACCGGCCGGCTTCTGCGACGCTCGGCGCAGCCCGCCGACCGGCCGGCGGTCTTCGCCGCGCAGTTCGCGCTGTCGCACGCCTGCTGGCTCCTGACCTATCCGCTTGCGGGATGGCTCGGTCTCTCCGCCGGGCTACCTCTCACCTTGGCGGCCCTCGGCCTCCTGACTCTTGTGGGCGCCGCGGTCGCCGCTGCGGTCTGGCCTGCCGACGATCCCGAGGTCGTCGAGCATTCGCACGCCGGGCTCGATCCCGATCACCCGCACCTACGCGACCATCACGGCGAGGGGCTCCGCCATGCCCATGCCTTCGTCATCGACGAATTGCATCGGCGCTGGCCCGCCGCAGCGACCTTAGGAAGGCCATGATCGTCGCTGAAACGGCCTGCTCCTCACCGATCCAAAGTCCTTAACCTTTCCTTAATGGACGGATAACTAAGCTTTAATCATGCTCGCGCCCGGCGCCCTCCGGAACGCTGTCCGGCTCCTCACCGCGCTTGCGGTGATGCTGAGCGGCCTGTCGGGCTTGCGCGCGGCGCCTGCGTTTCATGAGAGTGGAGCCGTCCAGGCGGTCGAAGCGGCAGCCGAGACCGTCCTTGCTGCGGACGATCATCTCGCGCACCCGCATTCTCACGACGCCGATTTCGACGGCGGACAATGGCCGGGCCATCCGCATGAGCACAAGGACCATTCGCATGTCGCGCTCGGCCTTCCGGCGCCCCTGACGTCCTTGTTGCCGCCGCAAGGCACAATTCTACGCTTGCGCGAGGAGTGCCGTGCCCCTTCATACTTACCGTTCCCGCTGGAACGGCCACCGTGCGGTCTCTCAGTCGCCTGATCTCGCGGGCCGCTCAACGCGGCGCTTCCTCAGACCGACCAAAGGACCAACACCGATGCACAGACCTCCTTGCGGAGGCCGGGCGGGCCCGCTTTGCGCGCAAGCGCACACCGCTCTCCTCGCGCTTGCCGCACCCCTCTTCCTGATCGCGCTCTCGAGCGTCGAGGCCTTGGCTCACGCCGTTGCCCAGGGCGACAAGGGCTACATCCAGGAAATCTCCGGCGTCCACCTGATCCCCTTCGTATATCTCGGCGCCAAGCACATGGTGACGGGCTACGACCATCTCCTGTTCCTCGCCGGCGTAATCTTCTTCCTCTACCGGGCGAAGGACATCGGGCTTTACGTCAGCCTCTTCGCGATCGGCCATTCGGTCACGATGATCTTCGGCGTGCTCTACGGGGTCGGCGTCAGCGCCTATCTCATCGACGCGATCATCGGGTTCTCGGTCGTGTACAAGGCGCTCGACAACCTCGGCGCCTTCCAGCGCTGGTTCGGCTTCCAGCCCAACACCAAGCTCGCCACCCTGATCTTCGGCCTCTTCCACGGCTTCGGCCTCGCCGCGAAGATCCAGGAATACCAGGTCTCCCCCGACGGGCTCCTGCCGAATCTCCTCGCCTTCAACGTCGGCGTCGAGATCGGGCAGCTCCTGGCCCTGTTCGGGATCTTGATCCTGATGAGCTACTGGCGCCGGACGGACGGCTTCTGGCGCCACGCCTACACCGCCAATGTCGCGATGATGAGCGCGGGCTTCGTGCTGATTGGGATGCAGCTGACCGGCTACTTCGTCGCGAGCCCCACCCTCTGATTTCAAACCGGAAAGGCTAAAAGCCGATGTACAACACCGACATACCCACCCGGGCCGAGCTCCCGACCTCGGCCCAGCTCATCCGTTCGACCCTGATCGCCGCCGGCATCGCCGCGGCCCTCCTCGTCACCGTCGTGCTCCCGGCCGAGTACGGCATCGACCCGACGGGCGCGGGGCGTGCGCTCGGCCTCGTTCAGATGGGCGAGATCAAGGCCCAGCTGGCAGAGGAGGCGGAGGCCGACCGTCTGCGAGATCAGGCCCGCCAGGCGCCGGCCGCGTCCGCGCCCGAACAGCGCTCGAGCCTGTTCGGGAGGCTCTTCGTCCAGCTCGTGATCGGCCCTGCGGTCGCGCAACCCGCAGCCGCAGCGAAGTCGCAGGAGTTCTCGGTCAGCCTCAAACCGGGCGAAGGCGCCGAGGTGAAGATGGACATGCGCAAGGGCGCGAAGGCGACCTACTCCTGGACGGTCGAGGGCGGCGCGGTCAATCACGATACCCACGGCGAGGGAGCAGGCGGCGAGGTCTCCTACAAGAAGGGCCGCGGCGTCGCCGGCGACGAAGGCTCGATCGTCGCCGCCTTCGACGGCAAGCACGGCTGGTTCTGGCGCAATCGCGGCTCGGCACCCGTGACCGTGAAGGTCACGGCGAGCGGCGAGTTCGGCAGCCTCACGCGCGCGAAGTGACGAACGCGCCTGGGTGCTCCTTCCGAGCGCCCACGCCTCTCCGCCCACGGAGAGGAAGCGGCGGCGCGAGACTTTGGGTCAAGGTAGAGGACCCATGATGGAATTCCTGATCGGCTTCCAACGCTGGATCAACGCCGCCATCGCCGCAGACCTCAACGCCTTCGCGGCGACGCGGGACTGGGCGGCGCTCCTGGCGGTGCTGCCATTTGGCATCATCTTCGGCGCTATCCACGCGCTGACGCCTGGGCACGGCAAGACGGTGCTCGCGTCCTATCTCGTTGGCTCCCGGCTCGCCGTCCTGCGCGGCCTCGCCGTCGCCGCCGCGCTCGCGCTGACCCACGTTGGGTCGGCGGTTGTGCTGGCGCTCGCGGCAGCGCCGATCCTCGCGCGAACGCTTGGCGGTGCCGGCCGCGCGCCGATCATTGAGGACGTGAGCCGAGGTCTGCTGGCACTGATCGGCGCCTGGTTCCTCTATCGAGCTTGGCGCGGCCCCGCGCATCGGCACCGGGAGGGCGTCCTGGTCGGCATCATCGCCGGCCTCGTGCCCTGCCCCTTGACGCTGTTTGCGATGTTCCTGGCCCTCCGCCGAGGCGTCCCGGAGGCCGGTCTTATCTTTGCTATGGCGATGGTCGTCGGCGTGGGGCTTACGCTCGCAGCTGTAGCAGCCCTCACGGTCATCTCGCGCGACCAACTGGTCGCTTTTGTGGCGAGGCATGGCGGATCCCTGGAGAGCGCGAGCAGAATGCTCGAAGCAGCGACCGGTTTTGCCCTCGTCCTCGCCGGTGTCCGAGAGATCTTCGGGACAGGATGACCACCTGGATCACAAGACTAACTTCCTTGACAAGATCGGGGCTCTGCTGTAAGTATTCCTACATGAGCACCGTCCCTGCACCCGGCACCTCCCCCTCCACCCCCGTCCTCCCCTTCCCCTTCCCGCGTTCCCCCGCATTGGACCGGCCGCCGGGGATGCGGGGGTCGCGGCTGCCGCATGATCCGGCGACGGTCGCGGCCGTCCGGCTCTACTACGAGCGCACGACGCTCACCCATCGGGAGATCGCCGAGAAGACCGGGGTTGCGAAAACCTCGGTGTATTATTGGGCGCTGTCGGGCGGCTGGAACCGCCCGCCGGGCGCGGCGAAGCGCCCGTTGCTGGGCAAGAACGGGCTGCCGGGGCCGCGGCTCAAGGGCCGCATGCTGGCGAAGCGGCTGCGCGAATTGGCCGAGGGCTATCTCGACGAGATGGAGAAGGAGTTCGACACCCGCGACGCCGAGAAATGCGGCGTCGTCCTCAACTTCCTCAAGGAGGCGAAGCTCCTGGAGCAGCCGAGGAAGCCGCGCCGGCCGCTCGCGGTGCGGGCCCGCGGCATCGCCGAGCGCTGGCTCGACCAGCTCGAGAAGGAGCCCGAGCCGATCCCCGACGTGCTCGCCTGGGTCCTCAAGATGATCGAGGTGGCGCGCGAGGAGGAGGCGGCGCTGCATCCGACCCGGCCGCCGAAGCCGGTCAAGGAGAAGCGCATCCCCTATTCGCAGCGCAAGCTCATGGAGCCGAGCCCGCACCTGCCGCAGGCGATCGAGCGGGCGCGGGCGATCGCGGCGGAGTGCCGGGGGCGGGGGAAGCGCGAACGCCGCCTCAGGCCGGCAGCCGCACCGTCGCCCTGAGGCCGCCGAGCGGGCCGTCGTCGAGGGCGATGTCGCCGCCATGCGAGCGGGCGATGTCGCGGGCGATGGCAAGGCCCAAGCCGGAGCCGCCCTCGTCCTGGTTGCGGGCCTCGTCGAGGCGCACGAAGGGCTTGAAGACCTCCTCGCGCAGGGCCGGCGGGATGCCGGGGCCGTCGTCGTCGACGTGGATGACGAGCCACCGCGTCTCGTGGTTCGCCTGCACCGCGATGCGCTCGCCATGGCGGGCGGCGTTCGAGACGAGGTTGAACAGCAGGCGCCGGAAGGCGTCGGGGCGCACCGTCACCATGGGGTCGCCGACGATGTCGAGCGACATCGGATGGCCGTGGCGCTCGGCGTCGCTCTTCAATTCCTCGAGGAGGCCGCGCAGGTCGGTGGTGACCGCCTGCTCGCCGGCGTCGCCGCGGGCGAAGGCGAGATAGCCCTCGAGCATGCGGGTCATCTCGTCGATGTCGCGCTTGAGGTCCTCGATCTCGGGCGTCTCGCCGAGCAGCGCCAAGGACAGCCTGAAGCGGGTGAGGATGGTGCGCAGATCGTGGCTGACGCCGTTGAGCATCGCGGTGCGCTGCTCGATCGCCCGCTCGATGCGGCGCTTCATCTCGAGGAAGGCGTGGCCGGCCTGGCGCACCTCGCGGGCGCCGCGCGGGCGGAACTCGATCTCGCGGCCCTTGCCGAAGCTCTCGGCGGCCTCGGCGAGGCGCAGGATCGGGCGGATCTGGTTGCGCAGGATGAGGATCGCGACGCTGAGGAGGACGAGCGACGAGCCGCCCATCCACAACAGGAAGATGTGCGAGTTCGAGGCATAGGCCTGGCTGCGCCGCGCCATCACCCGCATGACGGCGTTGTTGTCGAGCTGGACGCGCACCTCGATCAGGTTCGAGCGCCCGACCGTGTCGATCCAGAACGGTCGCTTGATCTGCCGGCTGATCTCGTCGGAGAGCGCCTCGTCGAGGATCGAGAAGAAGGGCTTCGGCCCGGGCGGCGGCAGGGTGGCGTCGGGCAGCACGTCGAGGTCGAGGCCGAGGCGCTCGCTGGCGATGCGCGAGAGGGTCTCGGCTTGGCGGTCCTGGGGATAGGTCTCGTAGACGTCGATCAGCGCCGCGATATCGGCGGTGACCGCCGAGGACAGCCGCCGCGTCACCAACTGCCAGTGGCGCTCCATGAAGACATAGGCGATCACCGACTGCAGCAGCACCACCGGCGCGATGATGATGATGAGCGAGCGGGCATAGAGCCCCTTCGGCAGCACCGACGCGAGCCAGCGGGCGAAGCGCGCATAGAGGGCGGCGGGCGGCGAAGGGAGATAGAGCCGCTGCAGCATCAGTCGGCGAGCAGGCGGTAGCCGACGCCCCGGACGGTCTGGAGATAGGCGGGATTGGCCGGATCCGCCTCGATCTTGCGCCTGAGCCGCGTGATCTGGACGTCGACGTTGCGCTCGCTCGCGCCGTTGCCGCCGCCGGCGAGCTCCTCGCGCGGGACGTTCGCGCCGGCGCGGTGGCCGAGGATGGTCAGGATCTCGCGCTCGCGCTCGGTGATGCGGATGATATCGTCCTCGCGCCGCAGCTCGCCGCGGTCGAACCGGAACAGGAAGGGCCCGAAGCGGACGCTCTCGGGCTCGGCCCGCTGCGCCGGCGCGGTCTCGGCGACCGAGCGCCTGAGAATGTTGCCGAGGCGCAGCACCAATTCGCGCGGCTCGAAAGGCTTCGGCAGGTAATCGTCGGCGCCGATCTCGAGGCCGGTGACGCGGTCCTCGGGATTCGCGCGCGCGGTCAGCATCAGGATCGGCACCCGCGAGCCCGCGCGCAGGCGCCTTGCGTAGTCGAAGCCGGTCTCGCCCGGCATCATCACGTCGAGCACGATCGCGTCGAAAACCAGGGCCTCGCCCTTCGCGCGAGCTTCCGCCGCGCTCGCGGCCGTCGTGACCCGGTAGCCGTTCTCGGACAGGAAGCGCGCCAGCAGCTGGCGCAGGCGCCGGTCGTCGTCGACCACGAGGACGTGCGGCGCGTGGTCGGGGATCTCGATGCGGGCCCGCTCCATCATCGCTGCGTTCGTGCTCCCCCGAGGATCGCCGTGACCCGCGGCCGGTCGCCGGGATCGATCATGGCGAAGAGGAAGCGGCTTGCCGCTTCCCGCAGCGCCTCCGGCCCCTCGCTCAGCGCGCGCATGATACGCCGCGTCTGCAGCTTCGCCAGCCTCAAGGCGAGCTCGTGGCCCTCGGGCGTGGTGAAAAGAAGGCGCTGGCGGCGGTCCGAGGTGCCGGTGCGGCTCTCGACGAAGCCCTTGCCGATCAGCTCCTTGAGCACGCGGTTGAGGCTCTGCTTGGTGATCTTCAGGATGTCGAGGAGCTCGGCGATGGTCATGCCCGGCTGGCGGTCGACGAAGTGCAGCACCCGGTGATGGGCCCGGCCGAAGCCGTAATCGGTGAGGAGGCGGTCGGCGTCGCCGACGAAGTCGCGATAGGCGAAGAACAGCAGCTCGATCAGGTCGTAGGCCGGGCGCTCCTCGAGGATGTCGTCGCCTGCCGGCGGGGTCTCGACTCTGAGGGCTTGGGTCACGGCGTGTCCGTCGATTTTAAGTCAGCTATGTTGACATATCTCAGGAGGATTGTTACCCGTCAACCCTCCGGCGCGTAACGAATGTGCGGGCCGGCGCCGGCCGGCGGCGAGGATGTTGCCGGATCACCCCGGCGATGTCGGCCAAAAATGCCGGCGATGTCGGGGAGCGATCCGGCGATGATGGCGATCATCGCCGGAAGACCCTTGGAGGAGACGAGAGACATGGCGACCCCCTTCGATCAGCTCGACGGCTGGATCTGGTTCGACGGCAAGCTCGTGCCGTGGAAGGAGGCCAACATCCATGTCCTCAGCCACGGGCTGCACTACGGCTCCTGCGTGTTCGAGGGCGAGCGGGCCTATGGCGGCGAGATCTTCAAGTCGACCGAGCATTCCGAGCGCCTGAAGCGCTCCGCGCAGGTGCTCGACTTCGAGATTCCCTATTCGGTCGCCGAGATCGACCAGGCGAAGCGCCTCGTCTTGCAGAAGAACGGCCAGAGCGACGCCTATGTGCGGCCCGTGGCCTGGCGCGGCTCGGAGATGATGGGGGTTTCGGCGCAGGACAACGCCATCCACCTCGCCATCGCCACCTGGCAGTGGCCGAGCTATTTCGACCCGGCCCAGAAGATGAAGGGCATCCGCCTCGACATGGCCGAGTACCGCCGCCCGGACCCCGCGACCGCGCCGTCGCTCGCCAAGGCGGCCGGGCTCTACATGATCTGCACGATCTCCAAGCACAAGGCCGAGCGCAAGGGCTACGCCGACGCGCTCATGCTCGACTGGCAGGGCCGCGTCGCCGAATGCACCGGCGCCAACGTCTTCTTCATCCGCGACGGCGCCATCCACACCCCGATCGCCGACTGTTTCCTCGACGGCATCACCCGCCGCACGGTGATCGAGCTTGCCCGCCGCCGCGGCTTCGAGGTCGAGGAGCGCCGCATCCTGCCGGACGAGCTCGAGCGCTTCAACGAGTGCTTCATCACCGGCACCGCCGCCGAGGTCACCCCGGTCTCCGAGATCGGGTCGTGGCGGTTCCAACCCGGCAACATGACCAAGGTGCTCATGGAGGACTACGCCGAAGCCGTGCAGCCGAAGCGCAAGGCGGCCTGATCCTCACCTCGGCTCCGACCATCAGGCCGCCACCGTCTGAACGGCGAACGAGATCTCAGCCTTGAGTACCGGCTGATTGCTCTCGTCCCGGACCTCGATTGAAAAATCGCGAGGGTTCGCCTCTCGCGACGCAGTACCTGCCATTTCGGCCAAGGCTTCGGCTGCTTCGTCTCTGGCCTCATTGATCCCGTCGAGCTCCAAGCCGACCTCGTCGCGGGTGAGTTCGTTGCCATTGTGAACGTCAAAGAAGTAGCGCATGCCCCTCCTTCCTTCCTGTATTTGCTGTGGGCGGAGGTCGGTCACCCGTTCGCCGCCCTGTTGTTGCGGCTTAGTCGCCCGGTGTCGCGGGGTGACCACCCGCGAGCGCCCAAGCGCCGTGCTACCAGCGCCGGCCCCATCCGCCACGGCTCCGTAGCAGCCTTGCCAGGACCAACAGGATCACGGCCCCTAGCGTCGCGCTGAGGATCGCCGCGACTATGCCGGAGCCGAGCCGGACGCCGAGCCGCGGGAACAGGAGGCTTGCGATCAGCGCGCCGACGACGCCGATGACGAGATCGCCGACAAGGCCGAAGCCGGTCCCCTGCACGATCTGCCCGGCGAGCCACCCGGCGATCAGGCCGACCAGCAGGATGACTGCGAGACTTTCGCCCGAGATGTGCATGGCGCGTTCCCCTCGACGACGACGTCGGTGCAGTCAGCGAAGCCGCCGGATCGCTCCGGTGGCGCTTCGGTTTACTCGCAGGTCTGGATGCGCTTCGTCGTCATGCGGCCGAAGCGATCTTCCTTCTTCACGATCGTCGTGCGGCAGCCGACGTTGCCGGTGGTGCGGATTTCCCGATCGCGGGGCCGGACGATGACGCGATCCTCGCGATGGCCTCGGCGGATGCCGCGGTCCTCATAATCGCCGCGGCGCATGCTGCGCTCGCTGCCGCGGTCCGACCCGATCCCGATGCTGGGCCCGCCCGACCCACCCGGCCGGATCTCGATGCCTTGAGCCGAGGCCGCGGTCGCGCTGAGAAGCATGACGGAAAGCGTGACAGCAATGTGTTTCATGGCAGTCCTCCCAAGCGATTATTTGTCCACTTGATGTCAACATCTGAAATTCAACTTTGTTCCGCAGAATTGACAGTTATCCGGTTCAAGAAGATTCCTGGTTAACATTGCAACATGTCTTCGGAGCCGTAGCACTCTCCCAGGCGTGTTCTCACGAGTACAGAACCGCGCTCGAAAACGGCAGGGCTGGGAAAACCGGTGCGGCCCTCTCGTCGGCCCTGAGCAAGGCCAGGGCTGGCGGCCGACTCTCACGACATATTGGCGGAACCAGGATCGGGCGGAACAGGCGAAGTCCGCTCCAGCTCGACATCGAGCGAAAGCCGCGTGGTAGCCTCTCGCGCTACCCGCGCATCGCCATCGAGAAATTTCAGATGCATCAACAGCGCTTCGACCGCGCAAGTCAGATGTTCAACCTTTTCGTGAGCATCACTTGCCGATCTCGATTTCTCGATATGTCTCTCGACTCCGAACCCCAGCGAGATCGGAGTGGCGCCTTCGGCATTCATTGGTTCGTTCCTAACGAGCAGAGACGCGAGCACACATGGTCAACGGCGAGCGACATTGACCCTCCTAGTGGACGGCCCGTCATGCGGAGCGCGCGAGTCCGCGCGGCAGCGCGGAGCGTGTCAATTCAGGTCGGGCGTCACGGGCGCGCAAAGAGCGCATCATTCCGGCTGCGCCACGCATGATCCGAAAGCCACTTATAATCCTGATCGGGCATAAGGGGGATGGTCTTCACCTGAGCTTCCAGAAGCGGAAGGAAGAAGCTGTCCCGCTTATGCGAAACCTTGAGAGAGCGAATCGGCACGACAATGCTGTCCTTGCCGGGCATGAAGAAGCCGCCGGCGGCGACGATCGCGTAGTCTCGCCGGTCCTTGGTCGCAAAGACGATGTTCCTCACCTCGCCGACGATCTTGTCGTCGGAACTCCGGACCTCGGAGCCGATGATCTCGTCGGCCCGCAACCCGGGCTCCAGGTCGGCGATCTCGATGAGCGGCTTGGCATCCTTCTCGCCACGCCGGCCGTGCGCTGCGCCGCGCTGAACCTTCGGGTGCCGCGCGTCGATCTGCTTCTCGGCCTCGTCTTCATCGTTGTCCCCGAGCTTGCCCAGCGAGGGTGATGAAACGAGCTCGCGGATGTTCCCCAAGAGACGCTCGCAATCCTCATGACGCCCGTAGGACCAGAGGGTGAATGCGGCGTCGCGCAAGCTGCGGAGGTCGCGCACGCTCTGCCGATTGGCCGGCCCGCGAAGCCCCGGATTTTGGAGGATTGCCTCCTCCAGCTTGGCGTCGGCGATCTGGCAGTCCGCCGCGGCCCCCGAAAATCCAAAAGCGCCAAAGAACGTAAGTGCCAGGAGGAGATTTGCAGCTTTCATGTGGTCGATCTCCCGGTGCGGCCGCCGATGTGGCGATCGAGACGGTGCAAGAGCACGAGACTCGCCCGCCCGACTGATCGAGACTCCGGCCCGAAATATGGTAAAGCTCTTCGAAGGTTTACGCGATTGTTTCGGCAAAAGCAATGAGAACAAGGTATTTCTTGCAATGACGGCGAGATAATTAAATTGATCTTGAACAAAGATAGGCGGGGCACCATTTAACTTACCCTGCCTCAGGTAGGTACGAAGCGCGCGTTTAACGAGCCGGAAATCGCCGGCTGAGAACGGCAGCGTCCAAGCACTGCTCGTTTGCCGGCAGGGCGGACCGCCCGCTACCTTGGGCACGGCCGGCTATGATCGCCGAAATTGCATCTGCCTTCGGGCTCCCGGGGCGCGGTCCACTCGCTTACGCGGTCGCAGACGCGATCCGTTCAACTTTGCGGTAGCGCCTGCGGCGCCCGCCCAGCAAAGCCCGCAGGCTCATTTTTAGACGGCTTTCGGATCCCGAGTTGGCCGGCGCTCGGCGGCAAATGCCGGCCTTCGCTTGCAGGAGCGGCTGGCGATGGAACGCGCGTCGTGCGATACAAATGGCATGAGCGGATGGCTGATGCAGGCGAGTTATTCGGGATCGTCACCAGAGACGGGAATGACGCTCGAGATGTGGGCCGTCTGGGTTCCAGACCATGCGGACGCTGCGGGCGCATTGGCGGAAACGGCTGGCAATCTTCCCACCACGACCTTATGCGAGCTCTCGGATGATCACATGAGGAGCTTGGGATTGAGCGAGGAAGGACAGATCGCTCGCGTCCGGTGCATCTTCTAGCGCGGCGAACAGCTCGCTCGGGATCGGTCGATGTTCAAACGCAAGGGCCCGGCGCACGCCGCCTACGGCAGCGATGCCTCTCGCCAACGGATGCGCAAAAAGTGGTGGCTTGCTACGGCCCTTGTTTTGCTCGCTTCAATCCTGGCTTTCGTCGTCGCTCGATTTTCGTGATCGCGGTGAGAGGGTATGCCTCGGACGACTGCTCTCCCGGTTGAGACGAAGTACCGCTTCGCAACGCGTGGTAGCCACCGCTTCGATCTGGTTGGCATGGCGGCGGCGCTCCTCACCTTTGAGGTTCGGTGCATTGGGCGCCGCGCTGGTAAAAGGTAAGCGCGTGTTTACGGCGAATGGCGAGGCGGGGCATGGGCAGGGAAAAGGAGATACGGTTAGAGGCGGAAAACGTAAATCTCCGACACCTGCTCGCGCGGGCAGGCATCGATGCTGCCGAACACAAGATCGTAGAGCAATTACAGCGCATCCTTCTCGAGGAACTACACCATCGGGTGAAGAACACGCTCGCGACCGTGCAGGCGATAACGTCGCAAAGCCTGCGAACAGCGCAGAGCATGGAGCACGCCAGGGAAGCGATTTCAAACCGGCTGCTGGCCTTGGGCAGGGTGCATGACCTGCTCCTACGGACGAGCTGGAGCAGCGCGAAGCTCGCCGAAATGCTCGATACCGCGATCGCGCCGTTCAAGACGCCCGGCGCCCGCCAGTTCCTGATCCAAAGCACCGACATAGACGTGGGTTCGGGAGCGGCGCTCCCGCTCGCCATGATCCTCAACGAGCTCTGTACGAACGCGGTCAAGTACGGTGCGCTCTCGTCGCCGAAAGGGCGAGTCAGCATCATAACGAAGGTCGACGAGAGCGCTCGACGGTTCCGGCTGACATGGGCTGAGACAAGAGGCCCGGCGGTGCAGGAGCCGACACGCCGCAGCTTCGGGATGCGCCTCATAGAGCAGAGCTTCGTGAGCCAGCTTCAAGGGACCGCGAAGGTGAAGTTCGTGCCCACCGGCGCCGTTTGCGAGCTCGACGTTCCGCTCGCTGCTCTCCAGCCGAACGTAGACTGAGGCATCAACGCGCGATCCGTGACGCTTGACACCCGGGCGCTGCTCTGTTAGGAATATAGTGCTGTCGAGAACCGCGGCCGGGGCTTCTGCCCCGCCGCGGCGAGCGTCAAGCATCACGAGCCGCCCGCGACCCGCGCCGGGCGGTTTTTTCATGCGCCATTCTCGACCCGCCCCCCGATCCGCCGCCCCCCAAGGAGCCCCCATGCGACTGATCACGCATCCGCCCGAGAAGCGGGCGCAGGCCAAATGGCTTGGCGAGACCACGCCCTTGAACTGCGCCGAGATCGCGGCGCGGGTCGATGCGAAGCCCTCGACCGTGCGCACCTGGAAGCGCGACGACAAGTGGAAGCGCCCGGCCGACGCGCCGGAGCGGCGCAGCTTCACGCAGGAGCAGCGCGCCGCCATCGGGCGGTTGCGCGGGCTCGGCGGCACCAACGCCGACATCGCCCGCGTTGCCGGGTGCAGCGCCGACACCATCGCGCGCGTGCCGCCGGTCCCGCCCAAGGGCCTGAAGGCCAACGCGGCGGCGCCCCTTCCGGGCTTCGCGCCCGAGGAGGCCGCGAAGCTGCACGAGGCGCTCGCCGGCGGCGGCCATGCCAAGCGCGAGCTCGCGGGCCTTGTCGCGCGGGCGCTCGCGCTCGCCGCGGCCGACCTCATGAGCGACCGCACGCTTCCGCCCGACCGCCGCGCGCGGGGAATGGCGGTCCTCGTCGCAACCATCAAGGCGCTGCCGGACGAGCCGCCGGCCGCCGGAGCAGCTTTGCATGATCACCAGCCCGGACCCGCCACTTTCGAGGACACCAACGCTCTCCTGGAGGAGATCGCGCGCCGCTTTGCAGATCTTGGCGTCGCAGGGGAGGTTGACGGAGCGCCTGGCGGACCTGCCGCCGCCGATGCAGCGGCGCCTGCTTGAGAGCTTCTTCGGCGCGGGCGGCGTCCACCAGATGCCGCCTGACCCGGCGGGGGACTGGCACACCTGGCTCCTCCTCGGCGGGCGCGGCGCCGGCAAGACGCGGGCCGGCGCCGAATGGGTCACGGGCCTTGTCGGCGGCGTGATCGGCATCGCGGCGCGGCCGGTCGGGCGCATCGCGCTGGTCGGCGAGACCTTTGCCGACGTGCGCGACGTGATGATCGACGGGCCTTCCGGCTTGCGCGCGGTGGCGCCCGCGGGCGAGCGTCCGCAGTGGAAGCCCACCCTGCGCCGGCTCGAATGGCGAAACGGCGCGCTCGCCCACGCCTTCTCGGCCGAGGACCCCGACTCGTTGCGCGGGCCGCAGTTCGAGGCGGCGTGGTGCGACGAGCTCGGCAAATGGCGCTACGCCGACGAGACCTGGGACATGCTGCAGTTCGGGCTGCGGCTCGGCGCGCGTCCGCGCCAGGCCGTCACCACCACGCCGCGGCGCATCCCGCTGATCCGCCGGCTGATCGACGCGCCTGGGGTCGTGACGACCAAGGCGCGCACGGCCGACAACGCCGCAAACCTCGCGCCGTCGTTCCTCGCGCAAGTCACGGCGATGTATGGCGGCACGCGGCTCGGGCGCCAGGAGCTCGATGGCGAGCTGATCGAGGACCGCGCCGACGCGCTGTGGCAGCGCGAGGCGATCGAGAGGGCGCGGGTCGTGGCCGCGCCGGCGCTCAGGCGCATCGTGGTCGCGGTCGATCCGCCCGCCACCTCAGGGCGAGATGCCGGCGCCTGCGGCATCGTCGCGGCGGGCGTCGACGCAGCGGGCCTCGGCTATGTGCTCGCCGACGCGAGCGTCGCGCGCGCCGCGCCGGAGATTTGGGCGGCGCGGGCGCTCGCGCTCTACCGGAGCCTCGAGGCCGACGCGCTTATCGCCGAGGTCAACCAGGGCGGCGAGATGGTCGCGGCGGTGCTGCGCCTCCTCGACCCGAGCGTGCCGGTCACGACCGTGGTCGCGACCCGCGGCAAGCACGCCCGCGCCGAGCCGGTCTCGGCCCTCTACGCGCAAGGCCGCGTGCGCCATGTCGGCGCCTTACCCGAGCTCGAGGACGAGATGTGCGATTTCGGACCGGCGGGCCTGTCGAACGGCCGCTCGCCCGACCGGCTCGACGCGCTGGTGTGGGCGCTGACCCACCTGATGCTGGGCGCGGCGCCGCGGGTGCGGGCGCTGTAGCGCGCACCGGCCCGAGGAGAAGCGTGCGAACCGGAACCGGCGCGCCGCGGCATGCGTTCCTTGGGTCGGAACATTTCGTGAACGAGAAGTATCATGGCCCAGGCAAGGCACGCGGCGCAACGCGCCAATCCAAAGGCCGAGAACCCAAAGCAGAGCCCGGACGGGGGCTCGAACCGGCTCAAGGACCCGGACGACTGGGTCACCGGGCATGAGCCGATGACCGGTGCACAGGCGTCCTACCTCAAGACGCTGTCGGAAGAGGCGCAGGACCCAAGGGCCTTCGAGGCGGACCTCGAGAAGGCGGAGGCGTCGAAGCGCATCGATCAGCTCAAGCGCGAGACCGGCCGATAGGCTCCGGCTCCGGAATGTTTCACGTGAAACATCGGTCTGTCCGCTCGGTTTGACCCGGCCGCCGGCGCCGCCTATCTCGGGCGGCGGAGAGCCCTTGATGGACAGCTTCGACGTCATCGTGGTCGGCGGCGGGCATGCCGGCTGCGAGGCCGCCGCCGCCGCGGCGCGCATCGGCGCGCGCACCGCGCTCGTGACCCACCGCGTCGCGACGATCGGCGCGATGTCGTGCAACCCGGCCATCGGCGGCCTCGGCAAGGGCCATCTGGTGCGCGAGATCGACGCTCTCGACGGCCTCATGGGCCGGGTCGCCGACCGCGCCGGGATCCAGTTCCGCCTGCTCAACCGCCGCAAGGGCGCGGCGGTGCGCGGGCCCCGGACCCAGGCCGACCGCAAGCTCTACGCCCGGGCCATGCAGGCGGAGATCGCCGGAACCGCGAACCTCACCGTGATCGAAGGCGAAGCCGACGACCTCCTGGTCGATCGCCGGCGCGCGGCCGGCGTCGCCATGGCCGGCGGCCGCCGGCTCTCGGCTGCCGCGACCGTCCTGACCACCGGCACGTTCCTGCGCGGGCTCATCCATATCGGGGAGAGGAAGATTCCGGCCGGGCGGGTCGGCGAACAGCCGGCGCTCGGGCTCTCGGCGACGCTCGATCGCTTCGGCCTGGCGCTCGGCCGGCTCAAGACCGGCACGCCGCCGCGCCTCGACGGCCGCACCATCGATTGGGCAGGCGTCGACAAGCAGGCGGCGGACGAGGAGCCGGTGGCGTTCTCGGCGCTCACCGTTCGGATCGATACGCCGCAGATCGAATGCGGCATCACCCGGACCACGGCCGCGGTGCACGATCTGATCCGGGCGAACCTCCACCGGGCACCGATGTATTCGGGCGGCATCCACGGGCGCGGCCCGCGCTACTGCCCGTCGATCGAGGACAAGGTGGTGCGGTTCGGCGACCGCGACGGCCATCAGATCTTCCTCGAACCCGAGGGCCTCGACAACCCGACCGTCTATCCGAACGGCATCTCGACCTCGCTGCCCGAGGAGGTCCAGCGCGCGATCCTGCGGTCGATCCCGGGGCTCGAAGGCGCCGCCATGCTGCGGCCCGGCTACGCCATCGAGTATGATTACGTCGATCCGCGCGAGCTTCATGCCACGCTCGAGACGAAGCGCCTGCCGGGCCTCTTCCTGGCCGGCCAGATCAACGGCACCACCGGCTATGAGGAAGCCGCGGCGCAAGGGCTCGCGGCTGGCGTCAACGCGGCGCTCGCCGCCTCGGGGGCCGAGGCGACCACCTTCGATCGGGCGGCATCCTACATCGGCGTGCTGATCGACGATCTCGTCACGCGCGGGGTGAGCGAGCCCTACCGGATGTTCACCTCGCGCTCCGAGTACCGCCTCAGCCTGCGCATCGACAACGCCGACGAGCGGCTGACCCCGAAGGGTATGGCGCTGGGCTGCGTCGGCCGGCGGCGGGCGGAGGCTTTCGCCGCCTCGCAGGAGCGGCTCGAGGCGGCCCGCGGCCGGCTTTGCGGCCTGACCCTGACCCCGAACCAGGGCGCCCGGTACGGCATCGCCTTGAACCGCGACGGCATTCGCCGCAACGCCCTGCAGCTGTTGTCCTTCCCGGGCATGTCGGTCGCGCGGCTCGCCCAGGTTTGGCCGGAGCTCGGGAGCTGGCCGGCGGCGCTGCGCGAGCGACTCGAGACCGATGCGACCTATTCGGTGTATCTCGACCGCCAGAATGCCGACATTGCCGCCTACCGGCGCGATGAGGCGGTCGAATTGTCAGGCGGCATCGATTTCGGCACGCTGCCGGGGCTCTCGAACGAGATCCGCAGCAAGCTCGACCTCGTGAAGCCGCGGACGCTCGGGCAGGCCGCCCGGATCGAAGGCATGACCCCGGCGGCGATCACGCTCCTCGCCGCTCACGCCAAGCGGAGGCGGCCCGAGGTCTCCGGCTGATCACCGGTGCGATGTTTCACGTGAAACATTGGGCCTGCGAGCCGCCGCATGGCTGAGCCTCCCGGCCGTGCGGAGGTGGTCCGGACATACGATGTTTCACGTGAAACATCGGCGCGGCTCGACCTTCTGATCGCGGAGCTCGGGCGCTGGCAGAGGGTCAAGAACCTGGTCGGGCCGGCGACGCTCGGCGAGGTCTGGACCCGCCACATCGCCGACTCGCTGCAGCTCCTGGCGATCGAGCCGCAGGCGCTGCGCTGGCTCGACCTCGGCTCGGGCGCGGGCTTTCCGGGGCTGGTGATCGCCATCGCGCTCTCCGAGCGGCCCGGGGCCGAGGTCCATCTCGTCGAGAGCAACTCCCGCAAATGCGCCTTCCTGCGTCATGTCGGGCGCGCGACCGGAGCGCCGGCTCGCATCCACGAGCGCCGGCTGGAAACCGCCGTGGAGGAGTTCGCCGGCACGGTCGAGATCGTCACGGCGCGCGCCCTGGCGCCGCTCGCCGATCTCCTCGGCTGGACGCAAGCGCTGTTGAAAACGGGCGCCGTCGGGCTGTTCCCGAAAGGCCGCGAGGTGCAGGCTGAATTGACCGAGGCCGCCGAATCCTGGAGACTCGAAACCGATCTGATCCCGAGTCGCACCGATCCCGATGCGAGGATCGTCCGGGTCCGATCCCTCCACGAGCGCGTTTGATGGATTCCTTGACCGCCGACGCCCCGACTCCGATTCCCTCCGCCGCGCCCGCCCGGCCCCGGGTCCTCGCGCTCGCGAACCAGAAGGGCGGGGTCGGCAAGACCACGACGGCGATCAATCTCGGCACCGCGCTTGCGGCGATCGGCGAGAAGGTGCTGATCCTCGACCTCGACCCCCAGGGCAATGCCTCGACCGGGCTCGGCATCGACCGCAAGAGCCGGCGGCTCTCGACCTATCACGTGCTCGCCGGGGAGGCGGAGCTCGCGAGCGTCGTCACGGAGACCGCCGTGCCGCGCCTCCATGTGGCGCCCTCGACGCTCGACCTGCTCGGCGTGGAGCTCGAGATCGCGCATGAGCGCAATCGCGCCCATCGCCTCAAGCACGCGATCGAGCGGCTCGCCGCGCGCTCCGCCGCCGACGGTCCGTTCACCTATGTGCTGATCGATTGTCCGCCCTCGCTGAACCTCCTCACCATCAACGCGCTCACGGCCGCCGATTCGGTCCTGGTGCCGCTACAATGCGAGTTCTTCGCCCTCGAAGGCCTGAGCCAGCTGCTCAGCACGGTCGAGCAGGTGCGGGCCTCGCTCAACCCGCGCCTCACGATCCACGGCGTCGTGCTCACCATGTTCGACCCGCGCAACAACCTTTCGGGCCAGGTCGTCGCGGATGTGCGGCAGTTCATGGGCGAGAAGGTCTACGACACCATGATCCCCCGGAACGTGCGGGTGTCGGAGGCGCCGTCGCACGGCAAGCCCGTGCTGCTCTACGACCTGAAATGCGCGGGCTCGCAGGCCTATCTGCGCCTCGCCTCCGAGATCATCCAGCGCGAGCGCGCGCTCAAGGCCGCGTGAGACCGGCCGAAGAGGGGCTGCCATGGCCGAAGAAGCGACCAAACTCCGCCTCGGGCGCGGCCTCGCCGCGCTGATCGGCGACGTCGGCGACGACAGCGCCGTCGTCGAGCGGGCGCGCGGCGCCCGCAAGGTGCCGGTCGAGTTCCTGCGCCCGAACCCGCGCAACCCGCGCAAGAGCTTCGGGACCGACCTCGCCGGCCTCACCGCGTCGATCCGCGAGCGCGGCATCATCCAGCCGATCGTGGTGCGGCCCCTGCCCGGGCTTCCGGACGGCTACGAGATCGTCGCCGGCGAGCGGCGCTGGCGAGCGGCCCAGATGGCCGGCCTGCACGAGGTGCCGGTGATCGTCGTCGAGATCGACGACCGCACCTCGCTCGAATACGCGGTGCTCGAGAACGTCCAGCGCAGCGACCTCAACGCCATCGAGGAGGCCGAGGGCTACCAGCGCCTGATGGACGAGTTCCACTACACCCAGGCCGAGCTCTCGACCGTGCTCGGCAAGAGCCGGTCGCATGTCGCCAATATCCTGCGGTTGCAGTCGCTGCCGTCGGCCGTGAAGGAGCTGGTGATCGGCAACAACATCACGGCCGGGCACGCCCGCGCGCTGCTTGCCGTGCGCGATCCCGAGGCCGTGGCGAGGCGCATCGTCGAGAAGAACCTCAGCGTCCGGGAAGTCGAGGAGATCGCCCATGCCGAGCACGGCAACGCCGAGCCGCACCAGCGCATCCGCGCCACGCGGGGGAAGGATCCCGACACGAGGGCGGTCGAGCGGGCGTTGGAGGACGTGCTCGGCCTCAAGGTCTCGATCGAGCATCGCGGCAGGGGCGGCGAGCTCCGCATCAAATACGGCACGCTCGATCAGCTCGACGGCCTGTGCCGTCGCCTGAAGGAAGCCTCGGGGCGGTAGCCCGCAAACCTCTCCCGGAGGGAGAGGTCGAGACGGCGGGAGCCGGGCGGGTGAGGGGGTGCGCCGCGGTCGGACAATCCACCAGCGGAACCAAGGCTCATCAGACGACGCCGCTTACCCCACAGCCCTTCTTACCCCTCACCCGGACGCCGCCTGTCGGCGGCGCTCGACCTCTCCCTCTGGGAGAGGTTGGCCGCGAGGCCGAACAACGCCTCGCCGGCCACGGCCTCGGCCACCTCGGCCCGCCGGCGGCTTTCGAGCACCGCTGCCTGCAAGCCCGCCACGGCGCGGCGCAGCGCGAGCGCGGTCCAGCGCTGGAGCTGCTGCTTGATCGCGGCCTCGCGCCGGAAATGCAGCCGGAAGGAGCGCCAGGCGTCGTCGACCGAGCGCCCGGCGCCCATCTCCTCGCGCGCCGAGAGGAGCGCGATCGCATGGCGGAGCGCCGCGCCGAGAATGACCGAGGGTGAGACGCCCTCGGCCGCGAGCCGGCGATGGGCCTGGTCGAGCCGGGCGCGATCGCCGGCGAAGGCCGCGTCGACCACCGCGTCGATCGCAAGGCTCGAGACGTCGCTCATCACCGCGTCGACGTCGTCAAGCGTGACCTCGCGGCGCCCGTGGACATAGAGGGCGAGCTTGGCGATCTCGCTCCGCGTCGCGAGGCGGTCGCCGCCGAGGCTCGCGATCACCGCGTCGCGCGCCTCGCGGCCGATCGAGAGGCCGGCGGCCCTCAGCGTCTCGTCGACCACCGTACCGAGCTCCCTCGCCGCATCGCCGAAGCACGGCATGGCCAGCGCCTTCGGCGAGCGTTCGCACAGCGTGCGCAGAGGCGAGGATTTGGCGAGATCGCCAGCCTCGATCAAGACCAGCGTGTCCTGGAGCGGCATCTCGAGGACCGGAGCGAGCGCCGGCGCGAGGTTGCGCGACGTCGGTTTCACCCAGATCGCCCGGCGCGAGCCAAAGAGGCCGATCGTGCCGGCCTCGTCGGCGAGGCGGGCCGGATCGTTCGCCACCGCCTCGCCGTCGATACGGATGAGCTGGAAAGGGTCGGAGGGATCGTCGACGGCGCGCTCGGCCGTCGCCTTCGCCCGCTCGGCGACGAGCCCAGTGTCGGGCCCATAGAACAAAACGGAAACGGTAGGTGGGCCGAGGCGCCTGAGCGCGCCGTCGACCTCGGCCGCCTTGACCGCGGTCATCGCTCCGGCGTCAGGATTTCGAGACGAGCGCCGCCGCGAGACGCGTCTTGATCTGCTCGGAAACCAGCTTCGCGGCCCGGATCTCCGCGTCGCGCGCGGCGCGCACGCCGGCAAAGCGCTGGGCCGAGCGCTCGTAGCTCGCCGATGCGCTGGCGGTGCCCCTGGTGATGGTCTGCGAGCCGTCCCAATTGGTGAGCGTGTACTCGGCATCGACATTGAGCGTGCTCGACAAGGACCGGCCGGTGACGCTGTCGACGATCGCGCCGCCGATATGGTCGCGGGCGATGATCGAGAGCTTGTAGCGCTTCGGCGGCGGCGTCCCGGAGCCGTCGAGGTCGAACACGAGCTCGCTCCGGAGCTGGTGCGCGATATGCGCCTTGTTGACCGTGGTCCGCACCTTCTCGACCTCGATCTGCGCGAGCACGGTCTGCAGCCGCTCGCCGGAGGCGGTCGGGCCGTAAAGCGGGCGCAGGCAGCCCGAGGTTGCCCACGCGACGAGCGCCGCGAGGAGGAGCTTTGCGCCGCGCCCGGCGGATCCCTTAAGCGACCACATTCACGATCCTCTGCGGAACCACGATGATCTTGCGCGGCGGCCGCCCTTCCATCGCCCGCCGCACGGCGTCGAGCGACAGAACCGCGGCCTCGATCGCGGCCTGGTCGGCATCGCGCGAGACGGTGACGTCGGCCCGCTTCTTGCCGTTGACCTGCACCGGGAGCGTAACCGCGTTCTCCACCAGAAGCGAGCGGTCGAGCGCAGGCCAGGGCGCCTCCGCGACCAGGCCCTCGGCGCCGAGCGCCGCCCAGCATTCTTCCGCAAGATGCGGCATCATCGGGGCGAGAAGCTGCACGAAGATCTCGGCCGCCTCGCGGAGGGCCGGGGCGAGCCCGGGCTTGCCGCGCGCCTCCGCGAGCATCGCCTGCAGCGCATTGGCGAATTCGTAGATCTTGGCGACCGCGACGTTGAAGCGGAGCCCCTCGATGCTGTCCCCGACCGCGGCGAGGGCGCGGTGCGCCGCCTTGCGGATTGCGAGCGCCTCGGGCGAATCCTCGGCGCTGCCGTTCGCGGCCGCGACCTCGCCGATCTCGCCGACCAGGCGCCAGACCCGCTGCACGAAGCGGCCGGCGCCCTGCACGCCCTCCTCGGTCCAGATCACGTCGCGCTCGGGCGGCGAGTCGGACAGCATGAACCAGCGCGCGGTGTCGGCGCCGAAGCTCGCGATGATATCGTCGGGATCGACGGTGTTGCGCTTCGACTTCGACATCTTCTCGATCGGGCCGATCTCGATCGCCTCGCCGGTGCGGTTGTGGACCGCGCGGCGCCCGCCGCCGTCGCTGTCGATCCGCACCTCGGCCGGCATGATCCAGGAGCCGTCCTTCGCCCGGTAGGTCTCGTGCACCACCATCCCTTGCGTGAACAGCCCGTCGAAGGGCTCGCCGTCCGGCACGTCGGAATGGCCGGTGGCGTTCATCGCGCGCATGAAGAAGCGCGAGTAGAGGAGGTGCAGGATCGCGTGCTCGATGCCGCCGATGTACTGGTCGACCGGCAGCCATTCGTCGACCGCATTGCGGTCGGTCGGCGCGTCCTCGCGCTGCGCGTCGGTGAAGCGGGCGAAGTACCAGGACGAATCGACGAAGGTGTCCATGGTGTCGGTCTCGCGCCGGGCGGCTGAGCCGCATTGCGGGCAGGGCACCTGGCGCCAGGCCGCATGACGGTCGAGCGGATTGCCCGGCACGTCGAATGAAACGTCCTCCGGCAGGGTCACCGGCAGGTCCTCGACCGGCACCGGCACGACGCCGCAGGCCTCGCAATGGATGACCGGGATCGGGCAGCCCCAATAGCGCTGGCGCGAGATGCCCCAGTCGCGCAGGCGGAACTGGACCTTGCGCTCGCCGACCGGGCGGCCGTCGCGCATCTCGCGCTCCAGCCGGCGCGCGACCTCCTCCTTCGCCTCCTCGATCGACAGGCCGTCGAGGAAGCGCGAATTGATCATCCGCCCATCGCCGTCATAGGCCTCGGTAGTGATCACGAAGCTCGCCGGATCGACGCCCGGCGGGCACACCACGGGCGTGTTGCCGAGGCCGTATCTGTTGACGAAGTCGAGGTCGCGCTGGTCGTGCGCCGGGCATCCGAAGATCGCGCCGGTGCCGTACTCCATGAGGATGAAGTTCGCGACATAGACCGGCAGCTCCCAAGCCTCGTCGAAAGGGTGCTTGGCGCGGATGCCGGTGTCGTAGCCGAGCTTTTCCGCCTTCTCGATCGCCTCCTGCGCCGTGCCGGTGCGCTTGCACTCCTCGATAAAGGCGGCGAGCGCCGGGTCCTTGGCCGCGGCCGAGCGCGCCAGCGGATGGTCGGGCGCGACCGCCATGAACCTCGCGCCGAACAGCGTGTCGTGGCGCGTCGTGAATATCTCCAACTCGCGCTCGCCCGCCGGCGCGGTCGCGGGATCGAGCGCGAAGCGGACCGTGAGCCCCTCCGAGCGCCCGATCCAGTTCTTCTGCATGACCCTGACCTTCTCGGGCCAGCGCTCGAGCGCCTCGAGCTTGTCCAAGAGGTCCTGGGCGCAGTCGGTGATCTTGAAGAACCACTGGGTCAGCTCGCGTTGCTCGACCGGCGCGCCGGAGCGCCAGCCGCGCCCGTCGATGACCTGCTCGTTCGCGAGCACGGTCTGGTCGACCGGGTCCCAGTTGACCTTGGCGGTCTTGCGATCGACGAGCCCGGCCGTGAGGAAGTCGAGGAACATCCGCTGCTGGTGCTTGTAATAGGCCGGATCGCAGGTCGCGATCTCGCGCGACCAGTCGAGCGAAAGCCCCATCGATTTGAGCTGGCCCCGCATCGCGTCGATGTTCTGGTAGGTCCAGTCCTTGGGGTGGACCTTGTTCTGCATCGCCGCGTTCTCGGCCGGCATGCCGAAGGCGTCCCAGCCCATCGGGTGCAGCACGTTGAAGCCGCGGGCCCGCTTGTAGCGCGCGACCACGTCGCCCATCGCGTTTCGGACGCGGATCGTCGTTCCGGGTGCGGAACAGGTCTTTCTCGGCCCAGACCGCCTGCCATTTCGGCTCGGCTTCCTTGGCGTTGTAACGCTCGGGTCTCATCGCGTGTCGAGTGGCGTCGTGTCCTGAGAAAAGCAAAAGCGGCTTGCGCCGCCGATCACGACGGGACTAGGACACGAAAGCGCGCGCGCGGTCAACGGATTAGCCCGGTTTCGCGCCCTCTGAGGAGCCCGGCTTGCGCGATTCGGTCGAGAGTGTCGCACGGCTGCACGAGGTGCGGGCCGAGATCACCCGCGCGGCGCGGGATTTCGGGCGCGACCCGGCCGGGATCACACTGGTCGCGGTGTCGAAAACCTTTCCGGCCGAAGCGATCGAGCCGGTGCTCGAGGCCGGGCAGCGGGCCTTCGGCGAGAACTACGTCAAGGAGGCGAAGGAGAAGTGGCCGCGCTTGAGCGAGCGCTACCCGGGCGTCGAGCTCCACATGATCGGGCCCCTGCAGTCGAACAAGGCGCGCGACGCGGTCCGGCTCTTCGACGCGATCCACACGGTCGACCGGGATTCGCTCGCGGCGGCGCTGGCGAAGGAGATCGCCAGAGAGGGTCGCGCGCCGCGCCTCCTCGTGCAGGTCAACACCGGCGAGGAGCCGCAGAAGGGCGGCGTGATGCCGGCGGAAGCCGACGCCTTCATTGCGGCCTGCCGCGAGAAGCACGGGCTTACGATCCAGGGCCTGATGTGCATCCCGCCCGCCGAGGAGCCGCCCTCGCCGCATTTCGCGCTCCTCGCCAAGATTGCCAGACGCAATGGGCTCAACGCGCTCTCGATGGGCATGAGCGCCGATTTCGAAGCCGCGATCCAGCTCGGCGCGACCCATGTGCGGGTCGGCAGCGCGATCTTCGGGGCGCGTGAACAGGCCTGAACGCCGCTCCGGTTTACGCGTCATTAACCATGTCCCGGCCACTTCTTGGGTCGCGTGCTGCGGCACGTCCACGAAGTCGGAAGGTTGCGAGGGGCGAAATGGATTTCCAGCGCATTCAGGAACGCGCTTATGCGCTTTGGGTCGAGGAGGGCTACGTCGATGGCCGCGCCGACGAGCATTGGCTGCGCGCCGAGCGCGAGCTGAGCTACATGGCCGGGCCCGAGGCGAACGAGAACAAGGCGAAGCCCAAGAAGAGGGCGCCGGCGAAGCGCCCGGCCGCCAGGCGCGTCGCATAGCGTTTAGAGCGGGATGACCTCGCTTCGAGCCGCCATCCCGGTTCTATCCCTTTGTTCTCGCATGATCTGATCCAAAAACCGGTTCCCGGTTTCGGGATCGTGCTTCAGCCCACGACCTCGATCCGGGTTCGAGGCCCGATCAGCGCGAGGAGCCGCGCGACCAGCCGCGGATCGACCGCGACGCAGCCCTCCGTCGGCGTGAGGCCCGGGTTCGCGCAGTGCAGGAAGATGGCGCTGCCGCGGCCCTTGCGGATCGGCCCGCGGTTATAGCCGAGGTCGATCACCACGTCGTAGAGGACGTCGTCGCGCTGCATGCGCTCGTGCCGGGCCGGGTAGGGCAGACGGACCGGCCGGTTGTAGTTGCGGTCCCGAGGGTCGTCGCACCAGCCGTCGCGCGGCGCCGTCGCGGCAAGCGGAAGCAGCGTGCGCGGGCGGGCCAAGCGGTCGGCGCGGTAGAAGGCCTGCAGCGCCGCAAAGCGCCCGAGCGGCGTCGCCCCGTCGCCCTCGCGCTTGTCCCGCACGGTCCCGGAGCGGCCCAACGCGCACGGCATCGCCAGCGCCCCGGCGACGATCCGCCCGCGGCGCCGGTCGAGGGGCGAGCGGAACACGCGCACCAGGTCAAGCGTCGTGCGTCTCTTCGGCTTCGGTGGACGGCGGAGCATGGGGCCTTGTTGCGGGAGCGCAGGCGGCTAGTCTATGGCTTCGCTGAGAAGCGTGGCCTTGCCGGGATTTTGAGAACCGACGCCTTTATCCGAGCGGCCTCGCAAAGGAACAGGGGTCCGATGTCGAACGCCCACCGGCTTCTCGTCGTCGACGACGACCGCGACCTGCGCGACACGCTTGCCGAGCAGCTCGCCCTCTACGACGAGTTCGAGATCCTCTCGGCCGAGACGGCTTCCGCGGCCGTGAACCAAGTCAAGGCCGATCGCGTGGATCTCGCCATCATGGATGTCGGGCTGCCCGACATGGACGGGCGCGAGGCGGTCAAGATCATGCGCCGCAACGGCTTCCGCAGCCCGATCATCATGCTCACCGGGCAGAGCTCGGACGCCGACACGGTGCTCGGCCTCGAGGCGGGCGCCAACGACTATGTGGTGAAGCCCTTCAAGTTCGCGGTGCTGCTCGCCCGGATCCGGGCGCAGCTGCGCCAGTACGAGGCGAGCGAAGACGCGGTCTTCCAGATCGGGCCCTACACCTTCAGGCCGGGCGCGAAGCTCCTCGTCAGCGAGAAGGGCTCGAAGCTCAAGCTCACCGAGAAGGAGACCGCGATCCTGCGCTTCCTCTACCGGGCGGGTCAGAAGGTGGTCGGGCGCGACGTCCTCCTCGCCGAGGTCTGGGGCTACAATTCGAACGTCACCACGCACACGCTCGAGACCCACATCTATCGCCTGCGGCAGAAGATCGAGACGAACCCCTCCCACGCGCGCATCCTGGTGACCGAGCCGGGCGGCTACAAGCTGATGCCGTAGGGCGCGGCGAAAGCCACCGATGGCGCTCGACGACGACATCGCGATCCTCGCGCGCGCGCCCCTGTTCAGCCTCATGGACCGGGAGGCGCTGCGGCTCATCGCCTTTGCGGCCGAGCACAGGCTCCTGCGGGCCGGCGACGTGCTGTTCCGCCGCGGCGACAAGTCGGATGGCGGCTTCGTCGTGACCAAGGGCTCGCTCGCGGTGGCCGGAAAGGACGATGACGCCCCGTTCATCGCCGAGCCCGGCGCGCTGGTCGGCCAGACCGCCCTGTTCTTGCGCGGCACGCGGCCGGCGACAGCGACGGCCCGCGAGCCCTCTTCGGTGCTGCGCGTCTCGCCGACACTCATGCGCCGCGTTCTGCAGGAGTTCCCGAGCGCCGCTGAGGCCATGCACGGCGCGCTCTCGATCGAGCTCGCGACCTTGTCGGGCGGGCTCGAGCGGGTGCGCGAATGGCTGATGGAGGTGGATCAGGAGCGAGAAGACTCCTCTCCCCGCTTGCGGGGAGAGGGCTTCGCGGCGAGGCCGCGAAGCGAGCCCGAAGGGCGAGGGTGAGAGGCTGTCGACGTTTGCGCTCTGCCGTCGACAGCTCCTCACCCGCTCGGGCTTCGCCCAAGTCGGCCTCTCCCCGCAAGCGGGGAGAGGATTTAGCGCCGCGGCGTCCGCTCCACCGCGCCGATGATCGGCCCCATCGGCCAGCGGGCATCGGCCCGGTTGAGGGCGGGGGCGTAGAGGCTCGATACCGAGCCGTCGAGGAAGAGCGCGTTCGAGCAGCCGAGCGCGTCGCGGAACAGGCGCGCGAACTGCCCGAAGGTGACGAGCTCCTCCGAGATCGCGAACACCACGGTCTTGCCGTTGCGCACGCCGACGCCGTTGCGCATCTTGCGCGAGACGCCTTCCTCCGAGATCTTCGGATGGATCCTGCCGTCGATGACCAGCATCGGCCCCGACTGCGTCGCGATCTCGGCCTTCGGCTTCTGGCGCAGATAGCGCCCGGTCTCGGCGACGCCGGCCGAGTCGGTGTTCGCGTAGAAGACGCCGTTCGGCTTCATGTGGAAATTGCCCGGGCCGTTCGCGGTGTTCGCCTTCTTGAGCTCGCGCCCGTCCTCGACATAGAGCCCGACCGGCGACCAGTCCTTGTGGTACATGCCCGCGTTCATCGCGAAAGCGAGGTCGCGATGGGCTTGCGCGAGCCGCTCGAAAGAGTTGTAGGGCTCGCCGTCGGGCGCCCGCCAGAACAGCTTGAGCTGGTACTTGCGCAGATCGATGGTGCAGACGGTGTATCGGGCATCCTCATAGAGAAAGGGGCGGCACGGGCCTGATGGGCTTTGCGCAAGGGCAGGTGCTGTGAGGAGTCCGAGCGCCGTAATGGCCCCGAAACGCCTGACGCGAGTCATCCCGGCCCGAGCGAAGCGAAGAGCCGGGATCCACAACCGCCACCGCGTGCGCTGTGGGTCCCGGATAGCCGCTGCGCGGCTTCCGGGACGACTCCACCCCGGGGCGCGCCAAACCAACCCTACAGCTCCATCGCGGCGGTGACCGGCACGTGGTCGGAGGGACGGGTCCAGCTCCGGGTGCCGCGCGAGACCTCGACGGAGCGCAGCGCGCCGGCAAGATCCGGCGAGACCCAGATGTGGTCGAGCCGCCGGCCGCGGTCGGAGGCGGCCCAGTCCTGCGCGCGGTAGCTCCACCACGTGTAGATCTTCTCGGGCTCGGGCGTCAGGTGCCGGGCCGAGTCGACCCAGCCGGCCTCGCCGCGTAGCGTCTCCAGGGCCTCGGTCTCGACCGGCGTGTGGCTCACCACGTCGAGCAACTGCCTGTGCGACCAGACATCGTGCTCGAGAGGCGCGACGTTGAGGTCGCCGACCAGGACCGCGGGGGCTTTCGCCGGACCGCGCTCGTCGCCCCAGCGCCGCATCTCGGCGAGGAAGGACAGCTTGTGGGCGAATTTCGGGTTGAGGTCCGGGTCCGGAACGTCGCCGCCGGCCGGGACGTAGAAGTTATGCACGACGAATCCCGCCGCCGCGCCGGCATCGGGCCCGAGGGTGATCGAGACGTGGCGCGCGTCGCGCCGCGCGCAGAGCTCGAGCCCGTCCCTGGCCGAGAAGGAATAGCGCGAGAGGATCGCGACGCCGTTGTAGCCCTTCTGCCCGCAATGGACGACGTGCCGGTATCCGAAGCTCTGCAGCGTCTCGAGCGGGAACCGGTCCTCCGGGCACTTGGTCTCTTGGAGGCACAGCACGTCCGGCGCGACCTCGTGGAGGAAGCGGCGCACCTGCTCGATGCGCAGGCGGACGGAGTTGATGTTCCAGGTCGTGACGGTGAAGCGCATGCGAGGTTCTTACGGGACGCCGTCATTGCGGAGCAAGGCGTGCGCCGCGGTCATCCCCGACAGGCTGCGCAGCAGCCCGCGGGCGACACGCCCCTATTTCGGCTCGAGCATCCGCTCGTAATTGATCACGAACAGGCGCGGGTCGACCCGGCGGGCGGTGTCGAGGTTCGTCAGCTCCACGATGGTGGTGAAGCCCTGCGCGTCGACGATGCGCCAGCGCTTCAGCGCCTGCAGGTCCTTGTCGAAGAACAGCGTGATCTTCGAGGTGCCGCCGAGCGTCGACTTGTCCTCGAGCGAGAGCCGCGCACCCTCGGGCTCGACAGAGGCGCCGGTGACCCGGATGTCCTGGCCGAGGCTGATGCGCTCGCGCAGCAGGAACTTCAGCGGCGTCTGCGCGATCGTGTAGAGGTCCTGCGTGGCGAGCTTGCGGTCGCGCACCGCGACCGAGTTGCCGTCCGCGACGACCTCGATCGTGGCCGGGCTCTCGTATTCGAAGCGGATGCGGCCCGGGCGCTGCAGATAGAGCGTGCCGCCGATCCGGCGCCCATCGCCGCCGGTCTGCACGAACTCGCCGACCAGGGTCGAGATGCCGTTGAAATAGGCGTTGGCGCGCTCGACGATCTGGCGCTCGTTGAGCGGCTCGGCCGAAACCGGCGGCGCAACCGCCGCGGCGGCGGCCAGCACCGGCGGCCCAGCTTGGGCCGAAGGCTGAGGCGCGGGCGGGCGCGACGCAGTCGCCGTGGGAGCGGGCTCGCCGGCGACGGAGGCCGGCTCGGATGCGAGCCCCGCCGGCCGCTTCGGCGGCAGCACCGCGGTCGTAGGCATCCCGGCGGCGGCCGGCTGCGCGGCGCGCGGGCCTTGCGCGGACGAGCGGGCGCCTGGAGCCGCCGGCTGCCCGGCGGGTGACTGGGGCGCCGGCGTCTGCGGGGCGGGCTCTTGCGCCGTCGGGGCCGGCGGATTGCGCCCGAACAGCCAATCGAGCGGGTTCGCGACCTGCGCCGATGCGGGCCCGGCAAGGCCGAAGGCGCACAGGCCGGCCGCAAGGCGCAGGGTCGGGCTAAGGGGCACGGCAGCAATCCCTTGAGAGCATCGGCCAGCGCTACGGAGGCGCTGTGGCGATTCTGCGACGCCGCCTCAGTCGTCCTCGTCCCCGATGCCCCCACCGGCCGTCTCGAGAAGGATCTCGCGCTTGCCGGCGTGGTTCGCCGCGCCGACGATGCCTTCCTTCTCCATGCGCTCCATGAGCGAGGCGGCTCGGTTGTAGCCGATCTGCAGGCGGCGCTGGATGTAGGAGGTCGAGGCCTTCTTGTCGCGCAGCACCACCGCGACCGCCTGGTCGTAGAGGTCGCCGCCCTCCTCGCCGAAGGCGCCCTTGTCGAAAACCGGGGTGTCCGTAGCGACGCCGGCGCCGCCCTCGTCGTCGTCCCCGGCCGTGACCGCTTCGAGATAGGCCGGGCGACCCTGGCGCTTGAGATGGGCCACCACCTTCTCGACCTCGCTGTCGGAAACGAACGGCCCGTGCACGCGGGTGATGCGCCCGCCGCCGGCCATGTAGAGCATGTCGCCCTGGCCGAGGAGCTGCTCCGCGCCCTGCTCGCCGAGGATCGTGCGCGAATCGATCTTCGAGGTGACCTGGAAGGAGATGCGGGTCGGGAAATTCGCCTTGATGGTGCCGGTGATGACGTCGACCGACGGGCGCTGCGTCGCCAGGATCACGTGGATGCCGGCCGCGCGGGCCATCTGGGCGAGGCGCTGGATGGCGCCTTCGATGTCCTTGCCGGCGACCATCATCAGGTCGGCCATCTCGTCGACGATGACCACGATGTAGGGCAGGGGCTCGAGATCCATGATCTCGTCCTCGTAGACCGCCTCGCCGGTGTCGCGGTCGAAGCCGGTCTGGACCGTGCGCGCGATCACCTCGCCCTTGGCCGCCGCCTCGGCGACGCGCTGGTTGAAGCCGTCGATGTTGCGCACGCCGAGCTTCGACATCTTCTTGTAGCGTTCCTCCATCTCGCGCACCGCCCATTTCAGCGCGATCACCGCCTTCTTGGGGTCGGTGACGACGGGCGAGAGGAGATGCGGAATGCCGTCATAGACCGACAGCTCCAGCATCTTCGGGTCGACCATGATCAGCCGGCACTCCTCGGGCTTGAGCCGGTAGAGCAGCGACAGGATCATCGTGTTGATCGCGACCGACTTGCCCGAGCCCGTGGTGCCCGCGACGAGGAGATGCGGCATGCGGGCGAGGTCGGCGATGACCGGCTCCCCGCCGATCGTCTTGCCGAGGCAGAGCGCGAGGCGGTGCTTGGTCGATTCGAAATCCTGGCTGGCCAGGAGCTCGCGCAGGTAGACCGTCTCGCGCTTGAGGTTCGGCAGCTCGATGCCGATGGCGTTGCGGCCCTGCACCACCGCGACGCGGGCCGAGACCGCGCTCATCGAGCGCGCGATGTCGTCGGCGAGCGAGATCACGCGCGAGGACTTGGTGCCGGGCGCCGGCTCGAGCTCGTAAAGCGTGACCACGGGGCCAGGGCGGACGTTGATGATCTCGCCGCGCACGCCGAAATCCTCGAGCGTCGATTCGAGCAGGGTCGCGTTCTGCTCGAGCGCGTCGGTCGAGACGGTCGCGACCTGCGCCTTCTTCGGCTCGGCCAGCATCTGCAGCGCCGGCAGCTGGTAGTCCCCGTTGTCGAGGAGCGAAGGCTGCGCGTCGCGCGAGAGGCGCTTGCCGGGCTTCGGCGGTGCGGGCGGCGCCGCGACGCGGCGCGACGGCTCGTCCGCGCGTGTGTCGGGCGAGGCCTCCGGCGCCGGAAGCGGCGCCCTGCCGGAGGCGGCCGCGGGCGCGAGGACCGGCTCGCGGCGAAGCCGCGCACCGGCGGCGCCGGCCAGGGCGGGCTCGCGCCGTGCCTGCCACAGCTCGGCGCGGCGGCGCAGCGCGCCGCGAAGGCTCATCGCGCCATGGGCGAGCGCCCCGAGCGAGATGATGCCCCAGCCCGGTTCCTCCTCGCGCGAATCATCGTCGCGGCCGCCGCGGCCCGGCGCCGGCTCATCCTCGTCATCATGCATGCGCTCCTCGGCGACCCCGAAGCCGCAGGCGGCCGTCAGGGCCAGGATGGCGACCGCTGCGAAGGCGAAGCCGATCATCGCCGACCCTGCGGCACTCGACACGCCGAGCACGGTCTTGACGGCGCTCAGGAGCGCGTCGCCGACGACGCCGCCGAGGCCGGTCGGCAGCGGCCAGCGTGCGGTCGGCGGCAGCGCGCTCGCGACCGCGGTCGCAGCCCCGGAGCCCGCGATCCACAGCGCGAGACGCAGATGCAGCCGCTGAACGGCGCGGCTGCGCAGGAGCTGCCAGCCCCAGACCGCGACCGGCGTCAGCAGCAGCACGGCGCCGAGGCCGAACAGCTGCATGGCGAGATCGGCGATGATCGCGCCGGGCACGCCGAGGAGGTTCTTCACGGCTGCGTCGGTGGCGTTGTTGAGGCTCGGATCCTCGACCGACCAGGTCGCGAGCGCCGCGACCACCGCGCCGGCAAGCGCCAGCAGGCCGAGCCCGAGAAGCTCGGCGGCGCGGCGGCCGAGAAAGGCCCGTATCGCATCCGTGAGATTGTCGTAAGGCGAGGAACGGCGGATCGTGCGCATCAGAGGCCGCTGACCGGGAGCTTTTCGGGGCTCTCTCGACCCTAGGCGGGGGGCGGTAAAGGCGCGATTAACCTTGGCAAAGCCAGCCGCGCCTGATCGAGGCCCGAGGTCGCGAAGGCTCGCCGGGGGTAGGAGCGGCGCGGCTTCCCATGGAACGGCGGAAGAATAATCGCCTCGATGCAGTGCGGGCAGCTTCCCGCGACAAGCCAAGCGGTCAGTTCAACATCAAGGATCGCAATAATCTACCTGAACAGCGGTTCATGAAACCGCCGGCCTCTTGAGAAGTTGTCCCGCCAACAGGAGGTCTGTGCCATGTTAAGCTCGAACTTACTTCGAACCACTGTCGTTTCGGCCGCGCTCGCCCTGTTCGCCGCCGGTTCCTCCTTCACGCCGGCCCAGGCCGAGGACGGGCGCAACGCGGCCGCGATCGCAGGCGCCATCGGCGGGTTTGCGGCCGGCGCCGCGGTCGGCGGCCCGCGCTACTACGATCCGCCCCATACGGCGACCACCCGCGTCTATCGCGAGCGCCGCGTCGTCGTTGATGACGAGCCGGCCTGCCGCACGGTCGTGCGCAAGCGCGTGAACGAGTTCGGCGAGCGGGTGACGGTGCGCCGCGAGATCTGCGACTGACCGCAGAGCAGCAACCCGCAAGAAAGCCCCGGTCGCGAGACCGGGGCTTTCCTTTTGCGCCGCCGGACGGGGTCAGTAATTGTAGGCGCGCTCGCCGTGGTCGGCGAGGTCGAGGCCTTCGCGCTCCTCCTCCTGCGTCACCCGCAAGCCGACGATCACGCCGACGAGCTTGAACAGAATCGCCGAGCCGATTCCGGACCACATCAAGGTCAGGAGCACGGCCTTGGCCTGCGCGATGAAGGCCGGGCCGAACTCGTAGGCCGCGACGGCAAGCTCGCCGGGCTTCGACTCGTAGTCCGGGATGCCGGCCCCGCCGAGCGCCGGATTGACCAGGATGCCGGTTGCGAGCGCGCCGAGCACGCCGCCGACGCAATGGATGCCGAAGACGTCGAGCGAGTCGTCGTAGCCGAGCGCGTTCTTCACGCTCGAGCAGAAGACGAAGCACAGCCCGCCGGCCGCGAGCCCGAGCAGGATCGAGCCCATCGGGCCGGCGAAGCCGGAGGCCGGGGTCACCGCGACGAGCCCGGCGATGGCGCCCGACAGCATGCCGAGGAGCGACGGCTTGCCTTTCGCGCCCCATTCCACGAACAGCCACGACAGCGCCGCGGCGGCGGTGGCCACAAAGGTGTTGATCATGGCGAGCGCGGTGGTGCCGTTCGCCTCGAGGTTCGAGCCGGCGTTGAAGCCGAACCAGCCGACCCAGAGCAGCGAGGCGCCGATCATGGTCATGGTCAGCGAATGCGGCGCCAGGAGATCGCGGCCGTAGCCGATGCGCTTGCCGAGGAGGAGAGCGCCGACCAGCCCGGCGACGCCCGCATTGATGTGCACGACCGTGCCGCCGGCAAAGTCGAGCGCGCCCCATTTGTAGATCAGGCCGGCGTCGGCCTTGACCTCGGCGAGCTTCGCGGTGGCGGCATTCCTCGCCGCGTCGTCGGTCGCGCCCGCAAGGGTCTTCGCGGCATCCCCGATCGCGTCGGGGCCGGCCCAGTACCACACCATGTGGGCGACCGGGAAATAGACGAAGGTCAGCCACAGCACGATGAACAGCACGAGGGCCGAGAACTTCATGCGCTCGGCGAAGGCGCCGACGATCAGCGCCGGGGTGATCATCGCGAAGGTCATCTGGAAGCAGATGTAGACGTATTCGGGAATGACGACGCCGTTCGAGAAGGTCGCGGCGGTGGTGTTCGGGTCGACGCCGCGCAGGAACGCCTTCGAGAGGCCGCCGACGAAGTCGTTGAGCCCGCCGCCGTTGGTGAAGGCGAGGCTGTAGCCGTAGAAGACCCAGATCAGGCAGGCGAGGCAGACGATCGCGAAGACCTGGGTCAGGAGCGAGAGCATGTTCTTGGTGCGCACCAGCCCGCCATAGAAGAGGGCGAGGCCCGGCACCGACATCATCAGCACGAGGCAGGTGGCGATCAGCATCCAGGCGGTGTCGCCCTTGTTGGGCGTCGGGGCGTGCGGTGCGGCCGTCTGCGCAAGCGCCGGGTCGAGGAGGAGCGTGAGCGCCGCCCCCCCGAGGCCGGCCGCGACAATCGAGCGAAGCTTCATTGGTGTGGAACCCTTGATGACGTTGGCGTTGTTCAGAGCGCGTCGGCGTCGGTCTCGCCGGTGCGGATTCGGACGGCGCGTTCGAGCGGCATGACGAAGATCTTGCCGTCGCCGATCTGGCCGGTGCGGGCCGAGGCGGTGATCGCCTCGATGACGCGCGACACGGCTTCGCTCGCCACCGCGACCTCGATCTTGAGCTTGGGCAGGAAGCTCACCGCGTATTCGGCGCCGCGGTAGATTTCGGTGTGCCCCTTCTGCCGGCCGTAGCCCTTCACCTCCGTCACCGTCAGGCCGTGCACGCCGAGCGAGGTCAGCGCATCGCGCACCTCCTCGAGCTTGAACGGCTTGATGATGGCCATCACGATCTTCATCGGTGTCATGCCCCCGCTCCCGCCTCCGGCTTGGCCGCCGCCGGAGAGCCGTTATCGATGCGCGGCGGTGCGCCGCCGCAGCTTGCCGCGCGGCACCAATCAAGCGCCGTGCCAGGGATGGAATGCGCGCAGATTCAGCGACTTAGGGAAAGGCGCGCGGCTACGCGGACGCCACGGCCGCGCCACTGCCCAAGAAATGGCCAGCCGGTCGAGGCTACTGCACGGCCTCGCCATGGAGGGCGATGTCGAGCCCCATGCGCTCCGACTCCACGCTCACCCGGACCGGCATCAGCAGGTCGACGATCTTGAGGATCGCGAAGGTCGCGGCGCCGCTCCAGGCGATCGTCGCGCCGACGCCTGCAAGCTGGACCAGGACCTGCCGCGGGTTGCCGTCGACGAGCCCGGGCAGGCCGGCCGCAAGCTCCGGCGTCGCCGAGATCGCGCCGACCGCGAACACGCCGGCAAGCAGCGTCCCGAGAGCGCCGCCGACGCCGTGGACGCCGAATACGTCGAGCGAGTCGTCATAGCCGAGCCGCGGCTTCAGGGTGATGCAGGCCCAGCAGCAGATCCCGCCCGCGAGGCAGCCGATCAGCATTCCGTGCCAGGGCAGCACGTAACCCGAGGCGGGCGTGATCGTGCCGAGCCCCGCGACCGCGCCGGAGATGATGCCGAGCACCGAGGGCTTGCCGCGCGTCGTCCATTCGATCGCCATCCAGGTCAGCGCGCCGGCGCAGGCGGCGAGATGGGTCACCAGGATCGCGAGGCTCGCGCGCGAGCCGGCGGTCAGCGCCGAGCCGCCGTTGAAGCCGAACCAGCCGACCCACAAGAGCCCGGTGCCGACGACCGCCATGGTGAGGTCGTGCGGCGCGAGGTTCTCCTCGCCATAGCCGCGGCGCTTGCCGAGAACCAGCGCGGCGACGAGGCCCGCCACGCCGGCGTTGATGTGAACCACGGTGCCGCCGGCGAAGTCGAGCAGGCCGAGCGCGCCGAGGAAGCCGCCGCCCCACACCCAATGGGCGATCGGCACATAGACCAGGAACAGCCACAACGCCGTGAAGAGGAGGAAGGCCGAGAAGCGCATGCGGTCGGCGACCGCGCCCGAGACCAGCGCGCAGGTGATGATCGCGAAGGTCATCTGGTAGGTCATGAACAGGCTCTCGGGGATGGTCTTGGCGAGCGGGCTCACCGTCTCCATGCCCATGCCCCAGAGCATCGCGCGCCGGAGCGAGCCGATGAAGGCGCCGTCGCCCGTGAAGGCGAGGCTGTAGCCGGCGACGACCCAGAGCAGGGAGACGAGCGCGGTCGCCGCGAAGCATTGCGCCATGATGGCGAGGAGGTTCTTCTTGCGCACCATGCCGGCATAGAAGAGCGCAAGCCCCGGGATCGTCATCATCAGGACGAGGGCGGTCGCGGTCATGATCCAGGCGGTGTCGGCCGGGTCGATCTTGGATGTCTCCGGCGTCTGCGCGAGGACCGGTCCGGCGGCGAATGCGGTCGCGAGGAAGAGGCTCCGGCGAAGCAGGTTCCTGGTCATCGATGTTCCCGTGGGTCAGAGCGCGTCCTGGTCGGTCTCGCCGGTGCGGATGCGGACGGCGCGCTCGAGATTAGTGACGAACACCTTGCCGTCTCCGATCTGGCCAGTGCGGGCGGCCGCGACGATCGCCTCGACCACGCGCCCGACCTGGTCGGCCTGCACCGCCGCCTCGATCTTGATCTTGGGCAGGAAGCTCACCGCGTATTCGGCGCCGCGGTAGATTTCGGTGTGGCCCTTCTGGCGCCCGTAGCCCTTGACCTCGGCGACGGTCATGCCGTGCACGCCGAGCGCGGTCAGGGCGTCACGCACCTCTTCGAGCTTGAACGGCTTGATGATCGCCGTGACGATCTTCATGGCAGCGCCCCCAAGGCGGCGCGAGGCCGCTTTGGCGCTGGATTAATCAAGCTGCATGCCAAATGCGCACCGCCTGACCGAAGGGCGAAGACGCCCCGGCGCTGCTCAAGCGGGCAGCATCACGGGCCGAAGTTTAGGCAGGATGCCTAACGGCGCGTCAGACACCTAGGCGAGATCGGCTCGCGGGCGGATCAAGCCCTCCTGCGCGACCGAGGCGACGAGCGTGCCGTCCTGAGCGAAGATGAGCCCGCGCGAGAAGCCCCGCGCGCCGGAGGTGCTCGGGCTGTCCTGCGCATAGAGCAGCCACTCGTCGGCGCGGAAGGGGCGGTGGAACCACAGCGCATGGTCGAGGCTCGCGGCCTGGATCGAGCGCTCGAACACCGTGCGGCCATGCGCGATCAGCGCCGAATCGAGGAGGGTCATGTCCGACGCATAGGCGAGCACGCATTGGTGGATCGCCGGATCGTCCGGCAGCCGGCCGGTGGTGCGTATCCAGACGTTGAACTTCGGCTCCATCGGCTCGCGCGAGAGATAGCGCCGGTATTCCACCGGCCGGAGCTCGATCGGTCGCTCGCGCTCGTAATAGGCGCGCACCGGGTCGGGCATCATCGGCATCACGTTCGCCTTGATCTCGGCCTCGCTCGGCAGCGCCTCGGGCCCCGGCACCTGCGGCATGGCGAAGGCGTGGTCGTAGCCCTCCTCCTTGAGGTGGAAGGAAACCGACATCGAGAAGATCGGCTGGCCGTGCTGGATCGCGATCACCCGGCGCGTGGTGAAGCTTCTCCCGTCGCGAATGCGGTCGACCTCGTAGATGATCGGCACCTTGGGGTCGCCGCCGAGGAGAAAATAGGCGTGCAGCGAATGGGGCTCGCGTCCGTCCACGGTGCGGCAGGCCGCGACCAGCGCCTGCCCGATCACCTGGCCTCCGAACACCCGCTGCCAGCCGACCTGCGGGCTCCTGCCCCGGAAGAGATTGATCTCGAGCTGCTCGAGATCGAGGATTGCGAGGAGGTCGGCGACGGCGCTGGACATCAAGGCTTCCGGACGGCGAGGAACGCCGGCATGTGGACGGGCGCATGCAAGCCCGTCAAGCTTGGGGCCGAACCCGCCGGCTGAGGTCCAGAAACGGATCGCTGCGTCGGGCGTTGAACCACCGGGTAGGCAGCTCCTCGGGCTTCGCGCCCGTGGCGGCGGTTACGATCGACTCACGTTTTCGGGCCTATTCTGGCCTTCGGGACTGGAGGAAGCGGATGCGCCGAAGGCTCGGCCTGTGTGCGGCCGCAGGGCTGATGACGGCCTTTGCGCCCGCCGAGTTCGGCCGGGCGGTCCTCGGCGGCGGCGAAGCGCTCGCGATCGAGCGCCGCGAGCCCGCCGCCGGCCCGAAGAAGGCGCGTGCGGCAAAGAGCAGCGTACCGCGGCGCGAACAGCCCCAGGACGGCCGCCCGCGCTTCGGCAAGCCGTCCAGCTATGTGGCTTCCTTCGCGCCGGCTCTCTATGGCCGGCCCTATGCGAGCGGTCCGTTCGTGCCGAACCCGCTGGTCTCGTCCGAGCACCGGGCGACCCCGGAATATGACTACCTCTACACGGCGGCGCTGACCTCGGCGTCTCCGCCATCGCCGTCGAGCTACCGCTACGCCGCCGACAGCAGCTATCTCCTTCGTCCGACCTTCGGGCGGAGCGGGATCGCCCTCGCCTATCGCTGGCGTCACTGCATGAATGCCGGCCTTGGCCCGGCGCCGCGCGGCTTGGCCGTGCAGCTCGGCGCGCCGGACGCGCCGGTCGTCAGCCGCGACCGCGGCCAGAAGATCGACAACGCGCTCAACCCCTCGATCCTCGCCGGACATCCGAGCGCGCGTGGAAGCGCGGGCGGCCCGAACCTCCAGCTCGCGGAGGCATTCCGGCCCTCCGGCTGGGGCTCGGCCGAGACCCACCGCCCCTGCGTCACGGTGCGCTGAGCGCTCAGGCCTTGAGGCGGTAGCCGGTCTTGAGCATCCAGCCCGCGACCGCGAGGCACCCGCCCAAGAAGATCAGCGTCATGGCAAAGCTCACGCCGACGCTGACGTCGGAGATGCCGTAGAAGCTCCAGCGGAAGCCGCTGACGAGGTAGACCACCGGATTGAACAGGGTCGCGGTCCGCCAGAACGGCGGCAGCATGTCGATCGAGTAGAAGCTGCCGCCGAGAAAGGTCAGCGGCGTCACGATGAGGAGCGGGACCAATTGCAGCTTCTCGAAGCCGTCGGCCCAGATGCCGATGATGAAGCCGAACAGGCTGAAGGTCACCGCGGTGATAACGAGGAAGTAGAGCATCCAGAACGGGTGCGCGATGCGCAGCGGCACGAACAGGCTCGCGGTGGCGAGGATGATCAGGCCAAGCAGGATCGACTTCGTCGCGGCCGCGCCGACATAGCTCAAGAGAATCTCGGCATAGGAGACCGGCGCCGACAGGAGCTCGTAGATCGTGCCGGTGAACTTCGGGAAGTAGATGCCGAAGGAGGCGTTGGCGATGCTCTGCGTGAGAAGGGAGAGCATGATCAGGCCCGGCACGATGAAGGCTCCGTAAGGCACGCCGTCGATGTCCTGGATGCGCCCGCCGATCGCCGCCCCGAACACGACGAAATAGAGCGACGTCGAGAGCACCGGCGAGACGATGCTCTGGAGCAATGTGCGGAAGGTCCGGGCCATCTCGAAGGCGTAGATCGCGCGCACCGCTTGCAGGTTCATGCCCGCTCCCTCACGAGGCCGACGAAGATGTCCTCGAGCGAGCTCTGGTCGGTGTGCAGGTCGCGCACGCGGATCCCGGCCTCGGCGAGATCGGCGAGGAGCGCGGCGATGCCGCTGCGCCCGGCCTGGGTGTCGTAGGTGTAGACGAGCTCGTTGCGCTCCGGCGACAGCTCGAGCCGGTAGGCGGCGAGCCGGTCGGGCACCGCCGCGAGCGGCGCCTGCAGCTGCGGGGTCAGTCGCTTCTTGCCGAGCTTGCGCATGAGCTCGGTCTTGTCCTCGACCAGGATCAGCTCGCCCTTGTGGATCACGCCGACCCGGTCGGCCATCTCCTCGGCCTCCTCGATGTAGTGGGTGGTCAGGATGATGGTGACGCCGGTCGCTCGGAGCGCGCGCACGAGGCGGCCACATGTCCTGCCTGAGCTCGACGTCGACGCCGGCGGTCGGCTCGTCGAGAAAGAGAATCTGCGGCTCGTGCGACAGGGCCTTGGCGATCATCACCCGGCGCTTCATGCCGCCGGACAACGTCCTGATCCTGCTGTCCTTCCTGTCCCACAGCGACAGGTCTCTGAGCACCTTCTCGATATGGGCCGGGTCCTTGCGCCTGCCGAACAGCCCGCGGCTGAAGCTGACCGTCGCCCAGACGGTCTCGAAGGCATCGGTCGTGAGCTCCTGCGGCACGAGCCCGATCTTGGCGCGGGCGGCGCGGTAGTCGCTGACGATGTCGTGTCCGTCGGCCGTGACCGTGCCGGTGGTCGCGTTGACGATGCCGCAGACGATGCTGATCAGCGTCGTCTTGCCGGCCCCGTTGGGGCCGAGGAGCGCGAAGATCTCGCCGCGCCGGATCTCCAGATCGACATTCTTGAGCGCCTCGAAGCCGGAGGCGTAGGTCTTCGAGAGATTCGAGATCGAGATGACGGGCTGCATGAAAGCGCAAAGCACGAACGGGGCCGCCTTGTAAGCGGCGCCTGATCGTTTGGCGACACGCCAGAGATGGCGATGGTCTGAACGGGTCAGGCCGGCCGCAGCGCCAGCCGCTCGACCGGGCGCTCCTTGATCGGCCAGTTGATCACCGCCGCAAACAGCCCGAGCCCGATCGAGATCGTCCACATCAGGTCGTAGTTGCCGCGCAGATCGTAGAGCCGGCCGGCGCCCCAGCCGCCGAGGAAGCTCCCGACCTGGTGGCTGAAGAACACGATGCCGTAGAGGGTCGACATGTAGCGCGGCCCGAACACGTAGCCGATCAGGCCGCTGGTCAGCGGCACCGTGCCGAGCCACAGGAACCCGAGCGCCGCCGCGAAGGCGAGCACCGTGATCCAGGACAGCGGCAGGACCAGGAACAGCGCGAAGACGAGCGAGCGCAAAAGATAGAGCAGGGCCAGCATGTCCTTCTTCTTATGGCGGCCGCCGAGCCAGGCCCACATCAGCGAGCCTGCGATGTTGAACAGGCCGACGAGCCCGATCGCCCAGCCGCCGAGCTCGAGCGGCGACACGGTGATCCCGAGCGCCGTCATGCCGACGCCCTTGTCGGAGATGTAGGGCGGCAGGTGCAGCCCGACGAAGGCGACGTGGAAGCCGCAGACGAAGAAGCCGAAGGTCAGGAGCCAGAAGCTCTGCGACCCGAACGCCTCGTTGAGCGCTTCGCGGCTGGTCTGGGCCGGCCCGGACGGGGCCGGCGCGGCGCCGCGATCCTCGCGCAGGCCGAGGGCGAGCGGGATCATGACCACCGAGACCGCCGCCAGCACGAGCATGGTGGCGTGCCAGTCGCCCAGGCGCTCCTGCATGAGCGAGGCGAAGGGCACCACCGCGAACTGCCCGAAGGATCCGCCGGCCGTGACGACGCCGAGCGCGATCGAGCGCTTGGCGAGCGGCGTCTGGCGCGTGATCACGCCGAAGATCGGCCCGAAGCCGGCGGCCGCCATGCCGATGCCGGTGAGCGCGTTGCCGAGGGTCAGGAGCACGCCTTCGGTCGCGATCGCGATCATCACCATGCCGGCGACGTAGAGCGCGGCGCCGCCCGCGACCGTGCGCGCCGTGCCGAAGCGGTCGCCGAGGTTGCCGACGAAGGGCGAGAAGACGCCCATCAGGAGCATCGACAGCGCGTTGCCGAAGGACCACAGCTCGCGCCCGACCTGAAGGTCGCGCGCGATCGGCGTCTGGAAGATGCCGAAGCTCTGCCGCGCGCCGATGCCGATCGCCAGGATCACGGCCCCGCAGATCACTGGAACCCAGAAGCTGCGCTCCTTGCGGGCGGGGACTGCGTTCGTTTGCATGGAGGCTCCTGCGCGCGTGACGTGCCCCACAGGGCTGCGTGAAGACCTGGTTTTCTCCCGCGCGGCGGCGGGCCGCTATGTAAGCGGCTCCGCCCGGTTTGGCGACACCTCCCGGGCAGCCCGCATATCGTCCCAAGCGGCGGAATACGGACTCCGGTCGGTATCGATCGATGAGCAAACGGGATAAACTTATCGCGGCTATTCGAAACAATCCCCGGGATGTCGGGTTCGATGACGCATGCAGAGTGGCGATGTGGCTCGGCTTCACCGCGTCCGGAGGCGCGGGCTCTCACAGAGCATACTCGCGTCGTGGCGAGCCCACTTTGCTGAATTTTCAGAATCGGAACGGCAAGATCAAGCCGTACCAGGCGAGGCAGCTGATTGCCATGATCGACAAATACGAGAATGAGCTGTGATCGATCCCAGCCGATATGCCGCCAAAGTCTTCTGGAGCGATGAGGACGAGGGATTCGTGGCCGAAGCGATTGATCTCCCCGGATGCTCGGCCTTCGGCGAAACCCAGAGCGAAGCGATCGCCGAGCTGCAGGACGCCATCAGAGCGTGGATCGCGGCCGCGACTGCGGCGGGAAATGAAGTCCCCCATCCGCGCCGCGAGGTGGCTTGAGCCGACCGTCATCGTTCGCCAAGAACTTAAGCACAAGAACACATGCCTGACAGGCGCGAAGATATGTCTTCAAGCTCCGCGGCCTGGCGCATCGTCATCGCCGGCGGCGGCATCGCCGGGCTGTCGCTCGGACTAGCGCTGGCGCAGGCGCTCGGGGCGGGCGTCGCCATCACGGTCTGCGACCCGGCGCTGAACCGCGATCCGTCCGGCGACAGACGCGCCTATGCCATTGCGGCGGGCGCGCGCAAGATGCTGCAGGCTTTGGGCGTCTGGGCCGGCATCGAGCCCGGCGCGCAGCCGATCCTCGACATGGTCATCACCGACAGCCGGGTCGGCGACCCGGTGCGGCCGGTGTTCCTGACCTTCGCGGGCGAGGTCGAGCCCGGCGAGCCCTTCGCCCACATGGTCGAGAGCGGCGCGCTCGTGGCCGCACTCGCGGCGGCCTGCCGGGCGGCAGGCGTCGATCTGCGCCCCGCGGCGGTTGCGGGCTTTGCGCTCGAAGCCGAGGCCGTCCGCGTCGAGCTGCCGGAGGGCGCGATCGATGCCCATCTTCTCGTCGCCGCCGACGGTGCGCGCTCGCGGCTGCGCGAGATGGCCGCCATCGGCTGGATCGGCTGGTCCTATTCGCAATCCGGCATCGTCGCGACGATCGCCCATGAGCGCGACCACGAAGGCCGCGCGGTCGAGCATTTCCTGCCCTCCGGCCCCTTCGCGCTCCTGCCGCTCGCGCCCGGCGGAGCCTTGGGGCATCGCACCTCGATCGTCTGGACCGAGCGGGAGGAGAATGTGCCGCATCTCCTCGCGCTGGACCCTGAGGACCAGCGCGCCGAGGTCGAGCGGCGCTTCGGCCTGCAGCTCGGCGCGATCGCCTTGGAGACGCCGTTCAGGGCCCATCCGCTCGCCTTCGGCATCGCCCGGCGGTTCTGCGCGGAGCGGCTGGCGCTCCTCGGCGATGCGGCGCATGTGATCCACCCGATCGCCGGCCAGGGGCTGAACCTCGGGCTGAAGGATGCAGCCGCGCTCGCCGAGGCGATCGTCGACGCGGCGCGGCTCGGGCTCGACCCGGGCGGCGCCGAGGTGCTCGGGACTTACGAGCGCGCTCGCCGCTTCGACACCTTCTCCATGGGCGTCGTCACCGACGGCCTCAACCGGCTGTTCTCGAACGACGCGCTGCCCCTACGCCTCCTGCGCGACCTCGGATTGGGCGTGGTGGACCGCATGCCGGCGCTGAAGCGCTTCTTCATCCGCGAGGCCGCGGGGCTTTCTGGCGAGGGTCCGCGGCTGATGCGCGGGGAGGGGCTGTAGCTCACCCCTTCGCCCGCTCGATCCCCTCCTCGATCAGGCGCTTCGCGTCCTCGGCGTCGCCCCAGCGGACCATCTTGACCCATTTGCCGGGCTCGAGGTCCTTGTAGTGCTCGAAGAAGTGCTGGATCTGCCGAATCGTGATGTCGGGCAGGTCGGTGTAGTTGGCGATGCGCTCGTAGCGGGCGGTGAGCTTGCGCGAGGGCACGGCGACGATCTTCTCGTCCTGCCCCGCCTCGTCCTCCATGAGAAGGACGCCGACCGGGCGCACGCTCATCACGGCGCCCGGCACGATCGCCCGGGTGTTGGCGACGAGCACGTCGCAAGGGTCGCCGTCGCCCGACAGCGTGTGCGGGATGAAGCCGTAGTTCCCGGGATAACGCATCGCCGTGTAGAGGAAGCGGTCGACGACCAGCGTGCCGGCGGCCTTGTCCATCTCGTATTTGATCGGCTCGCCGCCGATCGGCACCTCGATCACGACGTTCACGTCGTGCGGCGGGTCCTTGCCGATCGGGATGGCGTCGATGCGCATGGCGGTTCTCGATTTGTCGAGGCGGTCGTCTCCGCCCGGAGCCCGGAGCCGGCGGAGAGCCGGGACCCACGAACGCTCGACCGCGCGGGAGGATCCCGGATCTGCGCCGCGACACTCCGTGCCGCCGCGCGTCCGGGATGACGGAGGAGCAAACTAACGAAACAGGTAGGCGACCTTGGTGAGGCTCGAGCCGGCGACCCGGTCGCTCGTCTCGGCGATGACCTTGCCGCCGAGACGCTCGTAGAAAGCGCGGCCGCGCTCGTTCTCGGAGAGGCACCACACCGCGATGCGCTTGATGCCGCGGTCGATGAGGTCGTTGCGCACCGCCCGGAACATCCGCGTGCCGAAGCCGATGCCCTGGTACTCCGGCGCGAGGTAGAGCTCGTCGATCTCGCCGTCGGCCGGCAGCGCGCGGTCGCGGCAGCGCCCGTAGGACACGTAGCCGGCGACGGTTTCGGCGACGTCGAGCACCACCAGCGGCCGGCCGCGGCCAATCGTCGAGAGCCACCAGCGCGGGCCGCGCCGCGCCATCATCCGCTCGAGCGCAATCGCCGGGATGACGCCCTGATAGGCCTCGCGCCAAGCGGCGTCGAACACGCCCGACAGCGCGGCGGCGTCCTCGCTGCGCGCCCGGCGGATGCTGATGGTCAGTTCTTTCATGGCCGTTGCCCCTGAAGAGCGGCTTGGCTTGGCCCGACGCGCGGTCCTGCGAAGCTTCTGTGACGAAGCGAAATCTGCGCCAAGGTTAACCAGCGTGGGAAGGGCCGCGCCGTGCCGTGCCGCACGGTTCTGTGGAGAGTTGTGAAAAGGCCACAACGGCGGAAAACCCGGCCTCGTTGCCCGGAAGGCGCATCGCTGCTAAGGCCGCCCTCTGCGCCCATCTGGCCCGCCGATCCCCGGCCGATCCCGGCTGGCGTTAAGATTGAGCAAGAGTGATTAACCGTTTCTTAAAGCCGGAGGAGCGCTACGCCCGGCGCATGGCGCGCATCGCGCGCTGGGACCGGCCGATCGACGGCTCGGCCGGGCGCTTGCGCGCCTGGGCGCACATGGCGCTCGTGGACCACGGCGTCTTCCGCTTCTTCTACCTCAACCGGCACCAGGTCTCGCCGAACCTCTGGCGCTCGGCGCAGCCGGCCCCGCATCAGCTCGCCTGGTTCGCGGAGCGCGGGGTGCGCACGGTCATCAACCTGCGCGGCGGGCGCGAGCACGGCTCCTGGCAGTTGCAGAAGGAGGCCTGCGACGCGCTCGGGCTCGATCTCGTGGAGTTCGTGGTGCGCTCGCGCGAGGCGCCGAGCCGCGACACCATCCGCGGCGCCAAGGCCTTCTTCGAGACGCTGAGATACCCCGCGGTGATCCACTGCAAGTCGGGGGCGGACCGGGCCGGCTTCGTCGCGGCGCTCTATCTCATCCTGCAGGAGGGGAAGTCGGTCTCGGAGGCGCTGCGGCAGCTCTCGTTGCGCTATGGCCATTTCCGCTTCGCCAAGACCGGCATCCTCGACGCGTTCTTCGAGCGCTACCGCCACGAAGGCGAGGCCAAGGGCGTTCCGTTCCTCGACTGGATCGAGCACATCTACGACCGCGAGGCGCTCATCCGCGACTTCCGCCCGCGCTTCTGGTCCGACTTCGTGGTCGACCGGGTGATGCGCCGGGAGTAGCCCGCCTCATTCGATCACCTCGTCGGCGCGGGCGAGGAGGGTCGGCAGGATCGCGAGGCCGAGCGCCTTTGCGGTCTTGAGATTGAGGACCAGCTCGTACTTGGCCGGCAGCTCGACCGGGAGGTCGGCGGGGTCGGCGCCCTTCAGGATGCGGTCGACGAAATAGGCGGCGCGGCGCCAGTTCTCGCGCAGGTCGATGCCGTAGCTGACGAGACCGCCGGCCTCCGCGAAATCGCGCAGGCCGGCCATCATGGGCAGGCCCGCCGCCGTCGCGAGCGCCGCGAGGCGCCCGCGCTCGGTCACGAAGATCGAGTCGCCCGGCACCAGCAGAAACTCGCTGCCTGCGCGCGTCAGCGTCCCGAGGGCGGCTTCGAGGTCTTCCGGCCCGCGGACGTCGAGCGCCGCGAGCTCGATCCCGAGCGCCGGGGCCGTAGCCTCCGCATCGCGCCTCTGGGCCACGTTCGATGGATTGCGCATGTTGACCAGCATGCCGATCCTGCTGGTCCCCGGCTTCATCTCGCGGGCGAGCTCCAGTTGCTTGCCGAGCAGGGTGTCGAGGCTGAACAGGATGCCGGTCACGGTGCCGCCGGGCCGGGCGTAGCTCGCGACGAGGCCAAGCCCGACGGGGTCGGCGAGCGTCGCCGAGACGACCGGGACCGTCGGCATCGCCTGCTTCGCGGCGACCGCAGCCGCGGCGATCGCCGTCACCACGACCTCGGGCTTGAGCGAAGCCAGCTCCGCGGCCAGCCCCGGCAGGCGCTCGACCCGCCCTTCCGCCCAGCGCAGCTCGAGGGTTATGTCGCGGCCCTCGCGATAGCCGAGCTCCTCCAGCCGCTGCCGGAACGCGGCAACGAATTGGCCATGGGACTCCGGTGAGCCGGATACGAGGCAGCCGATGCGCCGGACCCGTCCGCCTTGCTGCGCCCGCGCCGCCCGCGGCCACGCGACCGTCGCGCCGAGCCCCAGAAGGACCTTCCGCCGCCTCATTCGATCACCTCGTCGGCGCAGAAGGTCTGCGACAAGTCCTCTCAGGCTGCTGCGCGCTCGCTCCGCGCGACCACGCGGCCGCCGCTGCCATGCCGGCGATGGCCTCCCGCTTCATGTCCGCGTGCCTCGGGCAGGGGCTGCTTGGCTCAAGGTAACACGGAAAACCCTGCGGAAGGCGGGTTCTCTGTATTCGACTGATCCGCGCCTGCGCGCCTCACGCCGCCGGCGGGAGGTCGTCGAGCAGCTGCAGGCGCTGCATGCGGGCATAGGTCCCGCCGCGGGCGAGGAGCGTCTCGTGCGAGCCCGCCTCGATCACCCGGCCCTCGTCGATCACCACGATGAGGTCCGCCTCGCGCACGGTCGAGAGGCGGTGCGCGATGAGGAGCGTGGTGCGGCCGCGCATGAGCCGTCGTATCGCCAGCTGGACGAGCTGCTCGGATTCCGAATCGAGCGCGCTCGTCGCCTCGTCGAGCAGAAGGATCGGGGCATCCTTCAGGAAGGCGCGGGCGAGCGAGAGGCGCTGGCGCTCGCCGCCCGAGAGCCGGTTGCCGGCGTGCCCGACCGGCGCGTCGTAGCCTCCGGGCAGCTGCATGATGAAATCATGCGCCGCGGCGGCTTTCGCGGCTTCGACGATCTCGTCGCCGCCGGCCTCCGGCCGCCCGAAGGCGATGTTGGCCCGCACCGTGTCGTCGAACAGCACCACGTCCTGGCTCACCACGGCGAGCCTCGCGCGCAGCGAACGCAGCGTCACGTCGCGGACGTCCTGCCCGTCGATCAGCACCGCGCCCTCGCTCACGTCGTAGAGGCGCGGCACGAGCGAAAGCAGCGTCGACTTGCCCGAGCCCGAGCGGCCGACGAGGGCGGTCGTGCGCCCGGCCGGCGCGACGAAGTCGACCCGATCGAGCGCCGCCGCATCCTCGCGATAGCGGAAGCTCACGCGCTCGAAGCGCACCTCGCCGTTGCCGGTCGCGAGCTCGCGCGCGCCGGGGCGCTCGCGGATCGCCGGTGCTTCGTCCATCTTGGCGAAGGTCCGCTTCAGCGCCGCGCCCGCCTCCTGCACGATCGCGTTGAGGTGACCGAGGGCTCGAATCGGCTGGGCGGCGAGGATCAGCGCGCTGACGAAGCCCGTGAAGTCGCCGACCGTGCTCTCGCCGGCAAGGATGCGGCGGCTGACCACGGCGAGCACCGCCGCGACCGCGAGGCCGCCGCCGACCTCGAGCAGCGGGTCGAGGCGGCCGCGCGTGTTGGCGGCCTTCATCTTCAGCCGCCGGATCTCGTCGAAGGTCTCGCCGACGCGGCCCTTGAGGTAGCCCTCGAGGCCGTAGGTCTTGGCGAAGCGGGCGCCGGCAAGGCTCTCCGACACGAAGCTCGCCATGCCGCCGATCTGCTCCTGGGTCGCGAGCGCCACGCGCTTCAGCTTCTGGCCGATGCGCGCGATCGGGATCGCGACGAAGGGGCCGAGGATTGCCGCGAGCATGGTCATCAGCGGATCGATCAGCGCCATGGCAGTGACGAGGGCGACGATGGTCGCGAGCTCGCGCAGGAACACGGTCGAGAGCCGGGTCAGGGCTTCCTTGATGAAGGCGAAGTCGGTGGTGAAGCGTTGGGTCAGCGCGCCCGGGCTCTCCCGCCCGAGCTGCGCGAGATCGGCCTCGATGAGATGGGCGTATAGGGCCGTCTGCATGTCGGCCTCGATCCGCGTCACGACGCGGTTCGTGAGCACGGTGAGGCCAAGAAGCGAGAAGCCCTTCACCGCCGTCGCGGCAATGACGAAGAACGGCCCGTAGAGAATCAGGCTGCGGGAGGACACCGGCAGCGGACCCGTGGGAAGCCGAAGCACCACCTCGCCGGCCGGCGCGCTGAAGGCGTCGAAAGCGACCTTGATGATGAGCGGGTAGAGCCCGGTGGCAGTCGCGACCAGGAACACCAGCCCGAGCACGCCCGCGAGCTGGAGTCGGTACGGGCGCATCCAGTCGCGCCAAAGCCTCGCGACGGCGGGAAGCGTATCGCCGGTGAGCGGCGCGAGGGTCAGGGCCATCGACCCGCGCTAGCACGGGCGCCCCGTCCCCTCAACGCGAACGGCCGGCGCGAGGCCGGCCGCTCGATGGTCGGAAGAGCCTGACTCAGGCACCGAAACGGCGCAGCCGCGTCACCGGACGCTCGACGTCCGGCATCGTCGGCGCGCTACCCTCGGGCGCCGCCGGCGCGGACTGGTTGCCGAGGGCCTGGGACAGGCTTGCGATCACGTCGTCGATGCGCGCGTCGGGGTCCGTTTCCCCCTCGGCCGCCGCTTGCGCTTCGCCGGTCTCGCCCCGGGCGGCGAAATTGCTCCGCGGCAGCGCCCGGGCGGAGGCGTCCTCGCCGCTTCCGGCCGGAGCGGCCTCGGCCGCCGCCGGATCGGGGCTCGCGAGCCGGCGCAACGCGTCGATTACCGAGGTGTCGTTGGTCGCGCGGCGCGGGGCGGGCGCCGAGAAGCGGGCCCGGGCGACGCGATCCTCCAGCGTGTCGAGCAGCGCCTCGAGCGCGGCGTTGGTCAGGGGAACGTCGCCCACCGCCGGCACGCCCTCGAGCGCGAGCGCGCGGCGATCGAAGCTTGCGTCGGCGCTCACCTCGGGCCCGAACCAGGCCGGGAACAGGAAGCTCGCCGCCTCGTCACGGTCCTCGAACTCGATCGAGACGAGATCGAGCACGCCCGGATGCGTGATCCGGTCGACGAGCGCCTCGCGCCCGCCGCCGACCGCGATGCGCGCGCGCTCGTAGACGGTCCGCCCGGCGCACACGTCGAGGAGCGCATCGGCGTGGGCCCGCGGAACTTCGGTGCGCTCCTCGCTCGCGATCCCCTCCTCGGGGGTCACGAGCACGAGATGGCACTGGTTGCCGTCGAGAAGGACGTGCGAGTTGCGGCCCGATTGGGTGGGGAAATAGCCCTCGGTCACCCGCTGCGAGCCCCGCTCCTTGCGGATGAGGCGCGCGAAGGAGGGCGCCAGGAGGAAACGGCGAACGATCGTCATGAGAAATCCTCTTCAAGCCCACCGGCTGTAAGAGCGGCCAAGCCCTTGTTCGTCAGGGGTCAATTGAGCCGCCCGGGCTCTCGATGCCGCTGCGGTGCGGCAGCTTCGTGGCGATCCTGTGAAGCCGCGCCGCCTTAGAGCTTAACCGGCCAGGAGCGCGTAGGCCGTCTGCGCCGTCGCGGCCGGCCGCGCGTCGCCCTCGGCGACGATCGTCACCTGGCCGAAGGCCATGCTGCGCCCGAGCCGCAGCACCCGCGCTACGGCGAGCGCGTCGGCATTGGCGATCGGGCGCAGGAAGTGCACGGTCTGGTCGACGGTCGTCATGGGGCGGTAGCCGCCGGAGGCCGCCGAAACCGCGAACACCATCGCGGTGTCGGCGAGGCTCGCGATGGCCTGGCCGCAGACGCCGCCGTTGTCGCGGCACAGCCTTTCCGAGAAGCGCATGCGCAGGATCGCGCCATCCGCGCCGATCTCCTCGACCGAAAGGTCGAGAGCCTGCACCCAGGCGGCGAACACCTGGGCAAGGAGCCGCTCGGCCGCGTCCTTGTCGAAGGCCACGTGCAGATTGCGTCAGAGGGTGAGCGAACGCGCCGAGAGATGGATCGCGGCGGCCGGCATGGCCATGAGCTCGTCGAGGCCGTCGAGCAGGGTCTCGATCGAGGCGGGCTTGCCGATCCACGGCACGCCGTCGAACTCGGCCGCGTGCTTGGGCGGCGGCGATCCGGCCGAGAACACCATGAACGGGATGCGGCGCTGGCGCAGCTCCTCCACGATCGGCAGGCAGGAGCCGTCCTTGAGCTCGTAGTCGAGGATCGCGAGGTCGACGCTGTTCTGCTTCAGCCAGGCGAGCGCCTCGCGCGCCCGACCGAACGGCCCGGCCACCTCGTAGCCGTAGCTGAAGAGCTCCTCGGCCATGACGAGGGAGATCACCGCCTCGTCTTCGACCACGAGGACGCGAAGGCCGTTAAGCCACGGATCACGCATTGTCTGGAGACCCCCAAGGCCCCGACGAAAGGAAGCTTCCCATGATCCCGGGAGGTGCGCAAGAGCGCAACGGTTGAACTGGCGAGATCGCCAGGGAAAGGTGAATGCGGCCGGCAAAAAGCGGCTTACCGATGCTCGCGACGGGAGAAGATCACCGACCAAGTGCGAAGGCAGCCGCTCGGGCTCAACGGCGAGCCGAAGCTGCCCGGATGGCGCCCTGCCGCAACTTGCCGACCCATGCAGAAACTTGGAGCGGGCGAAGGGATTCGAACCCTCGACCCCAACCTTGGCAAATTGCCGCACGCCCGTTTCCTGTCGTAACCGAAGGTACCCGTAAGATCAGAATTTTTGAAGCAAAAACAATGATTTGAGCTTTACGACGGGCCGCACCGTAACCTAGAATAAACTCCCAGTACCCCTCTGCCGGAACCCGAAACGGAACCCCGGCCGACCCTAACCCTTGCTGGGATCACCGTGCCGGTAAAGCGCTTGACCGCCGTGTTCGTGGAACAGGCCCGCTCGAGTGGAGGGCGTGTCGAGTACGCCGACGAACTCACGCCGGGCCTCCATCTCCGCGTCGGCAACAATGGCCACAAAAGCTGGTCCGTGGTGTTCCGGGTCGGCGGGCGGAAAAAGCGGATGACGCTCGGCAGCTACCCGGCGCTGTCGCTCGCAAACGCCCGCACGGCAGTCCTTGCGGTCATCGCGGGCCGAGCGGCGCGAGAACGAGGCCCGCTACGGCGAGACGGTCGAGAAGATCGGCCGCGCGTGGGTTGAGCAGCACGCAAAGCCAAACAATAGAAGCTGGCGGTTCCAAGAGCGCCAGCTTGAGCTCTACGTCTACCAAGCTCGGCAGCCGACCTGTTGCATCGCTTAAGCGGAGAGACATTATTGACCTCGTCGATGAGATCGCCCTGAAGGGCCGCGACGGTGCCGACGAGGCAGACGCGACGGGCACCGACGTGAAGGGGGCCAAGCGCTGCATCGGGGGCACGACCGCGGCGGACAACGTGCTGCGGGTGCTCCGGTCGGTGCTGAACTGGGCGGTGTCGAAGGACAAGCTCACCGCCAACCCAGCCGTGGGCGTCCGGGCGCCGCTGAAGCCCAAGGCGCGTGAACGCACGCTGTCCGACAATGAGATCAAGGCCGTTTGGGCCGGCGCCACGGCGCTCGGCTACCCGTTCGGCACGCACCTCCTGCTCTGCCTGCTTACGGGCCAGCGCCGGACAGAGGTCGCCGAGATGCGCTGGGAGGAAGTCCAGGGCGACACGTGGGCCATCCCGTCGTCGCGAACAAAGGGAAAGCGCCCGCACCTCGTGCCCCTTTCGGCACCCGCAAAGGCGATCCTCGACGCCTGCCCCCGCTTTAACGAGGGCACCTTCGTCTTGTCTACCACGCTTGGCCGCCGGCCTATTTCGGGCTTCTCCAAAGCCAAGCTGGAGAGCGCGATTCCCGTCGAGGACTGGCGCTGCCACGATCTCCGCCGCACATGCGCGACAGGGATGGCACGGCTCGGCGTTCTCGGCGAGGTTATCTCCCGGGTCCTAAACCATGCGACCCCGTCCGGGGTTACGAACGCGCACTACAATCACCATGAATATCTTCGCGAGAAGCAGGCAGCGCTTGAAGCGTGGGGAAGCCGAGTTTTGGAAATCGTGGCGCAAGAGGCCGAGTCTTGCAGAGCTATGTGACTATAACGCGATCCCGCATGAACAGCGGGACAGACTCCAAGCCTTACTTGACGAGGCGCGGGTAGCTTTCTTCGCCGCTGACAACCTGCAAGCGACCGTGAGTTCGGAGGAGTGGCGTCGGAGTAGAGAACTCCGTCGCGCCGTGGTCCACCGGCTGGAGAACCTATGCAAGTTCTGTCAAACTGCGCTCATCCAAGATCCGAGCTCGACTGGGCATATCAACTGGGACGCATCGCTGGACAGTTGGTTCACGCGAGGCGCCCCCATCCCGGCTCTTGAGCAGATCCCAGACTACGTTGGTCTGTTCCTCGCGCGGACAATAAAGGCGCTAGAGGAGCACGAATGGCACCACGTTCAAGGCCTACGTTCTGATTCGACAGCGGGATGGAGACAAGCTCTTGAGGCGCTCGTGGAGTACTACCGGCGAAACCTTGGCCGGAAGCTCTCCGGGGCCTTTGCTGACCATACGATGGACCCCCCAGCCAATTTGCCGGAGCCGTTTTTAGAACGCGCAAAGAGGGCGAAGAACCACGACGACCTTTTTTACCCGGTTCCAAAACATGAGTCTCAATGGTTTTTGTACGACTGCATGCGCTACGTCTCTCCGCCAGACAGCGACACGCGCATCCTCCGATCACTCCTGAAACAGCACTGGCTACGGATTAGCTCGGAAAAGTCAGCCGGCAAAATGCGGTAGCGACTTTTCCGCGAAATCCTCTCCGTTCCGCGAAGATATTCCTCGTTCTATCGCGAGGAAGACGATGGCGGACCGCCTAATCCCGATGAAGGAAGTTACGACCCGGGTGCCCTTCACGAAGGTGCACATCTACCGGCTGATGAACCGGGGCGAGTTCCCGCGCAGCATCAAGATCGGCAAACGCCGTGTTTGCTGGCGAGAGTCTGAAATCGAGGCGTGGATCGCGTCCAAAGAGGCGGACAGGACTCGTGATGGCAGATCATGAGTTCCTCCCCTCACCGCCGAGTTCCACCGATAGCTTGGAGCCGCATACGGAACAGTTCCACCCCCCGCAGGGGGACACGCAGGCGGCCCTTAATTTCCTTATTCGTTACCGAGCTTCCGATCCCATCGTGCTGACGGCGATTACGCCTAACGGCGGACCGGTTGAATCCGAAACCTTTCGACCTGAGTCGGACCAAGAGGGACTGCAAGCCTGGATTGACTCCCGCCAGGGCCGGATGAACCTCTATTTCACCGTTAACCCGACGCTGAAGCCGCTGTCTGGGCGCGTCAAGGCCAAGAAAGAACACATTCGCGGGATGACCACGCTCCACGTGGACCTAGACCCGCGTGTGGGACAACATCGACCGCAGTATGCGGTTGCCCGGAACGCTCAACGTTCCGGACAAGAAGAAGCTCGCGAAAGGGCGCAAGCTCGCGCTCGCGCGCTGCGTTGAGTGGCATGACGATCGTGTCTATCCGCTCTCGGCATTCCCGGCTGCAACGAGGAAGACGACGCCACAGCAACCTTCGAGCTCAACTTCCAGCGCTGGCTTCGGCTGCGCGGTCGGGGCTGGTGAGGAGCTTCTAAAGCTACTCCCGAAGACCGTATCCGAATCGGTGAAAGAAACCATTCGCCACGGCTTCCCGCCTGAACAACCGAACAAGTTTCCGTCAAGGTCTGAGGCCGTCATGTCGGTTGCTTGTGCACTCCACAGCGCCCGCTGCGACCGCGACTTGCTCATCAGAATCCTTTTAGATCCCAGTTTTGGTATTAGCGCGCACGTCCTGGAGCAGCCCAAACCCGGGCCCTACGCCGCCCGTCAAGCTGATCGTGCCGCGGCATTCGTCGAAGGGCGCCCATTCAGGGCTTTGACGGATATGGGCAACGCGTATCTTTTGGTTGATCTACACGGCCCGGACATCTTACACTGTTATCCACACAAAAGCTGGTACGTTTGGGATGGCTGCCGCTGGGTTCGGGACGACGGCCACCGTATCGAAAAGATGGTCAAGGACGCGCCCGTCCACCTACGTGAAGAGGCTGGGCGAGTAGGTGATGAGAAGCTGGCCGACAGAATCAAGGCTTGGGCGCAGCGTAGCGAGGGTAGCGAACGCCTTCGCGCCATCGCTCGTGTAGCCCAAAGTGAAGTACCGGTCGAAGCCTCAGCGCTCGACGCGGATTCGATGTTACTGAACGTTGCGAACGGGACGCTCGACCTCCGCACTGGATCGCTTCGGGCGTTTAACCGAGACGATCTCATAACGAAGCAGGGCAAGGTCGATTTCGACCCTGAAGCAAAATGCCCGATGTTTATGGCCTTCATAGCCCGCATCATGGGCTACCCGACGGCAGCCGAGGAAATCACGCTCGATGCGACCGAGCTGCGGCGGCGCAAGCGTGCCGCGATACGCTTGATCAGCTTTCTGCAACGGGCCTTGGGGTACTCGTTGACAGGGCGAACGGACGAGCAGGTATTCTTCATTGCTCACGGAACAGGTCAGAACGGAAAGTCTACGCTACTCGAAATCGTGCGTGCGGCGTTTGGCGACTACGCCCGAAGCACTGATACTCAAACGTTCGCGGCGAACGATCGCCGCGACGCGAGCGGGCCCACGGAAAACATCGCTCGCCTTCAGGGCGCCCGCCTCGTTACGGCGGTCGAGAACAGTGAGGATCAGAGGCTGGACGAAAAGCTCATCAAGCAAATAACCGGCGGTGATAAGATCACGGCGCGACACCTGTACCAGGCGAGCTTCGAATTCGTGCCCACGTTCAAGGTTTGGATTGCTGCGAACAGTCTACCTGACATCCGCGGCCAGGACCCGGCCATATGGCGTCGACCGAAGGCCATCCCCTTCGAAGTGACGATACCGAAAGAGGAGCGCGACACGACGCTCAAGGACCGAATCATCGCGGATGAATTATCCGGCGTGCTCGCATGGATGGTGCGGGGTTGTCTGAAGTGGCAACGGAGGGGTCTAAAGCCGCCTGCCGAAGTGGAGGCTTACACGGACCAATACCGGGGAGACATGGACATCATCGGCGACTTCGTGAAAACGGTTTGCAAGGTTGAGCAAGGAACTTGCTGTCCGGCGAAGGACCTTTGGGATCGATATGAGCAGTGGTGCCACGACAACGGCGAGCAACCGTTGAAGCAGCGCACGTTCGGGCGTCGCCTGCGAGAACGCGGAATTCGCTCAGAGCCCGTCTGGAGTAGCATTGAGAAGAAGGTGGTCCGGTACTACTCCGGAATCAGCATCGCCGACGAAAGTGGCCCTCCTCCGGCCGCTTGCAGTGCCCCTGAGATCCCGTTCTGACCTTACGCATTACCGAACGACGGCGATATTCCCAAAGCCCCACCGACTACTACGATTTTCCCCACCTTTTTCCTAGGTACACAAAGTTCGGTAATGCGTAAGGTTTGGCGATGATGCGCTTGCCCACCTTCGAGTCCCGCCGCTGAGCAGTTCGCCCGCGCGCCGTGGCGACGGCCCGTCGGACTCGTCGGCCCAAAGCCCAACAAAACGATGACAAGCGGCTTTGTGCGGCGCTCGTCTTCAAATGGCCCGGAGCTGCTACGGCCCTATCTGCCCCCGAATTGGGCGTCCTATGTTACCGTGCCGTCGTCACCAGCATGGCCGGTGTCTCGGTCGCCGTCACCACCGCGGTGGTGACCGTGATTGGCCCCGCTACGGCCGAGTGTTCTAGGCCTCGGCCTGAGTGTTCATCACGGGGATGTGAGCGTCTACGGTGACGCCGAGGGTTTCAG
>JAQSWQ010000132.1 GCA_029266525.1 Microvirga sp.
AGCCGGCGAACGACAAGAAGGCCGCGCGTCGCGCGGCCGAAGACATCAACGTGCCGGAAAGGCTCGCGGGATGAACGCGATGGTTGCGCGCAGGGAAGTTTACCGTCCTGATGATCAAGCCGTCGCATTACGACGACGAGGGCTACGTCATTCAGTGGAAGCGCTCGTTCATACCGTCTAACTCGCTCGCCTCGGTCTACGGGCTCGCCCGCGACTGCGCCGAGCGGCGGGTGCTGGGCGAGGATGTCGACATCGAGCTTCATGCCTGGGACGAGACCAACACGCGCATCCGCCCCGACCGGCTCGCCAAGATGATCGGGAGCGGCGGCGGCGGGGTGGTCTTTCTCGTCGGCGTGCAGTCGAACCAGTTCCCGCGCGCGCTCAACCTCGCCCGCGCCTTCATGGATCGCGGCGTGCAGGTGGTGATCGGCGGCTTCCATGTCTCCGGCGTGATCTCGATGCTCGACGGCGCCGACCCGGACTTCCAGCGGGCCAAGGAGATCGGCGTGTCGCTCTTCGCGGGCGAGGCCGAGGGGCGGCTCGACGAGGTGCTGCAGGACGCATGCGCGGGCACGCTCAAGCCGCTCTACAATTACATGAACGACCTGCCCGGGCTCCAGGGCGTGCCGATCCCGATCCTGCCTGCGGATGTGGTCCGCCGGACGGTCAGCAGCAGCACCAGCTTCGATGCCGGGCGCGGCTGCCCCTACCAGTGCTCGTTCTGCACGATCATCAACGTGCAGGGCCGCAAGTCGCGACGCCGCTCGCCGGACGATGTCGAAAAGATCATCCGCGAGAACGTCGGCCAGGGGCTGCACAACTTCTTCCTCACCGACAACTTCGCCCGGAACAAGGATTGGGAAGCGATCCTCGACCGGCTGATCTATCTGCGCCGGGTCGAGCAGCTCCGGTTCGCGATCACGATCCAGGTCGACACGCTCTGCCACCGCATCCCGAGCTTCATCGAGAAATGCGCGCTTGGCGGGGTGAAAACCGCCTTCATCGGGCTCGAGAACATCAACCCCGCGAACCTCGCCGGGGCGAAGAAGCGGCAGAACAAGATCACCGAGTACCGCAAGCTCCTGCTCGCCTTCAAGAACGCCGGCATCCTGACCTATGCGGGCTACATCCTCGGCTTCCCCAACGACACCAAGGAATCGATCCTCCACGACATTGAGGTCATCAAGCGCGAGCTGCCGCTCGAGCTCCTGGAGATCTTCTATCTCACGCCGCTGCCCGGCTCGGAGGATCACCAGAAGCTGCACCGGGCCGGCGTCGCGATGGACCCGGACCTGAACAAGTACGACCTCGACCACCGCACCACGGGCCACGCCCGCATGACGCCCCAGGAATGGGACGAGGCCTACAAGGGAGCCTGGACGAACTACTATTCGTGGGAGCACATCGAGACGATCCTGCGCCGGGCTGCGGCCGGCCGCGCCACCGGCCGCTTCAAGATGAACCTCAACGCCACGGCGACGAACCTGATCTGGTTCAAGGCGGCGATCGAAGTCGACGACGTCCACCCGCTCGAAATCGGCTATTTCCGGCTGAAATATCGCCGTGACCGGCGGCCCGAGCGGGGCATCGAACCCGTGTGGCGCTTCTATCCGAAGCTCATCGCCGAGACGATCGCCAAGCAGGGAAAGCTCGCCCTCATGGTCGCCCGCATGACGCTGATCTACAGGCGCGTCACGCGCGACGCCAGGCGCCACGATTACATGGACGCCGCCCTGGCCCCGGTGACCGAGGCCGAGCTCGAAACCGGCGAGCTGTTCCGCTCGGAAGCGGCCCGCGCCTATCTCGGCCAGGAGCGGCGTCTACAGGACATCCGCGCCGGCCGGAGCGAACCGACAATTCACGCAAAGAAGCCGGCAGAACACGAGGTTCAGGCGCTGGCCGGATGAGGAACCGGCGAGCGGCAAGGGGTACAGGGTGGGGCAGACCTTCAATCTGGTGATGATCAAGCCGTCGCATTACGGCGACGACGGCTACGTTATCCAATGGCTGCGGAATGTGATTCCGTCGAACTCGCTCGCGAGCGTCTACGGGCTTGCCCGCGATTGCGCCGAGCGGCGCGTGCTGGGCGAAGACGTTGACATCGTCCTGCACGCCCACGACGAGACCAACACGCGTATCCGGCCGGAGCGCATCGAGCGGCTGATCAAAGGCGGCGACGGCGGTGTCGTCTTCCTTATCGGCGTGCAGTCGAACCAGTTCCCGCGCTCTTTGGACCTCGCCCGCGCCCTCATGGCGCGAGGCCTCCGGGTGGTGATCGGCGGCTTCCACGTCTCGGGCGTGATCTCGATGCTCGACGGCGACGACCCGGATTTCCGGCGCGCCAAGGAAATGGGCGTGTCGCTCTTTGCCGGCGAGGCCGAGGGGCGGCTCGACGAGGTGCTGCAGGACGCCTTCGCGGGCACGCTCAAGCCGCTCTACAACCACATGAGCGACATGCCCGGCATCGAGGGCGCCCCGATCCCGATCCTGCCGGCGCAGGTCGTGCACCGCACGGTCGGCTACAGCACGAGCTTC
>JAQSWQ010000033.1 GCA_029266525.1 Microvirga sp.
CTGCCAGCGCATGATCAACCAGGACCGCAACCATTTCGCGGCCTCGATGGTGGCGCTCGGCGACGCCGACGCCATGGTGACCGGCGTCACCCGCAACTATTCGATCGCGTTGAACGACGTGCGCCATGTCATCGACGCGAAGCCCGGGCACCGGGTGATCGGCATCTCGATCTGTCTCGCGCGCGGGCGCACCGTCATGGTCGCCGACACGGCGATCACCGAGATGCCGGGCGGGCAGGACCTCGCCGAAATCGCGATCGAGGCTGCGGGCGTCGCGCGCCGCCTCGGCTACGAGCCTCGCGTCGCGCTTCTCGCCTTCTCCACCTTCGGCCAGCCGCCCGGCGAGCGCGCCGAGAAAGTGCAGGAGGCGGTGCGCATCCTCGACGGCATGCGGGTCGATTTCGAGTACGACGGCGACATCGCCGCCGACGTCGCGCTTTCCCGCGAGCTCATGGCGCAATACCCGTTCTGCCGCCTCACCGGCCCGGCGAATGTCCTGGTGATGCCGGCATTCCACTCGGCCTCGATCTCGACCAAGATGCTGGAGGCGCTCGGTGGCGCGACGGTGCTCGGCCCGCTCATCGTGGGGCTCGACAAGCCGGTTCAGATCGTCTCGCTCGGCTCGACCGACGCCGACCTCGTCAATATGGCCGCGCTCGCAGGGTTCAATATCGGCGGGTAGCGGCACCGCGCTCGGTTCGTCGTTTGACTGAGCAGGTTCGGTATGGTCGATCCGGCGCGCCGTGAAGGAGCGCTGCCGATGCCGGATGTGAGAGACCGCCTGATCGTCGCCCTCGACCTTCCACTGGTCGGGGAGGCGCGGCGGGTCGTGGCGGCGATCGGGGATGCGGCAAGCTTCTACAAGATCGGCTACCAGCTCGCCTATGCAGGCGGGCTTCCCTTCGCCGAGGAGCTGATCGGCGCGGGCAAGAAGGTCTTTCTCGACCTCAAGCTCCACGACATCGCCAACACGGTCGAGGAAGGCGTGCGCTCGGTCGCGCGGCTCGGCGCGACCTTCCTCACGGTGCACGCCTACCCCCAGACCATGAGGGCGGCGCTCGCGGGCCGGGGCGAGGCCGGGATGAAGCTCCTGGCCGTCACGGTCCTCACCTCCTACGACGACGCCGATGCGCGCGAGGCCGGCTATGCGGCCTCGGTCGACGAGCTCGTGGCGGCGCGCGCGGCCCAGGCGCGCGATCTCGGCGTCGACGGCATCGTCTGCGCGGCCTGGGAGGCGGCGCGGGTGCGCGCGGTCGTCGGTCCCGACCGCCTCATCGTCACCCCCGGCATCCGCCCGGCCGGCTCGGCGATCGGCGACCAGAAGCGCGTCGTCAGCCCTGCCGCTGCCATCCGCGCCGGCGTCGATCACATCGTGGTGGGGCGCTCGATCACCGGCGCGGCCGATCCGAAGCGGGCGGCGGCGGAGATCGTCGAAGAGATGGCCGGGGCGGCCGTCAGCTGATGCCGACCGTCGCGTCCTTCCTCGGGATCGCCATTCGGATGTTCTTCAAGGAGCATCCGCCGCCTCACTCCATGCGATCTATCAGGGAAGAAAGCCCGTGTTCTGATCGAGACCGGAGAACTGCTGGATGGCGAACTGCCGCCCGCGCAGCGGTGCATCTTGAAAGCCTGGACATTCGAGCGCCAAGTTGAGTTGATGGACAACTGGCAGCGCGCAAGGGATGGGGACGCGCTTGAACGCATTCCGGGGCCGAGCCATGCTCGTTGATGTGGTGGATATGAAAATACGCCCGCCCTTTCGACTCTGGGTTCGGTTTTCGGACGGAGCCGAGGGGGAGATCGATCATGGCTCGTCGCTTCTGAGTCGATCCGGACCGATGATCGAGCCCTTGAAGGACCCTGCCTATTTCCGGCGAGGCTTCGTCGAGGACGGCGCCCCGACATGGCCGAATGGTTACGACATTTCGCCCGAGGCGCTCTACGAGGACATGCTTGCTGCCGGATGTCTGAGCTTCCCCAAGGACGCCGCATGAGCGTATCTGCGAGACTGAGGAAGGCTCGCGTGAAGCACATCGGCGGACACCGGCTCTGGTTCGAGTTCTCCGACGGCTCGCAGGGCGAGCGCGATTTCGCGGAGCTCGTGCGCAAGGACAGGCCGGTGCTGCAGCCGCTGCGCGAGCCGGCCTATTTCGCCCGCGTCTTCCTCCAGCGTGGTGCGCCGACGTGGCCGAACGGATTCGATCTCGCGCCCTGGGCGATCTATGACGAGATGGAGCGAGAAAACGCTCTCACGCGACCGCCTCACGCCGCCTGAATTGACCCCGCACACAAGGATCCGCCCATGCCCAAAGGCTACATCGTCGCCCGCATCGTCGTGACCGATCCGGAGAAATATGCCGACTACGTCAAGGACGCCTCGGCGGCCATCCAGAAATACGGCGGCAAGCCGCTGGTGCGCGGCGGGCAGATGGCCGAGCTCGAGGGCGAGGGGCGGCCGCGCAACGTGGTGATCGAGTTCGAATCGCTTGAGCAGGCCAAGCGCTACTACCATTCCCCGGAGTACCAGGCGGCGAAGAAGAAGCGCGAAGGCGCGGGCCACGCCGACATCGTCGCCGTGGAAGGAGCACCGTGATGGCGAAGGGCTATTGGATCGCCGCCGTCGACGTGCAAAACCCCGACGCCTACAAGAACTACGTCGCAGCGAACGGCGCCGCCTTTGCGAAGTTCGGCGGGCGCTTCCTCGTGCGCGGCGGGCCGCGGCGCGAGGTCGTCGAGGGCAAGAGCCGCGCCCGCAACGTCGTCCTCGAGTTCCCGTCCTACGAGGCCGCGCTCGCCTGCTGGAGCTCGCCCGAGTACAAGGCCGCAAAGGCCAAGCAGGAGGGCGGCGCCGTCGCTGACATCGTCGTGATCGAGGGCTATGACGGGCAGCAGCCCGGGTAGGGCGAATGGCGAGTGGCGAATGGCGAATAGAGGGCCTGTTCTTTCCATTCGCTATTCGCCATTCGCCATTCGCCGGGCTACGTCCTCGCATCAGACCGGAGAGTATCCATGACCGACATGGGCCTCGTGGTGGTCGGCGCGGCCGGGCGCATGGGGCGCATGCTGGTCAAGACCATCTCGGAGACGGAAGGCTGCGCGCTCGCCGGCGCCGTCGAGCAGCCGGGCTCGATCGCCATCGGCGAGGACGCGGGCCTCCTTGCCGGCGCCGGCCGTGCGAACGTCGCGATCACCGCCGATGCCGAGGCGGCCTTCGCCCAGGCCGACGGCGTGCTCGATTTCACGGCGCCTTCGGCGAGCGTGCATTTTGCGGAGATCGCGGCGCGGAGCGGCAGCGTGCACGTGGTCGGCACCACGGGCTTGGCCGAGGAGCATTTCGCGAAGCTGCGCGCGGCCGCGAAGCGCGCCCGCATCGTCCAGTCCGGCAACATGTCGTTGGGCGTCAACCTCCTCGCTGCGCTCGCCCGCAAGGTCGCGGCGACCCTGGGCGAAGATTTCGACATCGAGATCCTCGAGATGCACCACCGCATGAAGGTCGACGCGCCGTCCGGCACCGCGCTTCTCCTCGGCGAGGCCGCGGCTGAAGGGCGCGCCGTCGCGCTGAAGGAGTGCGCCGTGCGCTCACGCGATGGCCATACCGGCCAGCGCCGTCCGGGCGACATCGGTTTCGCCAGCTTGCGCGGCGGCACGGTGGTCGGCGAGCATTCGGTGATCTTTGCCGGGCCAACCGAGCGCATCGAGCTCGTGCACAAGGCCGAGGACCGAGCCCTTTTCGCTCGCGGCGCCATCCGCGCGGCGCTATGGGCCCGCAACCAGCGGCCGGGCTACTACACGATGGCCGACGTGCTCGGCATAGCGCAGCTCTGACCAGCCCCGCCCCGCTCAGCCTGGAGAGACAATGGATCGCCTTCTCGTGCTCGTGCGCCACGGCCAGAGCGAGTGGAACCTCAAGAACCTCTTCACCGGCTGGAAGGATCCGGGCCTCACCGAGCTCGGGGTCGAGGAGGCGCGCATCGCGGGCAGGCGCCTCAAGGCGCGCGGGCTCTCCTTCGACCTCGCCTTCACCTCCGCGCTTTCGCGGGCGCAGGAGACGTTGCGGCTGATGCTCGATGAGATCGGCCAGCCGGGGCTTCGCACGGTCCGCGACCAGGCCCTGAACGAGCGCGATTACGGCGATCTTTCCGGCCTCAACAAGGACGATGCCCGCAAGCGCTGGGGCGAGGAGCAGGTCCATCTCTGGCGCCGCTCCTACGACGTCTCGCCGCCCGCCGGCGAGAGCCTCAAGGACACCGTGGCCCGGGCGTTGCCTTACTATGTGCAGGAGATCCTGCCGGCGGTGCTGCGCGGCGAGCGCGTGCTGGTCGCGGCTCACGGCAACTCCCTGCGTGCGCTGGTCATGGTGCTCGACCGTCTGACGCCGAAGACCATCCCGGCCCTGGAGCTCGCCACCGGGCTGCCGCTGGTCTACCGTTTGCATGCGGACAGCACGGTCGCCTCGAAGGAAGTGCTCGATTCGTGAGCGAGGGCGCGGGAATCCGCTCCGGCATCGCCCCGGCCTGGACCGAGGTGCGCATCCTCTCGGCCGAGGAGGCCGCGCGGGAGCGGCGCGCGCTTTCGGAGATCCTTGCGGACTGCGTCGCCGGCGGCGCTTCCGTGAGCTTCATGGCGCCCTTCGGGGTCGAGGAGGCCGATCGCTGGTGGGGCGGCGTCATCGAGAGCGTCGCGGCGGATCTCACGGTGTTGTTCGGCGGCTATCGCGACGGCGCGCTTTTCGGCACCGTCCAGCTTGGTCTCGACGTCCCGCCGAACCAGCCCCACCGGGCCGATGTGAAGAAGCTCTTGGTGCATCGCCGGGCTCGCGGCATGGGGCTTGGCGCGGCCCTGATGGTCGCGCTCGAGACGGAGGCGCGCCGGCGCAAGCTCGGCCTCCTCACCCTCGATACCGCGAGCCCCGAGGCCGATCGGCTCTACCGGCGCCTCGGCTATACCGAGACCGGCGTCATCCCGAATTACGCGCTGTTCCCCGACGGCCGCTTCTGCGACACGACCATCTTCTGGAAGGCGCTATAGCGCGCCGCCGCGCCGCCGGGCTTGCGTGCCGACCGCATCTTCGCCGCTTTTGACGCGTCCGGTGCGGCGCCTCATCGGAGAGCCCTTGATGATCCTGCGCAGCCTGGCGCTCGTCCTCAGCTTCGTCACCGCGACCGCTGCCGCCCTGGCTGCCGGTGCGGTTTTCCCGCCGGGCTCCCGCATCGGCATGGAACCGCTGTCCGAGACCGCGGTGTCGAAACGCTTCACCGGCTTCGAGGACCCCGCCAAGGGCCTTGCCTTCACCTTCGTGGAGATGCCGCCCGAGGCTTTCCAGGAGCTCACGAGCGGCCTCACGGCGGAGCGGCTGAAGGAGCAGGGCGTGGCGCTCAAGGCGCGCGAGGAGCTTACGCTCGGCGAGCGCAACGCGGTGCTGGTCTCGGGCGATCAGAGCCTCGGCCAGATCGTAGTGCGCAAATGGCTCCTCGTGGTCGAGGACCCGACCATGACGGCCTTCGTCATCGCGCAGGCGATCGGGAGCGACGGGCAGCGTTCGGACAGCGAGATCAAGGCGGCGCTCGCGAGCATCGCGATCCGTCCGCCCCTGGCGCTCGAGGACCAGATCAAGGCGCTGCCGTTCAGGGTGACCGAGCGCGCCGGCTTCCGGCCGGTCCGGGTGATGGCCGGGAACTCGCTCCTCCTGACCGAGGGCCCGAAGGACACGGTCGCCGGCGCCGAGCAGCCGATCGTGATCGTGGCGCAATCGACGAACCCGGCGCCGCCGCCGCCGCAGCGTGACGGCTTCGCCCGCTCGGCGCTGTTCGCGAACGGCCTCTTCAAGGACCTCGTGCTGGAGCGCGCACAGGGCTTCCGCCAGGGCGGCGCCGACTGGCACGAGATCGTCGCCCGCGGCACCGACGTGCAATCGGGCGAGCCGATCGTGCTCACGCAGACCATCCGCTTCGCGCCGGACCACTATGTGCGCATGCTCGGCGTCGTGAAGGTCGATGGCCGCGATGCGGCGCTGCCGCGCTTCCGCGCGCTGTTCGACGGGCTCCAGGTGGAGTGAGGGCTATTCGTTAGCGACGCCCACAAGACCGAAGCGGCGGCGAAGCGAGGATCGCCGCCGGCGGAACCGCCGCGCCGTCGAGTGCTTCAGCCAGCGGCCCGATCGCGCCGATCGCCGCCCCCGGCTCAGGACGAGACGCCGGCCGATTCCCCGGCGGTCCCGTTGGCGCCCGGTTCCGCCGCGCCAACCTTCGGCCCGCCCTTGGCGACGCCGACCAGGGCGGGGCGGAGCACGCGGTCGCCGATCGAGTAGCCGGTCTGCACCACCTGGACCACCGTGCCGCTCGGCACGGACGGGTCCGGCACCTCGAACATCGCCTGGTGCATGTTCGGATCGAACTTCTGGCCCTGCGGCTCGAGGCGCTTGACGCCGTGGCGCTCGAGCGCCTTCAGCATGTCGCGCTCGGTGAGCTCGATCCCTTCGATCAGCGCCTTCCAGGCGGGCTCGGCCGCCTCGCGGGCCTCGGCCGGCAGGCTGTCGATGGCGCGCTGGAAATTGTCCGCCACCGTCAGCATGTCGCGGGCGAAATTGGCAATGCCGTAGCTGCGGGCGTCCGCCACCTCGCGCTCGCTGCGCCGGCGCATGTTCTCGATGTCGGCGAGCGCGCGCAGGAGCTTGTCCTTGAGGTCCGCCTTCTCGGCCTCCAGCGCGGCGAGGGGATCGGGCTGGAACGCCGCGGCATCGGGCGCGTCGCCCGGCGCGCCGGGACCCAAATCGTTCGCAGGCTCGAAGGAAAATGCGTCGCCGTCGGGCGCCGCCGTCGGCTTGGTTTCGTCGGGCTTCATGGCTGTCTGAGCTGTCGGATTTCGCGCCTGATATCGGCATCTTGCAGTGCAGAATCAAGCGAAAGCCCGAGCTTGGCCGCAGATTGGTCGCGGGTCTTAACCCGTCGTTAACCATGCCGGCCGACGCTCGCGCAGGTTTACGTAGGCGTCGGGTGGAACCCTATGGACAAGATGGACGGAAAGCCGGCGGGCCCAACGCCGATCTATCTCGACAATGTGCGGCGCTACATCGGCGCGCGCCTGCGGGCGGCGCTCGCCCCGTACGAGGGACAGCCGTTGCCGAACGAGCATGTCGAGCTCATCCTGCGGCTCCGCCAGCTCGAGCGCGAGCGGCGGCTGCGCTGAATCCGCGAGCGTTCTTGCGGCCTGCTGCTCTTCATCATTGAATGCTGCCCCCGGACACGCGGCTCGATGGCAATTGAGAATCGGTTCTTCGTCCATTAGGAGATCACGAACGCCTCCGCGGACCTCAAGGCCATGCCACGCCCGTTCGTCTTCGCCGCGCTCCTCGCGGCGCTTCTCATCCTTCCTTTCCGCCCCGCCCAGGCCGATTACCGGTTCGGGGAGGAGCAGGAGATCCATTTCCTCCAGGATGTGACCTTGAAGGGCGCCAACAACGAGGCGCTCTATCTCGGCTACATGACCAAGACCCAGAACTTCATCGCGGGCTATTCGGTCGAGGACGCCGGCTACGTGCTCGGCGTCAAGGGCGAGAGCAAGAAATACTACCCGATGCCGGCCGGCGAGGACCTCGCCCGGTTCCAGAAGGCGGGGCACCTGCCTGACCCGCTGCCGGCGTACAGGCTCGGCTTCTGGGACTATTTCGTCGGCTATTCGCTGTGGTGGGTGCTCGCGCTCGTGGCGCTGTGGTGGGCGTGGGACGCTTGGCGCAAGCGGCGCAAGAAGGCCGAGGCGGCGGAGCCGGCGGCCCAGGGCTGACGATCCGCGAACCGCCCGCCCCGGCGTTCACCGCGCCGCCGCCCGAAGCGCGGGCTCCACGGCCGGCTCGCCTTCGAAGACCTCGAGCAGCGCGCGCCGGATCGCGCTCTGCCGGCCCGGATGGGTCACCTTGGTGCCGGTGAGGTCGGTGACGTAGAACACGTCCACGGCCTTCTCGCCGAAGGTCGCGATATGGGCCGAGGCGATGTTGAGGTTGAGCTTCCCGAGCGTCGTGGTGAGGTCGTAGAGCAGGCCGGGCCGGTCGAGGCCCGAGACCTCGACGACCGTATGGCGGCTCGACAACTCGTTGTCGATCACGGCCTCGGGGAGCACGTCGAAGGTCCGGGGCCCCTCGCGCGGCGGCCGGCGGCCGGCGACGAGATCGGCGATCTTCACCTCGCCCCGCAGGGCCCCCTCGATCGCCCGTGCGACGCGCTCCGCCCGGCGCAGCTCGTCCTCGTCCATCTCGAAGGCCCGCGAGACGAAGATGGTGTCGAGCGCGAAGCCGTCGGCCGTCGTGAAGATCTGCGCATCGACGATGTTGCCGCCGGCCGCCGCGCAGGCGCCGGTGACGATGGCGAGCAGCCGCGGGTGGTCCGGCGACATCACCGTGAGCTCGGTCACGCCGCGGAACCTGTCGGTCTCGAACATGGTCGCGACCGTGCGCCCCTCGCTCTCTGCCGCATGGACGAAGCGGGCGTGCTTGAGGCGCCGGCCGGGCTCGACCTTCAGCCAGTAGGGCGGGTAATGCCGCTGCGCGTAGGCCTCGAAGGCGGTCTCGTTCCAGTCGGGGAGGGCGGCGCGCAGCTCCGCCTGCGCGACCCGCACGCGGTCCATGCGCGCAAGCTCGGAATGGCCGCCGGTGAGCACGACCTCGGTCTCGTAGTAGAGCGTGCGCAGGAGCTCGCCCTTCCAGCCCGTCCACACCCCCGGCCCGACCGCCTTGATGTCGGCGATGGTGAGGACCAGCAGCAGCTTCAGCCGCTCCATGGTCTGCACGACCCCGGCGAAGCTCTCGATGGTCTTCGGATCGGAGAGATCGCGGCTTTGGGCGATGGTCGACATCAGGAGATGATGCTCGACGAGCCAGGCGGCGGTGTCGGTCTCGGCGGGATCGAGGCCGAGGCGCGGCCCGAGCTTTCGCGCGATGCGGGCGCCGACGATCGAGTGGTCCTCGGTGCGGCCCTTGGCGATGTCGTGCAGGAACAGCGCGACGTAGAGCGCGCGACGATTCTGGATCGAGCGCACGATGCGGTGCGAGAGCGGATGCTCGCTCTCGACGCGCTGCGCGTCGAGGTCGGCAAGCACCCCGATCGAGCGGATGAGGTGCTCGTCGACCGTGTAGTGATGGTACATGTTGAATTGCATCATCGCGACGACGCGCCCGAAATCGGGCACGAAGCGCCCGAGCACGCCGGCCTCGTTCATGCGGCGCAGCACCACCTCGGGCGCGTTGCGCGAGGTGAGGATCTCGAGAAAGAGCCGGTTTGCCTCGGGGTCGCGGCGGACCGAAGGGCCGATGCGGGTAAGCGAGCGCGTGGCGAGCCGGCTCGCGTCAGGGTGGACGGCGAGGTTGTGGCGGTCGGCGAGCCAGAACAGCCGCACCAGATTGACCGGGTCGCGCTCGAAAGCCGCTTCGTCGGCGACGTTGATGCGGTTGTGGTCGACCGTGAAGTCGTCCGATTCGAGTTCGCCGCCGCGCCGCCGGCGAAAGCGCCCGAGGAAACGGTCGAGCATCGGCCGATGCTTGCTCTCACGCGCTTCGAGCTCCGCGCAGACGATCGCGGTGAGGTCGCCGACGTCCTTGGCGAAGCGGAAATAGGACTTCATGAAGCGCTCGATCGCGGAGAGCGCGCCGCGCCCCTGGTAGCCCATGCGCTCGGCCACGATGCGCTGGAGGTCGAAGCCCAGCCGCTCCTCGGCGCGCCCGGTCGCGAAATGCATGTGGCAGCGGACGCGCCACAGGAACTCCTCGCACCGCGCGAAGAGCCGGAACTCCTCGCGCGTGAACAGGCCGGCGCCGACGAGCTCCTCGGGCTCGCGCACGCGGTAGACGTATTTCGAGATCCAGAACAGCGTGTTGAGGTCGCGAAGCCCGCCCTTGCCATCCTTGACGTTGGGCTCGACGAGGTAGCGCGAGGCGCCGGCCTTGGTGACCCTCGCGTCGCGCTCGCGCAGCTTGGCTTCCGCGAACTCGGCCCCGGTGCCCTTGACGATCTCCTTGTCGAAGCGGGCCGTGAGGCTGTCGTAGAGGGCCTGGTCGCCGAGGAGGAAGCGGGCCTCGAGCAGCGCCGTGCGGATCGTCATGTCCGCCTTGGCCTCGCGTATGCAGACGTCGACCGAGCGCGTGGCGTGGCCGACCTTCAGCTTCATGTCCCACAAGACGTAGAGCATCGCCTCGACCACGCTCTCGCCCCAGGCCGTCTGCTTGTAGGGAAGGAGGAAGAGGAGATCGACGTCGGAGCCCGGCGCGAGCGTGCCGCGCCCGTAGCCGCCGGTCGCGACGACGGCGAGCTTCTCGGAGGAGGACGGGTTGTCGGCCGGGTAGAGGTGGCGCACGACGCTGTCGTGCAGAGCGCGGATCACGCGGTCCATGAGCCCGGACAGGCGCCGCACGCAGGCCATGCCGTCGCCGTCGCGGAGCAGCGCGGCTTCGGCCTCCGCCCGGCCGGCGTCGAGGATGGCGCGCAGCTCCGGCACGAGCCAGCGCCGCAGGGCGGTCGTGTCGCCAAGCTCCTCGGCCTCGAGCCGCGCCGGGAGACGCTCCAGCCGAAGCTCGGCCGAGTGGTCCGGAATCTGACCCATGATCTCGCTTACCACGTCGGCCACAGGCGGGCACGGCGCGGCGGCCCGCCCTCAAGGTGCGTTCTTTTTAAAGGATAATCCGTTTGACAAACAGGACGGCGGTCGCTACTTCTCCAGCCACGCGCCGATTTGAAGCGAGCAGCTTGCGGGCGCGGAACAAGTGCAGCTAAAGCGCCGGGGACGGGCCGTTCGGCCTGCGCGATCCCCATGCGCAGACATGGGGACTCAGATGATCTTATCCCGTCGTTCTCTTTTCGCTCTCGCCGCGGCGGCGGCCCTGGCGGCGAGCGCCGCCGAGGCGCAGGCCCCGAGGGAAATCCGGATCGATTTCGCCACCTATAACCCGGTCAGCCTCGTCCTCAAGGAGAAGGGCCTGCTCGAGAAGGCCTTCGAGAAGGACGGCATCGCGATCCGCTGGGTGCAGACGCTCGGCTCCAACAAGGCGCTCGAATTCCTCAATGCCGGCTCGATCGATTTCGGCTCGACCGCCGGCTCGGCGGCGCTCGTCGCCAAGATCAACGGCAACCCGATCAAGTCGATCTACGTCTATTCGCGCCCGGAATGGACGGCGCTCGTCACCCGCAAGGATAGCGGCATCGCCAAGGTTTCGGATCTCAAGGGCAAGCGCGTCGCGGTCACCCGCGGCACCGACCCTCACATCTTCCTCGTGCGCGCGCTCGCCGAGGCCAAGCTCACCGACAAGGACGTGAAGTTCGTGCTTCTGCAGCATCCCGACGGACGGCTTGCCCTCGAGCGCGGCGACGTCGACGCCTGGGCCGGGCTCGACCCGATGATGGCCGCGACCGAGATCGAGGCCGGGTCGGTGCTCTTCCACCGGAAGCCCGAGGCCAACACCTGGGGCATCCTCAACGTGCGCGAGGAGTTCGCCAAGAAGCATCCGCAGGTCGTGACGCGGGTGCTCGAGGTCTACGAGGAGGCGCGGCGCTGGTCACTCGCCAACCCGCAGGAGGTGAAGGCGATCTTCGCCACCTTCACCAAGCTGCCGCCGGCGGTCGTCGACCGCCAGCTCGATACCCGGACCGAGCTCACGCACAGCATCATCGGCGAGCCGCAGCGCGAGTCGATCCTCGCGGCCGGCCTTGCGCTGAAGGAGGCAGGCGTCCTGCCGGCGACCACCGACGTGAAGGCCGCGGTCGACGATCTCATCGATGCGCGCTATCTCGCCAAGGCGACCAACTGACGTGAGCCTCGCGATGGCGGAGATCGCCGCGCCTGCGCAGGCGCAGGGCGAAAGACGCGCCGGATCCTCCTCCGGCGCGTTTCCGATCGCGCCCGGGGTGAAATGGGCGCTCGGCCTTTTCTTGCCGCTCGGCTTGGCGCTCGGATGGGAGCTTGCGGTGCGGGCCGGCTTGGCCGAGGGGCGGCTGATGCCGCCGCCGAGCCGCATCGCCGAGACGCTCTACGCGCTCGCGCGCAGCGGCGAATTGTGGACGCACGCCTGGGCGACGCTGTGGCGGGTGGCCGTCGGCTTCGCGATCGGCGCCGCGAGCGGCATCCTGCTCGGGGCGCTCTCCGGCACCAGCGAGGCCGCGCGGCGGCTGCTCGATCCGACCCTGCAGGCTCTGCGCGCCATCCCGTCGATCGCCTGGGTGCCGCTGTTCATCCTGTGGTTCGGCATCTTCGAGGCCTCGAAGGTGGCGCTGATCGCGGTCGGAACCTTCTTCCCGGTCTATCTCGGCGTCGCCGGCGCGATCCTCTCGGTCGACCGGAAGCTCGTCGAAGTCGGCCGCATCTTTCGGCTCTCCCGCCTCGACCTTGCCCGGCGGATCCTGCTGCCGGCGGTCCTGCCGGAGCTTCTCGTCTCGCTGCGCTCCGGGCTCGGGCTCGGCTTCATGTTTGTCGTCGCGGCCGAGTTCATGGGCGCCTCGGAGGGCCTCGGCTATCTCCTCGTCGACGGCCAGCAACTCGGCAAGCCGGACCAGATCCTCGCCGCCATCATCGCCTTCGCCGTGATGGGCAAGGCGGCGGACAGCCTTCTCGTCGCCGCCACGCGCCCGTTGGTGCGCTGGCAGGATGTGGCGCGGGAGCGGCTCTAGATGCTCGAGCTTGCCCGCCTGTCCAAGACCTACGCCGACGGCACCCATGCGCTTGCCGACATCACGCTCGAGGTGCGCGAGTCGGAGATCGTCTCGCTCGTCGGCGGCTCGGGCTGCGGCAAGACCACGCTCCTGCGCCTCATCGCCGGGCTCGACCGGCCGTCCTCAGGCGAGATCCGCCTCGACGGCGAGCGCCTGACCGAGCCGAATCCTTCGGTCGGCATCGTGTTCCAGGAGCCGCGGCTCCTGCCCTGGCTGTCGGTTGCCGACAATGTCGGCTTCGGCCTGTCGGCGCTTTCTGGCGGCGAACGGCGGGCGCGCGTCGCGCATGCGCTCGACCGCGTCGGCCTCTCCGAGCATGCCGGGCGCTGGCCGCGCGAGCTGTCGGGCGGGCAGCAGCAGCGGGTCGCCATCGCCCGCGCCTTCGTGACGGAGCCGAAGCTTCTTTTGCTCGACGAGCCCTTCTCGGCGCTCGACGCCTTCACTCGCGCGAGCCTGCACGAGCACCTTCTGGGCCTGTGGGACGAGAGCCGGCCGACCGTCCTTCTCGTCACGCATGACGTGCAGGAGGCGGTCACCCTCGCCGACCGCGCGGTTGTCATGCAGCCGAAGCCGGGCCGCATCTTCGACGAGCAGCCGCTGCGTCTCGCGCGGCCGCGCGACAAGCTCTCGCCCGGTTTCGAATCGGCAACCCGGCGGTTGCTCTCGACGCTCGACAATTCGCTGAAGCCCGCCCATCTCGCGAAGGCCGAGCGCGGCCGCGAGGCGGCGGCGCTGTGGTGGTGACGGCGAGTGGCGGACAGCGAATGGCGAGTGGTATGGGCGAAACGATCGACCTCCATTCGCCACTCGCCATTCGCTGTTCGCCAAACTAACGAGGACGACCGACATGGACGCGACCGCCCTTCGCAGCCTGCAGGCCCCGCTCAAGGACAAGTACCGCGCGGAGCCGGGCGCAGCGGTCATCACGCTGAAGGCGCAGGGAACGCTCGACGACCAGCACATCGCCTGCAAGGTCGAGACCGGCCGGGCCCTCGCGGTCGCGGGCCTTCACCCTGCCACAGGGGGCTCCGGCGCCGAGCTGTGCTCGGGCGACATGCTGCTCGAGGCGCTCGTCGCCTGCGCCGGCGTGACCTTGAAGGCGGTCGCGACCGCGCTCGAGATCGAGCTGAGGAGAGGCGTGGTCAAGGCCGAGGGCGACCTCGATTTTCGCGGCACATTGGGCGTCGACAAGACGGCGCCGGTCGGCTTCCGCGCCATCCGCCTCGCCTTCGAGCTCGACACAGACGCGCCGAAGGAGAAGCTCGACCAGCTCCTGAAGCTCACCGAGCGCTACTGCGTGGTCTTCCAGACGCTGAATAACAAGCCAGAGCTGAGTGTGGGCGTGAGCTGAAGTGTCCGTCGCTCTTCCCGTCATCCTCGGGCGGAGCGAAGCGGAGACCGCGGATCTCAGGGCGTGAGCATGCCCAAGGTCAAGCGGCCTTCCGCGAGGGCTTCGGGACATCGTGGCCGAGGCGCTTTGCCTCGTCGATCCATTCGAGAATCGCATCCTGAACCGAGCGAAGAGCTTCCTCAGGGCTCTCGCCATCAGACATGCATCCGGGGAGATCAGGGACCGTCGCGAGGAAGCCGCCGCCGTCCTCCGGCGAAAGGGGCTCCACCAGGACCGGGTATCTCAGGGTTGGGCGCGTCATCTGCGAGAGTCTCGATGAACCGGACGAGCATCCGAATATAGGCGGGCTTGAGCGGCTTTCGTTAGTTTCTCCGAACGCGAAGGGTGCGAGATCTTGTAGTGTGATCCCCGGCTTGGGGCCGTGCAGGACAGCCCGTGCTCGGCGCAGACTGCCTCGACATCGTGCATCGTCCAGTCGCCAGCTGGATTGCGGCGCATTCTGGAGAGCCGATCCGACATCGCCCTACTACGCGCTTCGTGCTCCGCCCGAGGATGACGGCGCGATTTTCCTCTCGATCGCCTCCCAGATCGCCGCCGCGAGGTCCGGCCCCCCGAGCTTCTTGATGGCGCGGATGCCGGTCGGCGAGGTGACGTTGATCTCGGTGAGGTTGCCGGCGATCACGTCGATGCCGACGAAGATCAGGCCTCGCTTCTTCAGCTCCGGCCCGATGGTCTCGCAGATCTCGCGCTCGCGCGCGGTCAGGTCGGTCGGCTTCGCGGCGCCGCCGCGCACCATGTTGGAGCGGATGTCGTTTGGCGCCGGCACGCGATTGACCGCGCCGGCCGCGGCGCCGTCAACCAGGATGATGCGCTTGTCGCCCTCCGAGACCTCGGCCAGGAAGCGCTGCACCACCCAGGGCTCCTTGAAGGTCGTCGCGAACAGATCGTAGAGCGAGCCGAAATTCGGATCTTGGCGCGTGACACGCAGCACCGCAGCGCCGCCATGGCCGTGCAGCGGCTTCATCACGATCTCGCCGAACTCGTCGCGGAAGGCCTCGATCTCGGCCTTGTCGCGCGTGATCAGGGTTGGAGGCATCAGCTGCGGGAAATGCGTGACGAAGAGCTTCTCGGGTGCGTTCCTCACCTCAGCCGGATCGTTGACGACGAGCGTCTTCGGATGGATGCGCTCGAGGAGATGCGTCGCCGTGATGTAGGCCATGTCGAACGGCGGATCCTGCCGCATCAGCACCGCGTCGACGCTCGCCAGATCGATGCGCTTGGCCTCGCCGAGCCCATAGTGGTCGCCCTCGACGTCGCGGACCTCGAGCGGCTGCACCTCGGCGCTCACCTGACCGTCGCGCATCGAGAGCCGGTCGGGCGTGTAGTAGAGGAGCCTATGCCCGCGTGCCTGCGCCTCGAGCAGCAGCGCGAAGGTCGAATCGCCTGCGATCCTGATCTTCTCGATCGGGTCCATCTGGACCGCGACGGTGAGGGGCATGGGGATCTCCGGGGAGGAAGCGCGACGGGCGAGCGGCGAATAGCCAATAGCCGATGGCGAAGAAAGGCCGGCCTCGGTTCGCAGCGTCTACTCGCCGGCCCTGTTCACCCTTTGCTTACCATGTGCGCCAGCGCACATCGGAAAAACTCGCACCGGCGCACCTTCCTCCCAGACCGAAAAGCCGGTCGGTGACGGAAGCAAACGGAGGTCGACATGACCCGCCTGAGCCGCTTCTCCTGCAAGGCCTCGCAGACCGAGGATTCGGTCTCCCCCGAGCGGGATACCCACCGTCTCCGCGCCGCCGCCCTGATGCTGGCGCCCGCCCTGGTCTTCGGCTCGACCTTCGCTGCCCTGATCGGCATGGCGTAGTTCGCGCCGACGCCGCTGCGCGGCATCCCGGCGCCTGTCCGAGCGCCGGCCATCGCCACAGCCCGGCTCGTCAGCCGGCCCCCCCGAGTCTAAAGTCGAACACGGGAGATCGGTGATGACCTCCAATCATGCTGCTGGCCTCGTTCTCGCGACGGCGTTGTGGGTCGGCCTCGGCGCCGCTGCGTTCCTCGGCGGCCCGGACAGGCCGGCGGGCGAGTTCTGGACCAGCACCAGCTCGGAGAAGATCGCGAGCCATCCGACGCTCGTCCGCGCCTCTTATGCGACGCGAGCAGCCGCCCGCCCCGAGGCCGGCCGCGCCCGCCTCGCCGCGCGCTGACGATCACATCTCGATTTCGAACGCGCCCTCGACGTGCTTCGGCCAGCGCCGCGGCGCCACGAAGACGGCGTCGGCCCGCAGCGTGCGGTGCATCGCCCATGGATGGCGCGCGAGCCAGGCCCGCGCCGCGCGCGAGAAGCGTCGGCGCTTGGCGGAGCCGATCGCCTCGAAGGCGAGCTCCATCTGGGGGCGGGCCTTGACTTCGACGAAGGCGACCGTCTCGCCCCGCGCGACGATCAGGTCGATCTCGCCGCCGTGCATGGCATAGCGTCGCGCGAGCGGGCGATAGCCCTTGAGCATCAGCGCCGCGAGGGCCTTCCATTCCGCGACATGGCCGCGGGCGAGCGAGAGATGGCGCTCCGCCGCGCTCCTCACGGCTTGTCCTTGGCCAAGGCGAGCGCGCGGGCATAGACCTCGCGCTTGGGCAGCCCGGCTTCGGCCGAAACCAGCGCCGCTGCGTCCTTGATCGAATGGCGCTGGAGCGCCGCCCGCAGCTTTTCGTCGAGCGCCGCGTCGGCCTCGGGTCCTGCGGCCTCAGCGCCCGCCTCGCCGATCAGCACCACGATCTCGCCCTTCGGCGGGCCCTCCTGCGCGAACTGCGCCGCAAGCTCGGCCAAGGTTCCGCGCCGCACCGTTTCGAAGAGCTTGGTCAGTTCGCGCGCCATCACTGCCGGCCGGCCGCCGAGCACCTCGGCCGCGTCGGCAAGCATCTCGGGGAGGCGGTGCGGCGCCTCGTAAAGGATGAGCGTGCCTGGGATGACGGCGATCTCTTGCAGACGCGCCCGGCGCGCGCCGCTCTTCGGCGGCAAGAAGCCCTCGAAGAAGAAGCGGTCGGTCGGCAGGCCCGAGACGACGAGCGCCGTCAGCACGGCGGACGGTCCGGGAATCGGGGTGACCGGCAGCCCCTCGCCGATCGCGGCTTGGACGAGCTTGTAGCCGGGATCTGAGACGAGCGGCGTGCCGGCATCGGAGACCAAGGCCAGCGCTTGCCCCTGGCGCAGGCGATGGATCATCCGCTCGCGCACGGCCTCGTTCGAATGCTCGTTGTAGGTCACGAGCGGAGTGGTGATGCCGTAATGGGCAAGCAGCCGCTTCGTGACCCGGGTGTCCTCGGCGAGCACGGCCTCGGCCGCCGCGAGCACCGACAGCGCCCGGAAGGTCACGTCGCGCAGGTTTCCGATCGGCGTCGCCACCACGTAAAGCCCAGCGCTCAGGGGCTCGGCTTCGGCGGCGAGCCCGAAGGCGGTGAAGACGCCCGGGCCTTGACGTGGCGCGGGCTTGCGGCTGCGGTTGTCGATCTCTTTCGCCATCGGCGCAGTTTCGCACGGGGACAACCCGGCGCGAACCCATTCTCCCAGGCTGCCGCGAGGAGTACGCTTCCTTGCCATAATTTCTCGACCTTTGCGGGTTTGAGTGCCCCGCAAAGGGCGGGACCAGGCCGATGGGGGCTTCATGGCGGCGGTGACGGGCAGGCGGAGACGCCTCCTCAGCGGAGCGCTCGCGCTCGCGGCGCTCGGCCTCGGCGGCTGCATCGGCGGCGGATTGGGCGGCGTGGACGGGCCGCTCGCGCAGGCGCCGCCGCAGCCGGCGAATGACGGGCGCACCATCGGCAGGGGCTCGGTCAAGGTGGCGATGATCCTGCCTCTGACCGGTCAAGGGGCGGTTCCCGGAACTTCGCTGCGCAACGCCGCCGAGCTTGCCATCGCCGAGTTCCAGAATCCCGACCTCACCATCCTGGTCAAGGACGACCGCGGCAGCCCGGACGGCGCGCGCCAGGCGGCCGAGGAGGCGCTTGCGGAAGGGGCGGAGCTGTTCATCGGCCCGCTCTTCGCCGGATCGGTCCAGGCCGCGGGCCAGGTCGCGAAGCAGGCCGGCAAGCCCGTCATCGCCTTCTCGACCGATTCCACCGTCGCGAGCCGGGGCGTCTATCTCTTGTCCTTCCTCGCCCAGGAGGAGGTCGACCGGATCATCGGCTATGCCTCGGCTCAGGGGCGCCGCTCCTTTGCGGCGCTGGTGCCGGACAACACCTACGGCAACGTCGTCGAGGCGAGCTTCCGCGAGGCCGCGGCAAAGCGCGGCGCCCGCGTCGTCGCGATGGAGCGCTATTCGCCCGGCCAGGCGGCGGGCGCCGTGCAGCGCATCGCCCCGCTCGTCACCGGTCCGGGCGCCCAGGCCGACGCACTGTTCATTCCCGACACCGCCGAGGGCCTCGGCGACGTGGCGCAGGCGCTGCAGCAGGCGGGCTTCGACCCGCAGCGGGTGAAGCCGCTCGGCACCGGCGTGTGGAACGATCCGCGCGCCTTCCGCCATGCTTCGCTCCAGGGCGGCTGGTTCGCGGCGCCGGATTCGGGAGGCTTCAACGCCTTCGCGAACCGCTATCGGGCGAAGTTCAACGCAGATCCGACCCGCATCGCGACGCTCTCCTACGACGCGGTCTCGCTCGCCGCGGCGCTGGTGCGCACGCAAGGATCGCAGCGCTTCACCGACGCCGTGCTGACCAACCCGGCGGGCTTCGCCGGCGCCGACGGCGTCTTCCGCTTCCGACCCGACGGCACCAACGACCGGGCGCTCGCCGTGCTCGAGCTCCGCAACGGCGCCGCCGCTCCGGTCAGCCCGGCCCCGAAGACGCTCGCGCCTTCAGGGACTTGATTACGCCCTTCGCGCAAGCCGGAAGAAGCTACTCCGCCGCCTCGGCCCGCGCCGCCTCGCGGGCCGCACGCAAGAAGCCGTCGACCTGCGCCTCGGTGGTGCAGAAGGCCGTCACGAGCCGGACCAGCACCTCGTCCGAGCGAACCCGCTCGCCGTCGCGCAGGCTGAGTTCCGACCAGGGGTGATAGACGGCGCCCGCGGCCTTGAGCTTGGCGTCGAGAGCGCGTGGCAGGATCGGGAAGACCTCGTTCGCCTCGACGGCCCAAGCGAGCCGCACGCCCGGCAGCGCCGTGAGCCCTTCCGCAAGCCGCGTCGCCATCGCGTTGGCGTGGCGGGCATTGGCGAGCCAGTGGTCGTCGGCGAAGTAGCCCTCGAGCTGCGCCGCGATCAGCCGCCCTTTCGAAAGAAGGTGGCCGCCGCGCTTGCGGCGGTAGGCGAGCGTCTCGGCGGCTTGTCCGTCGAAGGCGAGGATCGCCTCGGCCGCGAGGCAGCCGTTCTTGGTCGCGCCGAAGCTCAGGACGTCGACGCCGCTCTTCCAGGTCATCTCGGCCGGCGTGCATCCCAGGCGCACGAGCGCGTTCGCGAAGCGCGCCCCGTCCATGTGCAGCTTCATCCCGCTTCGATGCGCGATGCCGGCGAGCGCCGCGACCTCGGCCGGCGTGTAGACGAGCCCGCATTCGGTTGCCTGCGAGATCGAGAGCCCGCGCGGCGGCATCTGCTTCACGTGGTTCGGCAGCCCGGCGAGGAAGCTCTCGAGCGTCGAAGGCGCGATCTTCGCGCCTACTCCCTCGAGCCCGGCCATCTTGGCGCCGTGCATGTAGAATTCGGGCGCGCCGCATTCGTCGTCGATGACATGCGCCTCGCGGTGCGAGATCGCGAGCCCGAAGGGGGGCACGATCGCCGCGAGCGCGAGCGCATTGGCGCCGGTGCCGGTGGGCACGAGGAACACCGCCACCTCATGCTCGAACAATTCGCAGAAGCGGCGCTCGATCGCCCGCGTCAGCGGGTCGGCGCCGTAGGCGGGGAGGGGACCCTCATTCGCCCTGACCAGGGCCTGAAGCACCGGCGGGCTCGCGCCCATGATGTTGTCCGAGGCGAAGTTCATGCGGGGCATCCTTGGCGCCCCATCGAGCGCGCCCGCGCCACCCTGTCAAGACAGCGCCCCGGCCATGGCGATGGTGCGCTCGCCTGGAGTCTCGGCTAAGACGCGCCGTCCCCTCAGCGCGTCTCACTTGCCCAAGCTCGTCCTTCTCCAGCTGTTGCGCGCGCTCGCGGCGCTGTCCGTCGCGATGCTGCACGCCCAGCACGACGCCGCGGCGCTCGCCGAGCGGACCGGCCGCGCTTTCGCGCCGCTCACCGCGTTCCCGTGGGAGGCCGGCGTCGACGTGTTCTTCGTCATCTCCGGCTTCATCATGGTCCACGCCTCGGCGCGGTTGTTCGGCACGGCCGAGGGACGCCGGGTCTTCCTTGCGCGCCGGATCGCGCGGATCGTGCCGATCTACTGGGCCGTTACCACGCTCTACCTCGCGATCGCGCTCGCCGCGCCGGCGCTGCTCAATGTCGAGTTCATCGGCTGGGAGCGCGTCCTCGCCTCCTACCTCTTCATCCCGCTCGCGAGGCCCGACGGGGTCGTGCAGCCGCTTTACGGGCTCGGCTGGACGCTGAACTACGAGATGTTCTTCTACGCGCTGTTCGCGCTTGCGATCGTGCGGCCGCGGTGGCGCGCCGTGCTCGGCCTTGCGGCGGCGCTGATCGGGCTCGTGATCGTCGGCCGCCTGTTCTACCAGCTGCCGCAGCCATTGGGCTTCTGGACCGATCCGATCATCCTGGAGTTCGTCTACGGCATGGGGCTCGCGCTGTTGCATGCGCAAGGCGCGCGGCTTGGCGGCTCGGCGCGGGCGCTGCTCGCGGCCGGCGCGGTGATCGTGCTGACCCTGGCGCTCGCCCTGCCGCTCTCGCCCCAGGAGATCCTCGCCTACCGCTCGCTCCTCTTCGGCGTCCCGGCCGCGATGCTCGTCGCCGCCGTCGCTTTCGGCGGAGAGCGTGCGGAGGAGGGCCGTCTCGCGCGGATGGGCGCGGCGATCGGCGACGCGTCCTACGCGCTCTACCTGATCCACCCCTTCGTGATCCGCGCCGGGCGCGAGCTTGCCCTGCGCAGCGGGCTCGCGATCGGTCCGTGGCTCTTCATCGCGCTCGCGCTCGCCGCCGCGATCGCTGCCTCGCTTTTGGTCTATCGCCTGTTCGAGCGTCCGCTCACGACACGCCTGCGAGCACGGCTGGAGGGCGGCCGTGCTGCATCGGCAGGCGTCGCGGTCTATAGAAGCCGACACTGAACCCGGGAGCGCCCCATGAACGCACGCGACGAACGGCGCATCGCCGCCGCGACACCGCTCTACCTCAACCTCGTCGGCGGCAAGCGCGTGCCGGCCGCCGACGACCGCACGATCGACGTGGTCTGCCCATCGGACGGCACTCTCTTCGCCGCGATCGCCCGCTCCGGCGCCGCCGATGTCGACGCCGCGGTGAAGGCCGCGCGCGCCGCCTTCGAGGGCGCCTGGGGCCGGCTCACCGCGACCGAGCGCGGGCGGCTCCTGATGAAGCTCGCCGACGCCGTCGCCGCGCGCGTGGACGAGCTCGGCACGCTCGAGTCGCAGGACACCGGCAAGCCGATCAGCCAGGGCCGCGCCGACATGGTCGCGACAGCCCGCTATTTCGAGTTCTACGGCTCGGCCGCCGACAAGGTGCACGGCGAGACGATCCCCTTCCTCAACGGCTACACGGTCGCAGTGGTGCGCGATCCGCACGGGGTCACCGGCCACATCGTTCCGTGGAACTACCCGGCGCAGATCTTCGGGCGCTCGGTCGGGGCATCGCTTGCCTGCGGCAACGCCTGCGTCGTGAAGCCCGCCGAGGACGCCGGGCTCTCGCTGATCCGCATCGCCGAGCTCGCCTTGGAGGTCGGCTTTCCGGAGGGCGCGCTCAACGTCGTCTCCGGTCTCGGCGAGGAGGCGGGCGCGGCGCTCGCGAGCCACCCCGGCATCGATTTCATCTCGTTCACCGGGAGCCCCGAGGTCGGGACGCTGATCCAGGCTGCGGCGGCCAGGAACCATATCGGCTGCACCCTCGAACTCGGCGGAAAATCGCCGCAGCTCGTGTTCGCCGACGCCGATCTCGGCGAGGCGGCTCCGGTGCTGGTCAAGGCGATCGTCCAGAACGGCGGCCAGACCTGCTCGGCCGGAAGCCGCCTCCTGGTCGAGCGCCCGGCCTACGACGACGTGGTCGGCGCCGTCGCCGAGCGCTTCGCCAAGGTCACGGCCGGGCCGCACGACCGCGACCTCGACATGGGGGCGATGGTCAACGCCGACCAGAAGCGGCGGGTCGAGGGCTTCGCGGCCCGCGCCCGCGAGGCCGGCGTGCCGATGATCGCGGAAGGGCGCGTCGTCGCGGACGCGCCGAAGGGCGGCTACTACGTCAAGCCGACGCTGTTCGGCCCGGTGCCGCGCGGCAACGATCTTGCCTGCGAGGAGGTGTTCGGGCCGGTCCTCTCGGTGATCCCGTTCGAGGACGAGGCCGACGCGATCCGGCTTGCCAACGGCACGCCCTACGGCCTCGTCGCCGGCGTCTGGACGGGCGACGCGCGTCGATCGATGCGGGTCGCGCGCGCCATGCGCTGCGGCCAGGTCTTCGTCAACGCCTACGGCGCCGGCGGCGGCATCGAGCTCCCGTTCGGCGGCGTCAAGAAGTCGGGCCACGGTCGCGAGAAGGGCTTCGAGGCGCTCTACGAGTTCTCCGCGTCGAAGACCATCGTGGTGAACCACGGCTAGGCCGGGTGCCGATCCGGAGCTACCGCGGAAAGTGGGCGGAGGCGATCCATGACGGCCGCGCCCGTCCGAAAGGCTTCCCGGCCGATTTGGTCCACATGGCCCGCCGGCGGCTCGTGCAATTGAACCGGGCCGCGCATCTTGACGACCTCCGCGTCCCGCCCGGCAATCGGCTCGAGGTCTTGCGCGGTAATCTCGCTGGGCGTTATTCCATCAGGATCAACGACCAATGGCGGATCGTCTTCCGCTGGACGGCTGAAGGTCCCTCGGATGTCGAGATCGTCGACTACCACTGACCAGCACGAGGGCGGTTCGGAAGGTGAAGGCAAGCTCCCGCCGATTCATCCGGGCGAGTTCCTTCGCGAGGATTTCCTGGTACCGCTCGGCATGAGTGCGGCAGAGCTCGCCAAGGCCTGCGGCTTGGAGCCTGCAGCGCTCGAGGCCATCGTCCGCGAGAGTGCACCGGTTACGGCGGAGGTGGCGCTGCGCCTCGCCCGTTACTGGGGAACATCGGTGGAGCTTTGGACGGGGTGGCAGATGCAGTTCGACATTGAATCCGCTCAGGATCGCTTGGAAACGGAACTCCAACTGATCACCCCCCATCCTCGCGCTGCCGCGGAGTAGACCGATGCGCCTTCAAGGAAAGACGGCTCTCGTCACCGGCTCCGCGCAGGGCTTCGGGCTCGGCATCGCCGAGACCTTCGCGCGCGAGGGCGCCAAGGTGGCGCTCGTCGACCTCAACGGTGCAGCCGCGAAGGAGGCGGCCGCGAAGGTCGGGCAGGGATCGATCGCGCTCGCCTGCGACGTGGCGAAGGGCGCCGAGGTCGAGCGGGCCGTGAAGGAGGCGATCGGCGCGCTCGGGCACATCGACATCGTGGTCAACAACGCCGGCACGAGCCACCGCAACCAGCCCATGCTCGACGTCTCCGAGGAGGAGTACGACCGCGTCTTCGCCGTGAACGTGAAGTCGATCTACCTCATGGCCAAGGCGACCGTGCCGCATATGCGCGGGCGCGGCGGCGGCGTCATCCTCAACATCGGCTCGACCGCCGGCATCCGGCCCCGCCCGGGTCTTGCCTGGTACAACGCCACCAAAGGCGCGGTGAACCTCCTCTCGAAGTCCATGGCCGTCGAGCTCGCGCCGGACCGCATCCGGGTCAACTGCATCGCGCCGGTCGCCGGCGAGACGCCGCTGCTCGCGACCTTCATGGGCGAGGACACGCCGGAGAAGCGCGCCGCCTTCAAGGCGACGATCCCGTGGGGACGCTTCTCGACACCCGAGGATATTGCCAACGCCGCCCTGTTCCTGTGCTCGGACGAGTCCGAGATGGTGACCGGCGCGGTGCTCACGGTCGACGGCGGGCGCTGCATCTAAGGCCTGGCACGCGACACCGCGGAGCCTTGGCCTGCTCCGGGCAGACATGCCGACCGGAAGAGGGTCCGGGCTATGCAGACGGGGTCTCGTCGACGCCTCGCTTGCGCCGGCTCTTGCGTCCCCGCATTCTCCCGCGGCCATCCCCAGCAGCATCCTCCCCGGGCGCGTCCTCCGGCTCGTACTCGCTCGGAAGCTCTGCGACACCCTCGGGACCAGTTCCGCCTCCGGCGAGGCTCTCCAATGTCCGGTGGATGCGCGTGATGAACTCGGGAACATCGGCGGGAGGCAGCGTGCCGGTGCTGAAGTAGCCGGTCACGATCTCCACCGTGTGGCGGAGGAGCGCTCCGGTCTCCGGCGGCGGCTCCGGGGCAACCGGCAGCATCCCGAGCTCAGCGGAAGCCTGCTCGGAGAAGCTGGCGAAGCTCGCGCCATCGATCGCCGCGTCCAGCAGCTCCGGTCCTCGGTCGCCATCCATCGCAACGCGTGCCGGCCCGGCGGGTGCGGCCTGCAATCCGCTTAGAAACGTGGCGTGATAGCCCGCGATGATTTCCGCCACCAGCACCGTCCTGCCGTTGACGATCTTGCGCTCCGGGCCGTTGATGATCTCGCGGGCACCCACGGGGTCGTCGACGGAGCCGCCGAAGTAGCGCGCGAGGGTTTGGCGGCGACCACGCCGGTCCGCCCGAAACCAGCCCTCTGTCATGCCGACGAACATGATGGCGGCGGCGTAGTCGGCTCTCAGCGCCAGGTCCGGATTGGCGACAAGGTTGACCCCGAGATAGGCGCCCGCCCGATCGTAGTTGTCGCGCCACGTCAGCTGGACGTAGCCGCGGCCGTAATACGGATAATAGCGCAGGTTCCGTCGCCGCCATTCCTCCGACAGCCAAAAGGCCTCCCGCACCGGCTGCATCGTCCGGGCCGTTTCGTGGAAGGCAGTCGCCAGCATATAGGCGAGCCATCGCTCGTCGCCGTTGGGCGCGCGGGCCTCCCAGTCATCGAGGATCGCGTTCAGCCCGTCGACCTGACGCTGCGTGAAACGGCCGCCGAACAGCGGCTTCACCACATTGAAGAAGGTCCTGCGGTCGATCGCCATCTGTTAGCCCCCCTCGGACAGGGCCGCGACGGGCCCGCGACCGCCAACTGGTTCCGCCGGCGGACCGGCGCCGTTAACGCACTTCGCAGGTGATCGGGCTGCGGTAGCTCATCGTCACGAGCACACCGCTCTTGTCTGCAAGGTCGATGACCATCACACCGGCTTCCGAGCCCCGGCCGGAGTTCGCCTTGAGCCGGTCGCCGCGCGCGATCACGTAACGCCGGTTCACCACAAGTTGGCTCGCCTTGCCGTCGAAGCATGTCGCGTAAAGGCAAACGGACATGCTTCGTGTGCGGGTGTCAATGCTCACCGAAGCCGGCGTGAAGCTGTCTGCGCGCTCGCATTTGCCCTTTGTGCAGGTGATCTCAAGCTGCTCGTTGCGACACGTATACTCGCGCGCGAAGGAGCTTGCGCTCATCATCGCCAGCGCCAGGCAAGTCCAAGCGATGCGTCTCACGCCGTGTACTCCTGAGCGCCAAGGCGGCTCCTCAACGCTAGGATATTCCGGGACCGGTCCCAACCGCAAGGGTGAAGCGCGGCGTCGCGCTTTCCGAATCGAGACGCCTGCGGGTGGCATAGCAAAAGCGGCTCACGCGCCACGATGATAGCTCGGGGCTATGCATACAGCATAGCTCCGAGCTATCGCGTGTGAGGGGAAAGGCTTGCGAAATCAATCGCTTGCTTTGGCCGGCGGGCGCGCTATCTGTCCGTTTTCTCCGGTGGACCATGATCCTGCGCCGCACCTTTCTCCTCGCGACCGCGCTGCTCGCCAGCCACGCGGCGGCCTTGGGCGGGGAGCGCTTCATCACGCTCGCCTCGACGACCTCGACGGAGCAGTCGGGGCTGTTCGGTCACATCGTCCCGCGCTTCAGGCAGGACACCGGCGTCGGCGTGCGGGTGGTCGCGGTCGGCACCGGCCAGGCGCTTGCACTTGCTGCCCGCGGCGACGCCGACGCGCTGCTCGTGCACGACCGCGCGGGCGAGGAGAAGCTCGTCGCCGAGGGTCACGGCCTCGATCGCCGCGACGTCATGTACAACGACTTCGTGCTGATCGGCCCGAAGGCCGATCCGGCCGGCATCCGCGGCCTCAAGGATGCGAAGGAGGCGCTGCGCCGGATCGCCGCCGCCAAGGCGCCCTTCGCGAGCCGGGGCGACGACAGCGGTACGCATCGCACCGAGCTGCGCCTGTGGCGCGCCGCGGGCCTCGATCCGAAGGGCGAGCCTTCCTATCGCGAGCTCGGCTCGGGCATGGGACCGGCGCTCAACACGGCCGCCGGGCTCGACGCCTATGTGCTCTCCGACCGCGCGACCTGGGCGGCTTTCAAGAACCGTCAGCAGCTCGAGATCCTGGCCGAGGGCGACCCCACCCTGTTCAATCCTTACGGCAGCATCCTCGTGAACCCGGCGAAGGGCGCCCACATCAAGGCCGCGGATGCGCGGCGCTGGCACGAATGGCTGACCTCGGACAGGGGCCGGGCCGCGATCGCCTCCTTCAGGATCGATGGCGAGCAGCTCTTCTTCCCGAGCGCCGTGGCGCCGCGCTCGTGAGCTGAGGTGGACGAGTTCGGCCGCGCCTTCGCGCTGGCGCTGAGACTGGTCGCCTCTCTCGACCGCGACCTCCTCGAAATCGTCGGGTTGTCGCTAGCGGTCAGCCTCTCCGCCACCCTCCTTGCCTTCTCGATCGGCGCGCCGCTCGGGGCGGCGCTCGCCGTCTATCGCGTGCCCGGCCGGACCCCGTTGCTCGTCATCGTCAACGCGCTCCTCGGGCTGCCGCCGGTCGTCGTCGGCCTCCTTGTCTATCTCCTCATCTCGCGGGCCGGGCCGCTCGGGGCCCTCGGGCTTCTGTTCACGCCGGCGGGCATGATCCTCGCCCAGACCGTGCTGGCGACCCCGATCGTCGTCGCCCTCGTGCACCGGCTCTGCGAAGGCCTGTGGACCGAACACGGCGACGCGCTGCGCGCCGACGGCGCCTCGCATCCGCGCGCCGCGCTGACGCTGTTCGCGATCGGGCGGGCGGGGCTCGTGACCGCCTTCCTTGCCGCCTTCGGCCGGGCCATTGCCGAGGTCGGCGCCATCCTCATCGTCGGCGGCAACATCCGCGGCCACACCCGCACCATGACCACGGCCATCGCGCTCGAGACCAGCAAGGGCGACCTCGCGCTCGCGCTGGCGCTCGGATTGATCCTGGTGTCGCTTTCGATCCTGGTGACCGCGGCGACGTTCTGGCTCAACCGCGGCGTCGGCGCGCGATAATCAACTCATCCGGATCACCTTGCCGCCGACCGCCTGCGCGAGCGCGTTCGGCTCGGCCGCGAACACGGCAAATGGCGTGCCGGCCGCGGCCCAGACGGTCTCGAAGGCGAGGAGGTCCTCGTCGACGAAGACCGGCAGCGCGATCGCGTGGCCGAAGGGCGGAATGCCGCCGATCGCGAAGCCGGTCCACTCCCGGACCCTCTGCGCGTCAGGCCGGGTCAGCGCCTCGCCGATCAGGGCCGCGACCGCCTTCTCGTTCACGCGGTTCTTGCCCGAGACCAGGAGGAGATAGGGCCTGCCGCTCGCCTTGCCGGCGAAGACCAGCGACTTGACGATCTGCGCCACCTCGCAGCCGCAAGCCGCCGCCGCCTCCTCGGCCGTGCGGGTCGATTGCGGCATCTCGCGGATCGCGATCGCGAGGCCCAATCGCTCGGCCGCGTGCCGGACCTTGAGCGCGCTCGGGGGAAGAATCGCGTCCACCTCAGCTCCTGACATCGGCTGTCCCGGGACCATCCCTATGCATGGAGCTCGATGACGCCGAGGTCGCCGACGGTTCCGTCCTTCTTCAGCCCGCGCAGCTCCGCCTTCAGCGTGAACCCGGCACCGTCCCCCCCGACCGTGTACAGGTAGTACCCGGCGCTGTGCACGATGGTGCCGCCGCGGGCGGAGGCCGAGGGTGCGCCGATCACCGGGACCTTGGCATCCGGGCCCATGAGCCAGGCGAGCGAGCCGACATGGTTGTGGCCATGGATCACGAGCTCGGCGCCGGCCCCGCCGATCATCGTCTCGAAGCCGCGTGCGTCGATGAGGTTTCGGCCTGCGGGCGCGCCGCCGACATGCGGCGGGTGGTGGATCATCACGATCCGGAACAGCTTCTCGCCGGCAAGCTCCCGCAGCACGCGCTCGCCTTCCCTGAGCTGCTTTGGCCCGCATTTCCCGCTCGCGACGAGCGGCATGGTCGGGATCGCCGAGGAGAGGCCGACCAGCGCGACCTTCCCGCGCCGGCGCACATAGGGGAAGCGGCACATCGTGCCGTCGTCGCCGCGCGTCCAAGGCGCGAGCTGGGCGAGCAGCCCCTCGAGCGAGCCCTCGACATAGGCGTCGTGATTGCCCGGCACGAAGCTCACGGCCTCTGGCGGGCCGAGCCCCTCCATGAAGATGCGGCTCGGCGCCCATTCGCTCGGCAGGCCGATGTTGCAGAGGTCGCCCGTGCAGGCGATGTGGTCCGGCGCCTGGGCCTTGATGTCGGCGACGAGCGCCGCCAGGAGCTCCATGTCGTGCGCCGTGCGCCGGTTGCGGTGCCAGTTGAACCAGCCCGCGAAGCGCTTCGAGAACAGCTCGCGCACCTTGGCCCGCGGCAGCGGGCCGACATGGGGATCGGTCAGGTGGGCGATGCGGAACATGGCCGAGCCAGTTCGCGCGGTGCGCTTCGCGCCGTCAAGCGCTGCCGATGAAGATGCCGGCAAGCAGCACCAGCACGCCGCCGAGGATCACTTGCATGGTCGCGCTCCAGAACGGCGTCTCCATGTAGTGGGTGCGGATCCAGGAGATCGCCACGAGCTCGACCGCCACCACCACTGCGGCGATCGTCGTCGCGAGCAGGAAAGCGTTCGGCCAGCTGTTCGGGATGAGGTAGGGCAGGGTGTGGCCGACCCCGCCGAGCGTGGTCATGAGCCCGCAGACCACGCCGCGCAGCCAGGGCGAGCCGCGCCCGGTGATGACCCCGTCATCCGAAAGAGCCTCGGTGAAACCCATGCTGATGCCGGCGCCGACCGAAGCCGCCATGCCGATCAGGAAGGTCTCCCAGTTGTTCTTGGTCGCGAAGGCCGCGGCGAAGAGCGGCGCGAGCGTCGAGACCGAGCCGTCGATCAGCCCTGCGAGCCCCGGCTGGACGTATTGCAGGACGAAGGCGCGCCGGCGCGCGCTCTCCTCGGCCGCGGCGGTGTCGGCCGTGAGATGCGCCTCCGCGATCTCCCCGGCGCGCCGCTCATGCCCACGCTCGACCTCGGCGAGACGCGTGAACAGCTGCCGAACCGAGAGGTCGGTCGCCTGGCTTGCGGCATGGTCGTAGAAATTGGCGGCCTGGCGCTCCATGAGCTCGGCCTCGCCGCGCATCTTGTCGAGGTCGAGCGATGGATCCCACCACGGGGTGCGGCGGCGCAGGAAGCCGCGCACGTCCTCGCGCCGGATCGGCGGCAGGTGCTCGCCGAAACGCTCGCGATAGAGGTCGTAGAGCGAGTTGCGATGGCCGCGTTCTTCCTCGGCCATGTCGTCGAAGATACCGGCGGAGGCGTGATATTCGGGCCGCAGCCGGTCAGCGAAGCTCTGGTAGATGCGCGAGTCTTCTTCTTCGTTCGCGATCGCGAGCGCGAGCACCTCGCGCTCGGTGAGGTCGGATAGCGCCTTCACCTGGAACTCCTGTTTAGATGCGTTCTAAACAGGGCCTCCCGAGCCTTCAAGGCGAGCCGGCAGGCGTCTCAGCGATGTGCGCCGAAGATCAGCGTCGAGTAGACTTCGTGGTCGGAGAAATCCAAGGCCGGCGACCAGACGAAGCGGGGCGAGCGGCGAAGGCGGGAGAGGATGAACGAGAGGATCATGGCGGCACCTGGAGAACTTGGCAGGAGCATAGCTACGCCTCCGGTGCATGTCTCGCGCAATTCCCTTGGGTCAGCCATGTTCCTCGGACATGCGGAAGTTGACGGCGGGGCAAGCTTTTCGCCGCCTTCCGGTGGCGTCCCGTGAACCCGCGGCGGCTCTCTCGGGACGGCCTCAAGATCCCGGGCCTCCGCCGCGCGCTCCACACCTATTGGCGCTTCTCGCGCGGGCTCACGCTCGGGGTCCGCACCGTGGTGATCGACGCCCGCGAGCGCGTCTTCCTGGTCCGGCACACTTACGCCAGGGGCTGGCACTTTCCCGGCGGCGGCGTTGAGCGCGGGGAGGCCGCCCTCGATGCCGCCCGGCGGGAGCTCGCCGAGGAGGCGCGCATCGAGCTCAAAGGCGCGCCGGATCTCCACGGCGTGTTCTTCAACAAGGGCGTGTCGCGCCGTGACCACGTCATCGTCTACGTCGTCCGCGACTTCCGCGTGATCGAGGAGAAGGCGCCCGACCGCGAGATCGCCGAGGCGCGCTTCTTCCCCCTCGACGCGCTTCCCGACGGCCTGACCCGCGGAACCCGGCAAAGGCTCGACGAAATCGAGGGCAAGACCCAAGTGAGCCCGACCTGGTGACCATCACGCGGCCACGAATCCGCTTGAAGACGGAAGGACCCATGGACCACTGCACCCCGCCGGCCGGCCGCTGATGCACGGCACCCTTCCCGCCCGCCCGACGCCGCGCGGCCGGCCGCGCATGCCGCTCGTGCTGCGCCTTGCGCTTCGCGAGCTGCGCGGCGGCCTCAAAGGCTTCGGCATCTTTCTCGCCTGCATCGCGCTCGGGGTCGCGGCGATCGCCGGCGTGTCGTCGATCTCGCGCTCGCTGACCGAGGGGCTCGGCAAGGAAGGCCGCAAGATCCTCGGCGCCGACGTGACCTTCGGCCTGTTCCACCGCGAGGCGAGCGAGGCCGAGCGCGCCTTCTTCGCGACGCAGGGGCGGGTCTCGGCGGTCGCGACCATGCGCGCGATGGCGCTCGCCGGCGACAGGGGTTCGGCCCTCATCGAGATGAAGGCCGTGGACGCCCGCTACCCGACGGTCGGCGCGCTCGTGACCGAGCCGGCCGGCGCGCCGGCCGAGCTGCTCGAAGCCCGCGGCGGGGCGTTCGGCGCGCTCGCCGACCCGGCGCTGCTCATCCGGCTCGACCTGAAGCCCGGCGACCGCGTCATGGTCGGTGCCGCGACGTTCGAGATCCGGGCGAGCCTCGTGTCCGAGCCCGACAAGATCGCGAGCGGCGTCGGCTTCGGCCCGCGCTTCCTGATCTCGCAGGAGGGCTTGAGGGCGACCGGGCTCCTGCAGCCGGGAAGCCTGGTGCGCTGGATCTATCGCGTCGAGCTGCCCGGCGCCCTGTCGAGCGACGCCGAGCTCGAGCGCGTTGCGGCGGCGGCGAACCGCGCCTTCCCGGAGGCGGGCTGGGAGATCCGCTCGCGCGTCAATGCCGATCCGCGCTTTGCCCGCAACATCGAGCGCTTCACCCAGTTCCTCACGCTCGTCGGGCTGACGGCGCTTCTCGTCGGCGGCGTCGGCGTCGCGAATGCGGTGCGCGGCTTCGTCGACCGCAAGCGCGGCTCGATCGCAACGCTGAAGAGCCTCGGCGCGCCCGGCGGGCAGGTGGTCGCGCTCTACCTCCTCCAGGTGCTCATGATCGCCGGGCTCGGCCTCCTGATCGGGCTCGGCGTCGGTGCGGCGCTGCCCTTCGCGGTCTCGGGCCTGTTCGGCGCGATGCTGCCGATACCGCTCTCGCCGACGCTTGCCTGGAGCGAGCTTGCGCTGGCCGCGCTGTACGGGCTTCTCACGGCGCTCGCCTTCGCGATCGCGCCGCTCGGGCGGGCGCATGACGTGCCGGTCTCGGGGTTGTTCCGCGACCATGTCGACCCCGAGCGCCGCTTCCCGCGCCGGCGCTACCTCGCGATCCTTGCCGTCTCGATCCTCCTCCTCGTCGCGCTCTCGCTCGCGGCTGCCTACGACCGCAAGATCGCGCTGATCTTCATCGGCGCGGCCGCCGGCGCCTTTGCGCTCCTTCGCGTCGTCGCGGGCGGCATCATGACGCTCGCGCGTCGCCTGCCGCGCCCGCGCCGGCCGACGCCGCGCCTCGCGCTCACCAATCTCTACCGGCCCGGCGCGCTGACTCCCTCCCTGGTTCTGTCGCTCGGATTGGGCATCACGCTGCTCGTGACGCTCGCGATCATCGACGTGAACCTCACGCGCCAGCTCACCCGCAGCCTGCCCGAGAAGGCGCCGAGCTTCTTCTTCATCGACATTCCAAGCTCCGAGGCGGCGAGCTTCGACGAGCATATGCGCGGCTTCGCGCCCCTGGCGAAGCTCGAGCGCGTGCCGATGATGCGCGGCCGGCTGGTCTCGCTGAAGGGCGTGCCGGTCGCCGAGATCAAGGCCTCGGACCAGGTCGCCTGGGTGCTCGACGGCGACCGCGGCATCACCTACGCGGCCGAGCTCCCCGAGGGCTCGGAGGTCGTCGCCGGGCAGTGGTGGCCGAAGGACCACTCCGGCAAGCCGCTCGTCTCCTTCGACCAGAAGATCGCCGAAGGGCTCGACCTCAAGGTCGGCGACGAGATCGTGGTCAATGTGCTCGGCCGCAACATCGCGGCGACGATCGCAAGCCTGCGCACGGTCGAATGGCGCACGCTCGGCATCAACTTCGTCATGGTGTTCTCGCCGAACAGCTTCGCCGGCGCGCCGCACACGCATCTGGCCACGGTGACCTTCCCGAACGGCGCCGACGCGGCCCGCGACGCGGCGATCCTGCGCGAGACCGCCCGGGCCTTCCCGGCCGTGACCAGTCTCAGGGTCAAGGACGCGCTCGAGGCCTTCAACGACATCGTCGCCCAGCTCGTGATGGCGATCCGGGGCGCGAGCTCGATCGCACTCGCCGCGAGCGTGCTCGTCCTTGCCGGCGCGCTCGCCGCGAGCCATCGGGCGCGGCTCTACGACGCCGTGATCCTCAAGACGCTCGGCGCCACCCGGGCGCGGCTTCTTTCCGCCTACGCGCTCGAATACGGGCTCCTCGGGCTCGCGACGGCGGTATTCGGCCTCATCGCCGGGGCGATCGCGGCCTATTTCATCATCACGCGGGTGATGAACATGCCTTTTTCGGCGGATTTCTCCAGCGCCGTTCCGGCCGCAGGGCTCGCGGTCGTGGTCGCCGTGACGCTCGGCCTTGCCGGCACCTGGCGGATCCTCAGCCAGAAGCCCGCGCCGTACCTGCAGAACCTCTAGACTGCGGGACCGGGTTAACAGGAATTAATCTTTACTCCTGAGTAACTTGCGGGGGCGGCTGGAAAGCCGAGACGCCTCTTGCGCGCAACTCCGGTTCACATCATATTTCAGCACGAGGCGCCGAGGTCGGCGCCGAGGGGACGCGTGCGCCCTCTTCACAGGAATTCCACGCGCAGAGAGTTCAGAGGACTCCCATGCAGCAGTTCAACCCCAACCCGTCCGCCTGGGGCGGCACAGTCGCCCGGCCGCAGGTCGAGGTCGATCAGGGCCTGCGCGCCTTCATGCTCGGCGTGTACAACAACATGGTCCTGGGGCTTGCGATCTCGGCGCTCGTCGCGCTCGGCGTCAACAAGTTCGCGGTGACCGCGAACGTCGCCGAGGCCTATCGCAACGCGGCCGGCCAGGCCGTGCGCATGAGCGGCCAGTACCTGACCCCGTTCGGCTACACGCTCTACGGCACCCCGCTGATGTGGGTGGTGGCGCTCGCGCCGCTCGCCTTCATCTTCTTCTTCTCGTTCCGCATGGACCGCATGTCGGCGGCGACCGCGCGGACGACCTTCTTCGCCTTTGCGGCGGTGATGGGCGCCTCGCTCTCGACCATCCTCTTGCGCTACACCGGCGCGAGCGTCGTCCAGGTGTTCTTCATCACGGCCGCCTCCTTCGGCGCGCTCAGCCTGTATGGCTACACCACCAGCCGCAGCCTGTCGGGCATGGGCTCGTTCCTGCTGATGGGGCTGATCGGCCTCATCATCGTGATGCTGGTCAACATCTGGCTGCAGTCGCCGGCGCTGCAGTTCGCGATCTCGGCCCTCGGCGTGCTGATCTTCGCGGGCCTTACCGCCTACGACACGCAGAAACTCAAGGAGTTGTATCTCTACGAGCTCGGCACGCCGGATGGCGAGGTGGCGGCCAAGGCGTCGATCTTCGGCGCGCTGACCCTCTATCTCGACTTCATCAACATGTTCCAGTTCCTGCTCGCCCTGTTCGGGAACCGCAACGAGTAAGGACCTCGAGCATCGAGGACGCGAAAGCCCCGGCGAGAGCCGGGGCTTTTTTCTGGCGCGTGCTTGACTCTTTCTGAATAATATCCTATACACCTGCTTGTCCCGGCCCAATCGAGGGGCGTGTGCGCAGCGTGGCTCATGCGGGTCGGGAGCGGTGGCTTCGTCGGAGGGGAGAACGCGCCCGTCCGGCGGGGCAGGCCCAAGCCTGGT
>JAQSWQ010000034.1 GCA_029266525.1 Microvirga sp.
GACTTTTTCTCCGACCCTCCGTTCTCCGATCCGTCGGAGCGGACGGCGGCCAAGCCTCCCGCGCCGCCCTCGAAGGGCGCGAGCGGATCGACGAGAGCCAAAACCTCGGGCCAGCGGCCGCGGGGCTCGAGGCGTATGCCCGCCGAGGACTGCCTGACGATTACGCCTTCTTAAGCCTGTTCGGCGAAACTCATCAGGAGTTCGGTTGCGTTCAGGAGTACCCGCCATGGCCGCTTTCGCGTCCACCAACATCGTCCCTTTCCGGAGCGCGCGGCGGCCGGCCACCCGCCGGGACCAGAAGGGCCTGATGGAGGCGGTCTACACGGCCGGCTCGCTGCCGCTCGAGGCCGGCGACCGCGAGAGCAAAATCATGGTGGCCCGCCTTCAGGTGTTCGGCTTCGTCGTCATCGACGAGATCCAGGCGGACGGAAGCTTGCGCCGCATGCGCCCGTCCGAGGCGATCGAGGCCCGAACCAACCGGCCGTGGCGTGTGTCGAAGCCGTCCTTCGCCGGCGTGAACGCCCGCATGCCGGATGCCGGCGGATCGTTGTCGGAGCCGCAGCCGGCCTAAGTCCGGCCCTGCAGGTAGCGCTTCTCCAGCATCACGTGGACGCCCTTCGAGCCGTTGACGACCTGCGTCACGCGCAGATCCGCCGCGAGGCTGCACAAGGCGTAAGCCTCCTGTTTCGATAGCCGCGTGCGCGCTGCGATGAGCTCGAGCATGTCGCGCAAGGCGATCGTCACGCAGGTATCGAGGTCGGGGTCGAAGGCCATGGTCATGACGTGGGTCGGGGTCTCGGCCCGAGGCCAGGCGAGCGCCATGTCGTCGCGCACCGCCAATTCGAAGGTGCCGACGAGGCCGGTCTCGATCGCGGTGACGCAGACCTCGCCGTCGCCCTGCACGCCGTGGCCGTCGCCGACCGAGAACAGCGCGCCGTCGACATGGATCGGCAGGTAGAGAATCGTCCCGGCGACGAGCTCCTTGTTGTCGAGATTGCCGCCGTTGCGGCGTGGCGGCAGCGTCGAGACCGCGCCCCAGCCCGGCGGCGGCGCCACCGCCATCACCCCGAAGAACGGCGACAGCGGCAGCTCGAGCCCCCACGGAAGCCGCCCGGTCATCCGCTCGCGGTCGAGCGGGATATGGATGAGGTGCATCTCCGGGAAGTCGTCGGGAAGCGCCCCCTTGAGCGGCGCCGAGTAGTTGTAGCCCCAGTCGTAATGGAGCTCGATCTCCTTGATCCGCACCTCCAGCACCTGGCCGGCCCTGGCGCCGCGGATGGCGACCGGCCCGGTACAGATGTGGCCCGGCAGCTTCGGGCGATGCGCCGCATGGACCGCGGCAAGCGCAGCGGGCACCTCGAGGGGAGGGGGCGGCATCATCTCCGGCCCGCCGGAGACGGTCGAGATCGTGACCGTGTCGCCGCTGTCGATCGTGATCAGCGGCGCAAGCCCGGCGTCGAAATAGCCCCAATGGACGGTCTTGGGTCCGGCCTCGATGCGGTGATCGGCCATGCGGTCCTGCCCGGCTTGGAATCGGCTTCGCCTACAAGCCTCGGCACGGGCGGGAGCGCAAGCCGTCGCGTTGACTTCGCCGCAGCGATGCGTGAGACCCGGGGCGATTTTCGCTCCCTCCGCGCGTCGCGCTAGAACGGGCAGAAGCGCAACGGAGTCCCCGGTCGATGTCCAGCCTTGCTGCCGCCGAGCGCTCGATCGCACCCGCCGCGGCCGGCTCCTCCTTTGCCGATCGGACCTTCGCTTTCGTCGAGCGGAGCCACGCGCGCGCCTGCGCGCTGCTCGTCCTCCTTTCGCTCGCCTGCTTCCTGCCCGGCTTCGTCTCCCTGCAGCCCATGGACCGGGACGAGCCGCGCTTCGCCCAGGCGACGAAGCAGATGCTCGAGACCGGCGATTTCGTCGACATCCGCTTCCAGAACGAGGCGCGGCACAAGAAGCCGGTCGGCATCTACTGGCTCCAGGCCGCCTCGGTCGCGGCTGGCGAGGCGCTCGGGGTGCCGGAGGCGCGCACGACGATTTGGCTCTATCGCGCGCCCTCGCTGATCGGGGCCGTCGCCATGGTGCTCCTGACCTACTGGGCGGCGCTCGCCTTCGCCGGACGGCGCGAAGCCTTCCTCGCGGCGGCCTTCATGGGGGCCTCGATCATCCTCATGGTCGAGGCGCGGCTTGCGAAGACCGACGCCGTGCTCGGCGCCTGCGCGGTCGCCGCCATGGGCGGGCTCGCGCGGGCCTATTTCACGCGGGGCATCGCGACGCTGCCGCTGCCGACCGTGCTCGTCTTCTGGCTCGCTGTCGCGATAGGCGTGCTGGTCAAGGGCCCGCTCGTGCCGATGTTCGCGGCCCTCGCGGTGCTCGCGCTGTTCTACCGAGAGCGCTCGGCGCGCTGGTTCCTGGCGCTGCGCCCCTGGCTCGGCGTTGCGCTCGTGCTCCTCCTCGCGCTGCCCTGGTTCGTGGCGATCGCGGTGAAGAGCGGCGGGTCGTTCTTCTCGGCCTCGGTCGGGCAAGACATGCTCGGCAAGGTCGGCACGGCCCAGACCTATCATTGGGCGCCGCCCGGCTTCTATGTCGTGGCATTTTTCGCGACCTTCTGGCCGGCGGCGATCCTCGCCGTCATGGCCATCCCCTTCGCGTGGCGGCACCGCAACGATGACCGCGTCGCCTTCGCGCTTGCCTGGATCGTGCCCTCCTGGCTCGTCTTCGAGGCCGTGCCGACGAAGCTGCCGCATTACGTGATGCCGCTCTATCCGGCGATCGCGATTGTTGCGGTGCTCGCGCTGTCGCGCGGCTTCGTGCGGCCGGACGGCCCGGCGCGCAAGATCGCGGCGCTTCTCATCCCCTTCATCCCGGCCGGGATCATGGTCGGCCTCGCCTTCGCGGGAAAGACGCTCGACGGGCGCATGCCCTGGGCCGGCGTTGCCGTGATGGCGCTCGCGACGCTGGTCGCGCTCGCGGCGTGGTGGCGCTTCCTTCGCGACGAGCCCGGCGCTGCCGCGCTTCTTGGCATCGCCGCCTCGCCGATCCTGGCGCTCGGCATCTTCGCTTTCACCAATCCGGTGCTGCAATCGATCCAGCTCTCGCCGCGGCTCGCCGCCGTGACGCGCTCGCTCGACTGCCCCGACCGCTGGATCGGAACCTTCGGTTATCGGGAGCCCAGCCTCGTCTTCCTCGTCGGGACCGATCTCGCCATGCCCGCGAGCCCGGGCGAAGCCGCGGCGTTTCTCAAGGCCGGCACCTGCCGCATGCTCTTCGTCGACCGCCGCTACGAGGAGGCCTTCCGCCGCGAGATCGAGCGCGCCGGCGTCCGGCCCGCGCTTCTGACCCGTCTCTCGGGCTTCAACATCAATGGCGGCCGGCGCCTCGAGATCGCGGCCTATGCCGTCAGGCCGTGATCCGACGCCGCCGGCGCTTCCGCCCGAGGCCGCGAGCCCCATGGGCCGTCAATCCCTCGAGACGCCCCGCCTCTCGGTGGTCGTCCCGGTCCGCAACGAGGCCGAGAACGTGCTGCCGCTGATCGAGGAGATCGAGCGGTCCTGCGCGCCGCTGGCACCTTTCGAGCTCGTCTACGTCAATGACGGCTCGACCGACGGCACGCAGGGCGAGCTCGTCAAGGCGCGCGCCTCGCGGCACTGGCTGCGGGTCCTGCGGCACGAGAGGAGCTGCGGCCAGAGCGCCGCCGTGCGGACGGGCGTGCGCGCGGCGCGCGGCCCGGTGATCGTCACGCTCGACGGCGACGGCCAGAACGATCCGGCCTTCATCCCGCAGCTCTACGCGAAGCTCATGGGATCGGGCGAGCGCGTCGGGCTCGTCGCCGGCCAGCGGATCCGGCGAGTCGGCGGGTTCAAGATGCTGCAGTCGCGCATCGCCAACGGGGTGCGCGGTGCGATCCTGCGCGACGGCACCCGCGACACCGGCTGCGGGCTGAAGGCCTTCCGGCGCGAGCTCTATCTGTCGCTGCCCTATTTCGACGCGCTCCATCGCTTCATGCCGGCGCTCGTCAAGCGCGAGGGGCTCGAGATCGCCCATCTCGACGTCGTCGACCGGCCGCGGCACGCCGGCAAATCGAATTACGGCCTGTTCGACCGGCTGTGGATCGGGATCCTCGACCTGTTCGGCGTGTGGTGGCTAATCCGCCGCCGCCGGCACCTGGCGGCCGTGCACGAGCTCGATTAGCCCGCGAGGCTCTGCCGCGGCGATCAGGCCGGGAGCGCGCTTGCGGTCCGCTGCAAGCCCGCGGCCGTGCCGCGCCACGCCCGGATCTCGTAGGCGGGCACCGGCTCGTGGAAGCCCTTGAGCGCGAGCGGCTCGAGAGCGCCGGCCTCCACGCTGCCTTCGACCGAGAAGAAGACGGGCTCGCTGACCAGCACCTGCCCGGCCTTCGCCGCCGTGCACAGGCGCGCGGCAAGGTTCGGGATGCGGCCGATCGCGGCGTAGTCGAGCCGGCGGTCGAAGCCGATCCGACCGAGCGTCGCCTCGCCTTGCGCGATGCCGATGCCGAAGCCGAGCTGATGCCCCGATCGTCGCCAGCTTTCGGTCAATTCGCCGACCCGCGCCTGCATGTCGAGCGCCATGCGAACGGCGCGCTCGGGGTGGTCCGGGCAGGGCATCGGGTCGTTGAACAGCACCACGAGCCCGTCGCCGAGGAAGCGCTCGAGCGTGCCCTCGTAGAAGAGCACCAGCTCGCCGAGCGCCGCGTGATACTCCGCGAGGACGGCCATGACCTGCTCGGGCTCGGCCTTCTCGGAAAAGGCCGTGAAGCCGCGCAGGTCGCAGAACACGACCGTCACCTCCTGCCGATGGCTGCCGAGCAGCATCTCGTGATCGGGCGATGCGATGACGAGATCGGCCACCTGCGGCGGCAGGAGCCGCCGCAGCCTGCCAATGCGCTCGATCTGCTCGACCTGCTCGGCGACGCGGCCCTCGAGGGCGCTGTTCCACTCCGCGAGCTCGCGGGCCTGCTCCTGCACCGTGTCGTGCAGCGCCTTCTGGCGCAGCATGGAGCGCACGCGGGCGAGGAGCGCGGCGTGCTCGAAGGGCTTCGTCAGATAATCGTCGCCGCCCGCGTCGAGCCCCTCGACGATGTCGCGCGTGTCCGCCTTCGCGGTGACGAGAATGACCGGGATGCTCTTGAGGACGGGATCCTGCTTCAGCGCCCGCACGACCGAGATCCCATCGAGCTTCGGCATCATGATGTCGAGGAGGATGAGGTCGGGCTGAAGCTCGCGAGCCCGCGCGAGGCCCTCCTCGCCGTCCTCCGCGGTCTCGACCCTGTAGCCGTTCGCCTCGAGCCGCACCGAGAGGATCTCGAGGTTCTCGGGCGTGTCGTCCACCGCGAGGATGAGAGGAGGATCGCGCAAGGCTCGCCTTCAGGACGGGAGGTATTCGTTGATCTTGGCGAGGAGCTGGCGCGGGCTGAACGGCTTCGCGATGTAGCCGTCGCAGCCCGCCGCGCGGGTCTTCGCCTCGTCCCCGGAAAGGGCGTAGGAGGTCACGGCGATGATCGGGATGTGCTTCAGCGCCGGGTCGGCCTTGATGCGCCGCGTGCTTTCGTAGCCGTCGAGCACCGGCAGCTGGATGTCCATCAGGATCAGGTCCGGCCTGTGCTCCGTCGCCATTGCGACCCCGGCGGCGCCGTCATGGGCCTCGATCAGCTCGTAGCCGACGCTGTCGATGAGGTCGCGGACGATCTGCCGGTTGTCCTCGGTATCCTCGACCATGAGGATTCGCTTCATTCGGCCGCCTCCCTCTGTTCCTCGGCACGCACCGGCACCGCCACCCGGAAGGTCGAGCCTTCGCCGAGCACGGACTCGACCGAGAGCGTGCCGCCGTGCATCTCGATCAGCCGCTTCGAGATCGCGAGGCCGAGCCCGGTCCCGCCCTTCTTGCGGGTCGAGCTGTTGTCGACCTGCTGGAACTCCTCGAAGATGCGCTTCTGGTCGTCGGGTGCGATGCCCGGGCCGGTGTCGTGAACGCAGATATCGAAGAAGCCGTCCTCGGCGCGCGCTGCTATCTCGACCGAGCCCTTGTCGGTGAACTTGATGGCGTTGCCGACGAGGTTGAGCAGGACCTGGGTGAGGCGCCGCTCGTCGCCGCGGCCGAGCGGCAGCCCCTCCTGCACCTTGGCGACAAGGGCGAGGCCCTTGGCCTTGGCGAGCGACTCGGTGCCGGAGATCACCGTCTGCACGACCTGGCCGACGGCGTAGTCCTCGAGCGCGAGCGTCAGCTGGCCGGCCTCGATCTTCGAGAGATCGAGCACGTCGTTGATGAGGCCGAGGAGGTGCTTGCCATTGGCCTGGACGCGATCGAGCGCCTTCAGCGCCTTGTCCGGCAATTGGCCGTAGAGCCCGTCCGACATCATCTCGGTGAAGCCGAGCACGGCATTCATGGGCGTGCGCAGCTCGTGGCTCATGTTCGCCAGGAACTGGGACTTGTGCTTGCTCGCGATCTCGATCTCGCGGCTCTTCTGCTCGATCTCGCTGAACAGCCGCGCATTCTGGATGGCGAGCACGGACTGCGCCGCGAAGGTCTGCAGGAGGTCGATGGTCGACTTCGCGAACAGGCCCGGCTCCTTGCGGCGAACGACCAACGCGCCGACGACGCGGCCGGGCCGCAGCAGCGGGACGACGAGAAGCCCGCGATACCCTGAGCCGACTACGAGGTCGCGCATCGGCGAGGGCGGCTCGGCGGCGAGATCGGGGATCTGGACGGCCTCGCCGCGCCGCGTCGCGGCGCCGATATAGGACTCTCCGACGCCGATGCTCTGCTTGCCGATCTCGGCGATCATCGCCTCGCTCATGCCGTAGGTCGCGCGCAGGCGGAACTTCTGGCGAAGATTGCTGAAGACGTAGATGGCGCCGGCGTCGGTCGAGGAGAGCTGCACGGCCTTGGCGACGATCGTCGAGAGCACCGTCTCGAGGTCCAAGGTGGAGTTGACGGCGTGGCTGACCTCGCCGAGGGCCTGAAGCTCGCCGACCGAGCGGGCAAGCTCGTCCGTGCGTGCCCGCAGCTCGTTCAGGAGCCGCGTGTTTTCGATCGCGATGACCGCCTGGTTCGCGAAAGTCCTCAGAGTCGAGAGCTCCTTCTCCGACAGAGGCCCGGGCGCGACCCGCACGACGCTCAGGGCGCCGATCGCAACATCGCCGCGCATCATCGGCATGATGGTGACCGCCCGATAGCCGCTCCCCAGGAAGTTCTGCTTGCCGAGCTCGAATTCGTCCGGTGCGTTCTCGACGTCCGGAATGTCGATGACCCTGCGGTCGAGGATCGCCGCGCTGTGCATGTACTCGCGCGTGAGCGGGAAGGGGAACCTGCGCCACCATGCCTCGGCACGGACGGGATCGGATTCGGCGACGGCCACGGCCTTCACCTTGTCGCCGTCCGGAAGCGCGATGCTGATCGCGGCGCGCGAGAACAGCTTCAGCCCGCTCTGCACGATCGCGTCGAACACGGGCTGGGTGTCGGTGAGCGAATTGCTGATCACCCTCAGCACCTCCGAGGTCGCCGTCTGCTGCTCCAGCGCCTCCGTCACCTCCCGCGTGCGCGCCTGCACCTCCTCGAACAGCCGCACGTTCTCGATCGCGATCACGGCCTGCTCGGCGAAGCTCGTGAGGAGCGCGATCTCCTTGTCCGAGAACGGCCGCACCTCGCCGCGGTAGATCGTGAAGGCCCCGAGAAGGCTTCCCTCCTTGAGCAGGGGCACTCCAAGCCAGGTGCGCGCCCCAAGTCCCTCGACGGTCCCGATCCGCACCGGGTCGCGGGCCCGGTAAAGGTCGTCGACGACATCGTGGATGTGCACGACCCGCTTCTCGCGCGCGACCTGCCCGAGGCCGGTGTCCGGTCCCGCCCGCATCGGCTTATCGCCGAACACCGCTCTGGGTGACGGCGTCCCGCGTTCAGCCGCCATCGTGAAGGCCTCGCCGTCGTAGGTCCAGAGGATGCCGAGCTTGGCGTTGCAGAGCTGCGTCGCCTTGGCGAGCATCGCCTCGAAGACCGGCGCGAGGTCGCCCGGCGAGGCGTTGATGACCTGGAGCACCTCGGAGGTGGCGGTCTGCTGCTCCAGCGCTTCGGTCAGCTCGCGGGTGCGCGCCTGCACCTCTTCGAACAGACGCGCATTCTCGATTGCGATCACCGCCTGGTCGGCGAAGGTCTCGACGAGCTCGATCTGCTTGTCGGTAAAGGGCAGAACCACGAGACGGCGCAAGAGAAGACAGCCGACAGCCTCATTTTCGCGGAGGAGCGGGATGGCCAGGGTTGTGCGATGACCGAACTTCTCCGCGATCGAGCTGCCCAACGGGAACTCGTCGCCTGCCGCGGCCAGGTCCTGAACGTGGATTGCTGCGCGATCCACGACGGATCGCCCGGCCACCCAACTCCGCTCGATCGGCTTTGCGTCGAACTCAAGGGGTATTGGGCCATGATGCGCCGCGATGCGCAGGGCTGCGCCCTCCCGCAACAGGATCGCGGTATCCTCAGCTCCGCAAAGCGCGCTCGCCGTCTCGACGATGGCGTCGAGTACCGGCTGGGTCTCAGAGGGCGAACGGCTGATCACATTCAGGACGTCGCTTGTGGCGGTCTGGTATTCGAGCGACTCCTGCAGCTCCGCGGTTCGTGCCTGAACCTCCTCGAACAGCCGCACATTCTCGATCGCGATCACCGCCTGGTCGGCGAAGGTTCCGACGAGCTCGATCTGCTTGTCAGTGAAGGGCCTCACAACGCTGCGCATCAACGCGATTACGCCGATCGCCACACCGTCGCGGAGGAGCGGAACGCCGAGCGTCGTTCGGTATTTTCCGACCCTTTGATACTCCAGGACCTCGTATTCCGGATCGGCGAGGCAATCCGGAAGGTGAACCGTGCGGCCCTCCAGCGCCGTGCGGCCGATCAGAGAGCCTCGTCCGGCCACGAGCGGGTGCTCGATGGCGTATTGAATGAATTCCGCATCGGCGCTGTTGGTTGCCGCCACTGCGTACTTTCCCTCCTGAAGCCTATACACGAGCGCGTATTCCGCTTCGCAAAGACGTGCTGCGGTCTCGACGATGGCATCGAAGACGGGTCGCAGCTGCGACGGCGCGCGGCTGATGACGTTGAGCACGTCGCTCGTCGCGGTCTGGTACTCGAGCGATTCCTGCAGCTCCGCGGTCCGCGCCTGCACCTCCTCGAACAGCCCGACATTGTTGATGGCGATGACGGCCTGGTCGGCGAAGGTCTCGACGAGCTCGATCTGCTTGTCCGTGAAGGGTTGAACGAGGCTGCGGGTCAGGACGATGACGCCCGTCACCATTCCATCCCGCAGCAGCGGGATGCCGAGCGTCGTGCGGAAGCCGCGGTGTCCATCCTCGTTCTTGGTGTACTCGGGATCCGCCAGGACGTCGGTTACCTGGATCGTACGGCCCTCCAATGCGACCCGTCCGGTGATCGAGCCCCGCGTGATCGCGAATGGGTTCTCGCTGAGAAACTTGACCTGCTCCGGCGAGGCGCCGCCGCTCGCCGACAGGTGGAAGCGCTCGCCCCTTCGCGTCATGATGAAGACGTGCTCGGACTGGCAGAGGCGCTGCGCCGTTTCGGCGATGGCGTCCAGCACCGGCTGAATGTCCGATGGAGAGCGGCTGATGACGTTGAGCACGTCGCTCGTCGCGGTCTGGTACTCGAGCGATTCCTGCAGCTCGGCGGTCCGCGCCTGTACTTCCTCAAAGAGGCCGACATTGTTGATCGCGATCACCGCTTGGTCCGCGAAGGTGGTGACGAGATCGATCTGGCGGTCGGTGAACGGCATGACCTCGGTGCGTGCAAGGAAGATCACGCCGATCACGTCGCCTGCTCGCATCAGCGGCACGGCAAGCTGAGTGCGTGCCCTGGACTGCTGCTGCCGCTTGAAGTCCGTGAACCTCGGATCGGCGAGGGCGTCGGGGAAGTGGACGGTGCGCTGCTCAAGCGCGGCGAGGCCGGTCGCGGTTCCGTCTCCCTTGGCGATCGGATGCTCGCGCAGCCAATCGAGGCTGCGGACTGCGTCGGCGTTCTTGCTGGCGGCAAGATGGTAGAGCCCATCAGGCCCGAGCCTGAAGAAGAGGGCATAGCGCGCTTGGCAAAGATCATGCGCCGTCTCGACGATCGCATCGAGCACCGGCTGGAGATCGTTGGGCGAGCGGCTGATCACGTTCAGCACGTCGCTTGTGGCTGTTTGGTATTCGAGCGACTCCTGCAGCTCCGCGGTGCGCGCCTGGACCTCCTCGAACAGCCGCACATTCTCGATCGCGATCACGGCCTGGTCGGCGAAGGTCGTGACGAGCTCGATCTGCTTCTCCGTGAAGGGGCGCACGTGCGGGCGAGAAAGGGCGATCACGCCAATCGGCGTTCCATCGCGGAGGAGCGGCACACCAAGTAGTGTGTGGCTCCCGGCGTTGCGCGCCACGCCCTCGTTGTATTCAGGATCGGTCTGAACGTCGTGGACATGCACAGCCGTCCCTTCGAGCAGCACCCGGCCAACCACGGACCCTCGGCCCGGAACGAGTAGCCGCTCGCTCATAAGCTGATTATGGTCCTCGGTGTGGCCGTAGCTTGCCGCAACACGAAATGCCCCGTCCTTCGGCCGCCAGATGCTCGCCCTGTCCGCCTCGCAGACGCGAGCCGCCGATTCCACCAGCACGTCCAGCACCGGCTGCAGATCGAAGGTCGAGCGACTGATGACCTGCAGGACTTCGGAGGTCGCGGTCTGTTGCTCCAGGGACTCCTGCAGCTCCGCGGTCCGCGCCTGCACCTCGTCGAACAGGCGCACGTTCTCGATCGCGATCACCGCCTGGTCGGCGAAGGTTTTCAGCAGCTCGACCTGGCGGTCCGGCAGCAGCCCGACCTGAGCGCGGGTTACTACGATCGAGCCGATCGGAGTGCCGTCGCGCAAGATGGGAACGGCTGCGACGCTGCGATATCCGCCGACCGCCGCCATTGCGCCGAGGGGGTATTCAGGGTCGGCCTCGACGTCGGCGATCTGCACGATCCTTCCCTCCAGGACCGCACGTGGCGCCGCGTGCTCCCTGCTGGGCGGCGCGGGATAGTTGCGGCGGTTCATCTCAAGCACCTCGGGCGTGACGCTGTGGTGCGCCACGAAGTGGAGGAGCTGGCCGTCGAATCGGTAGACGAAGCAGAACTGGGCTTCGCACAGCCGTGCCGCGCTGTGCGCGATCATGTCGAACACCGGCTGAATGTCCGTCGGAGAGCGGCTGATGACGTTGAGCACGTCGGAGGTCGCGGTCTGGTATTCGAGCGCCTCGGTCACCTGCCGCGTCCGCGCCTGCACCTCCTCGAACAGCCGCGCGTTCTCGATCGCGATCACCGCCTGGTCGGCGAAGGTCGTCGCGAGCTCGATCTGCTTCGCGCTGAAGGGCCGCGCCTGCGGCCGCATCAAGAGGATCACCCCGATGGGCGATCCTTCGCGCAGGAGCGGCACGCCAACCACCGCGCGATAGCGGCCGAGCTTCTGGCCTTCCCGGAACTCGTACTCGGCGTCGGCAAGCACGTCCGGAATGTGGGCGATGCCGCCTTCGAGCAGGACGCGCCCGACCACCGTTCCGCGGCCGGGCGAGATCGCATAGTTCGAGACGTACTCGAAATAGTCGGACGGGAAGCCGTAGCTCGTTGCCCAATAATACGCGTCCCCCCGCGGACGGACGATGCCCGCCATCTCGGCTTCGCAAAGCTGCGCGGCCGATTTCGTGAGCGTGTCCAGCACCGTCTGAAGATCGAAGGTCGATCGGCTGATGACTTTGAGCACCTCGGCCGTCGCGGTCTGCTGCTGGAGCGACTCCGTCAGCTCCCTGGTCCGCTCCTCGACCTTGCGCTCGAGGCCGGCATAGGATTCCTGGAGCTTCCCGGCCATGTCGTTGAACTGGTCGGCCAGAGCTTCGAGCTCGTCGCCGGACTTGACCGCGATCCGCTTGGTGAGCTCGCCGCGCCCGATCCGCTCGGCGCCCTCCCGCAATGCCTGGATGGGGATCATCATGCGGCGCGCGAGGAACATCCCCGCGAGCGCCGCCAGCAGCAGCGCGCTGAGCACCAGCACGGCCGAGCGCTTGATCGAGTCGTAGAGCGGCGCATAGGCCTCCTCGACCGGCAGCTCGACGAAAACCAGCCAGCGCAGCGGCGCGACCCGGGCATGGGCCGTCAGCACCTTGCGGCCCTGCATGTCGGGCGCTTCCTTGAGGTCGTCGGCTTCGTTCGCGCTCTGCGCCGCCTGGACCTGGGGCAGGCGAGACATGTCGGTGTTGCGCAGGACGAGGCTGATGTCGGGATGCGCGATGAGGCGGCCCTGCGAGCCGACCACATAGGCGTGGCCCTTCTGGCCGACCTTGATCTGCGAGACCACGTCCCAAATCAGCTTGAGGTTGACCTCGGCGACGCTGACCCCGGCGTCGCGGCGCGTGCCCGCGACCGCGAGCGTCATGTAGGGCTCGGACTCGCGGCGGAAATAGACCGGGCCGTAATAGACCTTCTTCGCGACCGCTTCGGTGAACTTCGGGTCCTTCGACAGATCGAGCCCGCTGCCGACCACGTCCATGGCGAGGCGCGAGACGCGCAGCTGCTCCTTGCCGGTCGAATCGAGCTGCGACAGCTCGGTTATCGCGGGAACCTGGCGCAGGAGGCGGAGCGCGTCGAAGCGGCGCTGCTCGAGCGTGCTCGCCGACCAGGGCTCCTGGTAGGAGAACCAGATCTCGAAGCCGCCGTTTGCGAACAGCGCGAGGCAGACCACGGCGACGAACAGGCCGACATACTTGCGGAACAGCCGTCCGCGGACGCGCCGCCGCGGCGGGGCGGCCGTCACGGCGATGGCGCCCGCATCGTTCACGCGAAAGACCTCGTCGGCTTCGTCCTAGCCTGGCGCACAGTCAACCACGCTGGGGCGTTCCCGCCTAGAGGCGGGAGCCCGGGCGAGGGCTGTCGTCCCCGAGGATCGTCGCTGCGCGGCCCTACGATGCGAGCCCTTCGATGGCGAAGGCGCGCGTCGGGGCGCCGTCGGCGGTCGGCACGAGGAGCGGCGCGGCGCAGAGAAAGGTGCGCGGACCTACGAGCGCGCTCGTGTTGACGAGGTACTCGATCAGCGTGACGCCGGCCGAGAGCAGCACGTCGTGGGTGACGTGCTCCGGCCGCGGCGCGACCACCCCATCGAGGAGCAGGCGGATCGTGTAATCCTGCGGGAAATCGACCGCCACCGCCGAGGGCCGCCGGGCGAGGAGCCATTCCGCGCCCTCGCGAGTCACGAAAGGAGCCTCGCGCCAGAAGGCGTCGGTCCTGTAGTCGCGCTTCCTGTCCCACCCCGCCGAGAGAAGCAGGATCTCGCCCGCCGGTCCGCCCGGGTCGGCCGCGGCGAGGCGCTCGGCGCCGATCGCGGTATTCGGCTCGACGTCGCGGAGATCGAGGATGCGGCAGGGGCCGACGACGCGGTCGAGCGGCGTCGATTCGATCGTCGGCCCGTTCGCCACGAAATGCGCCATGGCGTCGACATGGGTGAAGCCATGGCAGGTGGTCGACAGCCGCGTGATCCGGAACGGGTCTCCCGCTCCGATGTCGCCTTTGATCTGGATGTCCGGGCTCCAGCGGAAATGCGGCCCGATCGGCATGGTGAGATCGACGATGCGCATCGCTCGTCCTCAGGGCTTCGCCTTGTCGATGGCATCGACCAAATCCGATCCGAAGCGGTCCACGTAGGTCTTCTTGATCTTGTCGCCGAGCGCGTCCTGGAACGGCTTCGGGTCGACCTTCTCGACGACGGCAAGCCCGGCCTGCTTCATCTTGGCAAGGTTCTCGCCCTCGATGTCGCGGTTCATCTTGCGCTGCTGGACGGCTGCTTCCCTTGCCGCCTCCAGGATCGCGCGCTGCTGGTCGGGGGCGAGGCTGCTGAACTTGGCGAGGTTCATCGCAACGACTGACACGGTGTAGGCATGCTGGGTCAGCGAGAGGTGCTTCTGCACCTCGAAAAACTTGCTCGCGTAGATCAGGTTGATCGGGTTCTCCTGCGCGTCGACGGTTCCGTTCTGGAGCGCCAGATAGACCTCGGGGAACGCGAGCGGAGCTGGGCTTGCGCCGAGGGCCTGGAAAGCAGCGACGTGGCCCGGGTTGGGGGTGGTGCGGATCTTGATTCCCTTGAGGTCGTCGGGCCGCAGGATCGGGCGCTTCGAGTTGGTGATGTTGCGGAAGCCGATCTCCCAGAACGCCAGTCCCTTGAGCTGGTGCTGCTCGAGCTCAGCCAGGAGCTGGTTGCCGACTGGACCGTCCACGACGCGGTAAACGTGCTCGAAGCTCGTGAACAGGTAAGGCAGGTCGAGCACGTTGAGCTTCGGCACGAACGAGCTGAAGAACGGGTTCCCGGTGAACCCCATGTCGAGGGCGCCGAGACGCAGGTTCTGCAGGATGCTCGGATCGTTGCCGAGCGCGCCGCCGGCATGCACCTCGATCTGAATCTGGCCGTTCGTGCGCTGCTTGACGGCTTCGGCGAAACGCTGCGCCGCGAGGTGATGCGTGTCGCTCGCCGGCAGGGTGTGGGCCATCTTCAGCGTGGTCTGCGCCGCGCCCGGCAGGGCGCTGCCGAGCCCCGCCGCGACGGCGAGGCATGCAAGGAGAACGGGGCGCTTCATGGGTGGCTCCTCCCGAATAGCCGTTTCGCGGCGACGCTTGTTTGTTCAAGATTGCACGGGCATGGAAGCCCGTGAAGGCTTCTTTTCTCGGAAGGGGATTGCGCGGAGCGCTGCATGACTGACATGACAATTGTGGCCGGCCTCGTCGGGGCGGGCGAGTTCGGGGCGACCTTCCTCGCGCAGGCCCGCCGCATCGCGGGGCTTCACGTTCGGCTCGTCTGCGATCGGGATCCCGAGCGGGCGCGTGCCGCGCTCGCGGCCGCCGGCGTGCCCGAAGACGAGATCGCCGCCTGCGCCTCGCGGCCCGCGGCGGTCGCCGCGATCGAAGCCGGGCGCGTGGCGATCGTCGAGGACGTGTCGCTCCTGGCGGGCCTCCCGCTTACGGTCGTCCTCGAGGCGACGGGCGACCCGGAAGGCGGCGCCCTCACCGCCGAGACGGCGCTGGCGAACGGCTACCACACCGTGCTCGCGACGAAGGAGACCGAAGTCCAGATCGGCCCCGAGCTCGCGCGGCGCGCCCGCGCCGCGGGCCTCGTCCACGCACCCGTCGAGGGCGACCAGCCGGCGCTCCTGATCGCGCTCGTGGCGCGCGCGCGGCTCCTCGGCCTGCCGGTGGTCGCGGCCGGCAAGTCGACCGAGTCCGACTACGTCTTTGATCGCGCCGCCGAGACCGTCACCTCATGGGGACGCAGCACGAAGGCGCAGGGCTATGGCGATCTTTTCGAGCCCGGCGCGGGGTTGCGGGAACGTCTCGCCGAGCGCGAGCTGCCCGGCCTTGCAACCGGCACCGTGCCCGATCTCTGCGAGATGACGATCGTCGCGAATTGCTGCGACCTCGCTCCCGACCGGCCGGAGCTGCATGCGCCGGTCGCGCGCACGACCGAGCTGCCGCAGGTCTTCTCGCCGCAGGGCGACGGCGGCATTCTCGACCGCATGGGGGTCGTCGATGTCTTCGCGCATCTGCGCCGGACCGACGAGCTGAGCTTCGCGGGCGGCGTGTTCGTCGTGGTGGAAGCGCCGGATCCGGCCACGGGACGGCTTCTCGCCGGAAAGGGCATCCCGGGCGCGGCGGAGGGGCGCTATCTCCTCCTGCACAACCCCGTCCACCTTCTCGGCGTCGAAGCTGTCGCCTCGGTCCTCGCAGCCGCCCGCGGCGCCGCACCGCTTGGCGACGAAGAGGTGCGACCGCGCTTTGACCTCGCCGCCCGCGCCGCCCGCGACATCGCCGCCGGGGAGGTGCTCGCGCTCGGCGCCCGCCACGCGATCGAGGCGCTCGAGCCCCTGATCCTGCCGGCCGAGCCGATCGCGCCCCGGGGCCGCGTGCCCTATTATCTTGCCGCGGGTCACCGGGCGCTCCGCCCGATTGCCAAGGGCGAGGTCCTCACGGTCGCGGACGTCGATCTCGATCCGCAGTCGGCCCGCTATCGCCTCCGCCGCTCGCAAGACCGGGCCTTCGGCCTGTCGCTTGCCTGAAGGCACGAAATGCTGCGGAAACGTCGGGCGCAATCCGCCTGAAACCGACTCGCCCTAAACGACTTCCCAACGACAAGGGGGAGCGTCCATGATGTCGAGAGCTTTCGAGCTCGGCATGAGCTTGCTTGTGGCGGCCGGCGGCTTCGGCCTCGCCATCCTGATCAGCCCGCACCTGCCGCTCTGAGGAGGGCTGGCCGATAGCGCCTCACTCCTTCTCCTGAAGGGCGGCCGTCGCGCGCGCCATCAGCCCTGCGAAGCCATTGAAGAAGGTCGCGAGCTCCATGGTGACGCGCTCGCGCGCCTCGCCTTGGAGCTCGGCGTGGTCGGGAAGCGTCGAGAGGCGCTGGAGCGCCGGCAGCGCATCGTTGAGCGCAGCGCCCACCGCCGCGAGCTTCTCGTCGGCCGCCTGCGCCCGCCGGATGCCGTAGTTGAACAGCGCCGCCGCGACATCGGCGAGCTCGAAGGCGCCGTCCTCGCCGGGCTTGAGCACTCCGCCCGCTTCCAGCGAGGCGAGAAGCTCGGGCGAAAGCTGGAAGGCCTTGCAGACGCCCTCGCGGGTCATCTTCAGCGCGGCGACGGAGGGTCCGATGAGCGGCGCTCCGTCAATGCGGCTTGCGCCTGTCCGGGCGCGAGGGCGGCGGCGGCGCGGGGAAGCGCCGCGCCTCGATCACGCGCGCGCGGGCGGCCTCGGCAATCTCGCTCAGCTCGTTCGCGGAGACACGGTCGCTCGTCATGACGAGCCGGATCAGGGGATCGGCCATGAGCTCGGCGAAGTTCGGCTCGGTGCAGCGAAGCATGAGGGGCCTCCCCGGCGCGCGACGCGCGATCATAGACCACATCCCGGCCAAGCGCACGCGCCCGGGCGTCAGCCGTGGAACCGCCCGAGCCTGAACAGGCTGAGGTCGAACCGCGGCGCTGCTCCGGTCGCGAAATCGGCCAGCACTTCGCCCATCACGCTCGCGAATTTGTAGCCATGGCCCGAGCAGGGCGAGGCGACCACCACCTGCGGCGCGTCGGGCAAGGTGTCGACCACGAAGTGCTCGTCCGGCGTGTTGGTGAAGAGGCAAGCCCTGAGGCTGAGGACCGGCCCGTTCGCGTCGGGAAAATAGGCGGCGAGCGACTCGCGCAGGCGCGCTTCGTCGCGCGCGGTCGGCTCGCGCGAGAGCTCGTCGGCATGCCCGGTTTCGTGGAGGTGGTTGTAGACGCCGATCTTGAAGCCCGGGACGCCCCACTCCGGGAAGGTGTACAGCCAGGGATCGCCGTCGATGATGCCGATGGGGCAGCGGCCGAGCCGGAAATGCTCGGGCACGAGCGGGCGGAACCAGCCCATGACCTGCCGCTCCGGCACCGCCTTGCCGGCGAGAGCCGGTACGTACTCCGAGATCCAGGCGCCGGTCGCGAGCACGAGCCGCTCGGCCTCGTAGGCGCCGCGCGCCGTCGTCACGCGCACGGTGCCGGCGTTGGTGATCTCCCAACTCGAGATCGGCTCGCGGGCCCGGATGTCGGCGCCGGCAGCCAAGGCGAGCTGCACATGGGCGACGATCGCGCGCTCGGAGGCGACGAAGCCGGCGTCCGGCTCCACGACCGCGGCGAAATGAGCCGGCATGCGAAAGCCGGGATAGCGGGCGCGGAGCTCGGCCGCGCTCAGAAGCTCGTGCTGCAGGTTGTGCTCGCGGCAGGAGGCGAGCGCGCCCTGGACGATGCGTCCACGCTCGGGCCCGGCGTCGACGCCGCCCGTGATGAAGAGAAGGCGGTCGCCCCAGGCATGTTCGAGCTCGCGCCACAATTCGTAGGCGCGGCGCAGCAGGGGCACATAGGAGGGGTGCTCGAAATAGGCGAGACGGATGATCCGGTTCACGCCGTGGGACGAGCCCATGGCGTGCGGGATGTCGAAGCGCTCGAGGCCGAGCACGCGCTTGCCGCGCTTGGCGAGCTGCCAGCATGTCGCCGTGCCCATGCCCCCGACGCCTGCGACGATCACATCGTAAGGCCCGCCCGTCATAACCGCTCCATGATTCGGCTTTATCCGCCGGCGTTTCCAGGCCGGCTCTCTACCGGAGGAGGACGGCGATGAACATCGACCGCGAGTTCGAGGCGATCGCCGAGTATTGGTCGCCGCGCGTCGTCGCTGACGCCAACGGCCAATATGTCAAGCTCGCCAAGGTCAAGGGCGAGTTCGTCTGGCACAGCCACGCCGAGGAGGACGAGTTCTTCCTCGTGCGCCGGGGCACCTTCGTGATCCGCTACCGCAACGGCGAGGAGGTCGTGCTCAACGAAGGCGATTTCCACGTGGTGCCGCGCGGCGTCGAGCACATGACCGCGGCGCCCGATGAATGCTGGGTCATCTTCATCGAGCCCGCCGCCACGAAGCATACCGGCGACACAGCGAGCGACCGGACGAAGTCGATCAGGGAGCAGCTCGCCCATTTGCACCCGTGGGGCGCGTGAACGATCACCCGCCGGTGACGCTCATGTGGCGTGCGACGGCGGGGCGGCTGCGGCGCCGGTCGATGACGAAGTCGTGGCCCTTGGGCTTGCGCGAGATCGCCTCCTCGATCGCCTGCTCGACGGCGTCGTTGGCTTCGGAGAGGCGGAGGGGCGTGCGCAGATCCGCCGCGTCCTCCTGGCCGAGGCACATGTAGAGCTTGCCGGTGCAGGTGAGCCGCACGCGATTGCAGCTCTCGCAGAAATTATGGGTCAGCGGGGTGATGAAGCCGAGCTTGCCGCCGGTCTCCTTGACGCGCACGTAGCGCGCGGGCCCGCCGGTGCTCTCGGGCAGATCCTCGAGCGTGTAGCGGTCCATGAGCCGGGCGCGAACGAGCGACAACGGCAGGTACTGGTCGGCGCGCTGGGTTTCGATCTCGCCGAGCGGCATGACCTCGATCAGCGTGAGGTCCATGCCGCGCCCGTGCGCCCACTCGATCAGCGCCTCGATCTCAGTCTCGTTCAAGTCCTTCAGCGCGACGGCGTTGATCTTGACGCGAAGCCCCGCGGCCTGGGCCGCATCGATGCCCTCCATGACCTTGGCGAAATCTCCCCAGCGCGTGATGCGCCGGAACTTCTCCGGGTCGAGGGTGTCGAGCGAGACGTTGACGCGCTTGACGCCGTGGCCGGCGAGCTCATGCGCATAGCGGGCGAGCTGCGAGCCGTTGGTCGTCAGCGTCAGCTCGTCGAGCGCCCCCGATTCGAGGTGCCGGGAGAGGCCGGCGAACAGCGTCATGATGTTGCGCCGCACAAGCGGCTCGCCGCCGGTGAGGCGGAGCTTGCGCACGCCGCGCTCGACGAAGACCGTGCAGAGCCGGTCGAGCTCCTCCAATGTGAGGAGGTCGCGCTTCGGGAGGAAATTCATATCCTCCGACATGCAATAGAAGCAGCGGAAATCGCAGCGGTCAGTCACCGAGACGCGCAGATAGGTGATTGCCCGCCGGAACGGATCGACGAGCGGCCGCGCGGCGGCGGATGGACCGGGTTGACCCCACATGAACGCGTTCGCTTCCCTGAAGCTTCTCGATTATGCGCTAATCTAGTGCGCCCAAGGCCGGCGTCAAAGCGCAGACGCCTTCTAGCACGGAATTCGAGGGCCTGTTCGATGCATCCGAAACGGTGGCCGGCCGAGATCCGGCTCGCCAAGGACAAGCGCGCGCTCAAGGTCGCCTTCGACGATGGCGCTGCCTTCGAGCTTCCGGCCGAATATCTGCGGGTCACGAGCCCCTCGGCCGAGGTGCAAGGGCACAGCCCCTCCGAGCGCAAGACCGTGCCCGGCAAGCGCAACGTCGAGATCATTGGGGTCGAGCCGGTCGGGAACTACGCGGTCAAGCTCGTCTTCGACGACATGCATTCGACCGGCATTTACGGCTGGGACTACCTCTACGACCTCGGCGCCAAGCACGACGAGCGCTGGGCCGACTATCTAGCCGAGCTCAAGGCCAAGGGCCTCTCGCGAGACCCGCCGCGGCGTTCTTGACGCCCCCTGCGGGCGTCCTTAGGTAGGACCGACCGGGCGCGTAGCTCAGCGGGAGAGCATTCGCTTCACACGCGAAGGGTCACAGGTTCAATCCCTGTCGCGCCCACCAGCCGGCTCGTTGACAAGCTTGCTCGCCGCTCAGGCGGCGCTCGCGGCGAGCTCCGCGCCCATGAGGCTGCGCACCGCCGGAAACAGCTCGTCGAAATGATCAATGACGAGATCGGGCCCGTGCTCGCGGATCGGGCGGTCCGGATAGCCGAAGCTGACGCAGACGACCGGGATTCCGGCGGCCTTCGCCGCGGCGACGTCCGAATAGCTGTCGCCGACCATGACCGCCCGGCCCGGATCGCCGCCGGCCCGCTCGATCGTCAGGGTCAGGTGGCGCGGGTCGGGCTTGAACCACGCAAAGGTGTCGCGCCCGCAGATGGTCGCGAAGCGGTCGGCGACGCCGAGCGCCCGCAGCAGCTTCACCGAATGCGCCTGCATCTTGTTGGTGCAGATGGCGAGGCGGAAGCCGTCGCGCTCGAGCCGGTCGAGCGCCGCGAGCGCGCCCGGATAGAGCCTGGTCGCGACGCAGAGGTTCTCGCCGTAATAGGCGAGGAAGCGTCGATAGAGCTCCTCGATCAGCGCCGGCGTCGGCTCGCGCTTCGCCGCCTCGAAGCCCCTTTGCAGGAGCCCGCGGCCGCCGGCCGAGATCATGTCGCCGGCCTCGGCCACGGGAAGCGGGGGGATGCCCTCCTGGCCGAGGATGACGTTCAGCGTCGCGACGAGGTCGTGTGCGGTGTCGGCGAGCGTTCCGTCGAGATCGAAGACGGCGACCGGGGATTTTGACATCGAACCTCGCTAGGGAGCGCCGGCGGCGCGATCAAGGCAGCGCAAGGGTGCTATCCTCGCCTCGATTCGGTTAACGGCCGCTGGAGGCTTTCATGCAACAGTCCGGACCGTGCCTGCTCGCAGCCGTGGCGGCGGCCGGGCTCCACGCGGGCCCCGCCCTTGCGGCCTCCTACGATTTCGTGCCTGCCCCGCAGGCCGATCTCAACCGCATGTACCGCATCGACAAGGCGACCGGCGAGGTCATCTCCTGCCAGTACTACCTACAGGAGGGCACGATCGGGGTCACCCTGTGCTTCGGCCCGGGCGAGGGCGCGGGCGCGCAGGCTGCCGGCGAATACGGCCTCGTGCCGTCGCGCCACACCAAGGAGGCCGGGGTGTTCCGGGTCAACTACCGCAGCGGCGAGATGAGCGTCTGCTACGTGCTCGAGGACAAGGTCGTGTGCACGCCGCAAGCCGGCCCGGAAGCGGCGGCACCCCAGGCCGCGGGGGCTCCCCCGAGCGCGCCCGCGACGCCCGGACCGGCCGGCCCGCGCGCTCCTGGAAGACCCTGACGACGGCGCGCTTTCGTCGCTTCCGCGCCGGGAGTAGAACCGCGCGATCCTCGTCCAAAGGACCGCGGCCATGAAGCTCAACGATCCCTCCCTCCTCATCGAGCGCTGCTTTGTCGGCGGCGCCTGGACCGGCGAGCCCGCGACGCCGGTGACCAATCCCGCCACCGGCGAGACGATCGCCAGGGTGCCGCGCTTCGGCGGTGCCGAGGCGACTGAAGCCGTCGAGGCGGCGGAGAGGGCCTTTCCGGCCTGGTCGAAGAAGACCGCGAAGGAGCGCTCGGCGATCCTGCGCCGCTGGTTCGAGCTGATGATCGCGAACAAGGACGATATCGCCCTCATCATGACCAGCGAGCAGGGCAAGCCCCTCGCCGAGGCGAAGGGCGAGGTCGAGTACGCCGCCTCCTTCATCGAGTTCTACGCCGAGGAGGCGAAGCGCGTTTACGGCGAGACCATCCCGAGCCACCGGGCGGACGCCCGCATCATGGTGATCCGGCAGCCCGTCGGGGTCGTCGCCGCCATCACGCCCTGGAATTTCCCCGCCGCCATGATCACGCGCAAGGTCTCGCCGGCGCTCGCCGCTGGTTGCTCGGCGGTCGTAAAGCCTGCGGGCGAGACGCCGCTCACCGCGCTTGCCCTCGGCGTTCTCGCGGAGCGGGCCGGCATGCCGGCGGGCGTGCTCAACCTCATCACCGGCAAGTCGGCTGAGATCGGCGAGGTGCTGACCTCCCACCCTGCGGTGCGCTTCGTCGGCTTCACCGGCTCGACGGACGTCGGCAAGATCCTCATGCGCCAGGCGGCCTCGACGGTGAAGAAGGTGGGATTGGAGCTCGGCGGCAACGCGCCTTTCATCGTCTTCGACGACGCCGATCTCGATGCGGCCGTCGAGGGCGCGATCGTCTCGAAATTCCGCAATATGGGCCAGACCTGCGTCTGCGCGAACCGCATCTATGCGCAGGACGGCATCTACGACGACTTCGTCTCGAAGCTCGCCAAGAAGGTCATGGACCTGAAGGTCGGCAACGGCGTCGAGGTCGGCGTCGTGCAGGGGCCGCTCATCAACATGGACGCGGTCGAGAAAGTGGAGCACCACATTGCCGACGCGGTCGGGCAGGGCGCGCGCGTGGTGGTCGGCGGTAAGCGCCACCCGCTCGGGCGCACCTTCTTCGAGCCGACCGTCCTCGCGAACGTCACGACGAGGATGCTGATCACCCAGGAGGAGACCTTCGGGCCGGTCGCGCCGGTCTACCGATTCAAGGACGAGGCGGAGGCGGTCGCCCAGGCGAACGCGACGCCTTTCGGCCTCGCGGCCTATTTCTATGCCCGCGACCTCGGCCGCGTCTTCCGCGTCGCGGAAGGGCTCGAATACGGCATGGTCGGCATCAACACCGGCGCCATCTCGACCGAGCTCGCCCCCTTCGGCGGCGTCAAGGAATCGGGCATCGGCCGCGAAGGCTCCCGCCACGGCATCGAGGAGTTCACGGAGATCAAGTACATGCTGCTCGCCGGTCTCGACGCATGACGTCCTGGCTTCTCGCGCTTCCTACGCTCCTCCTCGCGAGCGCCGCGCAGGCCCAGACGCCGGCGTCGCGCTACACCGAGCTCGTGGGAGGGCGGTGCAAGTTCGTCTCGATCGAGAAGGAGACGAACGAGGATCAGGTGAAGCGCTGCCCCGGGCATGGCGGCGCCGAGGTCGAGACGCTCGCGAGCCACACGCGCCTCCACATCAGCTACCGCTTTTCGAAGACGCAGGTCGCAAAGGACGTCGTCGCCGCCTGGAGCGCCGGCAAGACCGTCGAGTGGCGAGGCTTGAAGTCCAACAAGGGCTTCCAGCCCTATGCCAGCATCGTGCGCCTGCTGCTGAAGGATCCCGAGAGCGAGAAGCCAGACGCCGATGCCGAGATCCTGGCGGTGATCCGCTTCGACCCGCGCGAGGCGGAGGCCTGCGTCATTGCCTTCCTCGACTCGCGCGCCAACAAAGACGCAAACGGGCTCGCCCGCGCCACGGCGGACCGGCTGGGGCCGGAATTCGACTGCCGCTCCGATAAGCCGGCAGTGGTCGGCACGAGCACGCGCTGGACGACCGAGCTGATGAGGCCCCGCGGCTCTTAGAACATGGTTCCCCGCCAAAGCGGGCTCCGGTTCGCGGTGCTCTTAGGCGAGCCGCACCGATTCGGGTGGCGCGAAGGGCGTCTTGGCGCGGCCGCGGATCGGCGCCGCCAGACGAAGCTCGAATCCTTCCGGCGGGAAGCGCGTGTCGACCTCGGCCTGGAGCTGTGCCGCGAGCACGCGATTGAGGAGCCGGGAGCCGAAGCCGAGCCGTCGCGGCACGGCCGCCGGCGGTCCGCCGCGCTCGATCCAAGCCAGGCGGAGCGTCGAAGCGTCGGAACCGCCGGCCGGGGGTTCCAGCGTCCAGGTCACTTGCAGTCTGCCGCCGGTCCGCGAGAGCGCGCCGTATTTCGCGGCATTGGTGGTGAGCTCGTGGATCGCCATGCCGAGCGGCACCGCTTCCTCGCTCGCAAGCTCGACGAGCGGGCCCTCGAGCGCGATGCGCGGCCGCGCCGGGTCGTCATAGGGACCAAGCTCGCGCTCCAGCATCTGGCGCAGCGAGGCCGTCTGCCAGGCGCCCTCGGTGAGGAGGTCGTGGGTCTTGGCGAGGGAGATCACGCGGCCGGCGAAGGCCGCCGCGAAATGCTCGGGCGAGGGCGCCGAGCGCGCCGTCGCGCCGACGATGGCCTGCACCGTCGCGAGCGTGTTCTTCACCCGGTGGTGAAGCTCGCGAATGAGGAGTTCCTGCCGCTCCTCGATGCGCTTGCGCTCGGTGACGTCGAGCACCACGCCGGTGATGCCGGACAGGCTGCCGTCGGGACGCGAGGTGGCGAAGCCCATGGTGACGAGCCAGCAAGTGACGCCGTCATGCGGCCGCGTGTAGCGGTACTCGACGCGGTACCGTGTGCGGCCCTGGGCGGCATGGTCGATCGTCGCCTCAGCCCTGGCGAGGTCGTCCTGGTCGACGAAGCTCCGCAGCCGCGCGCGGGTCATCGTCTCACCCTCGCGAAACCCGAAGATCTCGCGGGCTCGCGGCGAGAAGCTCATGAGGTCGGTGGCCGCATCCCATTGCCAGTCGCCCATATTGGCGGCAGCAAGCGCGAGCCGGTGGCGTTCGATCGAATCCTGCAGCTCGGTCACGTCGTCGAAGGTGGCGACCGCCGTGACCACCTCGCCATGCTCGTTCCTCGTCGGGCGCGCGCTCACCATGAACTTCGCTACCGAGCCGTCGCCGCGGCGATAAAGCATCGGCTCTCGCTCCACTTCTTCCCCGCGCGTCAGGGCGCGCATGATCGGGTAGTCCTCCGGCGTGTAGAGGGAGCCGTCGGCGTGCAACGCGCCGAATTGCCGGAACGTCGAGAGGTCCTGGCCTGCCTCGACGCCGCGACCGAGGAGCCCGACCGCGGCGGCGTTGTGCAGGACGATCCGGCCGCCGGGCTCCGCCACCACGACACCCGTCGGCAGCTGTTGGATGATCGCCTCGAGCAGGGCGTGCTCGTATTCCGGCTGGCCGAGCAGGTTCTCCTGCTCCGTCTCGGCCGTCCTGCGGGCGGAGATATCGCGGAAGAATACCGCCACGCCGGTCTCGATCGGATAGGCCCTCGCCTCGAACCAGGCCCGGAGCGGCGGGTAGAACTGCTCGCAGGCGGCGGCCGCTCCGTTCATCGCGGCGTTGCACGTCTCCCAGAAGGCGCTCTCGCGCCCCTCCGGGAACGCGTCCCAGATCGAGCGGCCGATGAGGTCCCGGCCCTGTGCAATCTGATCCCGGGCGCGCCGGTTGAGATAGGCGAAGCGCCACTCCCGATCGAGCACGAAGACGCTGTCGGTGGTCGCTTCGAGCACGGTCTCGAGCGAGAGACCGCGCGGAGGCGAGCCCTCGGGCGCATGCGGCTTCTTGTTCGAAGCGTGCTGTTTCATCGGCGCGGCATAGGGCAGGGCGCTTGGCGAGGAAAGGGCGGGCCGCAGGCCGGTGCGCAGCCTTGTCAGCCTGGTGACGACTGCAACGCCGAAGCGTGCAGCCGTGCGCTCGGTTCGTGGAAGCAGCAGAAGATCACCTTCTCGAACTGCTCCGGCGAGAGATTTCGCAGGACCGTTTCCACGGCAATCGGAGCGGCGCGCTCGGGCGGGAAGCCGTAGACGCCGGTCGAGATCGCCGGGAAGGCGATGCTGCGCAGCCCGTGCTCGGCGGCAAGCGCCAGCGAGCGGCGGTAGCAGCTCGCCAGCACCTGATCCTCACGCTCGCCGCCGCCGCGCCAGATCGGGCCGACGGTGTGGATGACGTGCCGCGCCGGCAGCCGATGCCCGCTCGTGATCTTGGCGTTGCCGGGCTCGCAGCCGCCGAGCCGCCGGCATTCTTCGAGGAGGCCCGGGCCGGCCGCGCGGTGGATCGCGCCGTCGACGCCGCCTCCGCCGAGGAGCGATGAGTTGGCGGCATTGACCATGGCGTCGAGCGCGAGCGTCGTGATGTCCGCGACGACCACGCTCAGCTCGACGCCCGCGAAGCTGCGCGAGGCGAGCGACCCTGTCACGACGCGATCATCGCGCAGCCGGCCGCAATGCGCCGGACCTTCACACCTTCTCGTTCTTCTCGACCGGCCGGCCGAGCAGACGCGCGAACTCCGCCTCGATCTCCTCGACCGAAAAGGGATCGCTCACCCGAGCCGGCGTTTCGGGCGCGGGCTCCGCCTTGGGCGAGGGTGGCTGCTCCGGGCGGGGCGCGGGCCTCGGTGGGGCAGGGGCCTCGGCTCGGAGCGCGGGTGCGGGCGGCGGCGAGGGAGCGGGAGGCGGCGGAGCCGCCGGCAGGGGCGGCTGCGGCATCGGCGGCGCCGAGGGCGGCGGCGGGCTCGCCGGCCTCGGTGCGGGTTCGGCGACCGGCCGAGGCGGCATCGGACGCGGAGCAGGAGGCGCGGCGGGCCGCACAGCGGCGGGAGGTGGCGGCGGAGCGGGTCGCGGCGGAGGTGGTGGCGGCGGTGCCGGGGGCTCGGGCGGACGCGGGGCCGGGCGCTTCAGCGCCTCCTCGAGCTGGCGCGCCATGTCCGACAGGAGCGCCGGATCGGGCGCGGGCGCACGCGGCTCCACCGGGGCGGGGATCGGGTTCGAGCGGCGTGGAGCTTCCGGGCGCGGGGCTGGCCGGGCCGGAGACGCTTCCGGGCGGCGCAGCTGGCTCCGTTCGCCTTGAAGCGCCACCACGTCGGGCTTGAGCACCGCTTCGGTTCGGCTCGGGCTCGGCTGGAGCGTTGCGCTAACCACCGGCGCCTCCGGCGCCGGAGCCGTGCGGGTCGGTAGCGCCTCGAGCACCGGTCGCGTCGGCGCCGCCTCGGGTAGGCGTTCGGGCTCGACCCGCTCGGGCTGAAGCTCGGGCGGATGCTGCATCCGTACCCCCGGCACGCGCACGATGTTGGTCTCGATCACCACATCGTTCGGTCCGCCGATCAAGAGGAGATGCTCGACATTGTCCCGGCGCAGCAGGATCAGCTGGCGTTGCCGGTCGAGGTCGTAGACGTCCACGATCCCAAGGCGTGGCTGGCGCGTGCGGCCGCCCTGCCCGGACAGCATCGAGCGCCCCCGCGACAGACGACGCAGCACGAGCGCGATCAGCGACAGGACGATGAAGATGCCGGCGAAGGCGATTGCGTAAGTCACCGCCGGCGAGGTTTCGGGCAGGCCGAATTGAGACAGCAAGACGCGTTCTCTCGGATGGGACGCCGGACGGCGCCGGGCTACGTCCTTCGATTATCACGACTGGGACGGTCAAGGGCAATAATCGCGGCCTGCCGCAAAGGCCTGGAATCACTGGATTCTCCCATTGGATTTGAGCGCCTCCCGAAGCACCCGCGTCGCGGCGGATGCACCCTTCCCCGAGAAATCCCTGTCGAGGACTGCGCCGCTCCGCCTCTGGCGAGCGGCTCTGGCCTTGCGGCTGCGGCGGCGTCCGGCATAACCGTGAAGGAGGGGAACGCCGGGATTCATGGCTCAGACGAGCGACACGCCAGGGGGCGCATCGATCGACCGCTCGGAGCGCCCGGGGCGGATGGGCTTGCTTCTGTTTCTCGCCGCCCTGCTTGTCGGGGCGGCAGTGAGCCTGAGCTTCGTCACGCCGGATCGGGCGCAGCCGCTGATCCTGCTCCTGCTCGCGCTCCTCGGCATGGCCGGGGTGTTCTTCCTGTTCGCCTATGCCATCGGCGCGGTGCGGTTCAGCGGCGCAGACGCACGCAACGACCTCACCAAGGCGATCGCCGACGGCGCCCCGGAAGGTCTCGTGGTCGCCGAGGACGACGGCCGCATCCTCTACGCCAATGAGAGCTACCTCGCGCTTGCTGGCGGCGAGAGCTTCGCCGATCTCAAGCCGGTCGAGCGCGTGTTCGTTGGAGCTCCCGAGGTTTCGGAGGCGATCTATCGTCTCGCGCAGGCGGCGCGCGAGGGCCGCGCCGCAAGCGAGGAGGTCCGGGTCTCGCCGCCTCCGGTCGGCGGGCGCGACTTCGGTTGGTTCCGCGTCCGCGTGCGGCCGCTCGGGCGCGCCGGCGGGCGCATGGCGACGCTGTGGTCCGTCGCCGACGTGACCCACGAGCGCGAGCGGCAGGAGAACGTGTTCCAGGAGCTGCAGCACGCGATCGACTATCTCGACCACGCGCCCGCCGGCTTCTTCTCGGTCGAGCCCGGCGGCTCGATCGTGTACATGAACGCGACGCTTGCGGCGTGGCTCGATCACGACCTCGCCCAGGTCGGATCGGGCGGGCTTGCGCTGCGCGACGTGGTCGCGCCCGCCACCGCCGCGATGATGACGGCGGTTGCCGGGGGCCCGGGCGACGTGCGCACCGAGACCTTCGACGTCGACCTGCGTCGCCGCAACGGCCAATCGCTGCCGGTCCGCCTCTTCCACCGCGTCGCCTTCGGTCAGGACGGCGATGCCGGCGCCTCGCGCACCCTCGTCCTCAACCGCTCGGCCGGCGAGGACGTCGACGAGGGCCAGCGGGCCGCCGAGGTGCGCTTTGCGCGCTTCTTCAATTCCACTCCGATCGCGATCGCGACCGTCAACCGGTCAGGGCGCGTGATCCGGGCGAACGCCTCCTTCGCGCGGCTTTTCGGCATGCTGCCGCGCACCGGCACGGGCGGAGAGGGGCGCTCGGTCGTCGACGCCGTCGCGGAGCGCGACCGCGAGCGCATCGACGCGGCGCTCGCCGCGGCGAGCGAAGGGCGTGGCGATCTTCCTCCGACCGATCTTGCGCTCGCCGGCGACCCGACACGCTCGGCGCGGCTGTGGTTCAGCCCAGCGACCGACAGCGAGGAGGGCGAGGTTGCGATCCTCTACGCCCTCGACATCACCGAGCAGCGCCAGCTCGAGCAGCAATTCGCCCAAGCGCAGAAGATGCAGGCGGTGGGGCAGCTCGCGGGCGGGATCGCCCATGATTTCAACAACGTGCTGCAGGCGATCATCGGCTACTCGGACCTGCTGCTCGCCAACCACCGCCCAACCGATCCGGCGTTCCAGGACATCATGCAGATCCGGCAGAACGCGAACCGGGCGGCTTCGCTCGTCCGCCAGCTTCTCGCCTTCTCGCGCCGCCAGACCTTGCGGCCGGAAGTGCTGAATCTCGGCGACGTGCTCTCCGATCTCTCGATGCTTCTGAAGCGCCTTCTCGGGGAGCGGGTCGAGCTCGATCTCAAGCACGGCCGCGACCTGTGGTTCGTCAAGGCCGACGTGAACCAGTTCGAGCAGGTGGTCGTGAACCTCGCGGTCAACGCACGCGACGCCATGCCGGACGGCGGCAAGCTTGCGATCCGCACCGCCAACGTCTCGGCGCCCGAGGCGAATGCGATGAACCTCCAGGGCCTGCCCGCGGCCGAGTTCGTGGTCATCGAGGTGTCCGACACCGGCACCGGCATTCCGCCCGAGGTGATGGACAAGATTTTCGAGCCCTTCTTCACCACGAAGGAAGTCGGCAAGGGCACGGGGCTCGGGCTTTCGACCGTGTTCGGCATCGTGAAGCAGTCCAACGGTTTCATCTACGTCGATTCGGCGGTCGGAAAGGGCACGACCTTCCGGGTCTTCCTGCCCCGCCACGTGCCGACGCCCGAGGATGTCGAGGAGGCGCGCCCCGAGGTCGCGAAGAAGCCCGCCGCCGACCTCACCGGCCAAGGCGTGATCCTCCTCGTCGAGGACGAGGATCCGGTGCGCGCCGTCAACGGGCGGGCGCTCGCGGCGCGGGGCTACACGGTGCTCGAGGCCGCCTCCGGCGTCGAGGCCCTGCAGATCATCGAGGCGCGCAAGACGCCCGTGGACCTCGTCGTCTCCGATGTGGTCATGCCCGAGATGGACGGGCCGACGCTGCTCCGCGAGCTGCGCAAGCGCTATCCCGACCTCAAGGTGATCTTCGTCTCGGGCTACGCCGAGGACGCCTTCCGCAAGAACCTGCCGGAGGGCGAGGAGTTCAACTTCCTCGCCAAGCCCTTCAGCCTGAAACAGCTCGTCGAGGCCGTGAAGCAGGCCGTCGCGGGGTGAGCGGCATACCGGCGTGACATTCGCGCCACACGGGTGGACGACTTGGACGCGAGTGGCACAAGAACGAAAAAAGAACTTGCGCGTGAGAACAAATCGAGTACAGAAATCCTGTGCGCGCGCTTTGCGAATCCCGTTTTCCCCATGCGATAAGGACCGCTCCCATGGCACAGTCGGCGCTTCGGCTCGTAGAAGGCTCCCCCATGCTCGACAAGGACAAGTCGAAGGCGATCGATGCGGCGCTGTCGCAGATCGAACGCGCCTTCGGCAAGGGCTCGATCATGCGGCTCGGCAAGGGCCAGAAGCCGGTCGAGATCGAGACCATTTCGACGGGCTCGCTCGGGCTCGACATTGCGCTCGGCGTAGGCGGGCTGCCGCGCGGGCGGGTGATCGAGATCTACGGGCCGGAATCTTCCGGCAAGACCACGCTTGCGCTCCACACCGTCGCAGAGGCGCAGAAGAAGGGCGGAGTCTGCGCGTTCGTGGACGCCGAGCACGCGCTCGATCCGATTTATGCGAGGAAGCTCGGGGTCGTCCTCGACGACCTCCTGATCTCGCAACCCGATACCGGCGAGCAGGGGCTGGAGATCGCCGACACCCTCGTGCGCTCCGGTGCGATCGACGTGCTCGTCATCGATTCGGTGGCGGCGCTGACCCCGAAGGCCGAGCTCGACGGCGAGATGGGCGACGTCCAGCCCGGCCTCCAGGCCCGGCTCATGAGTCAGGCGTTGCGCAAGCTCACGAGTTCGATCTCCCGCTCGAACACGATGGTCATCTTCATCAACCAGATCCGCATGAAGATCGGCGTGATGTATGGCTCGCCGGAGACCACGACCGGGGGCAACGCGCTCAAATTCTACGCCTCGGTGCGCCTCGACATCCGCCGGGTCTCGACCTTGAAGGAGCGCGACGAGGCGATCGGCAACCAGGTCCGGGTCAAGGTCGTCAAGAACAAGGTCGCGCCGCCCTTCAAGCAGGTCGAGTTCGACATCATGTTCGGCGAGGGCATCTCGAAGGTCGGCGAGCTCGTCGACCTCGGCGTCAAGGCCGGCATGGTCGAGAAGTCGGGCTCCTGGTTCTCCTTCGACAGCCAGCGCCTCGGACAAGGGCGCGAGAACGCCAAGGCCTTCCTGCGCGACAACCCCGATATCGCGAACCGCATCGAGGCGGCGATCCGCCAGAACTCCGGCCTCGTCGCCGAGCGCATCCTCGAGAACGCAAGCCCGACCGAGGAGGACCTCGACGAGGGCGTGGCGTAGGCGCTCGCCGCACTGAAATCGGAAGGAGCCGCCGCGATCTCGCGGCGGCTTTTCTTTGCGCCGTCATCCTCGGCGGCGCTTCAGCGCCGACCCGAGGACCTCGTGGGGTTAGGCGCTCTTCCCGCCCGAGGTCCTCGGGTCTCCGCCTATGGCTCCGCCCGAGGATGACGGCGTAGGGATGGCGGGCCTTGCCTCGACAGCGCCGTTCCCCCCGATTAGAACCGTGCCGAAACAAGCACGTAGCGGCGAAACCTCAAGGCCGCGCCAGCACTCCCGAGCCTGTCACCCGATGAGCGGCGTCAACGAAATCCGGTCGGCCTTCCTCGATTACTTCGCGCGGCACGGGCACGAGGTCGTGCCGTCCTCGCCGCTCGTGCCGAGGAACGACCCGACGCTGATGTTCACCAACGCCGGCATGGTGCAGTTCAAGAACGTCTTCACCGGCATCGAGAAGCGGCCCTATTCGCGCGCCGCCACTTCGCAGAAATGCGTCCGCGCCGGCGGCAAGCACAACGATCTCGACAATGTCGGCTACACTGCCCGGCACCACACCTTCTTCGAGATGCTCGGCAATTTCTCCTTCGGCGACTACTTCAAGCCGCTGGCGATCGAGCTGGCCTGGAACCTGATCACCAAGGAGTTCGAGCTGCCGGAGGACAAGCTCCTCGTCACCGTCTTCTCCGAGGACGACGAGGCGTTCGATCTCTGGCGGAAGATCGCCGGCCTGCCGGAATCGAAGATCATCCGCATCCCGACCTCCGACAATTTCTGGCAGATGGGCGACACCGGCCCCTGCGGTCCGTGCTCGGAGATCTTCTACGACCACGGCGAGCACATCCCGGGCGGCCCGCCGGGTTCCGAGGACGCGGACGGGGACCGCTTCATCGAGATCTGGAACCTCGTCTTCATGCAGTTCGAGCAGATCCGGCCGGGCGAGCGCATCACCCTGCCGAAACCGTCGATCGACACCGGGATGGGGCTCGAGCGCATCTCGGCGGTTCTGCAGGGCACGCACGACAATTACGCCACCGACATGATGCGCGCGCTCATCGGCGCGGTCGAGAACCTGACCCACGTCCCGGCTGACGGGCCGCAGAAGGCGTCGCACCGCGTCATCGCCGACCACCTGCGCGCCTCGTCCTTCCTGGTCGCTGACGGCGTGCTGCCCTCGAACGAGGGCCGCGGCTACGTGCTGCGCCGGATCATGCGCCGGGCCATGCGCCACGCCGAGCTTCTCGGGGCCAAGGAGCCGCTGATGTGGCGGCTCGTGCCGGCGCTCGTGCGCGAGATGGGTCAGGCCTACCCGGAGCTGATCCGGGCCGAGCCGCTCATCACCGAGACCTTGCGGCTCGAGGAGACGCGCTTCCGCAAGACCCTGGAGCGTGGGCTTGCCATCCTGGACGAGGAGACCCGCAATCTCGGGGCGGGCCAGAAGCTCTCCGGCGAGACCGCCTTCACGCTTTACGACACCTTCGGCTTCCCGCTCGACCTCACGCAGGATGCGCTGAAATCCCGCGGCATCGGCGTCGACACGGATGCCTTCAACGCGGCGATGGAGCGCCAGCGCGAGAAGGCGCGGGCGGCCTGGGCCGGCTCCGGCGAGGCCGCGACCGAGTCCCTCTGGTTTGGGCTGAAGGAGCGCGTCGGCGCGACCGAGTTCCTCGGCTACGACACCGAGATTGCCGAAGGCGTCGTCCTCGCGATCGTGAGCGACGGCCGCGATGCCTCCGAGCTGAAGGCCGGCGAGAGCGGGCTCATCCTCCTCAACCAGACCCCCTTCTACGGCGAGGCCGGCGGCCAGGTCGGCGACACCGGCGCGATGACGGCGGTCGATGTGCGCCTGCGCGTCGCAAACACGCAGAGGAAGCTCGGCGATCTTTTCGTGCACGAGGCCTTGGTCGAGGAGGGCAAGCTCAAGATCGGCCATTCGCTCGAGCTTACGGTCGACCACGCGCGTCGCTCGGCCGTGCGCGCGAACCACTCGGCGACTCACCTCCTCCACGAGGCCCTGCGCCAGGTGCTCGGCGACCATGTCGCGCAGAAGGGCTCGCTCGTCGCGCCGGACCGCCTGCGCTTCGACTTCAGCCACCCGAAGCCGGTGAACGACGACGAGGTCGAGCGCGTGGAGGAGATCGCCAACGCGGTGCTCCTGCAGAACGCACCCGTCGTCACGAAGCTGATGGCGGTCGACGAGGCGATCGAATCCGGCGCCCGCGCGCTGTTCGGCGAGAAATACGGCGACGAGGTCCGCGTCGTCTCGATGGGCCGGCCGCTCAACGGCGAAGGCGCGAACCGCGCCTTTTCCGTCGAGCTCTGCGGCGGCACCCATGTCGAGCGCACCGGCGACATCGGCGTGATCGCGGTCCTGTCGGAGGGCGCGGTCGCGGCGGGCGTGCGCCGGCTCGAGGCGATGACCGGCGATGCGGCGCGCCGTCACCTCGCGGGGCAAAGCCGTAAGCTCCAGGAGGTCGCCGGTCTTCTGAAGACGCCGCTCGAGGAAGTGCCGGAGCGGCTCGCGGCGCTTCTCGATGAGCGCCGCAAGCTCGAGCGCGAGCTCGGCGAAGCGCGCCGCAAGCTAGCCATGGGCGGCGGCACGGGCGGCGGCGACCCGATCCGCGACATCGGCGGCGTGAAGCTCATGGCGCGCGCGGTCTCCGGCGTCGAGATGCGTGACCTCAAGAGCCTTGCCGACGAGGGCAAGAAGCGCCTCGGCTCCGGCGTCGTCGCGATCGTGGGTGTCGCGAACGACGGCAAGGCCGGCATCGTGGTCGGCGTCACCGACGACCTCACGCCGAAGCTCGATGCGGTGAGCCTCGTCCGCGCCGGCGCCGAGAAGCTCGGCGGCAAGGGCGGCGGCGGGCGCCGCGACATGGCGCAGGCCGGCGGGCCCGACGGGGATCAGGCCGACGCGGCCCTCGCGGCGGTGGAAGCCGCGCTCGCGGCGGCGTGAGCGAGCGCCGCTCCGCGCGCACGGACGCGTGGCACCGCCTACGCCGTAAAACCTACGAGCTCCTCGACCCGACCATCCAGACCTTCTCGGATCGGGTCGTCCACAATGGGCTCATCGCGCTCGTCCTCGTCAATGTGGTCGCGGTCGTGCTCGAATCGGTGCCCGCGCCGAGGCGCGTTTCCGCACGGCTTTCCTCGCGATCGAGGTCGCCTCGGTCGTCCTGTTCACGATCGAGTATGGCTTGCGGCTCTGGACCGCCGTCGAGCACATGCCGCTCGCCGGCCGCTCGGGTTGGGCGGCGCGCTGGGCGTGGGCGCGCACGCCGGGCGCCATCGTCGACCTTCTCGCGATCCTGCCCTTCTACTTCGCGCTGTTCGACGCCGCGGATCTGCGCGCCCTCGCGCTGTTCCGGCTGGTGCGCTTCTTCAAGCTTGCTCGCTATTCGTCCGGCCTCACCTCGCTCCTCGACGCGATCTATGCCGAGCGGCAGGCGCTTCTCGCAACCCTCCTGATCCTCGGCGGGGTCACGCTCACCATGGCGACCTTCATGCATCTTGCGGAGCGCGAGGCGCAGCCGGATCGCTTCGGCACCATCCCGGACGCGATGTGGTGGGCGATCGTCACCCTCACCACGCTTGGCTATGGCGACGTCGTGCCGATCACGCCGCTCGGCAAGGTCATCGCGGCGCTCACCGCCGTGATGGGCGTGGCGATGCTGGCGCTGCCGGTCGGCATCGTCGCGACCTCCTTCGCCGATGTGATCCATCGGCGCGCCTTCGTCGTGACCTGGAGCATGGTCGCCAAGGTGCCGCTGTTCACCAATCTCGGTGCGAGCGAGCTCGCCGAGATCATCCAGCTTCTCCACTCGCGCTGGGTTCCGCGAAACGAGGCGGTGGCGCGTCGCGGCGAGAAGGCTGAGGCGATGTATTTCATCGTCTCGGGCGAGGTCGAGGTCGAGCTCATGGACGCCGACAACGTCCGCCTCGGCCGCGGCGACTTCTTCGGCGAGATTGCGATCCTCACCGGCGAGGTCCGCAACGCCACCGTGCGCGCCACCCGGGACGCGCAGCTCCTCGTGCTGCAGGCGCACGACCTCGAGCGGCTGATGGACCGGGTACCGGAGATCGGCAAGCGCATTCGCGAGATCGGCCACAAGCGGGCGCCGGACCGGGTCGAGGCCGAGGCCGAGGCCGAGCTGCGCCGGCGTCGGGAGCGAAAGCCAGGGCGCAGCGAAGCCGAGGGGCCGCCCGACGCTCAGTCGTGATCGGGATGCTGGCGCGAGGCCATTTTCGGCAGCCACTCCGCGGGCGTCCCCTCCTCCGTGGTCTCGCCGGGCAGGCTCGCGAGCTCGAAGAAGGCGGGGAGCCGGCTCTCGATCCCATACTGCGTCGTCGGCTTCACGCGCGCCGGCTCGTCGAGGCTGCCGATCGAGACCGAGATCCGGTCGCGGTTGCGGTAGCGGAAGAACAGCGGCGTGCCGCAATCGCGGCAGAAGCCGCGCTCGACAAGCTCCGAGCTGTCGAAGGTTCCGGGCCGCCCCCTGGTCCAGGCGAGGTCCGCCATGGGCACGCCGGCGAGTGCGGCAAAGTAGTTGCCGAAGGCCTTCTGGCACATGCGGCAATGGCAGATGCTCGGCTCGGTCGGTACCGAGTACAGCGCGTACCGCACCGCGCCGCACTGGCAGCCGCCGGTGAGGGCGGGGGTGCGAATGACGGTGCCTACGCCGCCATCGCCTTCTTGAGGTTCTCGTCCACCTTGTCGAGGAAGCCGGTGGTCGAGAGCCATTTCTGGTCGGCGCCCACCAAGAGCGCGAGGTCCTTGGTCATGTGACCGGCCTCGACCGTGTCGACGCAGACCTTCTCGAGCGTGCCGGAGAAGCGCTTGAGCTCCTCGTTGTCGTCGAGCTTCGCGCGGTGCGCGAGGCCGCGGGTCCAGGCGAAGATCGAGGCGATCGAGTTGGTCGAGGTCTCCTTGCCCTTCTGGTGCTCGCGGTAATGACGTGTGACCGTGCCGTGCGCGGCCTCGGCCTCGACCGTCCGGCCGTCCGGCGTCATCAGGACCGAGGTCATGAGGCCGAGCGAGCCGAAGCCTTGCGCGACCGTGTCGGACTGCACGTCGCCGTCGTAGTTCTTGCAGGCCCAGACATAGCCGCCCGACCATTTCAGCGCCGAGGCCACCATGTCGTCGATGAGGCGGTGCTCGTAGGTGAGCTTGCGCCTGCCGAACTCGGCCTTGAACTCGGCGTCGAAGACCTGCTGGAAGATCTCCATGAAGCGCCCGTCATACTGCTTCAGGATGGTGTTCTTGGTCGAGAGATAGACCGGGTAGTTGCGCGCCAAGCCGTAGTTGAAGGAGGCGCGGGCGAAGTCGCGGATCGAGTCGTCGAGGTTGTACATGCCCATGGCGATGCCCGAGCCCGGCGCCTTGAACACCTCCTTCTCGATGACCTTGCCGTCCTCGCCAGCGAACCTCATGGTCAGCGTGCCGGCGGTCGGGAACTTGAAGTCGGTCGCGCGGTACTGGTCGCCGAAGGCGTGGCGGCCGATGATGATCGGCTGCGTCCAGCCCGGCACGAGGCGCGGCACGTTCTTGCAGATGATCGGCTCGCGGAAGATCACGCCGCCGAGGATGTTGCGGATGGTGCCGTTCGGCGAGCGCCACATCTCCTTGAGACCGAACTCCTTCACCCGCCCCTCGTCCGGCGTGATGGTCGCGCATTTGACGCCGACCCCGTGCTTCTTGATCGCGTTCGCGGCGTCGATCGTGACCTGGTCGTTGGTGGCGTCGCGGTGCTCGATGCCGAGGTCGTAATACTCGAGCGTGAGGTCGAGATAGGGGTGGATGAGCTTGTCCTTGATCAGCTTCCAGATGATGCGGGTCATCTCGTCGCCGTCGAGCTCGACGACCGGGTTCGCCACCTTGATCTTGGCCATGGTCCTGCCTGCGCTTGCGATTTGAGGATGCGGCGCCCGGAAGCGTCAGCGAACGCCTGTCGCGCGGCGCTATAGCGCGGGGAGGCGATAGGGGGAAGCTGGGCGCTTGCGCAGCGCCGCGCGGGCCGTAGAACCGCTTCGTGAGCTTCGCCCCCATCATCATCCTCGTCGAGCCGCAGATGGCCGAGAACATCGGCATGGCGGCCCGCGCGATGATGAATTTCGGGCTCTCGGAGATGCGGCTCGTCGCGCCGCGCGGCGGCTGGCCGAAGAAGGGCGCCAGGGCGGCGGCGTCCGGCGCCGTTCGGGTGCTTGAGGAGGCGCGGCTTTTCGCGTCAGCGCGCGAAGCGATTGCCGACCTCAATTTCGTGCTCGCAACGACCGCGCGAGAGCGCGGGCAGATGAAGCGGGTGTGGTCGCCGCAGGAGGGGCTGCGCGAGGCGCGCCGGCGCCTCGAAGCCGGCGAGAAGGCCGGAATCCTGTTCGGGCGCGAGCGCACCGGCCTCGAGAACGAGGAGATCTCGCTCGCCGACGGCATCATCACCTTCCCGGTGAACCCGGCCTTCTCTTCCCTGAACCTCGCCCAGGCGGTGCTGCTCACCGGATACGAGTGGTTCGGGCTCGGCAACGATGCCGCCGCCTTGCGGTTCGGCGACGAGCCATCGCCCATGGCGGCGCGCGAGAGCGTCGCCTCCTTCTTCGACTACCTCGAAGCCGAGCTCGACGCGGTGAACTTCTACCCGCCCGACAAGCGCCAGATCATGGCGCGAAACATGCGCGACATCTTCCTGCGCCGGGAGCTCACCGAGCAGGATGTGCGCTCGATTCGCGGTGCATTGCGGGCGTTGATCGAAGGGCGGCGGTTGAGAAAACCGTGAAAATATGGTCGCTAGAATCCGGTCTCGTCCCATCCACGGAGGTCCGCGCGGATCGATGCGTTCGCTTTTCGCCCGATTGCTTGTCGCCGTCGCGCTCGCCGCCGCTTCGGCCCCTTGGGCCGCACTCGCTGCGGCTCCGCCGGCGCAGCCCAAGTCCGGGCCGGGCGGCACCGATTACCTCGGCGCGGAGGTCGTCAAGCGCGCGATCGGACGGGGAAGCTCTGCGAGCTACGTCTTCCACCTCGCCGAGACGCCGACGGCACCGCGACCGGTGGTCGTCTTCCTGCACGCCTGGGGGCAGCCGAACCCGCAGGCCTACGGCGCCTGGATCGAGCACCTTGCCCGCAAGGGCAATCTGGTGCTGTTCCCGAAATACCAGGAGGTCAACCGGATCCGCCCGGCGGACGCTTCGAAAAGGGCCGCCACGCTCGTCAAGGAGGCCCTCGCCATGCTCGCCGAGGACGCGCAGGCTCGGCCGGACCTTCAGAAAGTGGCTTACGCCGGCCACCTTGCCGGCGCCGCGGTCGCGCTCAACCTCGCCGCCACCGCGAAGGCGGAAGAGCTGCCCGCGCCGAAGCTCGTCTTCCTCCTGATGCCGGGCGGCATTGCGAGCGACCCGAAGTCCCGCGGCGTCCTGCTCGCGGACCTGAAGGAGCTCGATCCGGCGACGCTCCTCGTGACCATGATCGGCGACAAGGATGCCTCGGCGAGCGACCGCGCCTCGAAGCGCATCCTGCGCGAGGCCGCGAACGTGCCCACAAATCGCAAGCTTTTCGTGCGCACTCTCTCCGACGACCATGGCTTTCCTTCGCTCTCGGCGACGCTGTTCTCGCCGGGCGCCGCGAAGACGGCCTACGACGCCGCGGCGATCAAGATCCCGCCCGAGCCGCCCCGCGACCCCAAGGCGCCGCGCGAGCGCAGCACCTGGAAATGGACCGCCGACATGGCCCTCACCGGCGAGCAGACCGTGCTCGCCAACCACCTCATCGGGGCGACGACCGACACGCTCGACTACATGGCCTATTGGAAGGCCTTCGACATGGCGCTCGATGCGGCGCTCTCGGGCAAGGACGCGGCCTGGCTGCGCGACAACCCCGCCTTCGTCGACATGGGCCGCTGGAGCGACGGCTGGCCGGTGAAGCGCCTCTATGCCGAGACGCCGAAGACCGAGGCCAACCCGACGCCCGGAGTGACCCGCAAGACCTCGGCCCCGACCCTCATGCCGGTGCCGAGCAAGGGGCGGCGGCCTGACCCGACCCGGCGCCGCCGCCCATAAGCAACCGCGCTCGCCGCTTCGCGTTCTGACTTCTCCAACACGTGAACGGCCGGCGGCACGGCTCGTGCCTATGAAGCTCACATGCGCTTCTCTCGACGCAGCCTCCTGACCGGCGCGGCGGCGATCCTTGTCGCCGGCCGCGCTTCCGCCGCGGCGGATGTCGACGTCGCGATCGTCGGCGCGGGCGCGGCGGGTATCGCCGCCGCCAAGGCGCTGAAGAAGGCCGGCCGCAGCTTCGTCGTGCTCGAGGCTCGCGACCGCATCGGCGGCCGCGCCTTCACCGACGAGAGCCTCGGCGCACCGTTCGACGCCGGCGCGCAATTCATTCACTGGGCGGAACGCAATCCGTGGAAGAAGATCGCCGAGCGGTTGAAGGTGCCGCTCGAGGAGGACGGGTTTGGCCAGATGCCGCTCGTCTTCGCGAACGGCGTGCGGATGCCGGAGGAGGAGCGGACGCGGCGCCGCAGCGGCTTTGCACGGATTTGGCGCGCGCTCGAGGCGGGCGTCGCCGCCGACCGCTCCTTTGCCGAGGCCGTGAAGGATGCGCCGCCCGAGATCGCCGCGGCAGCCGGCGGCATCACCCAGTTCTCGCTCGGCGAGGAGCCGGAGCGCGTGTCGATCGCCGATTACGAGCAGCTATGGAGTGGGGACGACTACCTCGTCCCGAGCGGTTACGGCGCGCTCGTCGCGCGCCACGGCGCCGACGTGCCGGTGCGGCTCTCGACGATCGTCGGCGCGATCCGGCTCGGCGAGCGCCGGGTCGAGCTCGAGACGCCGCAGGGCACGTTGCGCGCCGGCGCGGCGATCGTGACGGCGCCGGTCGGCGTGCTGAAGGCGGGCTCGATCCGCTTCGCGCCGGAGCTCCCCCCTGCAATCGCCGGCGCGCTCGATGGGCTCGGCATGGGCGCCTACACCAAGATCGCGCTCAAGCTCGACCGCGAGCGGGTTGGACCGCTTGAGGCGACGGACCTCATCGAGGTGGTGGACGGGGGGGCGGTCAGCTTCGAGTTCTGGCCGTTCGGCCGCGATCTCGTCGTCGTGCTTCTCGGCGGCGATCATGCCCGCAAGCTCTGCGAGGCGGGCGAGCAGGCCGCGATCGATTTCGCTATCGAGCGCCTCGTGGGGATGCTCGGTGGGCACATCCGCGCGGCGGTCACGGGCGGTCGGCTCGCCGCTTGGTGGACCGACCCTTACAGCCGCGGCAGCTATTCGGTTGCGCGCCCCGGCCGGGTATCGGCCCGCGAGGCGCTGCGCCAGCCCGTCGGCGGGCGCATATTCTTCGCCGGCGAGGCGAGCGCCGGCGGCGGGGCCATGACGGTCGGAGGGGCAACGCTCGACGGAGAGCGCGCCGCCCGCGCCGTGCTCGACGCGCAGCATTGGCGCACCGGCTCCCTGCCGCGCCGGCGCGAGAAGCTTTGACGCTTCCTTAAGAACATCGGCGGCTTTCTAACCGGTGAGCCCCATCGGCGCCGTCGCGATGCGTGTCGACCTCCTCGCCGGAACCTTCTATGCCCCGGCGCGCATGCCGCCCCGCGCGCCGACCATCCTCGTCTTCGATTCCGGCCTCGGCGGGCTCACGGTGTTCTCCGAGCTGCGCCGGGCGCGGCCGGACGCCCGCTTCGTCTACGCCGCCGACGATGCTGCCTTTCCCTATGGCCGCCTGACCGAGGCGGAGCTCGTCGCACGCGTCCTCACCGTCATGGATCGCCTGATCGAGCGGCACGCGCCCGATCTCGTCGTGATCGCCTGCCACACCGCCTCGACGCTGGTGCTGCCGCCACTGCGGCAGCGCTTCGCGATCCCGTTCGTAGGGACGGTGCCGGCGATCAAGCCCGCGGCTGCGCTCTCCGCCTCCAAGCGTTTCAGCGTGCTGGCGACGCCCGGCACCGTGGCGCGCGACTACACCCGCGACCTCGTCGAGACCTACGCCGCAGGATGCCGCGTCACCCTGGTCGGGTCGCGCCGGCTCGCCTCCCTTGCCGAGGCGGAACTGTCCGGCGCGCCGGGGCCCGATGAGGAGATCGAAGCCGAGATCGCGCCGTGCTTCGTGGCGGACGAAGACGGGCGCACCGACGTGATCGTCCTCGCCTGCACGCATTACCCGCTGCTGCTGCCGCGCTTCATGCCCCTCGCGCCCTGGCCCGTGACCTGGATCGATCCGGCCCCTGCAATCGCCCGGCGGGTCGTCCAGCTGATCGGCGAGCCGCTCGATCCCGACGCGGCAACGGATGAAGCGTTCGCGGTTTTCACAAGCGCGGCCGGCATCGGTGAGCCTCTCCGCGGCGCCCTTGCGGCGCGCGGCCTGCCGCGTTTCAGGGTCGAAACCGTACCGATGGCGCGGGGCTGAACGCGCCCGCTTGACGCTACGGCATGCCTTCTTCATCACGCGCCGATGATCGCCCGCTCGGACCGCATCCGCATGCGCCGCAGGCTCGCCGTGGCGAGCCTGCTTGTCCGCCTGGCCCATGCGGTTGCGCCGGCGCGCGAGGCTGGTCGGTCCGCACGCTGCTCGCCCGCTTCCTGCGACGCCTCGCCCGCAACCTGACCCGGTGAGACGGCGACGGCCCGCGCTGGTGCTGTCCTACGGCGGGCAGCATATTCAAATGATCTACCCGGATGACGAGGCCGCCCACTGAGGCGGCCTCAAGGGCTGGTGAACGGCGCGCCCCTCGCGGAGTAGAATACGAGAGGGCCATTGGCCTTTGAGTATTTTGTCCCGTACCCCGGGCTTAACCGGGGATGTGAGACGCGACCGGTTACTCCGGCGTAATGTTCGGGACCGTCGGCATTTTTCACGCCGCCCACCACCTCTATTTAGGTGCAAGCGAGCGCAGAAGGGGAGTCTTTTTTGTGCGGCAATTTAGGACACCCGCTTCGGCGATTTAGGACACTGGGGGCCTAACTAGGACAGCACCCCCGCGCTGTCTTGGTTGACTTCCCCGCCCGGCGCGCTTACATCCCCCTCGTTCGCGCGGTCCTTCGGGGCCGCGCCTGCGTTTTGCGCACCCGCGCCCCGGCTTTGGGGCTGTCGTCCCGCATGCGGGAAGAGGAGGGCGTGCTCCACTCGAGAGCAGTAAGGATGGATTGATGTCGAAACGCGTCGAGGCGAAGCACAAGCTTGATCGCCGCATGGGCCAGAACATCTGGGGCCGCCCGAAGAGCCCGATCAACCGCCGCGAATACGGCCCCGGCCAGCACGGCCAGCGCCGCAAGGGCAAGATGAGCGACTTCGGCACGCAGCTGCGCGCGAAGCAGAAGCTCAAGGGCTACTACGCCAACATCACCGAGAAGCAGTTCCGGCGCTACTACGCCGAGGCGATCCGCATGAAGGGCGACTCGGGCGGCAACCTGATCGGGCTCCTCGAGCGCCGGCTCGACGCCGTGGTGTACCGCTCGAAATTCGTGCCGACCCCGTTCGCGGCGCGCCAGTTCGTCAACCACGGCCACGTCAAGGTGAACGGGCGCCGGGTCAACATCGCGAGCTTCCTCGTGAAGCCCGGCGACGTGATCGAGGTCAAGGACAAGTCGAAGCAGATGGAATTGGTGGTCGTCGCGGCCCAGCTCGCCGAGCGCGACGTGCCGGACTACATCGAGGTCGACCACACCAAGATGACGGCCCGCATGACCCGCGTGCCGGGCCTCGGCGAGGTGCCGTACCCCATCCAGATGGAGCCGAACCTCGTCATCGAGTTCTATTCGCGCTGATCCGGCGCGAGCGCCGCGACGAAAAAGGCCGCCTCCTGGCGGCCTTTTTCGTATGCGCGAGGAGGCTTCCTGAAAATAATCCTTGACAACTCCTAGAATTTCATCCTATGGTGCGGTCGTCCCGTCCGCGAGGGGCGCTTCCGGAGGCGTTCGAAAGCGGGGCGGCATCGCTGCGGTCGAGCACGGGCTGTGAGGTTCGTGGCAGCCGGGGCGGTGGCTTCGGGGCGTCCGCGAGGGCGCTCTCAAGGCTGACGCGGTGCCGAGACGACCGCTCGCAACGGTCGGCTCGGGGTTCCCGCCTCCCGGGTTCTGCGCGTTTGAGGGCGCGTTCCCCGGCTTTGGCGGCGGCCTCGCCCGTCCCGGCTTCCCGAAGCCGGGGTCCGCGCGAAAGCGCTTAAGCTCGCCGCCTCGGTGGCGAAGCGAAGCGCGAGGTCAGGACCAAGGCGCCGCGCGGGAGGTCCGGTCGGCTCGCTTGAGCGGGTCCCGACCCTTCCCTTACCCTTCCCGTGCCCGCGCGAGCGAGCGCGGATCGGGCCTCCCGCACCCCCTCGGGGTCGTGGGACACCGTGCCGGATCATCGCCCCGGGCCCGCAAGGCCGCGGGGACGAAGCGGCGTGGCGGACCGCCTCCCGCCTTGCCGCCTCAGGCCGGCCGATCTCCGAAGACGCGCCTGAAGATCGTGTCCACGTGCTTGAAGTGGTAGCCGAGATCGAAGCAGGCTTCCAACTCCGGACGCGACAGCAGCTTCGTGACCTCCGAGTCGGCCTTCAGGCGCTCCAGGAAATCGCCCTCGCCGCGCCAGACCGGCATCGCGTTTCGCTGCACGAGGCGGTAGGCGTCTTCGCGCGAGGCGCCCTTCTGGGTCAGAGCCAAGAGGACCCGCTGGGAGTGCACGAGCCCGCCGAGCCGGTCGAGGTTGCGGCGCATGTTCTGCGGATAGACCACGAGCTTGTCGACGACGCTGGTCAGCCGCGCAAGCGCGAAGTCGAGCGTCACCGTCGCGTCCGGCCCGATCATGCGCTCGACCGAGGAATGCGAGATGTCGCGCTCGTGCCAGAGCGCCACGTTCTCGAGCGCCGGCAGCGCATAGGCACGCACCATGCGGGCGAGCCCGGTGAGGTTCTCGGTCAGCACCGGGTTGCGCTTGTGCGGCATCGCGGAGGAGCCCTTCTGCCCCTCCGAGAAGAACTCCTCCGCCTCGAGCACCTCGGTGCGCTGCAGGTGGCGGACCTCGATCGAAAGCCGCTCGACCGAGGAGGCGATCACCGCGAGCGTCGCAAAGAACATGGCGTGGCGGTCCCTGGGGATGACCTGCGTCGAGACCGGCTCGACGGCGAGCCCCATCTTCTCGGCGACGTACTCCTCCACGAACGGGTCGATGTTGGCGAAGGTGCCGACCGCGCCCGAGATGGCGCAGGTCGAGATCTCGCGCCGCGCCTCGATCAGCCGGATCTTGCAGCGCTCGAACTCGGCATAGCCTTGCGCGAGCTTCAGGCCGAAGGTCGTCGGCTCGGCATGGATGCCGTGCGAGCGGCCGATGGTCGGCGTGTGCTTATGCTCGATCGCGCGGCGCTTGATCGCCGCGAGCAGCGCATCGAGGTCGCGGAGGAGGAGATCGGCGGCGCGCGCGAGCTGCACGGCAAAGCAGGTGTCGAGCACGTCGGAGGAGGTCATGCCCTGGTGCACGAAGCGCGCCTCGGGTCCGACGTGCTCGGCAAGGTGCGTGAGAAAGGCGATGACGTCGTGCTTCACCTCACGCTCGATCTCGTCGATGCGCGCAACGTCGAAGACCGCCTTCGAGCCTTTCTCCCAGATCCTCTCCGCTGCCTCGCGCGGCACCACGCCGAGCTCGGCGAGAGCCGTCGTCGCATGCGCCTCGATCTCGAACCAGATGCGGAAGCGCGTCTCAGGCGACCAGATCGCCACCATCTCGGGGCGGCTGTAGCGGGGGATCATCTTCGTCTCAGGCCCATTCGCCACGCGCCTGTTCGGCGGCGCGGCGGATCGCTTCAATGTTCGCGTTGTAGGCGGAAGGCCCGCCGCGGAACACCGCCGAGCCGGCGACGAGCACGTTTGCGCCTGCCGCCACCACCTGCGGGGTGGTCTCCGTCGTGACGCCGCCGTCGATCTGAAGATCGATGTCGCGGCCGCCGATCATCGCGCTGATGCGCCGCACCTTGTCGCAGACCGAGCCGATAAAGGCCTGCCCGCCGAAGCCCGGGTTGACCGCCATGCAGAGCACGAGATCCACCATGTCGAGCACCGGCTCGATCATGGCTTCCGGCGTGCCGGGATTGAGCACGACGCCGGCCTTGTTGCCGAGCGCGCGGATGGTCTGCAGGGAGCGGTGGAGATGCGGCCCGGCCTCGGGGTGGATGCTGATGAGGTCGGCACCGGCCTTGGCGAAGGCTTCGAGGTAGGGGTCGGCCGGGGCGATCATCAGATGGACGTCGAAAGGCTTTGCCGAGTGGGGCCGGAGCGCCTTCACGATGTCAGGGCCGAGCGTGATGTTCGGCACGAAATGCCCGTCCATCACGTCGATGTGGATCCAGTCTGCCCCCGCCTCGTCGACGGCGCGGACCTCCTCCCCGAGCTTCGCGAAATCCGACGCCAGGATCGAGGGGGCGATGCGCAGCGGGCGAGGCATGAGCTGGCGGTAACATGCAAGCTCACGAGCCGGCAACCGGCGGCTCTTGCTGCGGCACGAGGGCCGGCGCGGCGCTGCGCAGGATCTGCGGCATCAGGTAAATCGGGAATTGCGCGAGGGCGAAGAAGAGGAAGGTGGTCTCCGGCACGCTCGCCCCAAGCGTCGCGATCAGGAGGCCCATGTTCCGCTGGCCGCTGGCGTAGCCGAACATCAGCCGGTCGCCGGGCGTCATCCAGCGCAAGGCCACCCAGGTCAGGAGAAGGCAGGCGAGCGAGACCGCGAAAGCGGCAGCGAGGAACGCCGCGACCACCAGCGGGCGCGTCATGATCGCGTAGGTGACGCCGTCCATGGCCGCGACCGCGAAGATGAAGTAGCAGACGACGCCGGCGCCATCGATGCTGCGGCGCCGCGCGAGGAGCTTCTCCTCGCCGATCGCCCAGCGCCCGAGGAGCGCGACGGCGATCGCGCCGCCAATGAAGACCGCAAGCCGCAGTGCGAGCGCCGAGCGGTCGAGCGGCACTGCCGCGCCGGCGACCAGATCGGCCAGAAAGGGCGAGATCGCCGGCGCGAGCACGGTCGTGATGACGGTGGCGCTCAGGAGCAGCGATGGCTCGATGCCGAGGAGCGCCGCGACGGCGGATCCCGAGAGGATCGGCGGCGCGGCGGCGATGATCGCGAGGCCGAGCACCATGCCGGGATCGAGCGAGTCGCGCCCCGCCAGCGTCAGGGCCGCCGCGATCAGGAGCGCCGGCGCACCGATCAGCCACAGGCAGGCGATCGCAAGCCGCCGCGGCTGGCGCAGGATGCGGCGGATGATGGAAAGATCGGCCCGCGCGAAGGTCAGCGTGATGAAGGTGAAGATGCAGGCGCTGAGCAGCGGTCGCGCCGTTGCGGCGAACCCGGGCAGCGCAAGGCCGAGGAAGATGCTGGCCACGAAGCCCTGCGTGCCGTAGCGGCCGATGAGGGCGAGGACGTCGAGCAAGCGGTTCATCGGCGACCCTAAGAGCCTGCTTGGCCGGCAAGCGTCAACAGCGGTTGTCGTCGAGGCGCGCCGCCCGTAAGGACCAGCGACCAAATGGCGAGAGGGGGGCGGAATGCGGGCGGACGTGATCGTGCTCGGGGCCGGCATCGTCGGCGTGTCGGTCGCGGTGCATCTCCAGAAGCGCGGCCGCGCCGTGATGCTCGTCGACCGCAAACCGCCGGGCGAGGGCACCTCGTTCGGCAACACCGGGCTGATCCAGCGCGAGGCGGTCTATCCCTACAGCTTCCCGCGCAGCTGGCGTGAGATCCTGAGGCACGGCCGCAACCGCTCGATCGACACGCATTACGATTGGAAATCGCTGCCGAAGCTTGCGCCCTTCCTCGCGCGCTACTGGTGGCATTCGAGCACCGCGCGTCACGCCGCGATCGCAAAAAAATACGCGCCGCTGATCGAGCGTTGCGTGCCGGAGCACCTCGAGCTCGCCGAGGAGGCCGGCGCGACCGGGCTGTTGCGACCCGGCGGCTGGATCAAGATCTTCCGCACCCCTGCGGCGATGGAGGAGCGGGTGCGTGACGCCGAGAAATGGGAGCGCGAATTCGACATCGAGTACAAGGTGCTCGATCCGCGGTCCTTGCGCGAGGCCGAGCCGCATCTCGATACGTCGCTGATCGGGGCGCTGCATTTCCCCGAGCCGGTCGGGGTCAAGGATCCGCATGCATTGACGATGGCCTATGTCGGCCTGCTCGAGCGGCTCGGCGGCGCGCGCGCGATCGGAGACGCCGCGAGCCTCGAAGAGGCGCCGGGAGGCTGGCGGGTCGCGACCGAGAAGGGACCGGTCGAGGCGCGCGAGATCGTCGTCGCGCTCGGTGCCTGGTCCGACACCGTGACCGGACCGCTCGGTTATCGGCTGCCGCGCGGGGTCAAGCGCGGCTACCACATGCACTACCGGCCGGACGGCAACGCCGTCCTCAACCACACCATCCTCGACGCGGAAACCGGCTACGCGCTCGCGCCGATGGTCCGCGGCGTGCGCCTCACCACCGGGGCGGAGTTCGCCGACAGGGACGCGCCGAAGACGCCGGTGCAGCTTCAGCGCGCCGAGCCCATCGCGAAGACGCTGTTTCCTCTCGGCGAGCGCCTCGACCCGGAACCGTGGATGGGCGTGCGCCCCTGCACGCCCGACATGCTGCCGGTGATCGGGCAGGCCCCCCGCCACAAGGGGCTCTGGTTCGCCTTCGGCCACGCCCATCACGGCCTGACGCTCGGCCCTGTGACCGGCCGGCTTCTGAGCGAGATGATGACGGGCGAGAAGCCTTACATTGATCCGGCGCCGTACCGGGCGGACCGGTTCTGAGCCTCTCGCCCTGCCGCGTTCACGAGACGCGCGGGCCCGCGAATTTGTCCGCCCAGGCCGGGAGCGCGCCCGCGAAGGGCAGGGCGGTCGCGGCATGGACCCCGCGAGCGATGGCGCGCGCCATGCAGTTCGTCGCGGCCGCGCAGATCTCGATGACGTGGTGCGCCGGATCGTGCATCCTCTTGCGGCCGGTCGCGGCGGAGAAGATCGTGTCGCCGTCGAAGAGCGCGTGCGACAGGTTGAGCGCCTTGGCGAGCCCGAGATGGGCCGCGATGGCGAGGCGCTTCGCCATGCCCTTCGAGAGATGCGCGTCGGTCGCGATGAGCCCGATGGTCGTGCCCGGCTGCGGGCCGCCCTTCCAGGCGAGCCGCCGCATCTCCGGCGTGATCGCATGAGGCCAGCCGAGCCCGCCGAACTCGGCGTCTTCCTCGTAGGGAGCGGCCCAGAAATGCGGGCCGTCGCCGATCACCGCCGAGCCGATCGCATTCACCACGACGAGCGCACCGATGGTGTAGCCCGATGGCGTGACGAGACTCGCCGAGCCGAGCCCGCCCTTGAGGTTGACGGTGGTCGCGCCGTGCCCGGCGCCGGCAGTGCCGAGGGCGAAGTCGGGCGCGGCCCGCTCGACCGCCTCGTAGGCGAGCTCGCGATAGGGCGGATAGCGCCCCCACTCCTTGTCGCCGCCGTTGAGGAGGTCGAAGCAGATCGCCTCCGGCACCACCGGCACCCGCATGCGGCCGACTTGGATGCCGATGCCGCGCTCGCGCAGCCAGGCTTGCACGCCGGAGGCGGCGTCGAGGCCGAACCCCGAGCCGCCGGAGAGCACGATCGCGTTCACCTGCTCCACCGCCATCTCGGGCTCGAGACAGCCGGCGTCGCGGTTCGCCGGTGCGCCGCCGAGGACGAGGCCCGAGGCGACGGCCGGCTCCTCGAACAGCGCCACCGTCACCCCGGAGGCGAGGCGCTCGTCAGCGGCGTTGCCGACGAGGATGCCGGGGACATCGGTGATGAGGTTCAATGGGCCGGTCATCATGAAAGAGGTGCGGCGGGCCGGTCATCATGAACGACGTTCGATGAGGCGTCATGCTCGGTCATGATGAAAATGCGCAGGGGGCGGTCATGACGGAAGGAGCGGAATCGCGGCCGGTTTCACAAGACCGGGACGCCCGCTTCCGCCGCCGCCCGGCAGCCGGTAGAACCCCGCCATGCTCGACGTGTCCTTCGCCGCCGCCCTGTTCGGCGGGCTGATCAGCTTCCTGAGCCCCTGCGTCCTGCCGCTCGTGCCGCCCTACCTGTCCTATCTCGCCGGGGTGACGCTCGACGAGCTTCGGGCGAAGGACGCTTGGGGCGTGCGCCGGCGCGCCTTCCTCACCGGGCTCCTCTTCGTCGCCGGCTTCACGACCGTGTTCGTGCTTCTCGGCGCGACGGCTTCCGCGCTCGGCAACGTCGTGCGCCAGCATGTCGGGATCCTGAGCACCGTCGCCGGCATCGCGATCATCGCGATGGGCCTGCACTTCATCGGCGTGTTTCGGATCGGGCTGCTCTACCGCGAAGTGCGCCTCAGCGGCGGCAGCTCGACCGGGATGTGGGGGGCCTATCTCATGGGCCTCGCCTTCGCCTTCGGCTGGACGCCCTGCATCGGCCCGATCCTCGCCGCGATCCTCGCCGTCGCGGGCTCCGAGACGAGCGTCTGGCGCGGGGCGGCGCTGCTCGCGGTCTATTCCGCCGGGCTCGGCATCCCCTTCATCCTCGCGGCTTTCGCCATGAAGCCGTTCGTCGCGCTCATGAAGCGCGTGCGCTCCCGCTTCGCCTATGTGGAGAAAGCGATGGGCGCGCTCCTCGTGCTCACCGGCATCGCCTTCCTGAGCGGCTGGATCCAGACCGCGTCCTATTGGCTCTTGGAGGCGTTCCCGGTGCTGGGACGGCTGGGGTGAGCCGTTCCCTCTCCCGGATGGGAGAGGGGCAGGGGTGAGGGACCGCTCTCTGCACAGAAAGCGCGCACGGCGCCATTTGCGCCGGCTCCGCCCCCGCGGCCGATCCCTCACCCGGTCGCGGCTCACGCCGCGACTCGGCCTCTCCCGTTCGGGAGAGGCGGCGCGCTGCAAAAAGGGCCGCCCCGAAGGGCGGCCCCTCGCGCCAGGCTCGCGACCGAGCCTTACATGCCCATTTCGTTGCCCGAGTAGTCGATCTTGCCGTCGGCGCCCTTCTTCCAGACATACATGACGTAGTCCGGACGGGTGATGTCGCCCTTCTTGTCGAAGGAGATGTCGCCGATCACGGTCTTGTACGGCGTGCCCTTCTTCATGGCCTCGGCCATCTTCTTGCCGTCGATGCCGCCCGCCTGCTTCGCGGCTTCGGCCATGATCTGGACCGCCGCGTAGGTGTAGAGCGTGTAGGCCTCGGGCTCGAAGTTCTTGGCCTTGAACTTCGCTACCGCGTCCTTGGCGTTCGGGTTCTTGCGCGGGTCGGGCGAGAAGGTCATCAGCGTGCCTTCGGCGCCGGGGCCGGCGATCGAGACGAACTCCGACGATACGATGCCGTCGCCGGACATCATCGGGGCGTTGAGGCCCTGGTCGCGCATCTGGCGGATGATCAGGCCGGCCTCGGTGTGCAGCCCGCCGAAATAGACCACGTCGACATTCGCCTGCTTCAGCTTCGACACCAGCGCCGAGTAGTCCTTCTCGCCGGTGTTGACGCCCTCGTACATGACCTCCTTGAGGCCGAGCTTGTTCATGGATTTCTGGGTCTCGTCGGCGAGGCCCTTGCCGTAGGGGGTCTTGTCGTGGACGATGGCAACCTTCTTGCCCTTGAAATTCTTGGACAAATAGGTGCCGGCGACCTCGCCCTGCTGGTCGTCGCGGCCGCAGGTGCGGAAGGTGTTCCACATGTTGCGCTCGGTGAAGCGCGGGTTGGTCGAGGCCGGGGTGATCTGGAGGATACCCGATTCCTGGTAGACCTCAGACGCCGGGATCGACACGCCGGAGTTGAAGTGGCCGACCACCAGCTTCACGCTCTCGGACACGAACTTGTTGGCGACGGAGACGCCCTGCTTCGGATCGGAGACGTCGTCGCCGACCACGAGCTGGAGCTTCTGGCCGTTGATGCCCCCGGCGGCGTTGATGTCCTCGACCGCCTGCTCGGCGCCGTTCTTCAATTGCGCACCGAAAGCCGCGTTCGGTCCGGTGATCGGCCCGGCGACGCCGATCTTGATCTGGGCGCTCGCCGCGGTCGCGAAGGCGAGACCGAGACCGAGCGCAACGCCGGTCAACAGCATTTTCTTCATCAGTCGCTCCTCTGGATGAAATTTCGGGCCGTGTTCCCCGAGACGGCGAGGCAACCCGCCGATGCGCCGTATCTTGCTTTTTTTCGCGCGGAAGTCACGCCGGATTTCGGGGCATTGCCTCAGCTTCGCCCTGGGGCTTCTCGCGCCAGGTGAGGGGGCCGGTGCGCTCGTAGAGCCAGCGGTACTGGCTCGTCATCTGGCTCGTGCGCGTGTAGCGGTAGCCGAGGAGCCCGATTGCCAGAACCACGACCGCGTCGACGACATAGTAGTGCAGCGTCAGGAGCGTGCCCTGGAAGAGGGCGTAGTGGAAGAAGCGCACGACGGCCGCGAGCACCAGCATCGCCGCGACGCACTGCCAGACCGGCCGCCAGGTGATGGCGATGGCGCGCCCGGTCATCCAGGCCGCCCAGCCGCCCATGGCGACCGTCACCAGGCCGAAGAGCCAGAAGGAGGGTTCCTCGTAGAGGATGCCTTGCATGGGTTTTCGTCCTGCTATCCCCTGCCCGCCCGGGCGTCGCCGGCGAGAAGCCGCACGCCGAGCCCGATCATGACCGCGCCGGCGAGCCGCTCCTGCCAAAGGATGAGGCCCGGGCGGCGTGCGATCCAGTCGCCTACCGTGCCGGCCGCAAAAGCGGTCGCGGCCAGCACCACGAGGCCGCACAGCTTCTGCGTCGCTCCGAGGACCAGCAGCTGGACGGCGACCGATCCCCTCGCCGGATCGACGAACTGGGGCAGGAAGGCCAGCATGAAGACGAGCACGTTGGGGTTGGTCAGGTTCGAGATCATCCCTTCCAGGAAGGCGCTTCGCGGCGTCGCGCGAACGGGGCTCAGCGCGGCGTCGCCCCGGCGGCGGCGCAGGATGAGCCTGAGGCCGAGATAGATCAGATAGCCTGCGCCGAGGTAGCGCAGCGCCTCGAAGGCGAGCGGCGAAGAGCGCACCAGCGCGGCGACGCCGGCCGCCAGCAGCGGCAGCTGGACCACGCCGGCCCCGACCGCGCCGAGCGCCGTCGCGATCGCGACCGTCCTCCCCTGGCCGACGCCCCGGCTGACGACGAGGAGGGTGTCGGGTCCCGGCACGGCCTGCATCGCCAGGACGGCGGCGACGAAGGCGAGGTATGTGGCAAGCTCAGGCATCCTGCATGCGCTCAGTGCCGCCCACCTTCGAGATAGGCCGCCTTCACTTGCGGATCGTCGAGGAGCTCCTTGCCGGTGCCGGTCATCGTGATGGTGCCGGTCACCATCACATAGCCCCGATGGGCGAGCTTCAGGGCGTGGTAGGCGTTCTGCTCGACGAGGAACACGGTCATGCCGTCGCGCTCGTTGAGTTCGCGGATGACGTTGAAGATCTGCTTCACGACCAGGGGCGCGAGGCCGAGCGAGGGCTCGTCGAGGAGGAGGAGGCGCGGCCGGCTCATCAGGGCGCGGGCGATGGCGAGCATCTGCTGCTCGCCTCCCGACAGCGTGCCCCCGCGCTGGTGCAGCCGCTCTTTCAGGCGCGGAAAGGTCGCGCAGACGCGCTCGAGATCCTCTGCGAAATGGGCGAAGTCGTTGACCGCGGCGCCCATCTGCAGGTTCTCGAACACGGTCATGCGCGGGAAGATGCGCCGCCCCTCCGGCGCCTGAGCGATGTTGAGCCGCGCGATCTCGTGCGTCGGCAGCCGCGTGATGTCGCGGCCGGCATAGGTGATGGTGCCTTCGCGGGCTCGCGGGCTGCCGAAGATCGTCATCATCAGCGTCGATTTGCCGGCCCCGTTCGCGCCTATGAGGGTGACGATCTCGCCCTCGTGCACGTCGAGATCGACGCCTTTCAGTGCGATGATGTTGCCGTAGTAGGTCTTGACCCCGCGCACGCTGAGCAGCGGCAGCTTCGCGGCCTCGGTCGCGGCGCGCGTCTCCTCGACGAGGACGTTGATGCCGGCGACGCTCATCTGTGTTGCACCGCTACCCTCATACCCCGACCTCCGCCTCGACCACGGCGACCTCCTCGTCCTCGACGCCGAGATAGGCCGCGACGACGCGCTGGTCGTTGCGCACCTCCTGCGGCGTGCCGTCGGAGATCTTGGTGCCGTAGTCGAGCACGACGACGTGGTCGGAGATCTCCATCACGACCGACATGTCGTGCTCGATGAGGAGGATCGAGGTCCCGTGCTCCTCCCGGATCGAGAGCAGCAGCCGGTTGAGCTCGGTGCTCTCGCGCGGATTCAAGCCTGCGGCGGGCTCGTCGAGGCAGAGCAGGATCGGATCGGTGCACATGGCGCGCGCGATCTCGAGCCGGCGCTGTGCGCCGTAAGGCAGGTCGCCGGCGGGATCGTCGGCGCGATCGATGAGGTTGATCTTCTCGAGCCAGTGGGTGGCCTTGGCGACGGCGCTACGCTCCGCCTCGGCGTAGCCGCCGATCCCGAGCACGCCGAGAAAGGTGAAGCCCGAGGCGATCATCAGCGGGTTGTGCTGCGCGACGAGGAGGTTCTCGAGCACGGTCATGCCCGAGAACAGTCGGATGTTCTGGAAGGTGCGCGCCACCCTGGCCTTCCAGGCGATGCGGTGTCCGGGCAGGCGCTCGAGAAGGTATTCGGAGCCGTCCTCCTGCCGGAGCGTCATCATGCCTTCGGTCGGCTTGTAGAAGCCGGTGATGCAATTGAACACGGTGGTCTTGCCGGCACCGTTCGGCCCGATGATCGCGGTGATCTCGCGCCGCCCCGCCTGGAACGAGAGATCTCCGACCGCGACGAGGCCGCCGAAGCGCATCGTCAGGTGCTCGACCTCGAGCACCGGGTCCGCAAGCCACCGCATCAGCCATGGCCCTCCTTCACGAGGGCGGCCGAAATGCCCTTGCTCTCCTTCAGCACCACCGAAGGCTCGCGCTGCGCGATGAGGCCGCGCGGGCGCCACACCATCATCGCCACCATGCCGAGGCCGAAAAGGAGGAGGCGGTACTCGGCGGGGTCGAAGCCCTCCCCGAAGATGCGCTTGAGGAAGTCGAGGTTGCGCAGGAGCTCCGGTCCCCCGATGAGCGCGACGGCGGCGATCGCGACGCCGAACTGCGAGCCCATGCCGCCAAGCACCACGATCGCGAGGATGATCGCCGATTCGAGAAAGTTGAAGCTCTCCGGCGAGACGAAGCCCTGGCGCACGGCGAAGAAGGAGCCGGCGAAGCCCCCGAACATCGCCCCGATCGCGAAGGCGGTGAGCTTGGTGTTGACCGTGTTGATGCCGAGCGAGCGGCAGGCGATCTCGTCCTCGCGCAGCGCTTCCCAGGCCCGTCCGACCGGAAGCCTGCGCAGCCGCATGGTCACGAAGTTGGTGATGAGTGCGAGGACGAGGATCAGATAGTAGAGGAAGATGATGCGGTGCATCGGGTGGAACTGCAGCCCGAACAGGCTCGCGAAGCCGCCCTCGTCGCTGTTGAAGGGGATGCCGAAGAAGGTCACCCTCGGGATCGAGGAGATGCCGGCGCCCCCATTGGTGAGGTCGACCCAGTTGATCAGCACGAGGCGGATGATCTCGCCGAAGGCAAGCGTCACGATGGCGAGGTAGTCGCCGCGGAGGCGCAGGACCGGGAAGCCGAGGAGGACGCCCCAGAACGCCGCGAGGATGCCGGCGACGGGCAGGCAGATCCAGAAGGACAGGCCGTAGGTCGTGGCGAGCAGCGCGTAGGCGTAGGCGCCGACGGCATAGAAGGCGACGTAGCCGAGGTCGAGGAGCCCGGCGAGCCCAACCACGATGTTCAGCCCCCAGCCGAGCATGACATAGGTCAGGATCAGGATGCCAAGGTCGACCCAGTAGCGCGACTCCGACAGCCCTCCCTGCGTGAAATACACAATAATCGGGAAGGTCAGCGCGATGCCGAGGAAGGCGGGCAGCCCGAGCTTGCCGATCCGCTGGACCGTGCTCAGCTGTGACGGGTCGGTCGCAAGCGCCTGGGGGCGAGCCGGACGCGTCCGGCGGTGACTCGCGAAGGCATGGACGAAGAGGCGCGTCGCGAAGACGAGGGCGCAGACGAGCGCGACGAGACCCCAGCGCGGGCGCAGGATCAATTCGTTCGCCGGCCCCTGGTCGGTGCGGAAGGCGAGGATCGGCACCGAGAGCCCAAATGCGATCAGGGCCGCGAGCCCCGCCTGCTTCAGCGCCGCCCCGAGATCGACGCGGCCGCGGACGGCCGTCGTGCGGCCGGCGACGGAAGCCGGAAGCGTCGCGGCGTGCTGGCCGTCCATGCCGTCAGACCTTCTCGACTTCCGGGCGCCCGAGAATGCCGGACGGCATGAAGACGAGGACGATGGCCAGGATGGAGAAGGCAGCGACGTCCTTGTACTCGATCGAGAAGTAGGCCGACCACAAGGTCTCGATCAGCCCGATGATGAGGCCGCCGAGCACCGCGCCGGGCAACGAGCCGATGCCGCCGAGCACGGCTGCGGTGAAGGCCTTTACGCCCGGCACGAAGCCGTCGGCGAAGCTCACCACGCCGTAATAGAGGAGGTACATGGTGCCGGCGACCGCGGCGAGCGCCGCGCCGATGACGAAGGTCAGCGAGATCGTGCGCTCGACGTCGATGCCGAGGAGCGCCGCCATGCGCCGGTCCTGCTCGCAGGCCCGCTGGGCGCGTCCGAGCGCCGTGTGCTGGACGAGATACCAGAAGATCGCGAGGAGCACCGCGGTCACCATCATGATGATGATCTGCTTGTAGGAGAGCGCCACCGCGTAGCCCTGGCTGCCTTCCCAGAGCACGATCACGTCGCGCACCATGGGCGGCGTCGGCTTGTTGCGCGCCCCCTGCGCCACCTGCACGAAATTCGAGAGCGCGATCGAGACGCCGATGGCCGAGATCAGCGGCGCGAGGCGGAAGGAGCCCTGCAAGGGGCGGTAGGCGATGCGCTCGATGCTCCAGCCCCAGAGCGAGGTCAGCACCATGCCGATCAGCATCACGATGAAAAGTGCGAGCGCGACCGAGGCGATGCCGACCCAGGTGGTCAAAATCAGAAAGAATATCAATGCGATGAAGGCGGACAGCATGAACACGTCGCCATGCGCGAAGTTCACCATGCCGATGATGCCGAACACCATCGTGTATCCGATGGCGATGAGACCGTAGATCGAGCCCAGCGTCAGCCCGTTGATGAGCTGCTGCACGAACACTTCCATTGAGATCGCCGTCCTCTGGTCGGCCGCCTTGATCCGGCTCCGTTGCGACGATCATGCCTTGAAAAAAGGTACCCCGCCAGCGCCAAAGCCCGGGGGTGCCCCCCAAGCAATCGGCGTACCGACGGAAACGCGCCTCAGCGCTGTGCGCGTCCGGCCTCCGCCTCCATCTCTGCGAGCACCGCAGCCGCTTCCTTGAAGCCGGTGCGCGCCGCCGGAAAGCCGCCGTAGATCGCGGTATGGAGGAGAACCTCCTTCAGCTCGTCCCGGGTGAGCCCGTTATTGATTGCGCCCCGGACATGGACGCGGAACTCGTCCCATTGGCTGCGCGTCGCAGCGATGACGAGCGTGACGACCGAGCGGATCTTCGGGTCGAGGCCGGGCCGCGACCAGGTCTCGCCCCAGGCGATCTCGGTGATGAAGCTCTCGAGGTCGCGGTTGAAGTCGGTCGTGGTGCCGCCGCGGCTGTCGACATAGGCGTCGCCCAGGACCTTACGGCGCATGCGCTCGCCCGTGGCGCGTCGGTCGTCTGTCATGCGGCATCCATGGCTGGAGGGCGCCCGTGGCGCGGGGCCGGGCTTGCGCTAGAGTAGACGCCGAACCGCTCCGAGCACCAGCACCAAAGGATTTTCCGGCATGGCGATGACGATGAACGGCGAGGTCGCGCTCCCGGCCGACCGCGCGACCGTGTGGGCGGCGCTCAACGACCCCGCTGTGCTCAAACGCTGCATCCCTGGGGCGCAGGAGCTCGAGAAGCTCTCAGACACCGAGTTCCAGGCGACTGTCAGGGCGGCGGTCGGTCCGGTCAAGGCGACCTTCAAGGGTCGCGTCACGCTGACCGACCTCGACCCGCCGAACGCTTATCGGATTTCCGGCGAAGGGCAGGGCGGGGTCGCCGGCTTCGCCAAGGGCGGGGCGAGCGTGCGCCTCGCCGACGCCGATGGCGGCGGCACGCTCATGGCCTACGACGTCGAGGCGAATGTCGGCGGCAAGCTCGCCCAGCTCGGCGGGCGGCTGATCAACGGCGTGGCGAAGAAATACGCGGACGAGTTTTTTGCGAATTTTGCGAAGGAGCTGACGATTTAGGACCTACGACCCGGACGTAAATCCCCGCTAGGAGAGATATGATGGCCAAAGCCTCCAAAGGATTAGATGAGAGACACTGTCGCACCTGGGATGATCTGCGCGCTCAGATTCAAGGCGTCCAAGCTACGCTCCGGGATAGTGGGGAAGTACTGTGGTTCAGAGGATGCAGAGAGGCCAACCATAGCCTGCTGCCCTCCCTGATGCGAGACACTACTAATCTCAGCGAAAAGGACCACGACCAATTTGAACAGGACGTATTCTTCGAGTTCCAAGCACGGGCCGGTGAGCTTAGAACGAAGAATCTGAGCGAGTGGGAATACTTGTTTTACGGCCGTCACTATGGGGTGCCTACTCGTACTAGACTGGACAGATACATTCGCTGTTGCTTTGTATTTTGCGCTAGAGGGCTGGACAGAACACAATGAGCCGAGTATCTGGGTGGTTAATCCTTATCAGGTAAACGAGATTACGTGGGAGGACGCGATATAATATTACCTCGATACCTTGGAGAGTACGGGGAAGAATATTGGGATTTTGGTGAGTTGCTGGTATCTGGAGGAAAATGGGCGTGGGATGGCCCCGTTGCGATCTATCCTATACAGATTAATGAGCGGGTCAGAGCGCAGCGGGGGTGGTTCACGATCCATGGGAATGATCGAAGGCCCCTTGAAGAGCAATTTCCAAAGTTGGTGATCAAACTCGTGCTCGATGCGCCCTGCGTCACGGAAGGACGCTCGTTCCTTCAGATGTCGGGCTTCAATAGATTCTCGATCTACCCCGATCTAGAAAATCTCGCGCGTTGGATCCGCGAAGAGCGATTGCTCTGGGCGGACCGGAGGCGAGTTTGACATGCGCCCGTGCTCGATTCGGTGCCGATCGGGTGGGTTCGACGACAGCCCCGGAATCGCTCAAGAATGAGCGTTTTTGGGGGGACTGTTCAATCGGAGGGGCGCTTGACCAGCGAATCCGCCCGGTTCACACTCTTTTTTGACAGTCCAATGTCCAAGCGCCGGCCGCCCTAGGCCTGCGCAAATGAAGAGCCGGCCGTCACGTGCCGGCCCGCGAGGAGGAGGCAAGACATGGCCGCCGTCAGCATGACGGTGAACGGGAAAGCCGTCACCGGAGACATCGAGCCGCGCACGTTGCTGGTGCAGTTCCTGCGGGAGAATCTGCGCCTCACCGGCACCCATGTCGGCTGCGACACGAGCCAGTGCGGTGCCTGCGTGGTCCATATGGACGGGCGCGCGATCAAGGCCTGCACCATCCTCGCGTTGCAATGCGAACGCGCTCAAGTGACGACGATCGAGGGGCTCGCCAACGGCGCCGAACTCCACCCGATGCAGGCGGCCTTCCGCGAGCATCACGGGCTGCAATGCGGCTTCTGCACGCCCGGCATGATCATGACCGCGGTCGACATCGTGAACCGCAAGGGCAACAGCCTCGACGAGCACACGATCCGCAACGAGCTCGAGGGGAATCTGTGCCGCTGCACGGGCTACCACAACATCGTCAAGGCGATCGCCGCCGGCGCGCAGGCCATGGGCCACGGGCTGGTCGCGCAGGCGGCGGAGTGACCTGAAGCACCAGTGGCGCTGGCGGACAACGCCGACGATGTTGGCGGAAAACACCGACGATGTTGGCGGACGACGCCGATGATGTTGCGCAACATGATGCGCCACACGACGAAGGGGAGGGGATCATGACGGCCACCGGCATCGGCGCTTCGGTGCGCCGCAAGGAGGATCAGCGCTTCGTCACGGGGCGGGGCCACTACGTCGACGACCTCACCCGGCCGGGACAGGCCTATGCCTATTTCCTGCGCTCGCCGCACGCCCATGCCGTCATCCGCGCGATCGACACGGGCGCCGCGCGGGCGAAGCCGGGGGTGCTTGCGGTGCTCACCGGCGAGGAGCTCGCGGCCGACAAGGTCGGCGGGCTGATCTGCGGCTGGATGATCCACTCGAAGGACGGCACGCCGATGAAGGCCGGCCCGCACCCGGCGCTGGCGCAGGGCAAGGTGCGCTACGTCGGCGACCACGTGGCGCTCGTGGTGGCCGAGAGCCTCGCCGAGGCCAAGGACGCGGCCGAGGCGATCCAGGTCGACTACGAGGTGCTGCCGGCTGTGGTCGATGCCGGTGCGACGCAGACGAGCGGCGTGCAGATCCACGAGGTCGCCCCGGACAACACCGTGTTCCGCTGGCACCTCGGCGACAAGAGCGCCGTCGATCAGGCCTTCGCGAACGCGAAGCACGTGACGAAGCTCGACATCACGAACAACCGCCTCGTCCCGAACGCCATCGAGCCCCGCGCCGCCATCGGCGAGTACGATCCGGGCAGCGACAGCTTCACGCTCTACACCACGAGCCAGAACCCGCATGTGGCGCGGCTCGTGCTGTCGGCCTTCATCGGGATTGCGCCCGAGCACAAGCTGCGCGTGATCGCGCCGGACGTCGGCGGAGGCTTCGGCTCGAAGATCTTCATCTATGCCGAGGAGACCGTGTGCCTATGGGCCGCGAAGAAGGTCGGCCGCCCCGTCAAGTGGACCTGCGACCGCATGGAGGCCTTCCTCTGCGACGCGCATGGGCGCGACCACGTCACCCATGCCGAGATGGCGCTTGGCGAGGACGGCAGGATCCTCGCTCTGCGAGTCTCCACGATCGCTAATCTCGGCGCCTATCTCTCGACCTTCGCCTCCTCGGTGCCGACCTATCTCTACGCGCCCCTCTTGTCCGGTCAGTACGACATCCCGGCGATCTATTGCGAGGTGGACGGCGTCTACACCAACACCGCACCGGTCGATGCCTATCGCGGCGCCGGAAGGCCTGAGGCGACCTTCGTGGTCGAACGCCTCGTCGAGGTCGCGGCGCGCGAGACCGGCATGGACCCGGCGAAGTTCCGCAAGAGGAACTACATCAAGAAGTTCCCCCACCAGACCCCGGTCATCATGACCTACGACGCCGGCGACTATCACGCGTCGCTCGCGAAGGCGCTCGAGCTTGCCGATTACAACGGCTTCTCGCGGCGCAAGCGCGAGAGCGCGCGGAACGGCAAGCTGCGCGGCATCGGGTTCTCATCCTATATCGAGGCTTGCGGCATCGCGCCGTCGGCTGCAGTCGGCTCGCTCGGCGCCGGCGTCGGCCTCTGGGAATCGGCCGAGGTGCGGGTGAACCCGACCGGCTCGATCGAGATCCTGACCGGCTCGCACGCGCACGGTCAGGGCCACGAGACCACCTTCGCCCAGCTGGTCTCGGACCGCCTCGGCGTATCGATCGACACCGTCAGCGTCGTCCACGGCGATACCGATAAGGTGCAGTTCGGCATGGGCACCTACGGCTCGCGTTCGGGCGCAGTCGGGATGTCGGCGATCTACAAGGCGATCGACAAGGTCATCGCCAAGGGCAAGAAGGTCGCCGCCTACGTCATGGAGGCGTCCGAGGGCGACATCGAGTTCAAGGACGGCAAGTTCTCGGTCGCCGGCACCGACAAGTCGGTCGGCTTCGGCGATATCGCGCTGCAGGCCTACATCGCGCACAAATTCTCAGGCCAAGAGCTCGAGCCCGGGCTGAAGGAGGGGGCGTTCTACGACCCGACCAACTTCACCTTCCCGGCGGGCGTGCACATCTGCGAGCTCGAGCTCGATCCGGACACCGGCATCGTCGCGATCGCGAAATGGACCGCGGTCGACGATTTCGGCGTGCTCATCAACCCGATGATCGTCGAGGGCCAGGTCCATGGCGGCGTCGCCCAGGGCGTCGGCCAGGCGCTGCACGAGGGCGCGGTCTACGACCAGTCCGGCCAGCTCGTGACCGCGAGCTACATGGATTACCAGATGCCGCGCGCGATCGACCTGCCCTCGCTCACCGTCGGCATGACCGTGACGCCCTGCCCGTCGAACCCGCTCGGGGTGAAAGGCTGCGGCGAGGCGGGCGCGATCGCGGCGCCGGCCGCGGTCATCAACGCCATCACCGATGCGCTTGGCCACGAGGACATCGCCATGCCCGCGACCCCGCAGGCGGTGTGGCGCGCCGCGCAGAAGGCGCGCATGCCGATAGCGGCAGAATAAGGGTAGATGGTCAGTCGTGATTAGTCAGTCGGCAGTCGGTTCGAGCATTCGACTCCACTGACGATTGACGACTCACGATCGACTGCCGAACGAAAAGGGAGCCGACCAATGTACGCCTTCGCATACCACCGCCCGACGAGCGTCCGGCAGGCCGCAAACCTCCTCGGCAAGCTCGATGAGGCGAAGATCGTCGCCGGCGGGCACACGCTGTTGCCGACCATGAAGCAGCGCCTCGCTGCGCCCGCGAACCTCGTCGACCTTAACGGGGTCAACGAGCTGCGCGGCATCGAGCGCTCCGGGCGCTCGGTCACGATCGGCGCCATGACGACGCACGCCGAGGTCGCCGAGTCGGCAGATGTGAAGGCTGCGATCCCGGCGCTCGCCGAGCTCGCCGAGATGATTGGCGATCCCGCCGTGCGCCATCGCGGCACCATCGGCGGCTCGGTCGCGAACAACGACCCGGCGGCAGACTACCCGGCGGCCTGCCTTGCGCTCGGCGCGACGATCGTGACCAACAAGCGCAAGATCGCGGCGGACGAGTACTTCAAAGGCCTGTTCGAGACGGCGCTCGGGGATGGCGAGATCGTCACCAAGGTGAGTTTCCCGATCCCGCAGAAGGCCGCCTACATGAAGTTCCGCAACCCGGCCTCGCGCTACGCGCTCGTCGGCGTGTTCGTGGCGAAGCGGGCGGCCGAGATCCGCGTCGCCGTGACAGGCGCCGGCCAAAACGGCGTCTTCCGCTGGGCGGCCGCCGAGGAGGCGTTGAAGAAGCGCTTCGCCGCGAAGTCGCTGGAGGGGCTTGCCCACCCGGCCGAAGGGCTCAACGGCGACATCCACGCCGACGTCACCTACCGCGCCCACCTCATCGGGGTGATGGCTAGGCGCGCTGTCGCGGCCGCGACGGATCGGGAATAGCGGCGCTTCGGCTTTGTCATGGCCGGGCTTGACCCGGCCATCCCGATCAGTGAGGCGTGATCGCCCCATTCGCTGAGATGCCCGGGTCAAGCCCGGGCATGACAATAATGGCTGACCGGTACGCTCTTCCTACCTCCATCGACGACACCCTCGCGCTCCTCAAAGGCGGCGGCTACGTCGCCGACCGGCCCCTCGCGACGGTGCTGTTCCTGGCGCTGAAGCTCGGGCGGCCGCTCTTCCTCGAGGGCGAGGCGGGCGTCGGCAAGACCGAGATCGCGAAGGTGCTATCGGCGGCGCTCGGCCGGCGGCTGATCCGGCTGCAATGCTATGAGGGCCTCGACGTCGCTTCCGCGGTCTACGAGTGGAATTACGCCGGCCAGATGATGGCGATCCGCCTCGCCGAGGCCGGCGGCGAGGTCGACCGCGGGCGGCTCGAATCCGACCTCTTCTCCGACCGCTATCTCGTCCGCCGTCCCCTCCTGCAGGCGCTCGAGCCCGATCCCGCCGGCCCGCCGGTGCTCCTCATCGACGAGCTCGACCGCACCGATGAGGCCTTCGAGGCCTTCCTCCTCGAGGTGCTGTCCGATTTCCAGGTCACCATCCCCGAGCTCGGCACGATCAAGGCCGAGCACCCGCCGATCGTGATCATCACTTCGAACCGCACCCGCGAGATCCACGACGCCTTGAAGCGCCGCTGCCTCTACCACTGGCTCGACTATCCCGACGCCGCCCGCGAATTGGCGATCCTGAAAGCCCGCGTGCCGCAGGCGCCGGCGAAGCTCTCGAAGGAGATCGTCGGCTTCGTCCAGGCGATCCGCAAGGAGGACCTGTTCAAGTCGCCGGGGGTCGCCGAGACCCTCGACTGGGCCTCGGCGCTCGTCGAGCTCGACGCGGTCGCCCTCGACCCGGCGCTGGTTTCGGATACGCTGGGGGTGCTCCTGAAGTATCAGGACGATATTCAGAAGATGCAGGGCTCGAAGGCCAAGGCCGCGCTCGATGCGGTGCGCGCCGAAGGGAGAACTTGAGATGACCAACGAAAGCCAAGAACGCCAGGCGATCGAGAAGGCGGTGCAGACCTATCTCGACGGACTCTACGAGGGCGACACCGAGAAGCTCGCGCGCGTCTTCCATCCGACGAGCGCGCTGACGGGCGATCTCGGCGGCAAGCTCACCATCGTGCCGCGCGACCAGTGGCTCGAGGCGGTGAAGAATCGCCCCTCGCCCAAATCGCAGAACCTGTCGCGTCACGACGAGATCGTGCAGATCGACATCGCCGGCCCGACTACCGCCTTCGTGAAGGTCAAATGCGCCATCCCGCCGCGCTTCTTCACCGACTACCTCTCGCTCCTCAAGCTCGACGGGCGCTGGCAGGTGGCCCAGAAGATCTACGCCGCCGAGAGGCGCGAGGCGGCGAGGGTCGCGGCTGAGTGAACGGCGGGGGCGAGCGCGACGTTAATTCCTCCCCCCTTGTGGGGGAGGACCGACTCGGGCGAAGCCCGAGCGAGGAGGGGGGGCGGTGGGACCCGGCACAGGGCGCGACGAAGGCGGGCGCATCCTCTTCCGGATGCGATGGCGCTCCATGCCCGGCGCCCCCCCTCTCCGCTCGGGCTTCGCCCGAGTCGGCTCTCCCCCTCGCGGGGGGAGAGGGGTCGCGCGAGGAGGGCCGCCTCGCCGAAAACGTCGCTTATTTCGCCCGCGCTCTGCGGGCCGCCGGTCTCCCGGTCGGCCCGGGCGCGGTGCTCGATGCCATAGAGGCAGTGGAGGCGGCGCGCGTCGGCACGCGCGAGGATTTCTATTGGACGCTCCACTCGGTCTTCGTGAAGCGGCACGAGCACTCGGTGCTGTTCGACCAAGCCTTCCGGATCTTTTGGCGCAGGCGGGCGCTGATCGAGAAGCTGATCGCGCAGATGTCGCCGGTGGCGCCGCCGGGCAAGCCCGAGGAGCAGAAGCCGGAGGCCGGGGCGCTGCGCGTCAACGAGGCGCTGCAGCCGAAGCCGCAGCAGAGCCTGCCGCAGGAGCTGACCGAGTTCTCGGCCCGCCTCACCATGTCCGACCTCGAGGTGCTGCGGGCTAAGGACTTCGCGCAGATGACGGCCGAGGAGGTCGCGCGCGCGAAGCGGGTGATTGCGGCGCTGCGCCTGCCCGACGACGACACCCCGACCCGGCGCTACCGCGCCGACAGCCATGGCCATCGCATCGACCCGCGCCGCACCTTCCGCCGTTCGCTCCGCGCCGGCGGAGCGACGATCGACCTCGCCTTCCGCTCGCGCAGGGTGCGGCGCCCGCCGCTCGTGGCGCTCGTCGACATCTCGGGCTCGATGGCCGAGTATTCGCGCCTGTTCCTGCACTTCCTGCACGCCGCCGCCGAGAAGGGCCGGCGCGTCCACTCCTTCGTGTTCGCAACGCGGCTCACCAACATCACCCGCGAGCTGACCCACCGAGATCCGGACGAGGCGCTCGCCCGCGCCTCGGCGCTGGTGCAGGATTGGGAGGGCGGCACGCGCATCGCCGCCTGCCTGCACGAGTTCAACCGGCGCTGGTCGCGCCGCGTGCTGACGCAGGGCGCGGTCGTGCTGTTGTTTACCGACGGGCTCGAGCGCGAGGTCGGGGCCGATCTCGCCTTCGAGATGGACCGCCTGCGCCGCTCCTCGCGCAAGCTCGTCTGGCTCAACCCGCTCCTGCGCTTTACCGCTTTCGAGGCCCGCGCCTCGGGCATCCGCGCCATGCTCCCCCACGTGGATGAGTTCCGTCCGATCCACAGCCTCGGCTCGATGGAGGAGCTGTGCCGCGCCTTGGGGCAGGAGCGCTCGCGCGAGAGTGATCCGCGGCTGTGGTTGCGGAGAGCCTCCTAGTGTCGTCATCCCGGCCGAAGCGCAAGCGGAGAGCCGGGATCGTCTTCCGCATGGGGCGTCCTATATTGAGGGCGATCCCGGATCGCGCTTGCGGCGCGTCCGGGATGACGAGGAGGTCCCATGCTCGCGACCGACACCGACATCCTCAAGGAAGCCGAAGCGTGGAAGCGCGCCGGGCGCGGCGTTGCGGTCGCGACGGTGGTCGAGACCTGGGGTTCGGCGCCGCGGCCGGTCGGGAGCCATCTCGTCGTGGACGGCGAGGGCAACTTCCTCGGCTCCGTCTCCGGCGGCTGCGTCGAAGGCGCCGTGATCGAGGAGGCAGCCGACGTCCTCGCCGACGGGGCCCCGCGCATGCTGGAGTTCGGCGTCGCCGACGAGACCGCCTGGAAGGTGGGTCTCTCCTGCGGGGGGAAGATCAGGGTTTATGTCGAGCGCGTCGATTAACCTCTCCCGGAGGGAGAGGTCGAGATGGCGCCGAAGCGCCGTCCGGGTGAGGGGTCGCGGCCTCACCGGCGGCAGCGCGCCCCTCACCCGGTCGGCTCCGCCGACTCGGCCTCTCCCCTTGGGAGAGGCATAAGTGCGGCTCGACCTCCTCTCCACCCTCAACGCCGAGCGCGCGGCGCGGCGTGCGGCGATCCTCGTCACCGACATCGCCACGAACGAGCAGCGCGTCGTGAGGGAAAGCGAAGCCGCCCAGGACCCGCTCGCCGATCTTCTCGCGGAGCGCTTCCGCTCCGGCAAGAGCGGCATCGTCGAGCATGGCGGCCTCCAGCTCTTCTTCACCGTGCAGGTGCCGCCTGTGAAGATCGTGACGATCGGCGCTGTTCATATCAGCCAAGCGCTCGCGCCGATCGCCCGCCAACTCGATTTCGACGTGACAATCATAGATCCGCGCACCGCCTTCGCGACGCCGGAGCGGTTTCCGGACGTGCCGGTGCTCGCAGAATGGCCGGACGCGGCACTGCCGCGAATCGGGCTCGACCGTTACACCGCGATGGCCGTTCTGACGCATGATCCGAAAATCGACGACCCGGCGCTTGACGCGGCGCTCAGGGCCGAGTGCTTCTATATCGGCGCGCTCGGGTCGAAGAAGACGCATGCGCGCCGGGTCGAGCGGCTGACCGCTGCGGATTTCGGCGAGGAGGCGGTCGCGCGCATCCATGCGCCCATCGGCCTCGACATCGGCGCCGTGAGCCCCGCCGAGATAGCGCTCTCGATCCTCGCCGAGATCGTGGCGACGCTTCGCCGCGACCGGAGACGGAAATGAGGTTCGGTCCGGTGCCAGTGCAGGAGGCGGTCGGCGCGATTGCCGCACATTCTGTGCGCGCCGGCGAGGCTGTGGTTAAGAAAGGCCGGCTGGTCACGGCCAAGGATGCCGAGCAGCTCGCCCGCGCCGGCGTGGCGGAGATCATCGCGGTCTGGCTCGAGCCGGGCGATGTCGGGGAGGACGAGGCCGCGTTGCGGCTTGCCGAGGCAATTGCCGGAGCCCAAACGACCGTGGACCGCCCGTTCACCGGCCGGGCCAACCTCTTCGCGACGCAGGCCGGTGTGCTCCTTGTCGAGCCCGCCTGCATCGACGCCATCAACGCCATCGACGAGGCGGTCACGGTCGCGACGCTGCCGGCCTACAAGCCGGTGGTCGCGGGCGAGATGATCGGCACGGTGAAGATCATTCCCTACGCCGTTCCCGGCGCGGTGCTCGAACGAGCGCTCGCCGGAGCGAGTCGGGGGGCCGGGGACGCGGTGCGCGTTGCCGCTTACGCCCGCCGGCGGATCGCCGTCGTCTCGACGCTCTTGCCCGGGCTCAAGCCCTCGGTCGTGAGGAAGACGCTGGACGTGCTCGGCGAGCGGCTCGCGCCGGCCGAGGCCGCCATCGTGCGGGAGGCGCGGGTGCCGCACGAGGCCGGGGCGCTCACTCAGGAACTCGTGGGGCTCGGCGCGTCCGAGGCGGAATTGATCGTCGTTTTCGGAGCCTCGGCCATTGCCGACCGGCGCGACGTCATCCCGGCCGCGATCGAGGCTGCGGGCGGGCGGGTCGAGCATTTCGGCATGCCGGTCGATCCCGGCAACCTGCTTCTCATCGGTTCGCTCGCAGGCAAGCCGGTGATCGGCGCGCCGGGCTGCGCGCGCTCGCCCAAGGAGAACGGCTTCGACTGGGTGCTGCACCGGCTGCTCGCCGACGTGCCGGTGACCCGTAACGACATCGTCGGCATGGGCGTCGGCGGCCTCCTCATGGAAATCGTGTCACGCCCGCAGCCGCGCGAGGAGCGCCCGGCCGAGCCGCATCAAAAGAAGGTCGCGGCCGTCGTGCTCGCGGCCGGCCAGTCGCGCCGAATGGGGGGACCGAACAAGCTGCTTGCCCGTATGGAGGGCGTGCCGCTGGTGCGCCGCGCCGTCGAGGCCGCGCAGGCGAGCCGCGCTGCGCCGGTGATCGTGGTGACCGGACACCAGGCCGATTCGGTGCGTGGCGCGCTCGCCGGGCTCGACGTGACTTTCGTGCATAATCCAGACTACGCCGAGGGGCTCTCGACATCGCTGCGGGCGGGCATCGCTGCGGTCCCGGGCGAGGCCGACGGTGCCCTCGTCTGCCTCGCGGACATGCCGGGCGTGACACCGGAGGTGATCGATCATCTGATCGCGGCGTTCCGGCCGGAGGAGGGGGCGCGCATCGTGGTTCCGACCTTCGACGGTAAGCGCGGCAACCCGGTGTTCTGGTCGCGCTCGTTCTTCGAGAGACTGCGCGGGATCCAGGGCGATGTCGGCGCCCGCCATCTCATCGGGGAGAATCCCGAGACGGTGGTCGAGATCGAGATCGGGCCGGCCGTTACGCTCGACCTCGACACCCCCGAGGCGATGCAGGCGGCGGGCGGCGTGCTCGAGGCGGCAGACTAGCCGCGACCTCACATCCGCACATAGCCGGTCAGTCCGAAATACGCGCCGCCGCGATCGTCGCTGTCCCGGCGATAGCCGGCCGAGATACGGAGATTGAGGCTGCGCCACTTGAGCCCAGTCACATGGGCGCCGAGACGCCATTCGCGATAATCCTCGCGCAGGTAGAGCGATGCTTCCGGTCCGACGAACACGCCGGGCCAGAAGGCATAGCCGCCGGACAGGCGGCCCCAGAGGTGCTCGCGCGCGGAGCCGGCAATGAGGGTGGCGGTCGCGAGCGTCTCGGGCGTCGGATGGGCCCATAGCTCGGCCTGGCCGCGCAGGCCGAAGCGCGTGCGCGCCGAGCGCCAGGCGCTCGGCGCTTCGAGCTCGGCGTCGAATTCGGGGCCGGCGAGCACGCTGAGTGCAGCACGCCCGAGCATCCACTGATACCCGAGCAGCGCATGCGCCTGGGCCGTCGGCCGGAAGCTCACGTCCGCGAGAGGTTCGCGCTCAGGCTCTCCGCCGGCGCCGGCGCCGGCCATGAAGACGAAGCCGTCCCGGTCGAGCGAGCTGCCAAGGGTTCGCTTTACGCCGGCACTTGCAAAGACGGACCGGCCGCCATCGAGGCTGCCGAAGAGGACCGTGTTGAGCTCGCGCGGCTTTCCGGCCATGTCCTCCGGGCGTGCAGGCTGCAGAAGCGCGAGGAAGAACACCGCGCCCGAAGCCACGCACCATCTCGCCCGTGTCCCCATGAACACAACCCGCACGGCAGACGGGTTGCATTCTAGCTTGACAATCTTCGCCGGCTAGAGGGCGGACGCGTGCGCGAATCGAAAAGGCGCGGGAGCCGAGCCCCGCGCCTCCGTTCCTCGGTCAGAGCGTGCCGGGTTCAATAGTCCATGTCGCCCATGCCGCCGCCGCCCGGCGGTGCCGGCTTCTTCTTCGGCAGCTCCGCGATCATGGCCTCGGTGGTGATCAAGAGGCCGGCGATCGAGGCGGCGTCCTGCAGCGCCGTGCGCACGACCTTGGTCGGATCGACGATGCCCATCTTGAACATGTCGCCGTACTCGCCGGTCTGGGCGTTGTAGCCGAGCGCGTAGTCGCGCTTGTCGAGGATCTTGCCGACGATGACCGAGCCGTCCTCGCCTGCGTTGAGGGCGATCTGGCGGGCCGGCGTCTGGATCGCGCGGCGCACGATCTCGATGCCGGTCTTCTGGTCGGCGTTCTCGCCGGAGAGGCCCTCGAGCGCCTTGCCGGAGCGCAGGAGCGCCACGCCGCCGCCCGGCAGGATGCCCTCCTCGACGGCGGCCTTCGTCGCGTGCATGGCGTCGTCGACACGGTCCTTGCGCTCCTTGACCTCGACCTCGGTTGCGCCGCCGACGCGGATGACCGCGACGCCGCCCGCGAGCTTGGCGAGCCGCTCCTGCAGCTTCTCGCGATCGTAGTCGGAGGTGGTCTCCTCGATCTGCGCCTTGATCTGGGCAACCCGGCCCTGGATTTCGTCCTTGGAACCGGCTCCGTCGACGATGGTGGTGTTCTCCTTCTCGATCACCACGCGCTTCGCCCGGCCGAGCATGTTCAGCGTCACGTTCTCGAGCTTGATGCCCAGATCCTCCGAGATCGCGGTGCCGCCGGTCAGGACCGCGATGTCCTGGAGCATGGCCTTGCGGCGATCGCCGAAGCCCGGCGCCTTCACGGCCGCGACCTTGAGGCCGCCGCGCAGCTTGTTCACGACGAGCGTCGCAAGCGCCTCGCCCTCGACATCCTCAGCGACGATCAGGAGCGGCTTGCCGCTCTGCACAACCGCCTCGAGAACGGGCAGCAGCTCCTGCAGGTTCGAGAGCTTCTTCTCG
>JAQSWQ010000133.1 GCA_029266525.1 Microvirga sp.
CAGCGAACGCCTTCCTGAAGATCGAGGTGTCAACCTCAACCAGGGAGGCGTTTGCCATGACCATCCGATCGATCAGCCCGCTGCGCCAGCGCATGATCGAGGACATGAACGCGCGCCAGCTCGGGCCCCACTCGCAGCGAAGCCACATCTACAGCTGCGAGCGGTTCGCCGCGTTCCTGAAGCGCTCGCCAGACACCGCCACTGCCGACGATGTCCGCCGCTTCCAGCTGCACCTGATGGAGAGCGGCACGAGCATCTCCAATCGCAACCGCATCATGACCGGGGTGAAGTTCCTGCTCCGGGTGACGCTCAGGCGATTGGATCTGGCCGCCGAGATCTACCACCTCAAAGAGCCACAAAGGCTTCCGCTGGTCATGAGCCCGGAGGAGGCGAAGCGCCTCCTCGCCATGGCTGGCACCTCGAAGGTCCGCGTGCTGCTCGCCCTCGGCTATGGCTGCGGTCTGCGCGCCGGCGAGGTGGTGCGGCTCAGGGTCGGCGACATCGACAGCGCCCAGAGCATCATCCGCGTCGTGCAGGCCAAGGGGCGCAAGGACCGCCACGTCATGCTGCCGCCCGAGGTGCTCGATCTGCTGCGCCAATGGTGGAAGGAGCGCCCGACGCGCTACGACACAGGCGTGCCGCCGGAGCAACGCTGGCTGTTCCCCGGCCGCAGGCCGGGCAGGCCGATCACCACCCGCCAGCTCGGTCGCCTGTTCCACGCCACGGCCGAGGCGGCGGGCATCCGCAAGCCGGTGACGGTGCATTCGCTTCGCCACAGCTTCGCGACCCACCTTTTGGAGCGCGGCACCGACATCCGCATCATCCAGGCCCTGCTCGGTCACCACAAGCTCGACACGACGGCGCGCTACACGCGCGTCGCCACGGGCATGATCGCCAGCATCGAGAGCCCACTCCACCTGCTGTCCAAGCCACCCAGGGGACCCAAGAGAGGCAAGAACGCCGAGCGGGCGATGTAACCCGTCGCGGTCATGGCCCGTCCCGCCCTGGAGGTCGCGGACATCTTCCGCGACCACGGGGCCGCCTGGCGTGTCGCCAACGCTGGCCACCTCAGCCTCGGCCAGCTTCAGGTGATGAGCGCCATCGAGCGCTGCCGAACGGTGGCGCTCGGCGGGCACGTCGCGCGCTGCGAGGACTGTGCCCATACCCAGATCGCCTACAACTCCTGCCGCAACCGGCACTGCCCCAAGTGCCAGGGTGCGGCGGCACGGCACTGGCTGGCCGAACGTGAGGCCGAGCTTCTGCCGGTAGGCTACTTCCACCTCGTCTTCTCACTTCCAGGCCCGATCGCCGACATCCCCGATCGCCGACATCGCCTATCAGAACAAGCGCGTGATCTACGACCTGCTGTTCAAGGCGAGCGCCGAGGCGATGCTCACCATCGCCGCCGATTCCAAACATCTCGGGGCCAGCAGCGGCATCACCTCCGTGCTCCACACCTGGGGCTCGGCCATGACCCACCATCCCCACGTCCACATGATCGTGCCGGGCGGCGGCCTCTCGGCCGACCGCTCGAAGTGGATCTCCTGCCGGCAGCACTTCTTCCTCCCCGTGCGTGTCCTCTCACGCCTGTTCCGCCGCCTCTTCCTCCAGATGCTGCTCGCCGCGCACGCCGCCGGCCGTCTCCGGTTCTTCGCCGATCATCGGGCTCTCGCCCTTGAGGCCGCCTTCAGCGCCTATCTCGAGCCGCTCCGCAAGGCCGAGTGGGTGGTCTACGCCAAGGAGCCGTTCGGCGGGCCCGAGGCCGTGCTCGCCTATCTGTCGCGCTACACCCACCGCGTCGCCATCTCGAACCACCGCCTCGTCGAGGCCGACCAGAGCGGCGTCACCTTCAAATACAAGGACTACCGCATCGACGGACTTGGCCGATACAAGACCATGACGCTGCCCATCCACGAGTTCATCCGCCGCTTCCTGATGCACGTCCTGCCCAAGAGCTTCCATCGCATCCGCCACTACGGCCTGTTTGCCAACGGCAACCGAGCCGCCAATCTGGCCCGCGCCCGCGAGCTGCTCCACGTGGCGCCCCCCGCGACGGCATCCGAGACCGTGGAGACCGCCGACGCGGGCGAGCCGCGCGCCGAACCGCGTCCATGCCCCCGTTGTGGCGGCCGCATGCTCGTCATCGAGATCTTCGCCCGCGGATGCGAGCCGAAACACCCGCCGCAACGCGCGCCACCGCTCGGCCCGAGTGCCATCTCATGATACCACCCACCAAGCTGCCCAACAGCCGTGTTGCCTTCGATCGTCGCGGCTCAACCCCCAGCCTCGCCACCACGCGCTCCGAGGCGACCAATCAGCAGCCGATGGCGCCTGCCAAGCCACCACTCGACGGCCTCCGCCGTCTTCCGACCCAACCAGAGCCCCACCCTGCATGGGCCCAGCGATCGCTCAGCCGGTGGCAACTCGACGCCACCGCCCTCTCCTCTGACCTCGAATCCCCATAGCCCTGCGCTACCATCGGCTGCCCCATCCCCGCGATTTCGTGCCCTGGCGTTTGTCGGACGCCTGCCGTCGGCGTGCGCCAACACCTGCGTCGCCGCTCGGGCGTCCGACAAACCTGCACACGAGCCGACATTCTCGGGCAACGTCACTCAAGCCTTCAGCCGACATTCTCGGGCAACGTCACTCAAGCCTTCAGCTCGCGTTTGAGCTCGTCGAGAAAGCGCCAGTCGGTGCCGTCGGCGAGGAGCGCGTTCGGGCGTCGAACTCGCGCCAGCTGGCGAACGGCAGCTCGGTCAGGGTCTGCAGGGCGTAGTCGTAGCTCTGCGCAAAGCCGCGATCGACCAGATGTCGCGCTGCCCTCGCCGGCTCGGCGGCGCAGATGTCGTTGCCCTTGAGGATGGCTCGCAGCACACGCTTGGTGGCGACCGGATGGTCGCGGACGAACTGCCTGCTGCCCACCAGCATGCAACAGAAGTACTGCGACCACGGCTTGTCCGTGGTCGTGTTGAGGATCACGTGGCCGATCTTGCGGGCGCGCAGCTCCTGCGGCTCGGGGGGAAACCCGAGAAACGCATCGACTTTGCCTGAGGCGAACAGCTCCATCGGGAACAGCGCCATGGGGTCGGTCGCCGAGCCCTCCACCCACTCGATGTCCTTGCGAGGATCGAGCCCGACGCTTGCCGCCATGATCGCGACGTAGCGGTGTTTGGCCGCGCCCAACTGGTCGATACCGACCCTCTTGCCCTTCAAGTCGCTGATGGTGCGGATCGGCTCGTGCGCAAACAGCTCGAAGCATCCGGCGTGCAGGCCCGCGAGCGCGGTAATCGGCGCGCCCTCATCCAGCCGGAAGACCGCCGAGGCCGTGAAGAACACACCGAAGTCGAGCTCGCCGCGGCCCATCATCAGCGCCGACTCCGTACCGGGGGCGGGCACGTAGCGGATATCGGCAAAGCCCTCTGCGCGCAGCAGGTCCTCGGCGATGTACCAGGGCGCCACGCAGATAGACGGATCACGGCGCAGCCGTACCGTGGTCGTCTCCGGCGGCCCCTCGTCGGCGAGCGCTGCCCGGTTGCCGAGGACGCTCGCGGCGCCGGCCGCCGAGAGGGCGGTGAGAAAATCGCGGCGAGACTGTATGACGTTCATCAAAGCCTCCGCTGTTCAGTTCCGGACCGGCACGAAGCGCCGGCATGCTCACGCCTTCAGCTCGCGCTTCAGCTCGTTCAGGAAACGCCAGTCGGTGCCCTCGACGAGAATCGCGTTCGGGCTCGACTTGATCATGCCGACCTCGTGGAGGCGGAGCGCAAAAAAGCGCAGCGCGTCCGCCGCGTCGAACTCGCGCCACTGCGCGAAAGGAATGTCCGTCAGCGTCTCAAGGACATAGTCGTAGCGCTCGGTGAACCCGCGATCGACCAGCTGCTGAGCGGCCTGCTCCGGCTCGGCCGCGCAGATGTCGTTCGCCTTCAGGAGGGCACGCACGACCCGTTTGGTGGCGACCGGATGATCGCGAACGAATTCGCGGTTTCCCACCACCACACAACAGAAGTACTGCGACCACGGCTTTTCCGTGGTGGTGTTGAGGATCACGCGACCGACCTTGCGAGCGCGCAGCTCCTGCGGCTCGGGCGGAAACCCGAGAATGGCATCGACCTTCCTTTCGAGGAACAGCTCCAGCGGGAACAGCTTCAAAGGGTCGGCAGAACTCTCGACCCATTCGATGTCCTTGTGTGGGTCGAGCCCGACATGGGCCGCCAGGATCGCCAAATAAGTGTGCTTGCCCGCACCGAGGGCCTCGATGCCGACCTTCTTGCCCTTCAGGTCGCTGATCGTGCGGATCGGTTCGTGCGCGAACAGCTCGAAGCAGCCGGCATGCAAACCGGCGACCACCGTGATCGGAACGCCGGCATCCAGGTAAGAGACGGACGTCCCTGCGAAAAGAAGCGTGAAGTCGATATCACCGCTTCCGATCATCTGTTGGTGCTGAAGACCGGCCCGCACGGGCACATAGCGGATATCGGTGAAGCCTTCCGCCCGCAGCAGCTCTTCGCCAACGTACCATGGCGCAATGCACATGCCGGCATCACGGCGGAGCCGGATCGTGGTGACCTCCGGCGGCCCCTCGCCGGCAAGCGATTCCCGGGCGCCGAGGACGCCCGCCGCCGCGGTTAACGACGCACCGGCCAGGAAGTCGCGGCGGGACTGCATGATATGCATGCGAAGTCTCCTCTGAAGTCGGCGGCGATCTCTAACCGAGTCGCTTCCGCGAGCAGCTTGCCCGCCATGGTAGCACGAATTGAAAGCTTATTCGGCTGTCACTGCGGCACGATGACACGGCCCGCAGGCGAAGGAAAGCGCCTTGGGCCAGCGTTGGCCCGGCAGCTGCCCAATCGAGTATCTCCGAGGGCGTGCCAGTGAGCGGCAGCAGCCGGCGAACGTAGGCGACCGACGCCTTACCGTGCCTTGCCACGACGTCCGAATCGGGTCAAAACCGGCCGCTCCGGGTGTCCGGCATCGGAGGATGCGGGCCGGGTATCATCCGTCAGATTTCGACCACTAGGACCTCCGTGGCCTCGGGCGGACCGAAGTTGCGGGC
>JAQSWQ010000035.1 GCA_029266525.1 Microvirga sp.
GGTGCCGATCGCACGCGACGCGCTCGTGGCATCGGCGGGGCTCGACGTGCAGATCGCGCCGCTGGTAACAATCGGCGTGAACTATACGGGCCAAGTCGGTGATCGCGCCCAGGATCATGCCGTGAAGGGTGTTTTCAGTTATCGCTGGTGAGAGCTGCCGATGGATGCCGTCGTAGCGACCGCGACAAGAAGCCCCAGGCCACCATCTTAAATTCGCGTGTGATCAGTCTGACAACCTCGGCGTTGCACCGGGCGCTCACAGTCCACATGCCCTATCGGTGGCTTAGCGCATGATCACTCGCTTCAACCCGCCTTTCCGTAGCCACGTCCCGCCGCAGTGGCGTGGCGCTTGTGCGGCGGTTGCCGGTGGCGGTCCGAACCGCGCCACCGCGATTGTCGTGGCTCGGGTGGTGTTCACGATCGGGCTGAGCCGGGCCTTCACTGCTCTGCGCCTGATCGACCTTGTCACGGCCATGCACAGCCACATGAACGAGCTGGCCACACTGGAATTCGGTTTGCAGCAGCTGGCGCGCCTTGAGGGGGAACTTGCGCCCGATGGCGCCTTGCCTGGGCCTCTCGTGCTCGCGCTCTCCTCCCGCACGCGCATTGGCACCGTCGAGCGTGCGAATGCCATCGCTGCGGCGACGCTGCCCGCCGAGGCGCAGCGCCGGCTGACGGTGATGCCAGTCGAGATCACGACCGGGTATCGCCGTCCTGACGGCCAATGGCCGCCACGCTGCCCGGTCTCCTGGCTGGTTCACGAGTTCAACGCCCGTGTCGCTTCTCATGTCGACGCTCCGGATCCGCATGACCGCCGCCTTGGGCCCGACCAGTTCGTGGTCTCGCTGCGCCACTACCGGCCGGCCGAGAATGAGCTGTCGCGCGAGCGCCTGAAGTCGGCGCTGTCGACGGCCGAGGGCCTACTGCTGCAGCCCCGCGGCGACGGCGAACTGATCGAGCTTTCCGACGACGAGGCGGTGGCGGCCGCGGTCATGCTGCCGATGGTCGCTGCTGACCGCCTAGCGCCTTCGGCCTCAAGCCACACGGGTGGTGCGATCAAGCGCAATATTCGGGGGATCGTCTGAAGCGATCTTTTCGGGACGGACACGGACTGCTCTGAGCTGAATAGGCCTAGCTAGTCGCCCTCCCTCAATCGCTTCACTCGCTCAGGAGCAGGTCCGCTCGCGCAGGAGGTGCGGCGCGGGGTGACCTCGGCCTGGGCGCCTGCACAGCCGCCCGCAATGCCGGTCATCGGGTCTCAGCAGCGGGCAGCCAAACATCTTAGCGCACAAGCCCGTGCGAGTGAACGTCCGGTCCTGGGTGGCGCTACGGCCTGAGTCGTGCGATCTCTTCGGGGGAAGAAAGATTGATGCTACGTAGTGCATCAAGGCTGACTTGGTAACCGAACTGCTTGGCCACTGCTATCTTGTTCTTAGCTGCAGCCCTACCCGCGTCGAGGCCATGACAAATTGCAAAGTATAGCGCATAGTAGTTGATCGTGTCACGCGGTTCCCGTGCCGTTCCAAGCGGCGCGAGGAAGAACGCTACATGCCTCCCGAAGGCGGCTTCCGCGATCGCCGGTCGCGTATTGGAACAGAACACATGTCTGTCCTCAACGCCACGCGCGACGCGCCCTCTGAAGCTGGAATGGTAGACCTCTATGCGCGCCCGCGCGAGAGCGCCATCGTGAACGCGGTTGATGATTTCGATGCTTGCGAGGGTGAAATCGTCACATCCATCGGGCCGGCAAACGCCGCGCACTACATTTCCGGGATCATACGTCTGTGCTTGGGCAGAGAGGATGACGAGGCTTAATGCCCCCGCAATAGCGATAATCCTGACCGACACCACTACGCCGCCGCCCGGGTCACTTCATCACGCTCCAGCGGGATTACGATCGAACACTGGACACCAGTTGGGGGGTAAAAGTGCTGAACCGTTCCCTGGAGTTCGCGCTCCACTGTATGTCGAATGAGGAGCGATCCAAAGCCTTGCAATCTCGGGGGCTGCACCACCGGCCCATGGCTCTCGACCCATTCGAGGCGCAGCTCGTTCTTCTGACCAAACCACTCGATTGTTACCTGTCCCAGGCCTGTCGAGAACGCGCCGTGCTTCGCGGCGTTAGTCCCGAGCTCATGGAAGATCATCGATAGACCCAGGGCCGCACGGGTCGGCACGAAGAGTTCAGGGCCACTGTAGTGAAAGTGACCTTTGTAGGGAGCCAATTCCGCTTCCACAATGTCGATCAGCTTTGCGCCCTGCCATTCCGAAGCCGTTAAAAGGTTATGGGTCATCGAGAGAGAAAGCAGGCGGCCTTCAAAGCGTTCATAGCGTCCGCTTCCATCACCTTTGAAGGTCCGACGAGCAAGGGATTGCACAGTCGCGAGCGTGTTTTTGACCCGATGATTGAGCTCTTGCAGGAGCATCCGCTGGTGCTCGTCGCGCTGCTGGAGGATCTGGGTCGTTTCTCGCATGACGCTAGCGACCTCGTTCGCTTCCAAGAGAGCGGTTGAAGGCAGTGTGGGCACGCGACCTTGCCGCAGCGCGATGGCTTCATGTTTCAACACGTTGATTGCCTTGATCAGGCGCTGGCCAAAATACGCGCCCAGAGTAGCCGAGGTGGCGAGCAGAATGATTGTCACAGCTCCGATGAGGAACAACGCTTGGCGGCGAGGCGCATTATAGACCTCCGATGGTGCGGCCGAGCCCACAAGCCAGCCCGTGCTGATCATGCGGTAGTAGGCACCCTCAACCGCTCTGCCTTCAAGGGTTTTGAGATCACTCCAGATACCACCCTGACCACGAGGGACGTCTTTCGTGATTGCCCAGCCCTGCGGAGCCATCGGCTTACCGACCCATTCCGTGTGGTTGAGCGACCGAGCAAGGATCCGACCTTCTCGATCATTGATTGTAAGAACCCAGCGATTCGGTGATTGCTGCTGTCCCAACACTGACTCGAAATACTCAGCCGGGAGGATAAGTTGGACGGCATAGGGAACATCGTTGCTTTCATTGACGACGGGGGTTGCTAGCGTAACGACCCAACGATCGGTCGTGGGCCCGCGCAGCACGTCTGAAACGATGCTCTTCCTTTCTGCGAAAACCGCGTTGTCGATCTCTGCGTTGTTATAACGAGGAAGTTCAGCGCCGTAGGCGACGCGTGAATTAAGCAACACCTGCCCATCCGGTCGACGAACCACAATCCAGCCATCACCACCGGCCAACGTGGCGCTTTTCAAGTGCTCGTAAAATTGCTTGAGGTCGCCTGAAATCAGCTGAGGAAACGTCGCTAGGATGTCCAGCGTCGCGCGAAAACCAGCCAAGTCGCCGTCGATCGCTGCGGCTACATCCTGCACGAGCCGCTGAGCCTGCTCCTCGAATTTGCGTTGTTCCTGCTCGACATATCGCCACCCGACAAGCGCAACAATCACCAGGATTGGAGTTGCGAGGCCTAGGGCAAACGCGGAAAGGTGCCAATAAATTGATTGGCCGGTTCGTGGCGAATGGGCCAAAGCCGAGTCTCAGCTCAAATCCGATTGTCCAAGATGCACCATACTGCGCATAGCACGGAAGTCACCTTTCGCAGGAACTCACTGCTGGCGTCTTCAGTCCGATCAAGAGCCAGATCTCGACACTGACGGCGTCCATAGATCAGCTGCAAGGACGGCGAGCGCCGCCGCGATGACCAGATCGTCGTGGCCGCGAGCCGCCTCCAAGCGGTGCCGGCCTCGCCCGCCCGGCTTGAACACGAAGCGTTCAAGCTCGCCCCGCAAGAGATCGCGCCCGGGCGCATGCTCCGCGACAGTCAGGGCGCCGCTCCGCATGGCCGTTCCGAGCCGCTGGATCAGCCACGACTTGCCAACGACCAGGCGGTCTCCCTGAGCAGAACGGGCGAGTGGGCGACCGCCGGCGATCAGGCAGACACCGACATGCGGCGGGGTCTTCGGCAGCAGTTCCGCGGCGGCGTCGCCGAGGCCGCTCTGATCAAAGACCAGGAGGTCGAGGCCGGCGAGGTGCGGGGCGATCAGGGTGAACTGCTGGCGCAGCGCAGCCTGCGGCAGGCGCAGCGCCGCCGTAACCGTGAGCCGGTCAGGCTCGGTGTCGAGCAGCACGAGCGCGCTGTGGTCGCGTCGACGAGCGAGATCTAGGCCGGCAACTAGCATGATCCGCGAGAGTTCAGCTGCCGGTAATATAGCGCGTCTCGCTGAGTACCGGCGGAGCAGGACGGAAAAGCTGCCGGAGCAACGCTAGGGCAGGTGCTAGGACATGACCACCATGGCCGAAGAAAGATTGTTTGGTATGAATACGTTAGTTAGTGTCAGGTTCGGAGCGGCTATCCGGGACCCACCGCGGCTGCGGAGAGCGATGGATCCCGGCTCTCCGCTGCGCTCCGGCCGGGATGACCCGCGCGTTTCGAGAGTTGCTCCGCACGGCGGAGCGCGTCCCGCGCCTAATCCCAGTGCGGCGACCAGGCGGGCGTGACCATGCGCCCGCCCGGGCGGGCGAGGCCGCAGATCGCCGCCATCTCCTCGTCCGTAAGCCCGAAGTCGAACACCGAAAAATTCTCGCGCTGGCGCTGCGGGTCGCCGGATTTGGGGATCGCCACCACGCCCGGCTGCTGCACCTGCCAGCGCAGCACGATCTGCGCCGGCGTGCGGCGATGCGCCTTGGCGATCGCCTGGATCGCCGGCTCGCTCAAGACCTGCGCCTTGCCGATCGGGCAGTAGGATACGAAGGCGGCGCCGTGCTTGCGGCATTCGGCGCGCACCAGAGACTGGTCGAGATAGGGGTGGTACTCGCATTGGTTCGCGACGATCGGCTCGTCGGCGAGCGACACCGCCTCGTCGAGCAGCCGCACGGTGAAATTGGCGACGCCGATATGGCGCGAAAGCCCGGCGCGCTTTGCCTCGCACAGGGCCCGGATGGTGCCGGCGAGCGGGATCGCGGCGTTCGGCCAGTGGATCAGGAGGAGGTCGACCTGCGAAAGCCCGAGCCGTTTCAGGCTCGCCTCGGCCGAGCGCCTGAGATCGGCCGGGGCGAGGTCCTCGGGCCACACCTTGGTGGTCACGAAGACCTCGTCGCGCGCAACGCCGCTCGCGCGCAGGCCTTCGCCGACCGCCTCCTCGTTGCCGTACATCGCGGCGGTGTCGATGTGGCGATAGCCTGCCTCGAGCGCGCTCTTCACCGCCGCGGCACCTTCCTCGCCGCGCAGCTGCCAGGTGCCGAGCCCGATCGCCGGGATCTCGGCGCCGTTAGCCTTGACGACCATCTCGTCCATGCCGGCATCACCCTTTCCGGAGCGCTTCCCCGTCGTCGTAGAAGCGCTTCTCCCATTCCTTGTGCGCGTCCATGCCCTCGCGGACGAAGGGCGTGAACACGGCCAGGTTCATGAGGAGCCAATTCACGAGGTTTGCCGGAAAGCGCAAGGGCTTCGCGAAATCGACGAACAGCACCACGCGAGTGTGGGCGGTGCGGTTCCAGGCCTCGTGCTCGTAGGCGTCGTCGAAGACGAGCGCCTCGCCCTCGCGCCAATGGCAGATGCGGCCGTCGACCCGGATCGCCAGCTCGTGGGGGCCGTGCGGCGGCACGATCAGCGGCAGGTGCAGGCGCAGCACGCCGTTATAGGGGCCGCGATGAGCGGGCAGGTGCTTGCCGGCCTCGAAGATCGAGAACATCGCGGTCTTGAGCCCCGGGATCTTCTGCACGATGCGCCAGGTCTCCGGACAGCGCGCGATGTTGCGCTCGGACCGCACCCCGAAGCCGAGGAGGATGAAGGTCTTCCAATGGTTGTCCTGGGTGATGGTCCTCACGTCGGCCGCGATCGCCTGGAAGGCCGGGAGCTCGGATTGGCGCTCGAGCACCTTGTCGAGCTCGGCGCGGATCAGCGGCCATTCCCGCTCGATCTCGGCGACCCAGGGAAAGATGACGTTGTCGTAGACCGGCGGGTTGCCGACCTTGGAGCATCTGAGGTTCAGCCGCTCGGCGAAAGCCACTACGCCCATGAAGAACCGTGCCGCGCGCCCGGGCCGCGCCATCGCGGACTCCAGCCCCTCCGTCGCAAAACGCTGGGTCGGCTCCCCACCTTGCGCGCGCCGCGCGCCCACCGCCTGATCCACGCCCGAAATCCGTCCTCGCCAAAACGAACGCGCCGTATAGGCCCGTCTCTTCAAGGAGGAGAGGGCCGACCCCAGCGAACGCCCGAGCGAGGTGAGGGGTTGCCTCTCCGGTCGCGCGAGAGAGCCTGCGCTCGGGCTCGACCCGGGGCCGAGTCGCACCGGCAGGCGCGGACCGGACAAGGCCGCCAACGACGACGGCGAGATCGAGCAACTTCCGCGACCCCGATGCCAACGAACGCGGATGCTGCGCATGAGCGTCGGCCGGCGGCCGGAGCGCAGCGGCCCGGCTCCGCTCCCCGCCACCGGCCCCGCTCCGGCCTGCGGCCCGGCTCCGGCCCGGCGCCGAGCACGGCCCAAGTCCGGCGCGCGGCCTGGCCGGATAGGAATGTTTCACGTGAAACCTTCCTAGCCGCCCCTCAGGTGATCGGCGTCACCAGCACCTTGGCGCCGGCGGGGCGGGCGAGGAGCTCCGCGTGCCAGCGCTCGATGTTCGGACGCTTTTCCCGCGCCACCGGCAGGTTGAGCCAGCGATGGGCGGCGGCCCCGACCGCGATGTCGCCGACCGTGAAGGCGTCGCCGGCGACGAAGCGGCGGCCGGAAAGATGCGCGTCGAGGATCGCGGCCGAAGCTTCAGACTTCGCAACCGACTGAGCGATCGCCGCTTTGTCGCGGCTCTCGGGCGGGGTGCGGATGAGGCCGTGGAAGGCGGGGCCGGTCGCCGGCGTGAAGGTCGTGCATTGCCAGTCCATCCAGCGGTCGGCATCGGCCCGGATGCGCGGGTCCGAGGGCCAGAGCGACCCATCGGCGCGCTTGGCCGCGAGATAGCGCACGATGGCGTTCGATTCCCACAGGACGAAGCCGTCCTCCTCGAGCGTCGGCACGAGCCCGTTCGGGTTCATGCGCCGGTACTCCGGGGTGTCGACGATGCCGAACTGCCGTCCGGCATCGACGCGCTCGTAAGGGAGCCCCAGCTCCTCGAGGCACCAATGAACCTTCTGGACGTTGATCGAGTTCGTCCGCCCCCACAGCTTCAGCATCTTTCCCGCTATCCCCGCGTCTGGCGGTCGATCGAGCGCACGGCCGCGTGGGCGCTGATCAGCGCGCCCTCCTGCCAGCCGCTCCAGAAGGTGAGCTGGTCGCCGGCCATGTGGAAGCGCCCCTGCGGCGCCGTGAGCCGCTCGGCATTGGCGCGGAAGGCGGGATCGGTCTCGTCGGCCCAGCCGAAGCGCTCGAACTCCATGTTGTTCCAGCCGATCGCCACCCCGCGCTCGACATGGCGGCCATAGCTCGCATGGAGCTTCTCGCCCTGCTCCTTCGCCACCCGAAGCCGCTCCGCGACGGGCAGGGCGTTGAAGCGCTCGGCCTTTTCGCCATACATGTAGGCGCCGGTGAGCGTCCCCTTGCCCGAAAGATAGCCGTGCGAGGGGTACCAGACCTGGGTGATCACGTCGGTCGTCCAGGAGATGCCGCCGTAGATCTGGTCCTCGGTCTCCCAGAAGCGCTCCGCCTGCCAGCCGACCTTGCCGGCGGCCTGGATCGGCAGGTCGCGCACCGCCGCCATGTAGGGTCCGGGGAGGTTCGTGCGCAGCGTGGCGAAGATCGGCGCCGGGATGGTCGAGATGCAGTAGTCGGCCGAGAGTGCCCGCTCAGTGTCGCGGTCGTCGAAGGAGACGGTCACCCTGTCCGTCCCGACCTCGATCGCCGTCGCCTTCGCGCCGTAGCGGACGAGCCCCTCGATCGTGCCGGCCTGGCGGGCGAGCGGCTGGCGCAGGAAGCCCTTGAAGAAATTGTCCATTCCCCCGACCGGCTCCATAAGGGAGGTCTGCCAGGAATAGTCGGTGTCGCGGTAGATGTAGTCGTCCCACACCCGCGAGCGCAAAAGCTCGTCGAGCGCCATCGGGCTCAGGACCTTGCCCGGCTCGTTCGCGAGCCCCGGCGGGACGTCGTAGCCGGCGTGGCCCGACTTGTTGCGGTAGGCGTAGCCGCTCTCGGTCTTGGTCAGGTCCCCGAAGGTCGCGAGCATCTCGCGCAGCTTCTCGAGGTCGTCGCCCGAGACCGGCAGGTCCAATCCGGGTGTTGCCGAGCACTTGGCGAGGAGCTCGGCGACATGGCCCTGCAGATCGTAGAGCGCCCGGCGCACCGGCATGGTCCGGCCGTTGCCGAGATAGGCGGTGTGCACGAGGTTGGCCCGGCTCGCGAAAATGTAGGGCTGCAATGCCACGCCGAAGCGGCGGCAATAGTCGATCACCTGCACATGGTGATGCGGGATGCGGCCCGGGCCGGCGTTGAGGTAGAGCCCCTCGTCGAAGGCGCAGGTCTGGAACTCGTGGCCGAGCTCGCGAAAGCTGTCGCCGCGCCTGAGCGTCAGGCTGCGCCCGCCGGCGCGCCGCGAAGCTTCGAGGATGATACAGTCGTAGCCGGCCTGGTCGAGTTCATAGGCCGCGCAGAGCCCGGCGACGCCCGCCCCGAGGATCGCGACGCTCTTGCCGTTGCCGGAATTGCGCGGAAGCTCCAGGGAGGCAGCGCTGGCGGGCGGAGGCTTGAGAAAATCCCACAAGGCCAGCGCTTCATAAACCGCGCCGGCCCCTCCGAGCCTGGCTAGGCCGTTCAGCAGTCCGCGGCGGGTCACGGGCATCGGCGACCTCCTTCCAGAATCGCGTGAATCGGACCCATTTTCGGCGGCGCGGCGGTGGGCGGCAACTCACGGCGTCGCATCCTCACATTTCAGTGAGGCGTTCCACGGCTCTGCTCGAACCGGGACTCGTCTGACGCGTTGCCCCTCTGCCAGGCGGGCCGCGAGCGCGTCGGCGCTGAACCGGCGCGTTTACCACGCGCGGTTTTGCGCTATGCTCGACGGGTTCGACCCGAATGGCGGGAGCCACGTGACTCTTGCCCATCGAGTTCGCGAGCGGCGCAGGTGGGCGCCGCCGACGGACCGGGCCGAGCTCAACGATCTCTCTGTAAGGCACGCGTTCGGTACCGCCGCGAACCGCGGCTCATGGAATTTCGATTCGCGAGGGTGGTCACGATGAAACCGAGAAACGAAGCCCCGCAGCTCAGGGATAGCGGCTGGGACGAGGGCGCCGGGGCACCGAAGCCTGGCGCCTCGGGCGTGAAGCTCGTGCTCATCGGCGCGCTGGCCCCCGTGATCCTGGCTGGCGCCGTGGTCAGCGGCATGCTTGCGCTTGGCTCGTCCCGCGAGGAGACCGCCGGGCTGAAGCCGGAAGCGGCGCTGGACTGCAGCTCGCCGCGCAACTCCTGGCGCTGGGCGTGCCAGCAAGCGAAGAGCGCGGAGGAGGGATACGGCATCACCGTGGCGGCGCCGTCTGAGGGGCCCGCCACGACGGGATCGGTGGAGCGTCCGGCGACGGCGCGATCGAGCACCGCGAAAGGCGCCGACGGCGAGCCGGTCCGGGGCGCCGCTGCGGGCGGCGCGCCCTCCGCAAGCGCTGCCGTTGCGGAAAAGGCGGAGCCCGCGAAAGCGGCGTCCGCGCCCACCTCTCCTGCCGCGAGCGCCTGGGTGGAGCCCGCGCCCGACAAGCCTGCGCGCCCGATCGAAACGAAGGTCATGCCCGCAAAGCCCGCGCAGAATACCGAAACAGCGAACGCCGCCGCAGCCACTGCTGCGCCGGTCAGGCCAGAAGCGAAGACCGAGACTGCTGCCCGGGTAACGCCCGTTGCGGAGCCGGAGCCGGCAATCGCTCGCGCCGCAGCGCGGGTTACAGAGCCGCCGCGCCCGGCCGCAAGCGAGCGCTCCGACCGCCGCAAGACCGTCGCTGCGGCCGAGGACGAGCCGGCCCCGCGCCTCTCGCGCAAGCGGTCGAAGTCGCGCGAAGCGGCCACGCGTGAGACCGTCGCTCCGCGTAAGGCGGCTCCTCGCAAGGAAACCGCGAGCCGTGCAGTCGCCAAGCGGGCGCAGGTCGCCCGGACCGAGGGGCGCGAGCGCGCCGCATCGCCGGAGGTGAGCGGCTACCGAGTGATGAGCTTGCGGACCTATACGCTGCCGGACGGGCGCCGCGTGGTCGTTCAGTCGGCCCCCCGGCAGGACGTCGTGCGCGAGCTTCTCGCCGAGCACCAGGCGACCTTCGGCCGGCGGCAGTTCGCGTCTCCCTACTAGGAGCTGGTCAGCCGCGTTTTCGCCGCGCGGCCTTTCTTGGGGTTGACGGCCCGGCCGGAAGGGTCTGCTGCGTCTCGGCCATAGCCTCCCAAGGGTCGCGCTTCAGGTGGTCCAGGCGCCCGAGCAGGTTGTCGACCCTATACTGATTGCCCGCCGGAAGCGTCGGGAGCTCGTCCCAGCTCAAGGGAGTGGAGACCGGGGCGCCGGCTCGTGCCCGAGTTGAATACGCCCCGATCGCGGTAGCGCCGCGCGTATTGCGCAGGTAATCGACGAAGATCCGGCCCGTGCGGGCGCGCTTCGCCATGTTTGCGGTGTAGCGATCCGGATAGTCGGAAGCGAGGCGGGTCGCGAATGCCTCGGAGAAAGCCTTCACCTCGTCCCAGTCCGCTTTCGGCGTCAGCGGCACCACGACGTGGAGCCCCTTGCCGCCGGTGGTCTTGACGAAGCTCTCGAGATGCAACTCCGCCAGGCGCTTCTGCAGCTCCTGAGCGCTGGCGATCACGCTCGAAAACGAGACCTTCTCGTCGGGATCGAGGTCGAAGGTCATGCGGTCCGGCCGTTCGGGATCCTTGACGGTCGCACCCCAGGGGTGGATCTCGAGTACGCTCGCCTGCACGAGGGCGAGAAGGCCGTCGAGATCGGCGATGGCGAGGCCCTCGTCCTCGCCCATCCGCACCGGCCGCACGCGGTCGGTTTTCAGGCCCGCCCAGGCATGCTTCTGAAAGAAGCACTCCTTGGTGTATCCCGCCGGGCAGCGCACCAACGAGAGCGGCCGATGGACGATGTGGGGCAAGATCCAGTCTGCGATCTCCGCATAGAACTCCGCGAGCCCCTGCTTCGTTAGCCCAAGATCTTCCCACAGCACGCGATCGGAGTGAGTCAGGGTGAAGTCGCGACGCGCCGCCGCCCCGCGCAACGGCGTTGTGGGCCGCGCGGCCTCGCGGAAAACCTCTTCGGGGCTCTTGTCTTCGCGCAGCCCCTTGAACGAGCCGTGGCGGATGAGCCCGTCCGCGGACCAGCCGCGCAGCTCCACCTCAGCGACGAGCTTCGGCTCGACCCAGCGCACGCCGTTCGTGGCGATGCGCGGCAGCTTTGTCGGAAAGGGCGAGGTGGGGCGCTTGACGCGGTCGAGCTCGGCCCAGAGCTTGCGCGCGGTAGCTTCCGTGTACCCGGTCCCGACCTTGCCGACATGCACAAGCTTGCCACCCTCGTTGACCGCGAGCACGAGCGAGCCGATGGCCTTGGCGACGGTGGTCGAGGGCACGTAGCCGGCAATCACGAATTCCTGGCGCTTGGTGCATTTGGTTTTGAGCCAATCGCCGCGCCGGCCGGACCGATAGGGCAGGTCGCGGCGCTTCGAGATCACGCCTTCTAGGCCGAGGCGGCAGGCGTGCCGGACGATCTCGTCGCCTTCCGCTTCGATATGATCGCTGTAGCGGATTGGCCCGCCTGCCGGCGCGTCGTCGAGCAGGCCGGCGAGGAGGGTCTTGCGCGCGGTCAGCGCCGCATTCACGAGGCTTACGCCGTCGAGATAAAGAAGATCGAAGGCGTAGAACACCATGCGGTCGGAGTGCTCGTCTTTCAGCGCCTCCTGGAGGCCGGTGAAGCTCGAGACGCCACTTCCCGTCTCGACAACGACCTCGCCGTCGACGAGCGCTGCCCCGAGCTTCATCTGTTTGATGGCGTCCGCGACGCGCTTGAATTTCGCCGTCCAGTCGAGCCCCCTCCGCGTGAGGAGCTTAACCTTACCGCCGTCGATCCGAGCCTGGAGCCGGTAGCCGTCCAACTTGATCTCGTGAACCCATTCGGGCCCCGAGGGCGCCCGCTCGACCAGGGTCGCAAGGCACGGCTCCACGAACGTCGGCAGGATGCCTTTCTTTGCGCCCCGCACCTTTGCGAGGTCGGGAGCGGGCGTCGCGCGTCCGGCGGCGGCCCTGGCGCGCTCGGCGTGGTCGATTCGGACCTCACCTTCGCGCGCGAGGTCGTCGTTGCTGCGGCCGGAGATGACTGAGGTGATTGCCTCCGCGGTGATCTGGGGCGCATCGGCTGGGCGGGCGAACTCGTCATCCGCTTTCAACAGCAGCCACTGCTCCTTCTTCTGTCCCGGCTTCATGCGGGTGCGGACGAGATGCCAGCGGCCGTGCAGGCGCTCGCCATCGAGCGTGAAGGCGAGATGCCCCTTGTCGTAGCCCGAGCGCGGGTCGCCTTCGGGAACCCAGCGTCCGCGGTCCCATACGATCATAGTACCGCCGCCGTACTGACCCTGCGGGATCACGCCTTCGAAGACGAGGTATTCCAGCGGATGATCCTCGGTATGGACAGCGAGGCGCTTGTCTCCGACGACGAGGCTTGGGCCGCGCGTCACCGCCCAGCTCTTGAGCACGCCGTCGAGCTCGAGGCGAAGATCATAATGCAGACGGCGCGCGTCGTGCTTCTGAACGCAGAAGCGCTCTCCCAGCGCCGCCTCCTTGCGACCCTTGGGCTCGGGCGAGCGGGCGAAGTCGCGCTTCGCGCGATAGGCCTTGAGGCCCGCCGCGACGGGCTTCGACTGACGTTTGTCGGCATGGGAGTCCGGACGCTCCCGGCGGCGGCTTTCCGCCTTGGATGCGTCCGGTGTCTTTTTGGCTCGGCTCTTGGATGCGCGCGTCGCAGCCTTCGGCACGGCGCTATTCCGCGCTCGCCTCGGCCTCCGCGCGCTTGCGGCCTTGCGAGCGCTGGCCGCCCTTGCGCCCGGCTTCCGAGGCGAGCGTGCGATTCTGGGCGAAGGACCGCTTCGGCGCGGGCACGCTGCGCCCGCCGAGGCTCGCGATGCGCTCGCGCTGCTCTTTCGACATCGAGGCGAAGCCTCGTTTGGATTTCGGCCGGTCTTCCATGGGTCAGCTGGCCTTCTTCAAGTTGCGTTTCTTCGCGGGAGCGGCTTTCTTCGCGGCCCTCGACGGCTTGCGACGAGGGCTCGACTTGGCGCCCGCCTTGGCGGCTGCCGGGCGCGAGCGTTCCTCCGCCCGCTCCGCTCCGATGCTCTTGCGCAGGGCGTCCATCAAGTTGATCACGTTCGAGGGCTGTGGAGTCTGGGGCAGCTCGAGGGGCTTTCCGGTCTGCTTCGACTTCACGAGCTCGATGACGGCGTTCTCGTAGCGGTCCTCGAACTGCGACGGGTTGAAATGACCGGTCTTCTTCTCGACGATGTGGGCCGCGAGCTCGCGCATCTCGGTCGGCAGCTTCACGTCCGGGATGTCCTCGAAATAGGGCTTCTCGTCGCGCACCTCGTAGGGGAAGCGCAACGTGGTACCGAGGAGGCCCTTGTCGAGCGGCTCGAGCAGAATCATGTGCTCGCGGCGCGAGATCACGACGCGGGCGAGGCCGACCATCTCCTTTTCGCGCATGGCGTCGCGAATGACAGCGAAGGCCTCCTGCGCGACCTTATCGTCGGGCGCGATGTAGTAGGGCGTGTCGAGATAACGCGTGTCGATCTCGTCACGCGGCACGAAGCTCTCGACATCGATGGTGTGCGTGCTTTCGATTCGGATCGCCTCGATCTCCTCATCTTCGACGATCACGAAAGAGCCCTTGCCGACCTGATAGCCCTTGACCTGGTCTTCGCTCTCGACCGGATCGCCGGTCTCGGCGTCGACGAACTGGCGACGCACGCGGTTGCCCGTCTCGCGGTTGAGCGTGTTGAAGCGGATGCGGGACGACGAACTCGCCGCGGGGTAGAGAGCAACGGCGCAAGAAACGAGCGAAAGCTTGAGATAACCCTTCCAGTTCGCCCGGACCGCCATTTGCAATACTCCACCCGCTGGAGGCATGGCCGATCGAGAACCCCCCGCCCTAGAGGCAAACTCGGCCAGAGATCGACTCAACGCCCGCCCAGTTTGACTCGTTCCGACTCGGTCTGGTCCGGGCTTAGCGCGGGGTTACTTGGCAGAGGCGGGAGAATAGTTTCTGGAACTTAGGAACGACGCCGCAGCTATGCCCAACAAGGGAGCGCAAGGGCGCGAGGCGTCCCCGGTACGATCGCCGGCTCGCCGGTCAATGTGCGGCGCAGAGCATCGGAATAGCGGCCAGCTTCGGCACGCAGCCGCGATCGCTCTCCAAGATCATGGGCGTTTGCCTGCGCGGCGAGGGTGTAGGAGCCGACTTGGAAAGCAAGGTAGGCCGTGGCCAGGAACTGGATCAGCTCGGGGACGAGCAGTCGGGCCGCTTCTCGCTCAGCGATCGCGCAAAGCCGGTCGCGTTCGTCCGGCGTGAGCGCGAATTCGATCGTTGCGCCGGCGATGTCCCAGGCGAGATCCTGGCATCCGATCAGGTCGTGGGCCGAGTGGTGATCGAGGGCGTCGGTCTTGATGAGGCGGCCTGCGACCACAAGCCATTCCCATGTGTGGAGGCGGTTATCGCCGCGGATCGGGTGCAGATGGCGCGTTAGGCCGGGCAGTTGCGTCTTCCACCGGTCGAGAGCGCGCGTAGCATCGTCTCCGAGCGCCAAGCCGGAGTTCCGGACCGCCATGGTCCATAGGGCGTCTAGCGATGCACCCGGGCGCGACGCGGGCGCATGCCGCGCGCGGAAGCCGAGGTATCGGCCGAGATGCTCGACGAGCTGCGCACGATCGTGGGTATTCGGGTCGAGTGGTCGCGCGTCCTCGAGCCAGCGTTCGACGAGGAACCCGTGTCGGAAGTCTGCGACCGGCGGCGTGAGACCGGCGTCCGCGAGCACTCGGGCGAGTGCGAGCTTCTCCGCGCCGTAACGGCCGAGCCCGGCGAACTTGAGGAGCCATGCTCCTGCGCTACTCCGCAAAAGGAACTTGCGGCGTTCTTGCTGCGGATTCGCCGGGGGCCATTGCCGCTCCTCGCCGTGAAGGTGCTTGCGCCAAGCTCCGGCCGAGATGTCGAGCAGCGGCTGCACGGGAGATCCAACGATGTCCTCGACCCAGCGTTCAAGGCGGTGGCGCGGATCGAGGGAGCGGCCGACGAGCTGTTCGAAGGCAAGGACGTGCCGCTGAGCAGTCGCCCATCGCTGGCGGTGGCGGGGCGATGCTTCGGGCCCGAGATCGCCGGCATGGCTCGGGAAGAAGTGCATGCGGCGAGGCTCCACGCCGCGATCCTCCAGGAAGTCCGCGACGCAGCCGAAAGAACTCCCGGAGAGGCCGGGGCCTTCGTCGACAATCGCGAATGCCGCGTTGCGGGCGGCAAGGAGCTCGTGTTGCAGGCTGCGCGTCAGCGCGAGCCTGCGATCAAACGGGTGACCTCGGGGCCTCACCGTCACCGCGCCATCCGCTCCGACGCCGCCTGCCACGGCTGCCGCCAAACTCGTGCCGATGCTGCGTAGGCCGACGATCTTCACGGAACCAAACATGAGCGCTTTGGCGGCCGTCATGTAAGACTCGGGATAGAGCGCGTAGAACGCGTAGCCCTCGGGCAGGCTGATCTGCACGATCTCCGGCAGCTCGACGGCTTGAAGCTGCTCGACGCTGGCGAGCGGTATGGGTCCGAGGTCGCTGAAGCCGCTGCTCCACGAACGCGCGACCGATTGCGCGAGCGCAATGAGCAGCCGCATTGCCGTATTGCTCATGGCCGAGCGCGCATCAGCCTTTCGCTCCATGAACTCGAAGTCGGAAAGCCCTTGCCCGAGCTCGCCGGCTTCGATGAAAGCGGCGACGAGGGCCCCGTGCCTCGCGATCCCTTCGGCTGTGGCCCAGATAGTGGCGAGATCGCCCTTCAGTCTGCGGAGGGCCTCGACGGGCTTCTCTTCGCAAGCGTGATCCCCGTAGACCAGCATCATCCGGCCTCGGCGCGCAAATGCGAATAGGCGATCTCGGCGAACGCTTCGAAGGGCGGTATCTGCCAGGACGGGCCGGCTTCCTGCCTGAAGCGACGCAGCCAGACCGCCCATGCCTCGTATTGAGCCGGGCTCGGCGACAGGACCGAACGGCGGCGTTTCGCGTGCGAAAGCGCGTCCAGCGGCGCATGCCCGCGCTGGACTAATACGCAAAGAGCGAGGGTTGCCGATCGTCCGATGCCGTGCTCGCAATGGATGAGCACCCGCTCGCCGCGGTCGAGATGCCATGCGGTGAAAGCCACGCCCTCGCGCAGCATCTCATCCGACACGGCGCAATGGTCTTCGGTCGGCAGATGCAGGAACTCGATACCATGGCTTTGCAGGAGCGCGAGGTCGTCGCAATCCTCGAGCCTCAGATCGAGCACCGCCCTGATCCTCAGCCCGCTAGCGAGAGTCTCCGCAGCCCTAGCTGGAAGGCGCCCGCCGATGGCGAGATGGTCTGTGATCCAGCTGAAGTTCATGGGCTTGGCATCGCTCAGACAGAGCAACGGCTCTTCGGCGCTGCCCGGCCCGGTCAGGAAACCGCCAGCCCGGCGGCAGCCCCTCCGAGGCCCTTGGCGCGCCCGGTCGCCTTGACGCCGGCCGGCACTTTCGCGCCCTCTCCGGCGAACCACGTGATCGTCGCCTCCAGACCTTCATCGAGCGCCACTCTCGGGCTCCAGCCAAGGAGCTCATTTGCGAGGCTGATGTCGGGCCGCCGTCGGCGCGGATCGTCAATCGGAAGCGGGCGATTTACCACGCGCGAACGTGAGCCGGTCATAGCGAGGACGCGCGCCACAAGCTCGTTAACGGTGAGCTCGATCGGATTGCCGAGATTGACCGGGCCCGAGGCTTCGCCGTCGTAGTCCATTAGCCGCATGAGGCCGTCCACCAGATCCGCGACGTAGCAAAAGGATCGCGTCTGCGAGCCGTGGCCGTAGACCGTGATATCCTTCCCAGAGAGCGCCTGTGTGATGACGTTCGAGACCACCCGGCCGTCGTCGGCGCGCATTCGTGGCCCATAGGTGTTGAAAATTCGCGCGACCCGCACCGAAACGCGCCCAGCGCGGCGATAGTCGAACGTGAGCGCTTCCGCCGCGCGCTTGCCTTCGTCGTAGCACGCGCGCGGGCCGGTGGGGTTGACGTTTCCCCAGTAGCTTTCGGTCTGCGGATGGACGTCGGGGTCGCCGTAGACCTCGCTGGTCGAGGCGAGCAGAAAGCGGGCGCGCTTCTTCTGAGCCAGCGCCAGGAGATTTCGAGTGCCCAGCACGTTGGTCAGCATCGTGTGCTCGGGCTCGGCCTGGTAGTGCGCCGGCGAGGCGGCGCAGGCCAGATTGAACACCGCATCAATCGGCACCCTTGATGACAGCAGACTGGGCTTCAAGGGATCGATCACATCCGCCTCGATGAACTCGAAGCGGGAATCGTGTCGCAAAGGGAACAGGTTCTGCCGGCGTCCAGTCCGGAAATTGTCGACACAGATGACGTGGGCGCCTTCCGAGACGAGCGCGTCGCACAGGTGAGAGCCGATGAAACCGGCACCGCCGGCGACAAGAACGACCCTGCCTCTCCCATTTTTCATAACCAACCTCTTTCTCTACGCCCCAGAGCACGGGGCGATGTACGAAAGAAAGGAACTTAGATGTCCAACGTCTGGAGCTTGGCTTTGGTTCGATAGAAATCTTCGGTGGCCTGTGGGATCGGTCTCCTTCATGGCGCCTCGGCGTAACTGGTCGTGCTGCCTCGTTCGCGCCGGCGGACGCGGGAGCGGGCCTCCTCGATCGCCTCCTCCAGCTCTCCGGCGCGGTGAGCCGCCGTATGCTCGGCAAGAACCCGGTGCCGCGCAGCAGCAGCGAGGCGCTGACGCCCGTCCTCATCCATTCCTTCGAGGACGCGCAGGACCTGTTCCGGCCCGCTCGCGAGGACTATCTCCCGGTCGGGGCGGAAAATCGCCGTCAAGCCCGGCCACTCGTCCGAGATAATGGGCGTCTCGGTGGCCGCAGCCTCAAAGAGCCGCACGGACGGGCTGTAACCAGCGCGGACCATGTCCGCGCGTGTGACGTTCAAGGTGAAGCGGCTCGAGGCGTAGAAGCGGGGGTGATCGGCGGGCGCGACATGGTCGATGCGCTCGACATTGGCCGGCCAATCGATCCCGGCCGGATATTGAGGGCCGGCCACCGCGAATTTGAGGTGCGGCGCACGCCGCGCTGGTTCGATGAGGAGCCGCTCGAGCGTCGGCTGCCGGTCCGGGCTGTAGGTGCCGAGATAGCTCAGATCCCATCGTGGATCGAGCCGCATCGGCCCGTATCGCTCAGGATCGACCGAGCAATACAAAGCACGGGCATCCGGAGAGCCGTACCGGTGCACGAGGCGCTGCAGGCTCGGACCGCCGGTGAAGGAAAGGTAGAGATCGTATCGCGGAATGAGGTCCGGCGCGAGATATTCGAAGTCGCTGCGGTCGAGCTTTGCCAGCGTCACCGGCGTGTCGATGTCGTAAAAGGCTCTGATGCCGCGCGCGATGCCCTGCACCCAGCGGCCGACCTCGACACCCTCCGGCACGTAGGAGCCGACAATCACCGCGTCGGCGTGCTCGATCGCCTGCTCGTGTATCGCAAGCTCCGCAAGCTCGGCGTAGAACTCGAGCTTGCAATAGGGTGGATCCACGAGATCGCGATGCGAAGCGTACCAGGGCAGGTCCCGCTCGAGGAAGAGCACGTCGTGGCCTCGGGCAGCGAAGGCCTTGAGTAGCGCGCGAAAAGTGGTCGCGTGGCCGTTTCCCCAGGAGGAGGACAGGCTGAGGCCGAGAACAACGAGCCTCATGCGGCGCTCCTCCGCCGCTTCTGAGCCGCCTCTTCCTTGAGGATGCCGTCTACCTGCGCACCGCGCAGCGTGTAGGTGTGCTCGGCGAGCACGCGGCGGCGCGCCGCCTCGCCGATGGCGCGGGCGCGTTCGGGCGTCAGCGTGCGAATGTGCTCGACCACGTCTGCCGCGTCCCGAGCGACCAACACCTCCTCGTCGGGGCGAAGGAACAGCGCGATACCCTCCCAGGCGTCGGTGATGAGGCAGCCGCCGGCCCCCGCCGCCTCGAAGACGCGGGTCGCCGGGGAGAAGCCGATATCGGCCATGGAGTCCCGGGCGATGTTCAAGACCGCGAGCGGGCTCGTGTTGAAGGCGTTGTGCTCACGCGTGTAGACGTGCCCAATATGCCGCACGTTCGACGGCATGGTCTTGCTCTCCCAGCCGTTGCCGCCGATCAGGAAATGCCGCTCGGGCAGCCGCGCAGCCGGCTCGAGGAAGAACTGCTCGACCCTCCGCTCGCGATCCGGAAGCCGGTTGCCGAGGAAGGCGAGATCGGCCGAGAAGCGCTGCTCCGGCGGCACCGGGAAATGGGTCGTCGGGTCGAGTGCATTGTAGATCGGCACGCAGCGCCTCGCGCCAAAGCTTCGATAGCCGGCGATCACCGGCGGGCCGCCGCCATAGGTCAGCACGAGGTCGAGCGAGGGCATCGCCCGGCGCAGCGGATGGTCCGGGCTCCGGCCCAGCTCGGCGAGCGTCGCCGGCGCGTCGACGTCCCAGAAGATGCGGATTGCTTCCGGCCGCGAGCTCGCGATCACGCCTTCCAGCAGCAAGTCGTCGAATACGCCGACGCCGCTCGCCTTGACCACAACGTCGGCGTTCGCGGCCTCGGCGATCGCAGCCCGCGCCGCATCCTCCGTCGCGGGGTAGACGCGGGACTCGGCCCAGTCCGGCGGATCGATGTCGCGATGCTTCTGGCGATCGAACGCGTCGGGCTCGTAGAAGACGATGCGGTGGCCGCGCCGGGCGAGATCGCTGAGAAGGCCCCGGTAGTAGGTCGCGGCGCCGTTCCAATATGAAGAGACGAGGCTCGATCCGTAGAAGGCGATCTTCATGCAAATACCTCGGCCGGAGAGGGCGCGCGCAGGCGCTCGATGATGGCGAGAAGCTCCTGCGCGCGATGCGCGCAGGTATGCCGCGCGCGGATGATCTCGAGACCGTTTGCAACGAGCTCGCCACGCAGCGCAGGGTCGTCGCGCAGCGTGGAAAGATGTCGTTCCATCTCGGTCTCGCCCTGGGCAACGAGGTAGTCGCGCCCGGAGCGGAACAAGTTCTCCGAGTCGCGCCACGGCGCTGAAACCAGCGGGATGCCGCAGGCAAGTGCCTCGAAGACGCGAATCGTCGGAATACCCGGCAGGTGCTCTACATAGAAGCGGCGCGGCACGTGGACGGTCGCGAGATGCCGCGCGAAGATCTCGGGTGCGCGTGCGTTCGGCAGCCAGCCGCGATAGCACACGCCGTAACGCCGGAGCTTCTCGATGGCGTGATCGGGGTAGCGCACGCCATAGATGTCGAGCGCCAGTCCGACGGTGTGCGCCGGCCGCAAGAGGAAGCTCTCGAGCTCGGTGCTGCGCTCCTCGTCGCCCCAATTGCCGATCCAGACGAGGCCCGCGCGGCGCGAATCCTCATCGGGTGGGCGGAAAAGCCGTGTGTCGGCACCCTCGTGCCAGGTGAAGACGCGGTCGCGCCAGCCCCACCGCCGATAAACTTCCGACAGCGTCTCGCCGAACGCGAGCACGCCATCATAGCCGTCGAGATCGAAGGTCCGAATGGCGTCAGGATCGCTTACCGCGCGGTGGTGCGTGTCGTGAAAGAGCAGCGTGAAGCGGCCGCCGCGCCGGCGCGCCCGCCCGAGCGCCGCGACGAGCCATGGCTCATTCCATTCGTGGACGACCGCCACATCCGCGCCGGCGAGCGCCGCGTCAAGATCAAGGTCTGCGCCGTAGTCGCTCGAGGACAGCTCCGGGTAAGCCTCCTCGCAGGCCGCGAGGCCGCGCCATCCATGGTCTTTCAAGAGGTTCTCGAGGCTCCATGAGCCGGCAGGCTCGTAGGCCGCGACCTCGTGGCCGGCATGGATCAGCTCGCGCAGCACGCCGCGGAGGAAATGGGCATTGCCATGGTTCCAGCAGGAGCGCAGCGAATGGGTGAAGTAGACGAGCTTCACGCAACCGCCTCCCGCGCCCGCGCCGCTTCGCCGGCCAAGACCGCCTCGTAGATGCGGTGCATGCCAGCCGCCATGGCTTCGACCGTGTAGCCGTGGGCACGCTCCTTCGCGGCGGCTTCGAGCGCGGACCGGCGCGCGCGGTCATCGCTCAGCGCCTGTAGAGTGTCCGCGAGGGCGGCATCATCATCGGGGTCGACGAACAACGCCGCGCCGTCCCAGAGCTCGCGCAAGGTCGGAATGTCGGAGAGGACGAGGGCGCAGCCGGCCTGCGCGGCCTCGAGCACCGCAAGACCGAAGGGCTCGTAGCGAGGCACCGATGCGAATATTGGGCGTCTCGCGAGCCATTCGCCGATTTCATCATCGTCGAGGCATCCGAGCGTGCGCAGATTCGCAAGCGACATCGCCGTTCTATTCGGTCCTTCGAGCGGTCCCGCCGCGATTACGGGCAGGTTCAGGCGCGCGGCGGCGCGGTCGAGCATCGAAAGGTTCTTGCCCTCGTCCCACAAGCGTCCGGCGGTGAAGACGAATTTCGCCGCCTCCGGCACGGCGGGCAGCGCTCGAGCGCGTCGGCCGTTGGGCACGACCTCGGGCTCGCCGATGCCGTACACGCTGGCCGTCATGCGCGCGAACGCCGCGGTTGGAGCGGTGAGCGCGTCCGCCCGGGCGTAGCCGCGGGATACGAGACGAGTGCGCCAGGCGAAGTCCTGTGGCAGCGGGCCGCCCCTCACCGCGTGCCACCAGGTCGCGACGCAGGAGTGGCACGTGGCCAGCAGGGGCACGCTGAAGCGTGCGTCGGCGGCAAGCGCCGGGCTGTTGCAATGGACGAGGTCGGCTCGCTCGCTCCGGGCGAGATCTGCCACGGCGCGGCCGGCCTTCGCCACCTCGGCCGGACTGTCCGCTGTCCAATCGAGCGGCAGCCCGGTGATGACAACCCGCGATCCGGGGATCACAACCGCCTGTTCGAGCGCCCGCACTGTGGGCGCGGGGCCGACCACGGCGAGCGTCGTCTTGACGTCATGGTCGACGAGGCCGCGGGCAAGGTCGGTCGCATATTGCCACACGCCGCCGACCGCGTCGGCCGTCATCAGGAGCCGCATCGCGCGTCCAGCCACGCCGTGAGCCTCACGACAGCGCCTGCACGGCCTGCGGGCGCATTGTGCGGGGCACAGGCGCCTCGACGCCGCGCTCGTCGGCGAGCCAGCGTGCCAGGGCGGCGACCCCGGTGCGCCACGGCATCGGCGGCCGCAGCTCGAGCTCGCGCGCGGCGCGGCTTGCGTCCGAGACATAGTAGCGTTGGTCGCCCGCCCGCCAATCCGCGAAGGTCAGGTCGACTGGGCGGCCGATCAGGTCCTCAACATGGCGCAGAAGCTGGCGCAGGCTCACCGCATTTGCCGGCCCGCCGCCGAGGTTGAAGGCGCGGCCCTGTATGGAACCGATGCGCTTCCAGGCGGAAAAATAAGCATCGACGGCGTCCGCGACGTTCAGCACGTCGCGAACCTGGCGTCCGTCGCCGTAGATCGAGATCGGCTTGCCTTCGAGCGCTCGGATCAGGAAGTGCGCCACCCAGCCCTGGTCCTCGGTGCCCATCTGGCGCGGGCCGTAGATACAGCTCATCCGCATCACGACGGTCGGCACGCTGAAGCTGCGGGCGTAGTCGAGCACGTACTGATCGGCGGCGCCTTTCGAGCAGCCATAGGGCGTGTGGAAGTCGAGCGGCCGGTCCTCGCCGATGCCTTTCGCGCGCACCGCGGGGTCGCGCGGCACATAGGCGTCGTTCGTCGCCTCGAGCGCTACATCGGCGAGCTCGCCGTAGACCTTGTTGGTTGAGGCGAAGAGCAGCGGCACGGACTCATCGCGGGTCCGCAACGCTTCGAGGAGATGGAGCGTACCCTGCACATTGATGGCGAAATCCTCGCGCGGCGTGACGAGACTTGTCGTGACGGCGACCTGGGCCGCGAAGTGGAACACCGCCTGCGCCTCGCGCGCGGCGTCAGCGACGCCGTGCTCGTCGCGAATGTCGGCAACGACGCTCGACACCCGCTGCGGGTGTCGGGCCTTCAACCAGGCTAGGTTAGTCTCAACGCCCGGTCGCGCGAGGGCGTCGTAGATCAGGACGTCGTGGCCCTCGCGCGCGAGTCGGTCGGCGAGATTCGAGCCTATAAACCCGGCGCCGCCGGTCACGAGGATGGGGCGCCGTCCCGCGAGCGCCGGCCGGGACAGTCCGTTTCCTGCGGTCATGCCACGAGCCCTCTCAGCTCAAGCTCCTTCCGGGCATCGTTGACGCGGTCCTCGGCCTCCTGCTGCGCGACCCATTCCGCAAGTTCGGCGAGGCCTTCTGCAAAATCCTGTTGCGGCATGAAGCCAAGCTCCTCGCGGATCTTGGAGATGTCGGCGATGCAGTGGCGGATGTCGCCGACCCGCGCCTTGCCCGCGATCTCCGGCTCCAGATCGGGCCGGTTCATCGCCTTCGCGAGCAGTGCTGCGACTTCGCTGACTGAGCGATCCTCGCCGCTTGCCACGTTGTAGGCTTGGCCCGCCGCTTTCGGATGCTCCAGGCCCAGCACGAAGGCCTGCGCGATGTCCTGGACGTGGACGAAGTCCCGCCGCTGGCGGCCATCCTCGAAGATCACCGGTGGCTTGCCGTTGTGCAGCCGCGAAGAGAATATCGCGAGCACGCCGGTATAAGGGTTCGAGAGCGCCTGGCCCGGGCCGTAGACGTTCCACAGCCGTAGCGCCACGCCTTCCATTCCATATGCAGGCGCTACTGTGAGAGTGAGCCGCTCCTGCACGTATTTTCCGATTGCGTAGACGGACGCAAGGGCAGGGCGCTTCCACTCCGGCGTCGGCGCCGGCGCGAGCGGAAGCCCCTTGCCATCGACCGGGTCCCAGGAGGCATTCGGGTCGAGGCGCGGCGTCCGCGCGGCGTCCTGGACGATATCGCCGTCGACGGTCCGGTAGAGCCCCTCCCCGTAGATGCTCATCGACGACGCGACCACGACACGCCGCACCGGCCTGTCAATGAGCTGCTGGAAGAGAACCGCTGTGCCGTAGTCATTGACGGAGGTGTAGCGATCGACCGCGTACATGCTTTGACCGACCCCGACCTCCGCCGCGAGGTGGACGACGGCATCGACGCCCTTGAGCGCCCTCAGGACTGCGGTCTCATCGCGTATGTCTCCGGGGACGAACTCGACGTGATTCGGCAGGCCGTCGGGGCGTTTGCGGCCCTGATGGACCTGCTCGACCATGCTGTCGAGCACGCGCACCTCATGACCGCGATCGAGAAGCGCCCGCGCCACGTAGCGGCCGATGAAACCCGCACCGCCCGTGATGAGGATTGTCTGCGCCAAAGCGTATCTCCGTTAGTTTCGGGAACCGATTTTCAGGGCGCTCTTGGCGTCGCGCTTTGGAGCCCGCCTGTCGGCGCGCACGACCGAGGGCTGGCCGCCGCGCTCAGCCCAACGCCTGATCTCGTCGTGATTGGTAGTCGTCGTAGCCTGCCTCATAGTCCCCTGAGAAGCTTGACTGTGTGGCCGGGTTAAACGCCTCACCTTCGGCTTTGTTCCTGTTGCAACAGCAAAGCTGCAAGGGAACTTACATTCGGCTCCGCGCATTAGCCCAAGCTTGAGAGTTTCCGCCCGGTGGTAGGGGAGCGACCCACTTGAGCTCGAGAAAACTCCGCGTAGGTATCGTCGGCGTCGGCAACTGCGCTTCCTCCTTCGTGCAGGGTCTGACCTATTACGGCGAGGCGAAAGCCAACGAGCCAGTGCCCGGGCTCATGAATGTCGAGCTCGGCGGCTATCACGTTGGCGACGTGGAGGTCGCCTCGGCCTTCGACGTCAGCGCCGAGAAGGTCGGCCGCGATGTGGCCGAAGCGGTGTTCACGCCGCCCAACAATACGCAGAAATTCTCGGCCGTCCCCAAGACCGGCGTGACGGTTCGGCGCGGAAAGACGCTCGACGGCCTCGGGAAGTACTTGCGCGAGGAGATCGCCGAATCACCCGAGGACGAGGCGAACGTCGCCGAGATACTCGACAGCTCGCGCACTGACGTGCTCGTCTCATATCTGCCGGTCGGCTCGCAGAAGGCGACCGAGTACTATGCCGAACAGGCGCTCGAGGCCGGCTGCGCCTTCGTGAACTGCATTCCCGTGTTCATCGCTTCCGATCCGAGGTGGCGGCGCCGCTTCGAAGAGCGCCGGGTCCCCATCGTAGGCGACGACATCAAAAGCCAGGTCGGGGCGACGATCGTGCACCGGGTGCTCGCCAATCTATTCCGCGAGCGGGGCGTGCGGCTCGATCGCACCTATCAGCTCAATTTCGGCGGTAATACCGACTTTCAGAACATGCTCGAGCGCGAGCGGCTCGAATCGAAGAAGATCTCTAAGACCCAGGCCGTCACCAGCCAGCTCGACATGCCGCTTCCGCCGGAAGATGTGCATGTCGGTCCGAGCGACTACGTGCCTTGGCTCACCGACCGGAAGTTCGCCTATATCCGGATGGAGGGCACGACCTTCGGCGGTGTGCCCCTCAACGTGGAGCTCAAGCTCGAGGTTTGGGATTCCCCAAACTCGGCCGGCATCGTCATCGACGCGGTGCGCTGCGCCAAGCTGGCGAAGGACCGCGGCATCGGCGGTGCGCTGATCGGCCCCTCGAGCTACTTCATGAAGTCGCCGCCCCAGCAATTCACGGACAGCGAAGCGCGCGAGCGCACCATGCGTTTCGTCGCCGGCGACGACGAGCCCCGGGGAATCCACTGAGGTGGCTGCGACCCTCTACCTGGTCCGCCACGCCGCCCACGACCGGGTGCACAACACCTTGTGCGGGCGCATGCGAGGTGTGACGCTCGGCTCGGACGGGCGACATCAGGCCGAGCGGCTCGCAGAGCGTCTTGCGCGCGAGGACATCGCGGCGGTTTATTCAAGTCCGCTCGAGCGTGCCCGCGAAACCGCTCAGCCAATCGCGCGACGGCTCGGCCTGCCCGTGCAGGTTGCAGAGCCGCTGAATGAAATCGATTTCGGCTCATGGACCGGGCGTCGCTTCGACGAGCTTGCGAGCGACGATATTTGGCGGACCTGGAACCGCGCGCGCGTGAGCGTGCGGCCTCCAGGCGGGGAGATGTTCGCTGCCGCACAGGTGCGCGCCGTCGCGTTCCTGAACGCGGTCGCCGCCCGTCACGCGGGAACGGGCGTGGTCGCGGTGAGCCATTGTGATGTGATCCGTGCCGCGCTCTGCGCGTGGCTGAACTGCCAATCGCTCGGCGACTACCGCCTGTTCGATATCGCCCCGGCCTCGATCACGCGACTGGTACGGCGTGGTGAAGGTTGGACGGTCGCGAGCATGAACGAGGCGCTCGCGGCATGAAGATCGTCGTTTTCGGCCTCACCATCAGTTCCTCCTGGGGCAACGGCCACGCGACCTTGTGGCGGGGCTTGTGCAAGGCTTTGGCCCGCCGTGGACACGCCGTGACCTTCTTCGAGCGGGACGTGCCTTACTACGCCCAGGCCCGAGACTTGGCCGAAGTGCCCGGGGGCGAGCTCGTTCTCTTTCGGGACTGGCCGGAGGTGCGCCGCGATGCCGAGCGCGCCGTGGCGGAAGCGGAGGTAGCGATGGTTACCTCATTCTGCCCGGACGGGCTCGACGCGAGCGATCTCGTGCTCGCGGCACCGCATGCGCTTCGGGTGTTCTACGACCTCGACACGCCGGTCACGCTGTCGCGGCTCGAGCGGGGCGAAAGCTTGACCTATGTCGGGCCGCGCGGACTTCGCGATTTCGATCTCGTGCTGAGCTATACGGGTGGCGCCGCGCTCGATCGGCTCCGCGCGAAGCTCGGTGCACGCCGCGTGGCCCCGCTCTACGGCCATGTCGATCCGGAGGTGCACCGGCCGGTGCCGCTGCGCCAGGAGTTCGCCGCAGATCTTTCCTATCTCGGCACCTATGCTGCCGACCGGCAGGCGGCGCTGGAGCGCCTGTTCATCGAGCCTGCCCGGCGCCGACCCGAGCAGCGCTTCCTCATCGGCGGCGCGCAGTACCCGACCGACTTCCCGTGGACCGACAACATCTTCTTCGTCCGCCACCTTCCTCCGGCCGACCATCCCGCCTTTTTCTCGTCCTCCCGGCTCACACTCAACGTCACTCGGCAGGCCATGGCCGAGATGGGCTGGTGCCCCTCGGGCCGGCTTTTTGAGGCCGCCGCCTGCGGTGCCGCCATTCTGACCGATGACTGGGACGGCCTTGACGCATTCTTCGAGCCTGGCCGCGAGATCCTGGTCGCACGCTCCGGCGATGACACGATCGCCGCCCTTGGCCTCTCCATGATCGAGCGGCGCGAGATAGCCGAGGCGGGCCGCGAGCGGGTTTTGGCAGAGCATACCTCTGACCGCCGCGCGATCACCATGGAGAAGGAGCTTGAAAGCGCGCGGCGCGCGTCCCTGCCGGCTCAAGGCGCGGAGGCGTAGCCGTGTGGGGAATCGTGCCTGCGGCAGGTCGGGGAAGCCGCATCCAGCCGCTGGCTTTTTCAAAGGAGCTGCTGCCCGTGGGAAGCCGGCTCGACAAAGGACTCGAGCGGCCCTGTGCGGTCAGCGAATATCTCGTCGAACGGATGATCCGCGGCCGCGCCGACAAGATCTGCTTTGTGATCTCGCCCGGAAAATCCGACATTCTCGAATATTACGGCTCCGGCTACGGCGAGGCCGCAATCGCCTACGTGGTCCAGCCCCAGCCGAGCGGGCTATGCGACGCGATCTTCCGCGCGACACCACTGATCGCGGCAGACGAGCCGGTGATCGTCGGTCTCCCCGATACGGTCTGGTTCCCGGAGGACGCGCTTGCGGCCTTGCCGGATGACGAGCTCTCCTTCCTGCTCTTCCCCGTCGAGCAGCCGCAGTTCTTCGATGCAGTAGTGTTGGGCGAGAACGGCCGTGTGCTGGAGATCCAGGTCAAGCAACAGGACGCGGCCTCGCACTGGGTGTGGGGCGCCTTCAAGATGCCAGGGCGCCGCCTGCACGAGCTCCGGCGCCTGTGGCGCGAGCGGCGCTGCGTCGACGAATACATCGGCACGCTCGTGAACGCCTATCTCGCGAGGGGGGGCGAAGCCTACGGCGTGAAAGCCGGCCACGCCTATGTCGATGTGGGAACGCTGCACGGCTATCGGGCGGCCATTAGGCTTCTCGCGGATGCCGCAGGGCAGGAGGGCGCGGCGGGGGCGCGCGTCGGGCTTGGCTGGCCCGGTGGCCACGCGGCCGAAGGACTGCACGCCGCGAGCAAGGAGTGACGCATGAATGCAGTTGCGACGCTCAGCAAGGACGAGATCAGGCGGCGAGCCGAAGCACTCGGGCCGTGGTTCCATAACATCATTCTGAACGGCGTTCCGACCGCGCCGAACCACTTCCTCGGCGACTACCCTGCGGTGAAGTGGAAGACGTTTGCCGATGCGATCCCTCAGGACCTCACCGGTAAGAACGTGCTCGATATCGGCTGCAACGGCGGTTTCTATTCGATCGAGATGAAGCGCCGGGGCGCTGAGCGCGTCCTGGGGATCGATTTTGACGACGAGTACCTCGCCCAGGCCCGCTTTGCGGCTGGGGTAACCGGCTCCGACATCGAGTTCCGCAAGCTCTCGGTCTACGATGTCGGAGCTCTCAGGGAGAAGTTCGACGTCGTCCTCTTCATGGGCGTGCTCTACCACCTGCGGCACCCGCTTCTCGCACTCGACCTCATTCATGAGCACGTGGCGAGGGACCTTTTCGTCTTTCAGTCGATGCAGCGCGGCTCGGATGAGGTCGAGCCGATCGCCGAGAACCCGCATTTCTGGGAGGTCGAGCAGTTCGATCGCCCGGGCTACCCGAAGCTCCATTTTATCGAGCGGCGCTATGCCGACGATCCGACAAACTGGTGGGTGCCGAACCGCGCCTGCGCCGAGGCCATGCTGCGCAGCGCCGGCTTCGAGATCCTGAACCACCCGGAAGACGAGGTTTACGTGTGCCGACGCGTCCGGACACCGGAGTGGGCGGGTGCCGTCTATCCGGCCCGGGGGAAGAAAGAGGTGACGGAATGATCGAAGCGGCGATGATCTGGAACGAGCCCAACAACAAGTCCCATTGGGACCCAGAGATCGATCCAGGCTGGAGCCTCTTCGCGGAGACGGCGATCGCCGCTGGGCAGGCCATACATGCCGAGAACCCGAACCTGCCTCGGGTGCTCGGCGGCATGTCGCCGATCGATCCGGGCTTCGTCCGCAACATGGAAACCCAGGGCGTGCTCAACCATGTCGACGTGGTGGCGGTGCACGGTTTTCCCCTCGATTGGAACCTCTGGCAGATCCACGAATGGCCGGCGAAGCTCGAGGAAATCCGCGCCGTAACGGATCTGCCGATCTGGGTCACCGAGGTCGGCGTTTCGAGCTTCGGCGCCGAGGAGGTGCAGGCGTGGGGCCTAAAGCGCACCGCGGAGCTCCTCATCGGGAAGACGCCGCGCATCCACTGGTACAGCCTCTACGACCTGCCTCGCGCCTGGGAGGCGACGACCCGGCACAAGGAGGCAGAGGGCTCCTCCTACTACCGCCACTTCTACATGGGGGTGCTGCGCGAGGACGGCTCGCCGAAGCCGGCGCTCGAGGAGCTTGCCAAGGTTACGCCGGAGGTCGGCATCTGCCAGTGGTTCCATTTCGAGGACCACCGGCTCGACGACGCCGTCGCTTGGATGAAGCGGCTCGGCGTCAGCTATCTACGCACCGGTTTGTCCTGGGCCGACAGCTTCCGTCCGAACGCACTTGAGTGGTTCGATCGGCAGATGGACGCGCTCGCGGATTTCGACGTCGCGGTGACCTTCTGCTTCACTCCCGAGCACCGCGGCATTGCGCCCCATCATACGAGCCCGCCGCAGGTGAAGGAGGAGTTCGCCGAGTTCTGCGCCGCGATGATCCGGCGCTACGCGCCGCACTCCTCCGGTGCGCCGAAAGCGAGGTTGCTCGAAACTGCACTATAGTCGGCCTCGATGGATGGGCTCGCTGAAACGCCGGTGGTCTCGAGCAAGGGCGCCGAGGGCTTTCTCGTGGCGCTCGCCGGCGGCGGGCTCCTCGATGCGCGCCGCGTCGCCTTGGTGGTCGCGCACCCTGACGACGAGGCGATCGGGGTAGGGGGCCAGCTCAATCGGCTCCACGGCGTGACCGCGATCCACGCCACCGACGGCGCGCCGCGTACGCCGGGAAACGCGGCAGAGCACGGATTTGCGAGTGCCGCGGAGTACGCGTTCGCGCGGGCATGCGAGCTCGAGCGGATGATGATGCTCGGCGGTGTGCCGATCGCAGACCGCTTCGCCATCGGCCTCGCCGATCAACAAGCGGCGTTGAACCTGACGAGGCTTGCGCGCTCGCTCGCGCGGCTCTTCGAGCAGCGCGCTGTCGACATCGTGCTCACACACGCCTTCGAGGGCGGACACCCGGATCACGACGCGGTGGCGTTCGCGGTGCATGCGGCGGCCGAGCTTCGAAAACGGCAGGGATCCGAAGTCGGCATTATCGAGATGCCGTTCTACCACGCGGCCGAAAAGAGCTGGGGAGTGCAGCGGTTCCTGCATCACCAACAGGCGGATGGCGTCACCATCGTGCTCGACCAGCCAGCGCGGCTGCGGAAGAAGGAGATGTTTGCGGCCCATAGGACCCAAGCGAAGACCCTAAAGCTCTTCGCCGTCGATGTGGAGCGCTTCCGGATCGCGCCGCGCTACGCCTTCGGCACGCTGCCGAACTGCGGCGATCTTCTCTACGAGCGTTATGATTGGGGCATGGACGGCGCCCGCTGGATGACGCTCGTCGCGGGCGCCGCCTTGGAGCTCGGCGTGGAGCAGCTGTTGTGACCCTGACAGTGCTCAGCGTGGCCTATCCGCTTGCGCCCGTCGGGCGCGATGCCGTGGGAGGCGCCGAGCAGGTCCTGACGCTTCTCGATCGCGCGTTGGTCGCCGCGGGGCACTGCTCCGTCGTGGTCGCATGCGAGGGTTCCCGTGCGGCCGGAGAGCTCGTCAAGGTGCCGCGGCAGATCGGCCTGCTCGACGACGCTGCCCGCGAGCGGGCATGGGACCGGCACCGCGCGGCGATCGCCGATGCGCTTCTCCGCTGGCCCGTCGATCTCGTGCATCTCCACGGCTTCGAGTTTCACGCCTATCTTCCAGCGCCCGGCGTGCCGGCGCTGGCGACTCTCCACCTGCCGCCCTCCTGCTATCCACCGGAGGCGCTTCAGCCGAGCCGGCCCGAGACTTGGGTTCACTGCGTCTCGCATACACAGCACGCGGCCTGCCCGGCGAGCCCGAATCTGCTCGCGCCGATCGAAAACGGCGTTCCGGTCGCGGAGCTTGCGGGCCGGCACGCCAAGCGCAACTTCGCCCTTGTCCTCGGCCGGGTCTGCCCGGAAAAGGGGATTCATCTCGCAATCGAGGCGGCAAAGCGGGCCGGCGTCGGCCTTATCATCGCCGGCGAGGTGTTCAGCTACGAGGCCCATCAGCGCTACTTCGAGGAAGTGGTCGCGCCTCGGCTCGACGCCGCGCGCCGCTTCATTGGCCCGATCGGCTTCGTGCGGAAGCGGCGCCTCTTGACCGCCGCGCGCTGCCTGCTTGTCCCCTCGATCACGCCGGAAACGAGCTCGCTTGCGGCCCGCGAAGCGCTCGCCTGCGGGACGCCGGTGGTCGCCTTTCCGAACGGCGCCTTGCCGGAAACCATCGAGCACGGACGCACCGGGTTCCTGGTCGATAACGTCGAGGCGATGGCAACGGCGATCGAGGCCGCCCATGCGATCGACCCCGAGGCCTGCCGCCGCGTGGCGCGTGAGCGCTTCTCGATGGAGCGGATGGTCGAGAGCTATTTCGCTGTCTATCGCCAGCTTGCTGGAATCTCGCCCCCCAGCCGCCGCGCCGTTGCATGAGTGGGCCCGAGGCAAAGCTCATTCGCAACGGTCGCGATCTCGCGGCGCTGGAGCCTGAGTGGTGGGAGCTGTGGCGCCGTGCGCGCACGAGCACCCCCTTTCAATCGCCTGCCTGGCTCATTCCCTGGTGGCGGCATTTCCATCCCGGCAAGCTCACCACTGCCGCCGCCTGGCGAGGCGAGCGGCTCATCGGGCTCGCGCCCTTCTACCGTGAGGATGGGAGTAACCGCCGGAGGCTTCTGCCGATCGGCATTTCGATCTCGGATCATCACGACGTGCTTCTCGACCAGGAGCTGGAGCAGGAAGCGGCGCGGCGGCTCGTGGAAGCGTTCGAGCAGGAGCCCTCGTGGGACTCGCTGGAACTTGAGGAGCTTCCGCCGGGTGCCGCTGCCCTGAGTCTGCCGCGACCGGCTGGATGCGAGGAGCTCCTCGTCGATCACTCGGCGTGTCCGGTGCTTGCGCTCTCCGGCGCCGAGCTCGCGCGCTTCGTGCCGAAAGCCAAGCGGGCGAACCTCAACACTGCGCGCAACCGCAGCGCACGGCGCGGTCCGGTGACGATCGCACGCGCTGAAGGCGCCGCAATCCCGCACGCGCTCGATCACCTGATCAGGTTGCATTCGCTGCGCTGGGACGGCCGCGGCGAACAGGGGGTGCTGTCCGATCCGCGCGTGGTCGCGTTCCACCGTGACGCCGCGCCCCGGCTCGACACGGCCGGCCTGCTGCGCCTCTACACGCTCGCCCTCGATGGCGAGGTGATCGCGGCCCTCTATGGCTTGCATCAGGGCGGCCGGAGCTATTCGTACCTGACGGGCTTCGATCCGGCCTACGGCTTCGAAAGCCCTGGCCTGATTCTGCTCGCCCATGTCATCGAGGAGGCGCTCGCCGAGGGCGCAAGCGAGTTCCACTTCCTGCGCGGCCGCGAGGCGTACAAATACGAGTGGGGCGCCGTCGACCGCATGAATCGCCGGCGCTCGTTCCGCCGCATCGCGGCGGAGCGCTCGGTTGCCTGAACCGGAATCGTGGCTTGCCGGCATTCCGGCCCGCTTCCGTGCTCGTCTCGCGGAGCTCGCGAGCGGCAGGCTGCCGCCGAACGTAGCCCTCATGCATATCCTGATCGAGGCGATCGACCCGCAGGAGGCGAGGCGGGTTCTCGCCGCGGCATGCGAGGCCTTCACCGGCGACGCCGCCTGCCTAGCCCGCCTGCGCGAGGCTGCAGATCTGAACGAGCGCCACCCCGAGGCCTTCGCCGCGGTGAAGGCCGTGCTCGCCCGCGTGGTCCACGACGAGGCGCCGGCGAGCGATGTCGGCGGGTTGGCGACCGCATTCGACAGCGCCGTTGCGGCAGCGCCCGAGGCGAGCGTCGCGCTGTACACGCTCGGCAGCCCCGAATTGCTGAGATCGGCGACCATGGAGGTTGTCGAGGTACTCGGCAGTTGGGGGCTTCTCGGCGCCGGCAAGACCGTCCTCGAGATCGGCTGCGGCATCGGCCGCTTCGAGGAGGCGCTCGCGCCGGAGGTCCGGCTCATGGTCGGGATCGACGTGTCCGCGGCCATGCTGGCGCAGGCGCGCCGACGCTGTGCCGGACGGTCGAACGCAGGCTTCCTGCGCACCTCCGGGCTCGACCTCGCGGCCTTTTCCGATCGCAGCTTCGATCTCGTGCTTGCGATCGATTCCTTCCCGTACCTCGTGCAGGCCGGCGCGGCACTGGCCGCCCGGCACATCGAGGAGGCTGCGCGCGTGCTCCGGCCCGGCGGCGACCTCGTGATCCTGAACTTCTCGTATCGCGGCGACCCGGACCGGGACCGCGCCGAGATCCTCGCCGCCGCGCAGGGCAGGCTCGAGCTCGTGCGCGCCGGCGAGCGCCCGTTCCGGCTCTGGGACGGCCTCGCCTTCCATCTTTCGAAGGGGTGAGCGCCATCCTGACCAAAAGTTAATCCGCAGGTCAGGACACCTTCATGGCCGATGACGATGTTCGCTCCACCAGAGCGGCGCTCGCCGCTTGCAAGGGAGTGGATCAAATGTCGGAACGCGAGCACAGCTCTCGTCGCAATCTCCGCAGCCGCGCGCTGGCCTCCGTCGCCGCGGCCGCGATCGTCGCTTCCGGTGCGCTCGGCGCCGCCTTCTACCAAGGGCCGGGCCCGGCCCTCGCGCAGGGCATGCAGGCGCCGATCACCCACAATGTCCAGGCCCCGTTCTCCTTCGCCGACGTGGTCGAGAAGGTGAAGCTCCGGCGCTTCGGCGAGAACCGCGGCTTTGGCGAGAACAGGCGCTTCGGCGAGAACGGCCCCCGCCCGGCTCCGCGCATCCGCCAGGGCGTCGGCTCCGGCTTCTTCATCTCCGCCGACGGCTATCTCGTCACCAACAACCATGTCGTCGACAAGGCGAGGACGGTCGAGGTCGTCATGGACGACGGCCGTTCGCTCGACGCCAAGGTGGTCGGCGCCGATCCGAAGACCGACGTCGCCCTGCTCAAGGTCACCGAGGGCGGCGACTTCCCCTATGTGCGGCTCGCCAAGGCGACGCCGCGGGTCGGCGACTGGGTCGTGGCGATCGGCAACCCGTTCGGCCTCGGCGGCACCGTCACGGCGGGCATCGTCTCGGCGCGCGGGCGCGACATCGGCGCCGGCCCCTATGACGACTTCCTGCAGATCGACGCGCCGATCAACCGCGGCAACTCGGGCGGCCCGACCTTCAACTACCAGGGCGAGGTGGTCGGCGTGAACACCGCGATCTACTCGCCGTCCGGCGGCAATATCGGCGTCGCCTTTGCGGTGCCGGCGAGCACGGTCGAGACCGTGATCGAGCAGCTGAAGAGCGAGGGCAAGGTCACGCGCGGCTATCTCGGCGTGCAGATCCAGCCCCTGAACAAGGAGCTGTCGGAGAGCCTCGGCCTCAAGAACGAGAAGGGCGCGCTGGTGGCGGGCGCCCAGGACGGCACGCCGGCGGCGAAGGCCGGCCTCAAGGCCGGCGACGTCATCACCGCCGTCAACGGCGAGGCCGTGGCGAACGCCCGCGAGCTCACCCGCAAGGTCGCCGGCATGAAGCCGGGCGCCAAGGCCGAGTTCACGTATCTGCGCGACGGCCGCGAGCGCACGGTGACGGTCGAGCTCGCGACCCTGCCGAACGAGCAGCGCGCGTCGCTCGATCGCCCGAAGCTCGATGACGGCGTGCCCAAGCTCGGCCTGCAGCTCGCCCCGGCGGGCGAGGTCGCGGGCTCGGGCGAGGACGGCGTGGTCGTGACCAGGGTCGACCCGGACGGGCCGGCCGCCGCCAAGGGCATCAAGGACGGCGACGTCATCCTCGAGGTCGGCGGCCAGGCGGTGGCGAAGCCCGCCGACGTGAAGGCCGGGCTCGAGGCGGCGCAGAAGGCGGGCAAGAAGGCCGTGCTCCTGCGCGTCAAGAGCAAGGAAGGCAC
>JAQSWQ010000036.1 GCA_029266525.1 Microvirga sp.
AGGGAAGCTCACGTCCCGAGGCGGTACCGAGCGGTACTGGACCCGCGGTCCCACCCTGTCACACCTCCGGTAACACCTGCATCGCCGTCGGCCCCTGGCGGTACCACCGGTACCCCCTGTCCCACCTGAAAAGACGCGAGTCATAGTTGACGGTGGCGAACACTGGTTCGCTATGCGACCCGGGGAGTGTGGAACCGGTCAGACCAGCACCCGGTTTATGCCGTCTTCCGGCTTGAGGGTACAAATGGGGGTACAATCGCCGACAGTCGCGACAAGAACACGTATGTACGAAGGAGAGTAGCTGTTGGATGTGGTTTACTCTCCCTCCGCCACGATCGCCTCATGAAACTTGACGGCGGCTCGGCATGGTGGGGTTTGACCGAAGGCCGGATCCGCAGCTGCGCCTCGCCGGGGCCGGGGAAGGTCGGTGCTGCGTTGCCGTCCGGGTTACAGGGCGGCGGCGCGGGCAAGGCAGGGGATGAAGCTCTCGGGAGCCGACACCAGAAGCGCGATCTCGGCGGCGACGCGCTTGTCGGCGACGAGCCCCGGGGCGCCCTCGTCGAGCCGGCGGCGTAGGGATTCGAGAACGGCGCGGTCGTCGAGGCTGTCATAGGTCTCCTGGATGAGGCTCAGGCCCGGCTTGCCGAAGAAGCGGTGGAGGATCTCGATCACGACCTTGCGTGTCTTCACGTAAGCCAGGAGTTTCGCGTCGAGTTCCGCGCCTTCCTCCGCGGGGACGTCGCGGACGGACCGCTCCTTCCAGGCGAGATACTGCTCGAGCACGATGCCCGACGATTCGCGCGCCTCACGGCGCGCGTAAGCCTCGACGAGCTTCGGGTCGGGCGTCTTCAGCCGGCGAAGGCCGCGGTCGCCGACCCAGTAAGAAGCCGTGGCAAAGCACCGGGCTTCGCGAGGATCGAGGGCAGACAGCCGCTTGGTCTCGGCGCGGATCGCGGCTCCGAGCGCCCGCACCTCGGCCGCTCCGCCGACCGGGCCCGAACCCGACCGGCCGTTCGCCTCGCCCACCGTGTTCAGGATGTGCTTGTGCCGTTCCGCGTCGAGGCCCTCGCTCGCCCTGTCGGATCGCCCGAACGACAGGAACACGGCAATGACGAGAAGGGCGAAGCCGGCGGCCAGGACGAGCTTCGCGCCCGGCGTGATGACGTAGATGTTCTCCTTGATCCCGGCATTGACGCGCTGGACCAGGAAGCGCGCCGGCTCTGCGGCGGCCGGCGCAGGCGCCGCCCCCCACGGACCGACAGCGGCGTCACGTTGGAGCGCGGTTCGCGTGTCCTTGCGCGGCGCGGCGGCCTCCGCCCAGGCGCCGGAGAGGCGCGCCAGCACGGCGATGCGCTCGGCGATCGTCGGATGGCTGGCGAAGGGACCTTCCACCGCGCCGTCGATCATCATGGCGTCGGCCTGAGGGCTGAGACCGGGGACCGCGCTACGGCCTTCGATCCGGCGCAGGGCCGCGATCAGGGCCGCGGGGTTGTGAGTCAGGCGCACCGCCTCGGCATCGGCCACGAACTCGCGCGAGGACGAGATCAGGAGGCGCGACGCGCGCGCGATGGTGAAGCCGATCCGCGTCACGAATCCGGCCGCCGCGAACAGGAGCAGCAGGGCTGGCATGAAGACGACAACAATGGCTGTCTTCCAGCCGACGCCGCGCAGCAGGCTCTTCCGCTGAACCCACTGCAGATTCTCCATCAGCACGTTGGCAGCCGCCATCAGGCGGATGTCGCCGTTCTTGATGTGGGCGATCTCATGCGCCACGACGGCGGCGAGTTCGTCGTCGTCGAGCGCTTCCAGAAGACCGCGGGTCACGACCACGACAGCCGAGGACGGGCTCAAACCGCAAGCGAAGGCGTTGCGGGCCGGCGTCTCGATCAGCCCGACCTTCGGAGCCGGCAGGCCGGCGGCAAGGGCCAGCGTTTCCACGACGTTGACGAGGCGCGGATCCGTCCGGCGGTCAATGTAGGCGAAGGCGACCGTCGCCTGGACCGACGCCACGTGGCGCGAAAACCGCACTACGAAAAACCCGAGGCCGAGGACGAAGACGATCGGGACGTAGCGCTCGACATAGCCGAGCAAGAAGAAGGGCGCGTGGGCGATGTCGAGGAACAGGAGCGGCGGGAGGAGCGCGACGGCGGCGACGATCTGGAAGGCGACGACGAAGCCCGCGAACATGGCGAGCGACCGCAGGTCGTTGCGCCTGACGTGCCCGTAGAACCCATGGACCCGAAGCATGTGCGTCGTCTCCCTTTGACGCGGCGAAACGGTCCGGCTCCGCCGACGAGCTCGTCAGAAGCGGATGGCGACCGGCTCGTCGAGCAGCACGCGCTCGACGCCGATATCGAACGCCTTGCGGCGCCCAAGCCGCACCGTGCCGCCGATCATGTTGCCGGGGAACTGGCGCAGCGTCGCATTGAACTCGTCGACAGCGAGGTTGTAGAAGCGCCGCGCCGCGGTGATGCGGTTCTCGGCATCCGACAACTCCATACGGAGGTCGCGAAAGTGCGAAGAGGCCTGCAGGTCGGGATAGCGCTCCACGACAGTGAGCAACGAGTTGATGCTCTGTCCGACTTGCGTCTCTGCCTCGAGCCGCATCTCCGGTCCGGCAGCTCCGAGGGCGCTCGCCCGCGCCTTGGTCACTTCCGTCAGGACCGCGTGCTCATGGCCGACGAAGGCGCGCACCGTCTCGACAGGCCGGGAATGAGGTTATGACGATGCTTCAACTGCACGTCGACATCGGCGAAAGCCGTGTTGCAGCGTTCGTCCAGCGCCATCAGGCGGTTGTAGGTTGACCAACCGAGCACCACGGCAAGCGCGACGCCGCTTACGATAAGTATCAAGACGAGGTCCATGGACGCCTCTTCGAGCTTGTTCACTCGGGACCTACGACACGCGGCTTAATGCGCCTTGAAACTTTAGCGTGAGCGAATTCTTGCCGTTAGCACCGCGTTGACGTTATCCCGATGATGAGTGCCGGGCTAAATGAATTGAAAGCCGTACCCCCTGCATCCTTGCCGCATCGAACTGATCGAGGATCATGGAATGCGAAAGGTTGTTGCTCTTGTCGTGGGATTCTGTGCGTTTGCCTTCCTGGCCTTCAGCGCGGCCCCGGATCTCCTGAGGGACACCGCCCATCGCGGCCATTGGATTGCCACCCACGAGTGGGCGGCCGAGAAAGCGAAATGCAGGCGCTACAGCCTCGTGATGTCGCACTGCTCTGTCACCGCCGTGCAGCGCTTCTCGCCGTCGGGCGAAAAGCGCAGCCTGACCTACCTGACTTTCGCCGACTGGGGTGGCCGCAGCATCCAATTCGTGCGCTCGACCCAGGACTCGCGCGTGATCGCGATCCGCAGCGCCGTCGATGGCCTCACCGGTCGTTGGGCGTTCTTCCTGGCGATGATCGGGGGGATCGCCGCCGTCGCGACCGCCGGTCTCGGCATGCTGCGCTCGCGCATGGCTAAGCCAGCGTTCACCTAATCGCTTTATGCGATCTTAGGGACCGCTCTGTTGAAGTAGCCGCCGCATACCGCGAACGGCGGCAAACGCGAGGATAAAGAGAGATGGCGGAATCGATTTTCATGCGCGTTCGGCGCCTGATCTCGGCGAGCATCGAGGACGCGGTCGATGCAATGGAGCGCGCCGGCGGCCCGAGCGTGATGCGGGAGGCGATACGCGAGGTGGACCGGGCGATCGACGATGTCCGGGCGGAGCAGGAGGCGGCGACGGCCCGCCGGCTGCAAGCCACGCGCCAGCAAAAGATGTTCCGGGACAAGCTTGCCGCACTGGGCGAGCAGGCGCGCTTTGCCATGGCCGAGAACCGAGACGACTTGGCGGAGGCCGCCGTGTCGCGTCAGCTCGATTTCGAGGCGCAGGCGGAGCGCTTGGAGGCGGTGCAGGCGGAAGCCGCGAGTGAGGCCGCCCGGCTCGAGGAGTGCCTCGTCGCCCTCGCCACGCGCAAGTCGCAGATGGAGGAGGCGCTCGCGGCCTTCGAGAGCGCGCAACGCGACGCGGCGATCGGCGGAGACGGGCCGAGGAGGCCGGAGCGGTGCACGGAGCGCAAGGTGCAGCGTGCGGAGGAGGCGTTCGACCGCGCCATGACGGCCGCTGGCGGCGTCGCGGGCGCCAGCCGCGCCGACGCCAAGACCGCTGCAAAGGTCGCCGAGCTCGCGACGCTCCAGAAGAGCGCCGCCATCGCGCAGCGGATGGCCGCGCTCCGTTCCGCTCGCCAGGGCAGCTGACCGCCCATGGGGCCGGCGCTGTAAACAAACCTGGACCGTGTGTGGTCCTGAACGCGCTGCAACGGCCCAAGAAGCGACTGGCTCGGCTACTCAGCCGAGCTGGAAGCTGGTGATCCCGAAATCCTTTCGAGCGGCATCAGAGGTGGTGCCCCGGTACAGCCTTCGACAAGCGGGCGGTGGACGCCTTTTGGTCCAGGCCTAGTACTGCAGTGCCGCCCTCGCCTCGCGCAGCTGCGCAATGGTGGCGTCGGCAGCGTCCTTGAAGGACTGCTCGTGGCTCGCGTCGCGCTGCATCTCGACCGTCAGGATCTCCTGGTCGATGCTCTGGGGCGTGAGCTCGGCCGAGGCCAATGCGCGCTCGGCGAGAACCGTCACCTCGGCCGCGTTGATGTCGGCGAAGCCGCCGCGCACCAGCACGCGCGTGCCGTGGTCCCTGTGGTCGGTGACCACGATGAAGCCGGTCTTGAGCGCCGTCATGACCGGCGCGTGGCCCGGCAGCACGGTCATGTCGCCCTCGGTGCCGGGCAGCATCACCGCGTCGACGGCACCGGAATAGAGCACCCGCTCGGGAGCGACGAGCTCGAAATGAAGGGTCGCCATTAGGCGGCCTCGGCGGCGAGCCGCTGGGCCTTCTCGACCGCCTCCTCGATGGTGCCGACCATGTAGAAGGCCGGCTCCGGCAGGTGGTCGTATTTGCCGTCGACCAGCCCCTTGAAGCCCTTGATGGTGTCCTCGAGCGCGACGAGCTTGCCCGGCGAGCCGGTGAAGACCTCCGCAACGAAGAAGGGCTGCGACAGGAAGCGCTCGATCTTGCGCGCGCGCGCCACCGTCAGCTTGTCGTCCTCCGAGAGCTCGTCCATGCCGAGGATCGCGATGATGTCCTGGAGCGACTTGTAGCGCTGGAGCGTCTGCTGGACCTGGCGAGCGACCGCGTAATGCTCCTCGCCGACGATCGCGGCCGAGAGCATGCGCGAGGTCGAGTCGAGCGGGTCGACCGCGGGGTAGATGCCCTTCTCGGCGATCGAGCGCGACAGCACAGTGGTCGCGTCGAGATGCGCGAAGGAGGTCGCGGGCGCCGGGTCGGTCAGGTCGTCGGCCGGCACGTAGATCGCCTGCACCGAGGTGATCGAGCCCTTGTTGGTGGTAGTGATGCGCTCCTGCAGGTTGCCCATGTCGGTCGCAAGGGTCGGCTGATAGCCGACCGCCGACGGGATGCGGCCGAGGAGCGCCGAGACCTCGGAGCCCGCCTGCGTGAACCGGAAGATGTTGTCGACGAAGAACAGCACGTCCTGGCCCTGGTCGCGGAAATGCTCCGCGACGGTGAGGCCGGTGAGGCCGACGCGGGCGCGCGCCCCCGGCGGCTCGTTCATCTGCCCGTAGACGAGCGCGCACTTCGAGCCCTCGGCCGAGCCACCGTGCTCCTTCGGGTCCCGATTCACGCCGGACTCGATCATCTCGTGATAGAGGTCGTTGCCCTCGCGCGTGCGCTCGCCGACGCCGGCGAAGACCGAGTAGCCCCCGTGCGCCTTGGCGATGTTGTTGATCAGCTCCATGATCAGCACGGTCTTGCCGACGCCGGCGCCTCCGAACAGGCCGATCTTTCCGCCCTTGGCATAAGGCGCGAGGAGGTCGACGACCTTGATCCCCGTGACCAGGATCTGCGCCTCGGTCGACTGGTCCTGGTAGCTCGGCGCGGGCTGGTGGATGGCGCGCGTCGCCTGGGCCGGGATCGGCCCCGCCTCGTCGACCGGCTGCCCGATGACGTTCATGATGCGCCCGAGCGTGCCGTCGCCGACCGGCACCGCGATCGGCTGGCCGGTGTCGCGCACCTCCTGCCCGCGTACGAGCCCCTCCGAGGTATCCATCGCGACGCAGCGAACGGTCGACTCGCCCAATTGCTGCGCCACCTCGAGCACGAGGCGATTGCCCTGGTTGTCGGTCTCGAGCGCGTTCAGGATCTCGGGCAGATGCCCGTCGAACTGCACGTCGACGACGGCGCCGATCACCTGGGTGATGCGGCCGTTCGCGTTGGCGCCCGCGCCGGGGGCGGCGCTCGTTGGGCGGGTCATGGTGAGTTCAGCCATGGTGTCCTCGTTCTCGTCGTTTGCTTACAGCGCCTCGGCGCCCGAGATGATCTCGATGAGTTCCTTGGTGATCTGGGCCTGACGCGTGCGGTTGTAGAGCGTCGTCTGCTTCCTGATCATATCCCCGGCGTTGCGGGTCGCGTTGTCCATCGCGCTCATGCGCGCGCCCTGCTCGGAGGCCGCGTTCTCGAGGAGCGCACGGAAGATCTGGACCGCGAGGTTGCGGGGCAAGAGGCTCTCGAGGATTTCGCTCTCGCCGGGCTCGTAGTCGTAGGCCGTCTCGCTTCCCGCCGCGGCGCCGTTCCTCCCGATCTGCGCGGGAATGATCTGGTGCGCCGTCGGGATCTGCGAGATCACCGACTTGAACCGCGAATAGAACAGCGTCGCTACGTCGAATTCCCCCGCCTCGAAGCGCTGGAGGATCCGTTGCGCGATGTCGTCCGCGTGCTCGAAGCCGATCTGACGCGCCCCGCGAAGGTCCACGAAGTCGATGATGCGGTCGGCGAACTGCCGGCGCAGGATGTCGAGGCCCTTCTTGCCGACGCAGATGATCCGGACGTCCTTGCCCTCGCCGACGAGCCGGTTGACGTGCTCGCGCGCCAACCGCGCGATCGAGGAGTTGAAGGCTCCGCAGAGACCACGCTCCGCCGTGCAGACGACGAGGAGGTGCCTTCGGTCGGAGCCGGTCCCGGAAAGGAGCCGCGGCGTCTCCGGCCCGACGACCACGCCGGCGGCGAGGTTGCCGAGCACTTGCGCCATGCGCTCGGCATAAGGCCGCGCCGCCTCGGCCGCGCTCTGCGCCCGGCGCAGCTTCGCCGCCGCGACCATCTGCATGGCCTTGGTGATCTTCTGGGTCGCCTTCACCGAGGCGATGCGGTTGCGCAGGTCCTTCAGGCTCGGCATCGAGCAGCCCTACCCTTCCCGGTGCCCGGCTGGTTACGAGAACGACTTGGCGTAGGTCTCGACGGCGTTCTTGAGCTTGCCGCCGGTGTCGTCGGAGAGGTCGCGCGACGCGCGGATCTCTTCCAGGATATCAGGGTGCTTCGAGCGGATGGTCGAGAGCAGCCCCTCCTCGAAGGCGCGGACGCGGTTCACCGGCAGCGGGTCGAGATAGCCGTTGACGCCGGCATAGATCACGACCACCTGCTCCTCCATCTTCAGCGGCGAGAACTGCGGCTGCTTCAGGAGCTCGGTCAGGCGAGCACCGCGGTTCAGCAGACGCTGCGTTGCGGCGTCGAGATCGGAGCCGAACTGCGCGAAGGCCGCCATCTCGCGGTACTGGGCGAGTTCGCCCTTGATGCGGCCGGCGACCTTCTTCATGGCCTTGGTCTGGGCGGCCGAGCCGACGCGCGATACCGACAGGCCGACGTTCACGGCCGGGCGGATGCCCTGGTAGAACAGGTCGGTCTCGAGAAAGATCTGGCCGTCGGTGATCGAGATGACGTTGGTCGGGATGTAGGCCGACACGTCGTTCGCCTGCGTCTCGATGACCGGCAGCGCGGTGAGCGAGCCGCGGCCGGCATTGTCGCCCATCTTGGCGGCGCGCTCCAGAAGCCGGGAATGCAGGTAGAACACGTCGCCGGGATAGGCCTCGCGTCCGGGCGGGCGGCGCAGGAGCAGCGACATCTGGCGGTAGGCCACGGCCTGCTTCGACAGGTCGTCGTAGATGATGACCGCGTGCATGCCGTTGTCGCGGAAGAACTCGCCCATGGCGCAGCCCGAGAAGGGCGCCAGGAACTGCATCGGGGCGGGATCGGACGCGGTCGCCGCGACGATGATCGAGTATTCGAGCGCGCCGTTCTCCTCGAGCGTCTTCACGAATTGCGCGACGGTCGAGCGCTTCTGCCCGATCGCCACGTAGACGCAGTAGAGCTTGATCGACTCGTCGGTCTGCTGGTTGAGCGGCTTCTGGTTGAGGATGGTATCGAGAGCGATCGCCGACTTGCCGGTCTGGCGGTCGCCGATGATCAGCTCGCGCTGGCCGCGGCCGATCGGGATCAGCGCGTCGATGGCCTTGAGGCCGGTCGCCATCGGCTCGTGCACGGACTTGCGCGGGATGATGCCGGGCGCCTTCACGTCGACGCGGCGCCGCTCGGTCGTGACGATCGGACCCTTGCCGTCGATGGGATTGCCGAGCGCGTCGACGACGCGGCCGAGAAGGCCCTTGCCGACCGGCACGTCGACGATGGCGCCGGTGCGCTTGACGGTCTGGCCCTCCGCGATCTCCCGGTCCGAGCCGAAGATCACGATGCCGACATTGTCGGTCTCGAGGTTCAGCGCCATGCCGCGCGTGCCCGACTCGAACTCGACCATCTCGCCGGCCTGGACCTTGTCGAGGCCGTAACAGCGGGCGATGCCGTCGCCGACCGAGAGCACCTGGCCAACCTCGGTGACCTCGGCCTCCTGGCCGAAGTTCTGGATCTGCTGCTTGAGGATGGCGGAGATTTCAGCGGCTCGAATGTCCATCAGCGGACCTCTTTCCCTTCATTCTCGAAACGGCGGCGCGCGGGCCTCTAAGGGCCTTCGCGCATCGCCAGACGGATGGCGTTGAGCTTGGTGCGAAGCGAGGCATCGACCATGCGGCTGCCCATGCGCACCACGATGCCGCCGATGAGCGCGGGGTCGACCTTCACGTCGAGGTCGATCTCGGCCTTGGCGACCTCGCGCAGGGCGGATTTGATGTCGCCTAGAACCTTGTCGGAGGGCGCCTCCGCGAGCCGCACCTCGGCCTCGACGATGCCCTTCGACTGGCGCAGCCGCGCCCGGAAGGCGCGGATCATGTCGGGCAGCGCGAAGAGGCGGCGGTTTGCGGCGACCAGCCGGATGAAGTTCGCGGCCAAGCCGCCGATTGCGGCGCGATCGAGGATCGCGCCGACGGCCCTCGCCTGCTCTTCGGCGCCGAACACCGGGCTGCGGATGAGCCGGCGCAAATCCTCGCTCTCGCGGATCAGCGCGTCGAAGGCATCGAGGTCGCGGGCGACCGCGTCGACGGCCCGGTTCTCCTGCGCGAGCTCAAACAGGGCCGAGGCATAGCGGCCCGCCACGCCCGAAACCATGGTTCCGCCTTGCGGACCGTTCTCGGCCACCGGCTACTCTCTATCTGGTCGCGGGCTCGGCACGGCGGCGCCGAAGCGGCGGCTCGAAACCCGGCGTGATGGAATGATGCGCGCAAGCGGAAACGAGAGGCCCCCGCAGAGCGGGGGTGCGTTAGCATGGGATGCCGGGGGGCGCAACGGGGCGCAGACCAGGGCGTCCGCGCGTGAAGCTCAGTTCGCCATCAGCACTCGAATCCGCTGCGCCACCGCGTCGCTGCCGTAGGGCTTCACGATCGGCGGGCCGGCTTCGCAGAGCTCGCCTGCGAGCTCTGCGGCGCTATAGAGGCCGGAGGCGAGGATCACCTTGATCTCGGGGCGCCGGCGGCGGACCCAGCGCGCGAGCTCAAGGCCGCTCGAATGGCCCGGCAGCTCGAGATCGGTGAAGACGATATCGATCTTGAGATCCGACTGCAGGATAGAGACGGCGTCCTCGGGGCTTCCGGCCTCGAAGACGCGATAGCCGCATTCGCGCAAATAGTCAGCGATGACAAGGCGGATCATGATCTCGTCATCGACGACGAGCACTGTCGGCGTGGCGGCAGATTTGTGGGTTGCGGCCAAGCTCGGAGGCATGTTGCGGCAACGCTTGCCTGCCGAGCTTGGTTCCCGAGCCGCGCCGGCTCACAAGAAGCTCTGCGGGTCCACGTCGATCGCGACCTTGACGCCGCCGCGCGGCTTCGGCGCGCGGGCGAACCAAGCGCGCAAGAATGCCTGCAGGTCGACCTCGCGCTCGGTCTTGACGAGAAGGCGGAACCGGTAGCGGCCGCGGACCAGGGCAAGCGGCGCCTCCGCCGGGCCGAGCACCGTCACGCCGTCGGGCGGGAGCGCCTCGAGGGCAAGGGCGCGGCTATGCGCCTCCGCGGCGGAGCGCTCGGTGGCCGAGACGATCACCGCCGCGAGACGCCCGAAAGGAGGCAGGCCCGCCATCTCGCGGGCACGGGTCTCCTCCCGATAAAAGCGCTCGGCGTCGCCCGAGAGCAGCGCCGCCATGACCGGGTGGTCGGGCTGATAGGTCTGGACGAGCGCGCGGCCGGGCTTTGCGCCGCGGCCGGCCCGGCCGGTGACCTGCTGCAGCAGCTGGAAGGTGCGCTCGGCGGCGCGCGGGTCGCCGGAGGTGAGGCCGATGTCGGCATCGAGCACGCCGACGAGGGTCAGCTGCGGAAAGTTGTGGCCCTTGGCCACGAGCTGCGTGCCGATGACGATGTCGAAAGCGCCCTCGGCGATGCCTTTCAGCTCCTGCCGCAGGCGCTCGGTGCCGCCGGGGAAGTCGCTCGACAGGACGATGGAGCGCTTGTCGGGGAAGCGCTCGGCGACCTCCTCGGCGATGCGCTCGACGCCGGGGCCGCAGGGGGCGAGCGAGTCGACTGTGCCGCAGGCGACGCAGGCCTCGGGACGGCGCTCGGTGTGGCCGCAATGATGGCAGATCAATGCGCGCCGGAAGCGATGCTCGACGAGCCAGGCCGAGCAGTTCGCGCATTCATAGCGGTGCCCGCAGGCCCGGCACAGGGTCAGCGGTGCGTAGCCGCGCCGGTTCAGGAAGAGGAGGACCTGCTCGCCGCCAGCGAGCGCATCGGTCATCGCCCAGCGCAGCGTCTCGGAGAGCCAGCGTCCGGGCGGGATCGCGTCCTTCCTCAGGTCGACCGCGCGGATCTGGGGCAGGCTGCGCCCGCCGTAGCGCTCGGGCAACGCGACGCGCTTGTAGCGCGCACGCTCGACATTGACCCGGGTCTCGATCGAGGGGGTCGCCGAGGCGAGGATCACCGGGCAGTCCTCGATCCGGCCGCGCACCACGGCGAGGTCCCGGGCGTGATAGCAGAGCCCGTCCTCCTGCTTGTAGGCGGCCTCGTGCTCTTCGTCGACGACGATGAGGCCGAGCCGCGCAAAGGGCAGGAACAGCGCCGAGCGCGCGCCGGCGACGACCGGGACCTCGCCTGCGGCGACGGCCTCGTAGAGCCGCTCGCGGCGGCGCGCGCCGATGCCGGCGTGCCACAGCGCCGGACGCACCCCGAAGCGCGCGACGAAGCGGTCGACGAACTGCGCCGTGAGCGCGATCTCGGGCATCAGGATCAGCGCCTGCACGCCGCGGCGCAGCGCCGCGGCGACCGCCTCGAAATACACCTCGGTCTTGCCCGACCCGGTGACGCCTTCGAGTAGGATGACCGGCGCCTTGCCGACGACGCCCGCAACCGCCCGCGCCTCGGGCCCACCTGCATGAGCGAGCGCAGTGGTGCCGACCACCGCCATGAGGAGACCGGCAGCTTGGCGCTGGTCCGCCGAGAGCGATGGGCGCACATGGCCCGGATCCGGCTGCTCCGCGATCGACTCCGAGGGCAGTGCCACGGTCTCGAGCACGCCATCGTCGACCAGCGCGTCGATGACGCCGATCCCGACCCCTGCCGCCTGGGCGAGCTCGCGCTTGGGATGCAGCAGCCCGCCGTTGACTGCCGCGAGCACCCGGGCGCGGGCGGGGGTGAGGCGCTTCGGCAGCTGCCCGGTCGCGCGCACGGCGACGCGCAGCGGCTCGGTCCGGCTGGGCTCCGGCACGCGCAAGGCCAGAGCCAGGGCGGAGCCTTTCGGCGCGAGCGTGTACCGGGCGATCCAATCGATGAAGCGCCGCAGCTTTGGGCCGAGCGGCGGCGCGTCCAGGACGGCGGTGATGGATTTGAGGTTCGCCCCGGCGCCCTCGCGCAGGCTCCAGACCACGCCGAGCGACTCGCGCGTCCCGAGCGGGACCTGCACCACGTCGCCTTCGGCGAGCGACATCCCGGGCGGTGCCGCGTAGCTGTAGGCGGTATCGAGCGCGAGCGGGATGAGGACGTCGGCGATCTGGTGCGGCGCCATTCGGGATTGATAAACCAGGACCTGAGAGAGTCGCGACGCCTCGCACAAGCCCGGACCATGTCAAGCCGCCCCTCCAGCACCCCGGCCATCGAGCTGATCATCGCCGGAGCGCCGGACACGCGTCGAGAGGCCATGGCGTGGCTGTCAGCGCTCGCGCGCGAGCGGCGCCTGTCGCCGAAAACCGTCGAAGCCTATCGCCGCGACCTGCGCCAGTTCCTGACCTTCCTGACGCTGCATCTCGGGGGGGCGCCCTCGATCAAGGATGTGCTCGCCCTGAAGCCGCTCGACGTCCGGGCCTTCCTGGCGGCGCGGCGGAACGAGGGAGTCGAGAGCCGCTCGCTCATGCGTCAGCTCGCGGCGCTGCGCTCGTTCGGCCGCCACCTCGAGCGGGAGGGCCTCGGCGCGCCCTCCGCCTTCTCCGCGATCCGCACTCCGAAGATCGCGAAGAACCTTCCCCGGCCGCTATCGCCCGCCAATGCCGTCGCGCTCACCGAGGCCGGGCTGCGCGCCGGCGACACGCGCGAGCCGTGGATTCTCGCCCGCGATGCCGCCGTGCTGGCGCTCCTTTACGGCGCGGGCCTGCGCATCTCCGAAGCGCTCGGCATCCGCCGACAGGACGCGCCGATCGGTGCGGTCGATGCGGTTACCGTCACCGGCAAGGGCGCGAAGCGGCGCACCGTGCCTGTGATCGAGCCGATCCGGCGCGCGATTGAGAACTACCTCGAGCTCTGTCCCTATCACCTGCCGGCCCAGGGGCCGCTGTTCGTCGGCGCCAGGGGCGGCCCCCTCTCGCCGCGCATGATCCAGCTCGCGGTTGAGGAGCTGAGGGGGGTGCTCGGCCTGCCGGCGAGCGCGACGCCGCACGCGCTGCGCCACTCCTTCGCCACGCATCTCCTTGGGCGCGGCGGCGATCTGCGCGCCATCCAGGAGCTGCTCGGCCATGCGTCGCTCTCGACGACCCAGATGTACACGAAGGTCGATGCCGCGCGGCTGATGAGCGCCTACGACGCGGCGCATCCGCGCGCCCGCGGTCGCGCGTCGGGGCCGCGGTAGCCCCGCTTCTCACATGTGGATGGCTCGCTTCTCGACGGCGAGCGCGGCTTCCTTGACCGCCTCGGTCAGCGTCGGATGAGGGTGGCAAGTACGGGCGATGTCCTCGGATGAGGCGCCGAACTCCATGGCGACAGCGCATTCCATGATCAGATTGCCGGCATCCGGGCCGAGGATGTGCACGCCGAGCACGCGATCGGTCTCTTTGTCGGCGAGGACCTTTACGAAGCCGTCGGTCGTCCGGTTGACCTTGGCGCGCCCGTTCGCCGTGAAGGGGAACTTACCGACATTGTAGGCGACGCCGGCTTCCTTCAGCTCCTCCTCGGTACGCCCGATCGAGGCGACCTCCGGATAGGTGTAGACGACGTTCGGAATGACCTCGTAATTCACGTGGCCGGCCTTGCCGGCGAGGATCTCGGCAACGGCGACGCCCTCGTCCTCAGCCTTGTGGGCGAGCATCGGCCCCGCGATCACGTCGCCGATCGCGTAGATTCCGGTGACGTTCGTGGCGAAATGGGCGTCGGTGAGGATACGGCCCTTTGCATCCCTCTGAACTCCGATCTGCTCGAGGCCAAGGCCGTCGGTATAGGGCACGCGGCCAATCGCGACGAGCACCACGTCGGCGTCGACCACCTCCGCCTGGCCGTCGCCGGCCCCGGCGGGCTCGATCGTGACCTTCGTCGCGCCCTTCGTTTGCTCGACCTTCGTCACCTTGGACGAGAGCTTGAACTCGATGCCCTGCTTGCCGAGGATGCGCTGGAACTGGCGCCCGACCTCCATGTCCATGCCCGGGAGGACTCGGTCGAGGAACTCGACGACGAGCACCTCCGAACCGAGGCGGCGCCACACTGAGCCGAGCTCGAGCCCGATCACGCCGGCGCCGATGACGAGAAGCTTCTTCGGCACCTTCTCCAGCTCGAGCGCTCCAGTGGAGGAAACGACCACCTTCTCATCGATCTCGACGCCGGGCAGGCGCGTGACATCCGAGCCGGTGGCGATGACGATATTCTTCGCCGCGACGACCTGGTTCGACCCGTCATCGCCGGTGACCTCGACCTGGCCGGCAGCGGCGATGCGTGCAGCGCCCGGGAAGACGTCGATCTTGTTCTTCTTCAGGAGGAACTCGACGCCCTTGACGTTGCCCTCGACCCCCTCGTCCTTGAAGGCCATCATCTTCTTGAGGTCGAGCTTCGGCGCCGAGAGGCCGATACCCATCTCGCCGAGATGCCCCTTCGTCTCCTCGAACATCTCCGAGGCGTGCAAGAGCGCCTTCGAAGGGATGCATCCGACGTTGAGGCAGGTGCCGCCATGGGTCTTGCGCTTCTCCACGACGGCGGTGGCGAGGCCGAGCTGCGCCGCGCGGATGGCGCACACATAACCCCCGGGGCCGCTTCCGATGACGACGAGATCGTAGGACATCTGATCACTGGCCTTCCGATTGCGGACTCATGAGAAAGTCGCGGATCAGATCCCACCGTGACCGGAAATCCTTGAACGCGACCTGATTCCACGCGATCTTGCTCCACCCGCCTCCGCTCATAATCCTCCTCGATTCAGCAACATCGGCGGGCAGCACGTAGAATTCAGGATTTTCCTGGGGCAGTTCGCGCTTCGCACGCCCTGAGAACCGGAATCCGCGGTTAAGCCGCGTCAGAACGAGGAAATCGCAGTCGATGCATTTTACCGGATGAGAGTTTGCATCGGTAGCCCACCGGCTCTTCACTTGGATGCGCGCTGATCGGTTTGTTTCCGGCCAAACGGCCACGAGGTCGTACCCTGCCATGTTCGTGTAGGCTTTGTAGGCAAGGATGCCTTCAATCAAGACATTGCCGAGGACAAGAAACTCGGCTCCTTCGGCCTCAAGCCTCGTATCTTGTCTTGGCACGGTCCGCTCACAAATCCAGCACCAGCCGCGCCGGGTCCTCGAGCGCCTCCTTGACCCGCACCAGGAAGGTCACCGCGTCTTTCCCGTCCACGATGCGATGGTCGTAGGACAGCGCGAGATACATCATCGGACGCGCGACGACCTGCCCGCCGCGGACGACCGGGCGCTCCTCGATGCGATGCATGCCGAGGATGCCGGATTGCGGCGCGTTGAGAATCGGCGTCGACATGAGCGAGCCGTAGATGCCGCCGTTGGTGATCGTGAAGGTGCCGCCCTGCATCTCCTCGATCTTGAGCTGGCCGTCGCGGGCGCGCCTGCCGAGGTCGGCGATCGTCTTCTCGATGCCGGCGATCGAGAGCCGGTCGGCGTCGCGCACCACCGGCACGACGAGGCCCTTGTCGGTTCCGACGGCGATGCCGATGTGGTAGTAATTCTTGTAGACGATGTCTTGCCCGTCGATCTCGGCATTGACGGCCGGGATGTCCTCTAGGGCCTGCACGCAGGCCTTCGCGAAGAAGCCCATGAAGCCGAGCTTCACGCCGTGTTTCTTCTCGAACAGGTCCTTGTATTCCTTGCGCAGGTTCATCACGGCGCTCATGTCAACGTCGTTGAACGTCGTCAGCATCGCGGCGGTGTTCTGCGCGTCCTTGAGCCGTCGCGCGATGGTCTGGCGCAGCCTCGTCATACGCACCCGCTCTTCGCGCGAGGCGTCGTCTGGCGCTAAGGGCGCTCGCGTCTGGGCGGGTGCGGGAGCTGTTGACGGGGCGGAAGCGGACGCCGGCGCGACGCTGCCCGCGGCGATCGCCGCCAACATGTCGCCCTTCGTGACGCGGCGATCCTTGCCACTGCCAGGCACGGCCGCGGGATCGACGCCGCTCTCTTTCGCGAGTCTCGCGACCGCCGGACCACTGTCCTTCCCGGCACCAGGCGTCGGGGCCGCGGGCTTCGGGGCTGGCGGGGCCCGCGTCCTGGTAGGCGCAGGCGGCGGAGCGGCTTGGGCCGGCGGCGCAGCCTTCGCGCCGGCGCCGTTGCCCTCGACGATCGAGCCCAGCACCGCGCCTGGGCCGACGGTGTCGCCGTCCTTCGCCACGATGTCGCCGAGCACGCCCGCGGCGGGCGCGTTGACTTCGAGCGTCACCTTGTCGGTCTCGAGCTCGACCAAAGGCTCGTCGGCCTTCACCGGCTCGCCCGGCTTTTTGAACCAGCGGCCGATGGTGGCTTCGGTGACGGACTCGCCAAGGGTCGGCACGCGAATTTCGGTGGCCATTCTCTCTTCCTGCTCGTCACCCCGACCGAGCGAAGGGTCGGGATCCACTACCGGTACACGCGCTCCGGCCGACTCCGCCTCGCGCTCACGAGGCGCCCGGATCGCGGCATCTCTACGCCGCGAAGGCCTCGTCGAGGAAGGCCTGAAGCTGCGCGAGGTGCTTCGACATGAGACCGACGGCAGTCGAGGCCGAGGGTGGGCGCCCGGCATAGCGCGGCCGGCGCACCTTCGTGCCCGCGTGCAGCAGGACCCATTCAAGATACGGCTCGACCGAGACCCAGGCGCCCATGTTGCGCGGCTCCTCCTGGCACCAGACCACGTCGGCATTGCGGAACCGCGAGAGCTCGTGGGCGAGCGCCTTCAGCGGGAATGGATAGAGCTGCTCGACGCGCATCAGGTAGACGTCGTCGATGCCGCGCTTGTCGCGCTCCTCGAAGAGGTCGTAATAGACCTTGCCCGAGCACAGGACGACGCGGCGGACCTTGTCGTCGGCGACGAGCTTCACGTTTGCCGCGCCCGACTGGGCGTCGTCCCAGAGCACCCGGTGGAAGGTCGAGCCGTCGGCAAGCTCAGAAAGGCGCGATACCGCCCGCTTGTGCCGCAGGAGCGATTTCGGCGTCATCAGGATGAGCGGCTTACGGAACTCGCGCTTCAGCTGCCGTCGCAGGATGTGGAAATAGTTCGCCGGCGTGGTGCAGTTCGCGACCTGCATGTTGTCCTCGGCGCACATCTGCAGGAACCGCTCGAGCCGGGCTGACGAGTGCTCGGGGCCCTGCCCCTCGTAGCCGTGCGGCAAAAGGCACACGAGCGCCGACATGCGCAGCCATTTGCGCTCGCCCGACGAGATGAACTGGTCGAACACGACCTGCGCGCCGTTGGCGAAATCGCCGAACTGCGCCTCCCAGAGCACCAGCGCGTTCGGCTCGGAGAGCGTGTAGCCATATTCGAAGCCGAGAACCGCTTCCTCGGAGAGCATCGAGTTGATGACCTCGAACCGGGCTTGCTCCTCGCGGATATGATTGAGCGGCGTGTAGCGCTCCTCGCTCTCCTGGTCGATCAGCACCGCGTGGCGCTGCGAGAAGGTGCCGCGTTCGACGTCCTGGCCGGACAGGCGCACGCGATGGCCCTCGAGCAGGAGCGAGCCGAAGGCGAGCGACTCGGCGGTCGCCCAGTCGATGTTCTCGCCCGTCTCGATCGCCTTCTTCCGGTTGTCGAGGAAGCGGCGGATGGTGCGGTGGAGATTGAACCCGCCCGGCGCCTCGGTGATGCGCTTGCCGATCTCAGCGAGGGTGTCGGCGGGGATCGCGGTCTTCCCCCGGCGGGCCTCGTCGGCGTCCTCGCGCGCCGCCTTGAGCCCCGCCCATTTGCCGTCAAGCCAGTCGGCCTTGTTCGGCTTGTAGCTCTGGACGATCTCGAACTCGCCATCGAGCTTGGCCCGGAAGGCGCCCTTCATGTCTTCGAGCTCGCCGTTGGTAACGGCGCCTTCGGACACGAGCTTCTTGGCGTAGATCTCCAGCGTCGACGGATGCTGGCGGATCAGCCGGTACATCTTGGGCTGCGTGAAGGCGGGCTCATCGCCTTCGTTGTGGCCGAAGCGGCGGTAGCAGAACATGTCGATGACGACGGGCTTCTGGAAGCGCTGCCGGTACTCGGTCGCGACCTTCGCCGCGAACACCACCGCCTCGGGGTCGTCCCCGTTGCAGTGGAAGATCGGCGCCTCGACCATCTTCGCGACGTCCGACGGATAGGGCGACGAGCGCGAGAAGCGCGGATTGGTCGTGAAGCCGATCTGGTTGTTGACGATGAAATGCACCGAGCCGCCGGTGCGGTGGCCTTTGAGGCCTGACAGCCCCAAGCATTCCGCGACAACCCCCTGACCCGCGAACGCCGCGTCGCCGTGGATGATCAGCGGCATGACGGACGTGCGCCGCTCGGGCGGGTCGCCATGCTGGTCCTGCTTTGCCCGAACCTTCCCCAGCACCACGGGATCGACGATCTCGAGATGAGAGGGGTTGGCGGTCAGCGACAGGTGGACGGTGTTGCCGTCGAAAATGCGGTCCGAGGAGGCCCCAAGGTGGTACTTCACATCGCCGGAGCCCTCGACCTCGTCTGGCGCGAAGGAGCCGCCGGTGAACTCGTGGAACAGGGCCCGGTGCGGCTTGCCCATGACTTGGGTAAGCACGTTGAGCCGGCCCCTGTGGGCCATGCCGAGCACGATCTCCTTCACGCCGAGATTGCCGCCGCGCTTGATGATCTGCTCGAGCGCCGGGATCAGCGACTCGCCGCCGTCGAGGCCGAATCGCTTGGTGCCGGTGTATTTGAGGTCGAGGAACTTCTCGAAGCCTTCAGCCTCGACAAGCTTGTTGAGGATCGCCCGCTTGCCCTCGCGGGTGAAGGTGATTTCCTTGTCAGGCCCTTCGATGCGCTCCTGGAGCCAGGCCTTCTCGGTTGGGTCCGAGATGTGCATGAACTCGACGCCGAGCGTCTGGCAGTAGGTCCTCTCGAGAATGCCGACGATCTCGCGGATCGTCGCGAACTCCAGACCGAGCACGTGGTCGAGGAAGATCGGGCGGTCCCAGTCGACTTCGGTGAAGCCGTAATGCGAGGGATGGAGCTCCTCGTCGTTGTGGCGGGGCTCGAAATTCAGCGGGTCGAGATCGGCGTGCAAATGGCCGCGCACGCGATAGGCGCGGATGAGCATCAGCGCGCGCACCGAGTCGCGGGTCGCCTGCAGGGTCTCGGCCTGGTTGACCTCGATGCCGTTGCCTTGAGCCTTCGCCTTGATCTTGTCGCCGACCGCACGCTCGATCTCGGCCCAATTGCCGTCGAGGGCCGAGACGAGTTCGCCGTTGACCGGGATCGGCCAGTTCGGCGTTCTCCAGGATGCGCCGCGCGCGTTCTTCTCGATGAGCGCGCTCTCGTCCTTCAGCGCGGCGAAGAAGGCGCGCCACTCGGCGTCGACCGAGTTCGGATCCTTCTCGTAGCGGGCTTGGAGCTCCTCGATATAGGCGGCGTTGCCGCCGTAAAGGAAGGAAGTTCGAAGGAAGGTCTCGTTCGCGTCCTGGCGTGCCATGGTTTGCCCTGGTTCAGCTTCGGAAGCCCTTGGCCACCGAAACCGCTATATTGGGGTTCTGGGGTCGGGGACTACATCGCGTCGACTTCGATCGGCTGAACCTCGGGCCGCCTCGCGTGCCGAGCGTGACACGGGTGTCAATAAGGCTCTCGACAAGCACCTCCGTCCTAGGAGCCCCTCAGCACCTCAACCAAGGTCTTTCCAAGGCGCGCCGGCGAGGGGGAGACCTTGATGCCGGCGGCCTCCATGGCCGCGATCTTGTCCTCGGCCCCGCCCTTGCCGCCCGAGATGATGGCGCCAGCATGGCCCATGCGGCGGCCGGGAGGGGCAGTGCGGCCGGCGATGAAGCCGACCATCGGCTTCCTGCGGCCCCGCTTCGCCTCGTCGGCGACGAATTGCGCGGCGTCCTCTTCGGCCGAGCCGCCGATCTCGCCGATCATGACAATCGACTCGGTCTTGTCGTCGGCGAGGAACATCTCGAGCACGTCAATGAACTCCGTGCCCTTGACCGGATCGCCGCCGATCCCGACGGCGGTCGTCTGGCCGAGGCCTTCGTTCGTCGTCTGGAACACCGCCTCGTAGGTCAGCGTGCCGGAGCGGGACACGATGCCGACCTTCCCCGGCTTGAAGATGTTGCCCGGCATGATGCCGATCTTGCACTCGCCAGCCGTCATGACCCCGGGGCAGTTCGGGCCGATGAGGCGCGATTGCGAGCCCGAGAGCGAGCGCTTGACCTTGAGCATGTCCGTCACGGGGATGCCCTCGGTGATGCAGACGATGAGCGGGATCTCGGCATCGACCGCCTCGCAGATCGCATCCGCCGCACCCGCCGGCGGCACGTAGATGACCGAAGCCTCGGCCCCGGTCGTCTCCTTGGCCTCCCGCACCGTGTCGAAGACGGGCAAGTTGAGGTGATAGGAGCCGCCCTTGCCCGGCGAGGTGCCCCCGACCATGCGCGTGCCGTAGGCAATCGCCTGCTCGGAGTGGAAGGTGCCGTTCTTGCCGGTGAAGCCCTGGCAGATGACCTTCGTACCCTTGTCGATGAGAATGGACATGCGCGCCTGCTAGTTCGGTCGGAAGGGGTTCATGACCCGCACGGAGCCGTAAAGCTGGTTGTGATTGAGGTCTTCGGTGTAGAGGATGGGCGCGCCGAGGCGCTCGGCGGCCGCAATGAGCGCCGCGTCGAAATAGTCAAGCTTGGAGCGTTGAGCGAAAAAGACGCCGCGTCGTACGAGCGCGGCGTCGACCGCTGCGACAGGATAGCGGTCCAGCAGGTCCAGCCATTCGTCGATTTCGGGAAGCGTGAGACGGATGCGCGGTTTCGTCGTGACATTGACGTAGAACTCCGCGAGCACCTGTCCCGATAGGCAAAAGCGGGTGCCAGGAATGATGTGGCGCGCGATCTCGTGCTTTGCCGGCTCATGCCTTTTCCGGCCGCCGCGTAGATCACGATGTTCGTGTCGAGGAAACATTCGATCGGCGTAGATTTCCCCGCGATCCCAGACATAATCGGGCCCCAGCTCAGCCGTCGAGTTATCCATCAGCTCCCTCAGGCGCTTGCGCGTGTCCGCAAGACGGGCCTCCTCGTTCGCTAGTTTCCCGAGGTACTCGCGCACGAGCCCGTTGACGGTGGTCTTCCGCTCGGCGGCGATCACCCGGACCCGGTCCAGAAAGTCATCGTGGACAGCCAAGGTGAGGTTCTTCATGATGTCGCTCCACAGTCACACAGTTATGTGTAGCTGTGTTCCTGCGCAAGCAACTTACGTCGCCCCCTTCACCGCGCTCACGATCTTCTGCGCGGCGTCGTCGAGATCGTTGGCCGAGACGACGTTCAGCCCCGACTCGTTGATGATCCGCTTGCCCTGCTCGACGTTGGTGCCCTCGAGCCGCACCACGAGCGGCACCTGCAGCCCGACCTCCCTCACGGCGTCGACAACGCCCGCCGCGATCACGTCGCATTTCATGATGCCGCCGAAGATGTTGACCAGGATACCGCGCACCTTCGGATCGGCGGTGATGATCTTGAAGGCCGCCGTGACCTTCTCCTTCGACGCCCCACCGCCGACGTCGAGGAAGTTCGCCGGCTCCATGCCGTAGAGCTTGATGATGTCCATGGTCGCCATGGCGAGTCCGGCGCCGTTGACCATGCAGCCGATCGAGCCGTCGAGCGCGATGTAGTTGAGGTCGTATTTCGAGGCTTCGATCTCCTTCTTGTCCTCCTCGGTCTCGTCGCGCAGCGCGAGGATGTCGGGATGCCGGTAGAGGGCGTTCGAGTCGAAGGAGATTTTGGCGTCGAGACAGACGAGACGGTTGTCCTTCGTCACGATCAGCGGGTTGATCTCGAGGAGGCTCATGTCCTTTTCGATAAAGGCCCGGTAGAGCTTCCCGATCAGGTCGGAGGTCTGCTTGGCAAGATCGCCCGATAGCCCGAGCGCCTTCGCGACCGTGCGGCCGTGATGCGGCATGATCCCGGTCGCGGGGTCGATCGAGAAGGTGACGATCTTCTCCGGCGTATCGTGGGCCACCTTCTCGATGTCCATGCCGCCCTCGGTGGACACCACGAAGGCGATGCGGCTCGTGACACGGTCGACGAGCGCGGACAGGTAGAACTCGGAGGCGATGTCGGCGCCTTCCTCGAGGTAAAGCCGGTTCACCTGCTTGCCGGCCGCCCCCGTCTGCAGCGTGACCAGCGTCCTGCCGAGCATCTGGTCGACGAAGGCCTTGACCTCGTCGAGCGACTTCGCGACGCGGACGCCGCCCTTCTCGCCCGCTTCCGGTTCCTTGAACCGGCCCTTGCCGCGCCCACCGGCATGGATCTGCGACTTCACCACCCAGACCGGTCCGCCGAGCTCCTTTGCGGCGGCTTCCGCATCGCCGGCCGACAGGATCGCCTTGCCCCGCGAGACCGGCACCCCGAACTCCCGCAAGACGGCCTTGGCCTGGTATTCGTGAATGTTCATCTGTTCCGTTCCTCGTCATCCTCGGGCGGCGCGAAAGTGACGACCCGAGGACCTTGTGCCGATGGGGCGCCTTAAAATCCCGAGGTTCTCGGCTCTCCGCCGCTGCGCGGCTCCGGCCGAGGATGACGCCCTTCAAGCCAGCGCCGGAGTGATCCCCTTGCACGCCTCGACGAGGCCGCGCACCGAGGCGACGGACTTCTCGAACATCGCCTTCTCCTCGCCCGAGAACTCGACCTCGACGATGCGCTCGACGCCCGACGCGCCGATCACGATCGGCACGCCGATGAAGAGCCCGTCGACGCCGTATTGGCCGCTGAGATAGGCGGCGCAGGGCAGCACCCGCTTCTTGTCCTTGAGATAGCTCTCGGCCATCGCGATGGCGGATGCCGCCGGCGCGTAGAAGGCGGAGCCGGTCTTGAGCAGATTCACGATCTCGCCGCCGCCCTTTCGGGTGCGCTCGACCATCGCGTCGAGCTTCTCCTGCGTGGTCCATCGCATCTTGACGAGGTCGGGCAGCGGGATGCCGGCGACGGTCGAGTAGCGGACGAGCGGCACCATGTCGTCGCCGTGACCGCCAAGCACGAAGGCGGTCACATCCTCGACCGACACGCCGAAGGCCTCGGCGAGGAAGTGACGGAAGCGGGCTGAATCGAGCACGCCGGCCATGCCGACGATCTTATTCGGCTTCAGCCCCGAGAATTTCTGCAGCGCCCAGACCATCGCGTCGAGCGGGTTCGTGATGCAGATCACGAAGGCGTCCGGCGCGTGTTGGCTGATGCCCTTGCCCACCGCCTCCATCACCTTGAGGTTGATGCCGAGGAGGTCGTCGCGGCTCATGCCGGGCTTTCGCGGCACGCCGGCGGTCACGATGACCACATCGGCGCCCTGGATGGCGGCATAGTCGTTCGCACCGACATATTTCGCGTCGTAGCCCTCGACCGGTCCGGCTTCGGCGATGTCGAGGCCCTTGCCCTGCGGAATGCCTTCCATGATGTCGAAGAGCACGACGTCGCCGAGTTCCTTCAGCCCGACGAGGTGGGCGAGCGTGCCGCCGATCTGTCCGGCGCCGATGAGCGCGATCTTGCTGCGGGCCATGGTGCGATCGGTTCCCTGGGGAGCAGGCGGGTGAGCCCCGCGAATGCGCGCCTCTTTAGCCCCAAGAACGGCTGCGCTTCAAGCCGCTGCGGTGCAGCGAAGCCTTGGCAATAAGGCGGAGCGTACGGTCAGGTCTCGACGATGCCGGTGGTATTCCCCGTGACCTCCCCGCCGCGGCCGCGAGGCAGGGCGAGGTATTCGCGGGAGCGCATCTCGGCAAGGCGCGACACCGTGCGGGCGAACTCGAAGGCCTCCTTGCCGGTCCCGGCGCGGTAGAGCTTGGCTGGCTCGGCGTCGGCGGAGACGATGAGCTTCACGCGCCGTTCGTAGAGCACGTCGATGAGGGTGATGAAACGTTTCGCCTCGTCGCGGCGCTCGGAGGGGATCACCGGCACCCTGTCGAGCAGGATGGTGTGATAGGAGCGGGCAAGCGCAAGGTAGTCGGCCGCACCCAGGGGGCGGCGGCAAAGATTCTCATAAGCAAGCCGCGCCACGCCCATCGCCTGGGCCGGCACGTCGACCGGATGGCCGTGCACCATGATCCGCACGAAGCGCGCCTCGACCCCTCCGGTGAGGCGCGCAAACATCGAATCCATGGCGCGGTCCGCCGCATCATCGGCCGGGACGTAATAGACCGGGCTGTCGCCGATCTTTTCGAGCCGGTAGTCGGTGCGAGCCTCCAGGCGCACCACCTCCATGCGCTCCTTGAGCAGGGCGATGAAGGGCAGGAACAGCGTGCGGTTGAGGCCATCTCGGTACTGGTCGTCGGGGGCGAGGTTCGAGGTCGAAACGACGACCACTCCGTGCTCGAACAGCGCCTTGAACAGGCGCCCGAGGATCATCGCGTCGGCGATGTCGTTGACCGCGAACTCGTCGAAGCAGAGAAGCTTCGCCTCCTCGGCAAGCTCCGCCGCGACCGGCGCGATCGGATCGTCGCCGCGGACCTCGCCGCGTTTCAGCTTCTGCCGATGGGAGTGGATGCGCTCGTGCACATCCGCCATGAACATGTGGAAATGGGTGCGTCGCTTCGAGGTGGGCAGCGCGGCCTCGTAGAAGAGGTCCATCAGCATGGTCTTGCCGCGTCCGACAGCGCCCCAGATGTAGAGACCGCGCGGGCTCTCGACAGGGGAGCGCTGGCCGAAGAGCCAACCGAGCGCGCTCGATTTCCTGGCCAGCCGATGCTGCTCGAGCGCTGCGGCGAGCCGGTCGAGCTTCGCGACCGTCGCGGCCTGGGCCGGATCGCGCTCGATTGTTCCCTTGGCGGCAAGGGCTTTGTAACGGGCAGAAACAGGACCGTCGGCGAGCGAGGCGGGGCGCGGGGCGTCCATGCGCGAGGCGCTTAGCCGTGCCGTCTCGCGAGCGCAATCGCCGGAGCTTAGAACCTCGGCGCATGCGCGCCATGCCGCCGCACGGGTGAACGAACCGGTTGCGAGCGGCTTCATCAATAAATGCTGCGGCGCACAGTGCCGTGGCGGCGGGGAGGCGACGCTCCGGAGGCTTCGATCAATGAAGAAGCGGGGACGACATGGACCAAGATTCTCGGCGCGGATCGATCCGTCTCCTGTGGCGCGCCGATCTCGATGATTATCGCGAGCATCTCCTTCGGCTCGATCCGCAAACGCGGCGCGACCGCTTCTCCGGCGCGGTCGCGGACGCCTTTCTCGAGCGCTACGCCGAGCAGGCCTTCCGCGAAGACCGTATCACGCTGGCCTATGTGGTCGGTGGGGAGGTGCGCGGGGTAGCCGAACTCTGTCCCTTCGCCCACCCCTATTGCGACGAAGGCGAGGCAGCCTTCAGCGTCGAGACGCCCTATCGGCTGCGCGGCATCGGAACCGCGTTGTTCAGGCGGCTTATCCTGCTCGCCCGGAACCGCGGCATCCGCAAGCTCCACGTGCGCTGCCTGCCGCACAATCGCGCCATGCAGGTTCTGGCCCGCCGGCACGGCGCCCGCCTCGTCTTCGAGCATGAAGAGGCGCATGGAAAGGTCGACGCGGGGCTGGCTACGCCTCTGTCGGTCTTCCAGGAATGGGCCGAGATGGGCTTCGACTTCGCCGCCGGCCTGATCGGCGCGCCCGCCAGCCCAAGCCGGCCGGATCAGCGGCTGAGCGACAGCGGCGCGCCCGATTTCGCGAGCACGCCTTCCATCGCCCCGCCCGCTGGCCGGAGCCGGGCCGCGACGGCGCCTCCGGGCTGGTAGAGATAGACCTCGCCGTCGCGGAAATCCCAGGCGTTGACGCGGCCGAGATCGCGATTGGCGCAGCCGCTCGTGGAGGCCCGGTAGAGGTCGAGAGCCGGCGAGGACGAAAGCTGGACCCGGCAGCTGCCGGCGGCCTCGCGGGCCGTCCAGGCGCCGACCACCGATGAGCGGCTCGTCGGCGCAACGGAGGCAATCTGCTGCGGCTGCGAGGGCGCAGTCGGGAGCGGCTCGACCGGCGCCGGGTAGGACGGCATCACCGGGACGTCGGCGACGGTCGGCCCGGCGCCGGGCGGGGGCGGCAGCGGCTCCGAGGAGACGACGCCCGAAGGCGCCGCGACGGTCGGCTCGAGCACCTGCGGTGCGGTGTAGACCGGCCCGCCGCTCGCGACTGGCCCCGGCCCACCGAAGCGCGCGGACTGACACCCCCCGAGCGCGATCAGAGAGCATAAGGTGAGCGCGAGCCCGATCCGCATCTTCGGCTCCGATTCCGTCCTCTTGAGCGCGAGGGAAGGCAGGTTTGCCGCGCCTGCGCAACCAGCGCCGCCAAACTTGCGCCGAGTGTGGCCCTTCGGCGACGGTCGGCCCTGCGGCCGCGCCGGCTTGGGGTAAGCCCGCCGAGGTGCTATCTGCGGGGCAGCGAAGCACCCCCATGAACCTTCATCGCGACAAGCCGCATGAAAGCGGTCATCACCATGGCGCCTGCGCCCATGCGGCCGACCGCTCGGCGCGCGCGCCCGAGGCGCTGGCCGAGGCCGACGCACGATGCAGCGCGCGGGGCGTGCGGCTCACGCCGATCCGGCGCGACGTGCTCGGCACGCTCTATGCCACCCACCGCCCGCTTGGCGCCTACGACATCGCGGCGGACCTCGCCGGGAAGGGCCACAGGAAGCTCGCGCCGATCACCATCTATCGCGCGCTCGAGTTCCTGATGGGCGAGGGCCTCGTCCACCGGCTCGCCAGCCGCAACGCCTTCGTGGCCTGTCCGCACCGCCATGGACCAGACGAGCTCGTCGCCTTCCTGATCTGCGAGAGCTGCGGCGGCGTCGACGAGCTCTCCTCGCCGGGGCTCGCGCGCGCCCTTTCGGGCCTCCTCAAGACCGAGGGCTTCGAGCCGCATCTGCAGGTGCTGGAGATTTCCGGGCGCTGCGGCCATTGCGGCGAGCCCGCCGGAGCGGGCGCATGAACGCCGTGACGCTCGTCCAGGACGGAGCCGGGCCGCTGCCGCGCCGCCGCACCGTAGCGGTTCGGGTCGGTTCCGTGACGGTCGGCGGGGCTGCGCCGGTCGTCGTCCAGTCGATGACCAACACCGACACCGCCGATGTCGACGCGACCGTCGCGCAGGTCGCGGCGCTCGCGCGGGCCGGCTCGGAGATCGTGCGCATCACGGTCGACCGCAACGAGGCGGCGGCCGCGGTGCCGAAGATCCGCGAGCGGCTCGACCGCGCCGGCGTCGATGTCCCGCTCGTCGGCGACTTCCACTACATCGGCCACAAGCTGCTCGCCGACCACCCGGCCTGCGCCGAGGCGCTCGACAAGTACCGCATCAACCCCGGCAACGTCGGCTTCAAGGACAAGAAGGACCGCCAGTTCGGCTTAATCGTCGAGACGGCGACCCGCCACCGCAAGGCGGTGCGCATCGGCGCGAATTGGGGCTCGCTCGACCAGGAGCTGCTGACCCGCCTCATGGACGAGAACGCCAGGAGCGAAAGCCCGCTCGAGGCGCGGGCGGTCACCCGCGAGGCGATGGTGCGCTCGGCCCTCCTCTCGGCCGGGCGCGCGGAGGAGATCGGGCTTCCCCGCGACCGCATCATCCTCTCGGCCAAGGTCTCGGCGGTGCAGGACCTCATCGCGGTCTACCGCGAGCTCGCCCGGCGCTCCGATTACGCCCTCCATCTCGGCCTGACCGAGGCCGGCATGGGCTCGAAGGGCATCGTCGCCTCCTCGGCGGCGATCGGCATCCTCCTGCAGGACGGCATCGGGGACACCATCCGCTACTCGCTCACCCCCGAGCCCGGCGGCGACCGCACTCTCGAGGTCAAGGCGGCGCAGGAACTCCTGCAGACCATGGGCTTCCGCAGCTTCGTGCCGCTCGTCGCCGCCTGCCCGGGCTGCGGCCGCACCACCTCGACGGTGTTCCAGGAGCTTGCCCGCGACATCCAGGACTGGATCGCCGCCTCGATGCCCGAGTGGCGCCGCACCTATCCGGGCGTCGAGGGCCTCAACGTCGCGGTCATGGGCTGCATCGTCAACGGGCCGGGCGAATCGAAGCACGCCGACATCGGCATCTCGCTCCCCGGCACCGGCGAGCAGCCGACCGCCCCGGTGTTCATCGACGGCCGCAAGGCGATGACGCTGCACGGCCCGACGCTGGTGCAGGACTTCCAGGCGATCGTGCAGGGCTATATCGAGCGGCGGTTTGGGGCTGCCGGGCGGGACGCGGCGGAGTAAGGGCGCGGACGGCGATCGGCTTCCGCTCGCATCGGCGCCGAATTACAGGCGTCGCGCTTCATGGCTGTCGTCGCTTTCTTCATCTGGCCGTCGCCACCTTGGACGGTCTTTTGGCCGTTGCGTTGCGTCCAACTGATCATCCTCACGCTGACCTCTCACCGCGATAGCCTGAGTGCAGAGATTTCGCCAGCGATCAGCTTGAATGCGCTGACCAGATCGGCTTGTGACGAAGCCTTGTAGGCGTGAGTCTTCGGTGAGGTCGAGCAGTTGCGGAGCAGGTTCTCCACGTCTGAACTCGCATTGCGACCCACGGGATCGTACAGCACCGTGAATATCTGAATGCCTTGGGCTTTGATGTTGGTACAGACCTCGGCCATGCGCTTGTCCAGCACCTTGGTCATGGAAGGGAGATCGGTCGTCCCGAGGCGGGCTTTGGCAGCATATCCGACTGACGTGTAGTCCGATTTGTTCCAGGACACCGACTGCGGCACCACCTCATTGAAGCCGTCGGTCATCAGGACGATGTACTTCTTATTGGTTGGCCCGTAGGGAGCGCCCTCCGTGAATGGTTCGCCGGGAGAGACGAGCCGCCATGCCCAAGCGAGACCCTCTCCGATGTTCGTACCCGAGGCAGCATAGGCACGCAGGCTGTCGAGTGCCCCCGTAAGCTTCGCCCGGTTGCTGGTCAGAGGTACAACGGGATCGGGGCACGCGGCGTTGGGTCCGATAGTCAGGAACGACACGTCATCGGTCTTCGGCTTCGGTCCTTTGTTGTACTTCCAGACCCACGCCTGCTTGAGGGCGCCATCAGTGTTGTTCTTCACCCACCCCGGCATGGTGGCGTTGTCGATCAAGTAGGTGTTCCTGATGTTCGGAGCGCTGCTTTCCGGCTCGTCCGGCCAGAAGTATGGCACGAAGAGCGTGTCGGGCGTGCCGACCACGGGCTTCTCGTCGGTCACGTCGTACGGGTAAGGACGTGCCTCGACGCACCCTTTCCAGGGCACCTCGGCAGCGGCGAACAAGTCGAAATGATTGACCTTCGCAGGGGTGCGAAGTTCCTTTGTGCAATCAGGAGGGCTGTCTACTTCGCCGTACGGCCAAGAGCGAGGACCAGCTTGTGCCGGCGACGGGCGTATGGCGTGGAGGAGAACATCCAGCCCCATACGTGCAGCTTCCAAGGCTGCCTGCTGAAGCGCCTTGCCGTGAGCCGCAAACTTAGACTTGGGTAAGAGTTCTTCCGCCGAACCAAGATCAGGCGAGGGTGGCGGCGCGGGGGGCTTCGGCTTTGGCGGCGCCGGCGGCTTCGGCTCGGAAGGCTTGGGCGGTGTCGGCGTCGGGGTGGGCTTCGGCTTCGGCATCGCGACGACCGGTGGCGGCGGGGGATCGCATCGCTTGTCGTAGAACCTCACCTTCTCGAAGTTCTCGCCGTGGAACTTGGCGTCGCCAGCGACATCCATCCAATCCATCCGACTCGGGTGGGAGCCGATGTTAACCGCGGTGACGTAGGGCACGAGCGCTATCTTCACACTGTCCTGGTCACCCGCCTTTTCATAGACCGCCTTGATCAGGTCTTTGGCGGCTTCCCGCAGGGCTGGGATGTGAGGCCGCATCGTGCCGGTCGTGTCGAGCGCGAGCACGATCTCGGCGTTATCGGTGGACCGGCGCGCCTCGGCTGTGGAGCGCAGCGTCATCGAGGGACTTCCGATCACTTGGGTGAAGTTGCTCTTCACCTCTGCCGTCATCCGGACGAGGAGGACGCTACGGTTGTCGCGCACCTCGATCTCGAAGGGTTTGCCACGAAGCGAACTCGGCAGATTGGCATTGAGGTACTTGCCGACAACCTCCTTAAGCTCCGCATCGGGTTTCTTCAGGTGTGAAACACCAGCAAGAGCAGCACCATCAAGAGCACTTTGCATGTCGACCTGAGTTCGCGTCGCATTCGAGTAGTCGATAGCGACACCTGCGAGGCCGAGGAGGGGAATCAACGCGAGGCCAAACATCATGGCGACGTTGCCGCTCTCGTTGCGATGAAAGCGCCAAAGCATTTCCCAGGTAGAGCGAACGTCCATACTCTGCTCCCGTCAGTCTACCCCGAAGATTGAGACAAAAAAGCTAAAAAATGCAGAAGATGCTGCCGTGCGGCGTCCTGCGCCCGCAGAACGATCTGTTTACCATCAGACTACCTCCCGCGCTGTTGACTGTGCGTTAGGGACTGCTCGGCATGATTGTGCAGCGTTTGGTTACGTTTGAGGGCGTCCAAGGTTGAGCTTTGCTCCAATCGTGAGCTTCAAGGGAGACCAGCGCGGCGGCGTTGCCGTCGTGCTAGGCTTCGCGCTTCCGGTCCTGCTCCTGTCTGGGAGCGCAGCCCTTGAGTACGGCCACCTTGTTGCGCGCCGTGCTCAGATTCAGAAGGCTGCTGACGGGGCGGCTCTCGCCGGTGCTCGCGAACTGATGCTCGCCAATGCGGACGACGCGCGGGTGATCACGATTTCCCGGAGCGCGGCGTTGGATGCACTCGCAAACGGCAGGCGAGAGGGCGCGAGCGCTACAGTGAGCCCAAAGGTGCTGAACAAGCGCATGGGCGTGCAAGTGGAGATCAGCGAGACCGTACCAAGCCTCATGGGAAAGGTCATGAGCCTGCCCTCAACCGAGGTCGGCGTCCGATCAGCCGCGAGCCTCTCCGGTTCCGCGCGCATCTGCGTGATCGGCCTTGATACATCGAAGCCGGAGACCATCGGCCTGAACAAGGATGCAAAACTTACCGCCGAGAACTGTTCCGTGTTCTCGAACTCAAAGCACAGCCAAGGCATCAAATCGGATGCCAACGCTTTGCTGAAGGCCGAACGCATCTGCTCGGCTGGCGGCTATGTCGGTAAGAAGGCGGCGAACTTCAGCCCCGCTCCCGTTACCGATTGTCCGCCGATGGGCGATCCGCTTGCGAACCGCTCGCCTCCGCCCGCGGGCGGCTGCGACTACAACAAGGTCGAGATCAAGGGCGGGGCGGCAACCCTCACGCCGGGCGTCTACTGCGGCGGCCTTAAGATCACGGACGGAGCAAAGGTCCACCTCTCTCAGGGCACGTTCGTCATCGACGGCGGCAAGCTCGTCGTGGACAAGGGAGCGTCGCTCGAAGGCGAGTATGTTGGGTTCTACCTGCGTGGCGACAAATCCACCTTCGACTTCGCTTTCGACTCGACCGTGAGCCTCTCGGCCCCGAAGACAGGCCCGATGGCGGGAATGCTTTTCTTTGACGACCGCACAACCAAGATCGACAAGCATCGCATCTATAGCGACAACGCCAGAAAACTCCTTGGAACGATCTACCTCTCGAACAGCACTCTCTACATCGACGCCAAGAAGCCAGTTGCAGACCAATCCGCCTACACGATCATCGTGGCGCGCCAGTTGGAGCTATACTCCGGGCCGAACCTCGTCCTGAACGCGAACTACGGCGCGTCCGACGTGCCAGTTCCAAAGGGCGTGGGGCCGGTCGCCGCGACGGCCGTGAATCTCTCCCAATGAGATCTGACGCACTGACCCTTAGCGCATTGCTGCTGTGCTTGGAATGCACTAACGTTCGTGGAATTCACCAAGCCTCCATACTTACGTTGCACAGGCGAGCTGCATAAGCTTCGCTGAAGATGGCCCGTGGGGGAGTGGCTACCCGCAGGCTGTGCATCACCTGAACCCCTGGTTCGAGTCCGGGGCGGGACCTCCAGTTGGAATGCACTCAACGCTGGTCACGCGGCCAGACTCTCGCCTCCAGCGCTGATCGCCAGAACCTCTGTCCAGTTCGCAACGAAAGCCGCTACACATCGCGGGCCGAAGTGTGTGCCAGCATTCTAGCCGAAGTGTGTGCCAGCATTCTAGACGAGAAACTCACGGGCTTCTTCGAGAGGCCACACCTTTTGTACGGACGGTCGGTGTCAGGGCAAGCGTCCGACAACGTCTGTTCTCTGGATAGCCACCTGCTCAAGTGAGGTCAGGAATGCTCCCAACAACCGCTCACCCTCGTCGGTCGGCCATCCATTCGACCTGTAGCCCTCAACGACTTGCCGCTGCGCGGCAATGCGACCTGTCAGTTCCGAGATGTGATCATCGACGTTTTCGAGGTCGGGCGAGGGGGCGTCGAACATAGGCGTCACCGCTTCTGGAGGTGGGCTCGCCGGACCGGAGCTACGCGACTGACCGGCCCGGCGAGTAATCCACTGAGCCCGAGGGACAGGTTGGGACCACGCCCCGCCTCAGGCTAGTAGGCTTGTGAAATGGCGCCGCCAGACCGTCGTTCAATTGACGTGTGTTAACGGGGGCTGACTGTACGGTGGCGTACGCGACTGGCCGGACGCGGCGGCGGAGAAAAAGGAGGGCCGGACGGGAAGTCGATACGCCGGCCGAAGCGGTTCGAATGGACCTTGTTCCTCATCGGCCGTCGCCTCGCAGAAGGTCCGCTTACGGCTAGATCGCACCTATCCTGGTCGCAATGGCGGGAATCTCGCCTCCCCAAAAGCGGACATTGCAGAAGTAGGTCGATAGGTCCGCCTCGTGCCATGAGCTGCCGTGAGCAGATGCAGAAAGACCGCTCTACTCGATCACCTCGTCGGCGCGCGCGAGGAGCGACGGCGGCACCTCGAAGCCGAGCGCCCTGGCAGTCTTGAGATTCACCACCGTTTCGAACTTCACAGGCGCCTGCACCGGCAGATCGCGGGGGTTGGCGCCACGCAGGATGCGGTCGACATAAGACGCGGCCGGCCGCATCTGTTCGACACGGTCGGTTCCATACGACATGAGCCCGCCGTCCACGACTTGATATCTCATCGAGTATACGGCCGGCAGACGGTGCCGGGCCGCCGACGCGAAGATGACTTTGCGATGGACGGCGGGGGTGGGATCAGGCGGGACAACCAAGCCACCGTTTGGAATACGCGCGAAGAGATCGATAGATCGTTCGATGTCAGTTGCGGTTTCGACGGGATGCGGCAAGAGCTCGATCCCAAGCGAGGACGCCAGGGCCGCGGCCGGACGCAGGTAATAGTCGTAGTTGCTCGTCTTGGGGTTGGCCAGGACTGCGGCGCGCGTCAGCGAAGGTGAAATCTCCTTCAGCATAGTCAGCCACTTGCCGGCTATGCTCGCGTCGTAACTCATGAAGCCCGTGAGATTGCCGCCGGGCCGAGCCAGGCTCACAATGAACCCCGAGCCAACTGGATCGGAGACGTCCACGAACACAATCGGGATTGTTTGGCTCTCACCTTTCAGCGCGGCGACAATCGCCACCGTATATCCGAGGATGACATCGGGTTTCAGACTCACCAACTCTTGCGCGAGCATTCGCGCCTGAGTACCTGCCGGCGCAAAGCGGATGTCGATATGGACATTGCGGCCCTGCGACCATCCAAGCCTTTCCAGCTCCTCGCGGAACAGCGCAATGCGCTTTTGCATTTCCGGATCGGTCCCAGCGAGATGCGCGAGTACGCCGACGCGCCGCACGCGCTCGCCGTTCTGCGCCTGCGCTGCGAACGGCCACGCCGCCGCACCGCCACCGGCAAGCCTGATGAACTCGCGCCGGTTCACGCCCGATGCCTTCCGTGCTTCCGACCGGAAGCATAGCACACGTCAGTAAGGGCTGGGAGACTGCTGCGCTGCGGGATGTCGGTCCGGTCAATGACAGCTCAGGGTCAGACGCTGCCGAGCGGCGTGCCAAGGTCAGCGTCCGCTTTGCCGGTTAGCACCCCAGAAGCAGATGGGGTGGATGGCTCCCGCTCCCGGCGTCGCAGCGCCAAGGTGGTGCTGTCACGCAGCACGAGCTTGGAGCCACCACGATGGAGATC
>JAQSWQ010000103.1 GCA_029266525.1 Microvirga sp.
ACCATCAAGATCTGGGTCGATCAGGCGGTCGCCTCGGGCCTGGTCGAGAACCTCGGCGTCTACCGCTGGGGAACCTGGGTCGGGCGGTACTGGGGGTAGTCAGACGCCCGCCTTGACGTGCAGCCCACCGTCGACCGGCAGCTCGACGCCGTTGATGTAGGCTGCGTCGTCGGAGGCAAGGAACACGGCGGCGTTGGCGACGTCCCAGGCCGTGCCCATCCGGCCGGTGGGCGAGAGCTTGTGGCGCGCCTGCACCATCTCCTCGACGCTCGCGTAAAAGGTCGTGATCTGCTGATAGATGTGCGGCGTGTCCATCAGGCCGGGCAGGATTGAGTTCGCCCGGATGCCGCGCGCCGCATACTCGATCGCGATCCCGCGGGTGAAGTTGATCACCGCCGCCTTCGACGCGTAATAGGACGAGTAGTTGTAGCCGGTCCAGCGGATGCCGGCGAGCGACGAGATGTTGACGATGCCGACGTTGTTGTGGAGGATGTCGAGCTGACCGAAGGCCTTCACGGCCGCGTCGGTCGCGGCGCGGACCTCGTCGAGGCCCGTGACGTTCGCCCTGACCGCAATCGCCTCGCCACCTTCGCCCTTGATGATCTCGGCGGTTGCCTGCGCCGCAGGCTCGTTCATGTCGACGCAGACGACCTTGGCGCCGGCGCGGGCATAGGCCACCGCGCTCGCCTTGCCGTTCCCCCAGCCCTCACCGACCGAGCCCGCGCCGTAGACGATCGCGACGCGATCCTGAAGCTTGCCCTGCACGCCTGTCCTCCCATCCGAACTGTTCTTGCAGTGCCCGCCCATGCCTCCGGCGGCCGGCGAAACCGCCCCTTATCGCGACCGCGCTGCGGCCTTGCAACGGCGCCTGAGGCATGCCCAACGCGCGTTGACGCTCTTTGAAAATCCGTGCCAACGTCGCAACCTACCCATTCGACCATTTCGGTTGCGCGGCGGCTCTTGCGAGCCCGCGATCGATCATCTCCCCTCAGGACAGGATCGTCAGTGGCAGGACAGCTCGTTGGTTTCGTAGGGCTCGGCGTGATGGGCCGCCCGATGGCCCGCAACCTCCTCAAGGCCGGGTTCGACCTCATGGTTCATGACCTGAATACGGCCGCGGTCGGAGAGGCGGTGGCGGCCGGGGCGCGCGACGGCAAGAGCCTCGAGGGCGTCGCCGAGGCCGGGATCGTGGTCACCATGCTGCCCGACACACCCGACGTCGAGGCGGTGCTGCTCGGGCCGGGCGGGCTCGCCGAAGCGATGCGTCGCGGCAGCGTGCTCGTTGACATGAGCACCATCTCGCCGATCGCGACGCGGAGCTTCGCCGAGCATCTCAACGCGCGCGGGGTCCCCATGCTCGACGCGCCTGTCAGCGGCGGCTTCCAGGGGGCGGAAGCCGGCACGCTCTCGATCATGGTCGGTGGCGAGGCGGAGGTGCTCGAGCGCTGCCGCCCGGTGCTGGCGGCCATGGGCACGACCATCAGCCATATCGGCGAAGCCGGGGCCGGGCAGGTCTGCAAGGCCTGCAACCAGGTCGCGGTCGCGATCAACATCCACGCGGTCGCCGAGGCGATGACGCTCGCGAAGAAGAACGGCGTCGATCCGGCCAGGATCCGCCAGGCGCTGCTCGGGGGCTTCGCCCAGAGCAAGGCGCTCGACCTCCACGGCCAGCGCGTGCTCGACGGAAACTACAAGGCCGGCTTCCGCGTGCAGCTGCAGCGCAAGGACCTCAAGATCGCGCTCGAGGCCGGCACGGCGAGCGGCACGCCGCTCCCGGTGACGGCGCTGATCCAGCAGCTCTACGGCATCCTCGACGCGACCGGCCGCGGCGAGCTCGACAACTCCTCGCTCGCGCTCCTGATGCAGGAGCTCGCCGGCATAACGGCCGAGGCTTGATGGCCGGGTTCGAGATGCGCCGGCGCGTGCTGGAAGAGCATCCGCGCGGGCGCGTGGTCATGGTCGACACCATCGCGCATGTCGCGCCCGAGGACGCCGGGCACGTCGTGGTCGCCGGCTCGCATGGCGGCGTGAGCTCGGGCGAATATGCGGCGCGCGTGCCGGTCGCGGCGGTGTTCTTCAACGACGCCGGCGGCGGCAAGGACGACGCCGGCCGCGCCGCGCTGCCCTATCTCGACGAGCGCGGATACCTTCGAGAGCGGGATCATCTCGGCCGTCAACGAGCGGGCGCGGGCGGCGGGCTTCGCCGCCGGCCGGCCGCTGCGCGAGGCGGTCCGAGCGGTGCTGGGCGGCCGCGTCGATGCGTAACGAGACCGTCGCCACCCTGAGCGGCCGGCGCGTGATCGCCATGGACAGCATCTCGCTCATCGGGCCCGGAGACGCGGGCGCGATCGTCGTCTGCGGCTCGCATGGCGGCGCGATCTCGGGCGCCTTCGCCGCGAAGCATCCGCCGGCCCTGGTCGTGTTCAACGACGCCGGCGGCGGCAAGAAGGACGCGGGCGTCGCCTCGCTCGCCAATCTCGAGCCCGAAGGCATCGCCGCAGCGGCCGTGTCGCATGATTCGGCGCGTATCGGCGACGCCTTAGACGCCTGGGAGAACGGCGTGGTCAGTCGAGTCAACGGGCCGGCCGCGGAGGGCGGCCTCGCCCCCGGCCGGCCGCTGCGCGAACTACTGCAACGCTTTACGGCGAAGGAGAAGGTTCGATAGACGACACCCGAGCCCTGCGAAGGGGCATCCAACCAAAGACAACGGGAGAAACGCAAATGAGGAAAACGCTTCTGGCCGCAGCCGCGCTCGCGCTCGGCCTCGCAGGTCCTGCCGCCGCGCAGACTATCGAGCTCGGCTTCGCGCTCCACACCTCGCCGCCGGGACCGGAATTCGCGTCCGTCGACCGCTTCGCCGAGCTCGTGAAGCAGAGGAGCGGCGGCAGGATCCAGGTCAAGACCTTCCCGTCCGCCGTGCTCGGCGGCGAGCGCGACAACATCGAGCAGCTCACCGTCAACCAGGTCGCGATGACGCTTAACGGCGACCTCCTGCCGAACCTCGCCGCCCCGCAATACGCCGCAACCGTGGTGCCCTTCGTCTTTCCGAGCGCCGAGGCGGTCTACGAGTATTGGGCGAGCCCGATCGGCGAGAAGGCCAAGGAGGCGATCCGCGGCAAGGTCGGGATCGAGGTCGTGGCCTTCATGCGCCGCGGCGACCGGCACCTCAGCGCCAAGAAGGCCGTCAACACGCCCGACGACATCAGGGGCGTGAAGTTGCGCGTGCCCGAGATCCCGTCCTGGGTGCGGGCCTGGACCGCGGTCGGCGCGCGGCCGACGCCGGTCGCTTGGCCCGAGGTGTTCAGCGCGCTGCAGATGGGCGTCGTCGACGCGCAGGAGAACCCCTGCTTCAACATCAACCAGGCGAAGCTCTACGAGGTGCAGCAATACCTCGTCTACACCGCGCATGTGCCGGCGGTCTGGCACTGGTCGGTGAGCAAGCGCTTCCTCGACGGGCTCACACCCGAGCTGCGCAAGGCCGTGGTCGACTCGGCGGTCGAGGCGGCGAAGTTCGGAGACGACCTGACCAAGGGCGAGATCGACAAGACCTGCCAGGAGCTCGTGACGAAGCACAAGATGCGCGAGGTGAAGCCCGACCGCGCCGCCTTCGTGAAGGCCGCCCGGCCGGCGATCGACGAGCTTGCCAAGGCCTGGGCGCCTGGCGTGCTCGAGGCGGTCTCGAAGCACCTGAACTGACCCTGTCGGCTGGCGGCGCACCCGCGCCGCCGCCCCTTCCCGAGAGGCGCCCCGTGACCGACACGCCGCTCCGGCGCGCGATCTTCATCGCCTTCGAGGCGATCGCGATCGCCGCCTTCCTGATCATGCTGGGATCGTCGATTCTGCAGGTTTTTTTGCGCTACCTCACCGACATCTCCCTGATGTGGACCGAGGAGCTCGCGCGGCTGATGTGCGTGTTCACGACCTATTTCGGCAGCGTCGTGGTGCTGATGCTGCGCGAGCACATCCGCGTCGACGTGCTCGACAACGTTCTTGGGGTGCGCGGGCGCGCCATCGCGGCCGCAGTCTCCGACATCCTCGTGACCTGGTTCCTGGTGGTGTTCGGGATCGGCTGCTGGCTCATGGCGCAGGCGACCTGGGAGACCGAGACGGCGACCATGGAGTGGTTCCGGATGGGCTACGTCTATGTCGGTGTCGGCGTCGCGGTCGCGGCGATGATCGCGCTCATCGTCGCCGACCTCGTGCGGCAGCTCCTCGCGCTCCTCCGCCCGTCCGAGGCGGCGCCATGATCCTCGCGATCTTCGTCGGGCTGCTCGTCGTCCTCTTCGTCGTCGGAATCCCGGCTGCCTTCGCACTCGGCCTCACCACGCTGATCGTGACCGTGGTCGAGCGCGGCTTCGGGGCGATCCCCTACACCATCATCGCGCAGCGCATGGTCTACGGCGTCAACAGCTTCCCGCTGTTGGCGATCCCGTTCTTCATCCTGGCCGGCCGGATCATGAACACCGGCGGCATCACCGACCGCATCTTCGACTTCTCGCATCGCCTCGTCGGGCATTGGCGCGGCGGGCTCGGCCAGGTCAACATCGCGGCCTCGATCATCTTCTCGGGCATGTCCGGCTCGGCCGTCGCCGACGCCATGGGCATCGGCCAGATCGAGATCCGAGCCATGCGACAGTCGAAATACCCGGACGACTTCTCGGTCGCGGTCACCGCCGCCTCGGCGACCATCGGGCCGGTGATCCCGCCCTCGATCCCGCTCATCATCTACGCCGTCATCGCCAACGTCTCGGCGACCGCGCTCCTCATCGCCGGCATCCTCCCCGGGCTCCTCATGGGCGGGCTGATGATGGTCGTCGTCGCGATCCAGGCCCGGCGGCGCAACCTGCCGACCGAGCGCTGGCAGGGCTGGGAGGCGCTCTGGCGCAGTTTCATCCGCGCGCTCCTGCCGCTGCTCGCGCCAGCGATCATCATCGGCGGCATGTGGACCGGCGTGTTCACCCCGACCGAGGCCGCCGCGGTCGCGGCCGTCTACGCCATCGTCATCACCATGCTGGTCTATCGCGAGCTCGACGCGCGCCAGCTCTTCGACATGGTGCGGCTCACCATGCGCGACACCGCCGTCGTGCTCATCATCGTCGCGGCGGCGGCGCTCTATGCCTGGTTCCTGGTCTTCGCCCAGATCCCGCAGACGCTCGTCACCGGGATCAGAGGCCTCGATCTCGATCCCTTCACGATCCTGCTCGCGCTCAACCTGTTCCTCCTCGTCGTCGGCCTGTTCATGGAGACGAACGCGGCCATCACCGTGTTCACGCCGATGCTGCTGCCGGCCGCGGTCGCGGCCGGCGTCGATCCAGTCCATTTCGGCATCATCATGATCCTCAACCTGATGATCGGCCTCCTCACCCCTCCGGTCGGCATGGTTCTCTTTGCCGTCGCGAAGGTCGCGGAGCTGCCGCTCAACGCGGTCGTGCGTGCGATCGTGCCGTTCTATCTGCCGCTCTTCATCGCGCTGATGCTCGTCACCTACGTGCCGCAGATCTCGCTCTTCCTGCCGAGCCTCTTCCGCTAGCCCGGAGCAGCCGATGCACGAGCCCGAGTTCGCAGGACAAGTCGCGCTGGTCACCGGGGGCGGCCGCGGCATCGGACGCGCGACCTGCCTGCGCCTCGCCGCAGGCGGCGCCGCGATCGCGCTCAACTACCGCAGCGACGACGCGGCGGCGCGAAAGAGCAAACGCCTGATCGAGGAGCGCGGCGGGCGCTGCGAGCTCGTCAAGGCCGATGTCGGCGATGAGCCGGCCTTCCGCGCCGCGGTCGAGGAAGCCCGCGCGAGCCTCGGCCCGATCGGCCTTCTCGTCGCCAATGCCGGCACCACCAAGGCGATGTCGCATGAGGAGCTGACGCTCGAGACCTGGCGCGAGACGCTGCGCGTCAACCTCGACGGCCCGTTCGTCGCGATCCGCGCCGTCAAAGACGAGATGCTGGCGCGCAGCTTCGGCCGCATCGTCTGCGTGAGCTCGATCGCGGCGCTGCGCCCGCGGGCGCGCCAGATCGACTATGCCGCCGCCAAGGCCGGCGTAATCGCGCTTACGCGCTGCTTCGCCGAAGCGCTCGCACCCACGGTGCGCGTCAACTGCATCGCGCCGGGCCTGACCGAGACCGACATGCTCGGCCAGCTCGACGCCGACAAGCTCCCCGGCCGCGTCGCCGCCATCCCGCTGCGCCGCGTCGGCCGGCCCGAGGAGGTCGCCGAGACCATCGCGTTCCTCCTCTCCGAGCGCGCGAGCTACCTCACCGGCCAATGCATCAGCGTCAGCGGCGGCGACGTGATGCATTGAGCTGCGCTTTATTCGGCCATAGAACGGTTAGGCTCGTTTTGGGTATTGGGCTGAAATCTCGAATCTAGCAGTATTGGGAGCGGCGGCTTTTCGCGCCATGGCTTCTGCCACTCCGATATGTCCTCACTGTCGGCGCCGATGTAGATACGTATCAAGAGCAATCCATAGCTCCAATTGCCTCGCGCCGGCGAGGAGTCGGACCGATGAGTTGGGGCATGGCGCGAGCCTCCTTGAGCTCATCGGGGGCAGGAAGGCCACCGCACCCGCCGGGGCCATGCTGTCCAGCGAGCACGGCGTGATCGCAATCGTGCGTACAATCATCGAGACGCACAACGGTCAAATAGCGGTCGATAACCGAAACGGCTCGAAGGGGGCGGCTTGTCGAGTCAAATTGCCGATGGGCTAGGATCGGTGCAGATCGCTCGCATCGCCCCGAGCGAACCTTCGTGCAGCTTGCAACCATCCTTCACTTGCCTAAAGAACTCGGTATGGGTAGCCCGGAAAAGCATAACCGGGTGTAACGTCTTGCCATTCGGCCAGAGAGGCCTCTCGCTTCTGCCTGCTGCTGACATGCTGAGCGGCGACTGACACGATTGGAGAGTTCGCCGTGCAGTGAATAGCGCTGCTTCGGCCGAACCTCTCTCTCCTTCTCTTCTCTCGCTCGGTGCTCTCTTTCGGTAGCCTCGCGTTTCCGGTGAGCCTCTTCCAGCGCGATCTTCGCCTTCTCCCGCTCGGCCTCCTCCTCCTTATGTCGCGCCTCTCGCTGCTCCACTTCTCTCGCTCGCATCTGTTCCTCGGAAGCGTCGCGTTGCCGTTGAGTCTCTTGCAGCGCCTTTTCCGCCCTCTCTCGCTCAGCCTCTTCTTGCAAGCGGCGTTGCGCCTCTCGCTCCCTCTCTTCTCGCGCTCGTGTCTGCTGCTCGGCAATCTCGCGTTTCCGGCGAGCCGAGTGCTGCGCCTTTTCCGCCCTCTCGCGCTCGGTTGCTTCCCGCTGCTGTCGAGCCTCCTCCTTCCGTTGTTCCGCTTTGTACCGCTGCATGCGCTTGTCGAACTCGATCAGGTCACGTCTTGTTTGATCAAGCACCGCGTGTGGATCAACCAATTCGACAGCCACAGCCGGAGCGCTTGGCGCCACGCTAGACCCGACGGCGAAGAGCGTTGCGAGGAGCACGGGCCGAAGCTTGCCGATGGCCTGGATAGCGAATTTTCTCATTAGGCCCACCTCGCGCGGAGCCAATGCACAATTTGACGAGTAGGCAACCGATGCCGTGGACGAAGCTTGATAGAACGGGCCATCCAGGTGGTTGCTTGAAGCCGCGTCCGGCAGAGAGGTTTCTTGCATTGCGTGCACGGCCCGCCAGGGCGGCACCAAACCAGTAAAGCTCACTGCAGCCTCGATGGTTTTCTCGTTCCGCCTAGACGGGCCTCAGCTAAATCTGTAGCTTCTCGCAAGATGCGGCGTGAAAGACCTGAGAGGCTAACATGAAAAGGTTTTTGACGCTTGCGGCCGGCATACTTGCGGTCGGTCTTACCGTCCTGCCCGAAGATGCTTCCGCGCAGTGGAGAGGCGGTTGGCGTGGCGGCGGCTTCGGTCACCGGGGAGCTTTGGGCGGCGGCTATCGCGGGCATTGGGGCGGGGGATGGCGCGGCGCAGCTTGGCGGGGCCCGGCCGGCGGATGGCGAGGAGGCTGGGGAGGCGGGTACCGTCACTATGGCAGGGGCTGGGGCGGTGGAGCGTTGGCCGCTGGAGCGTTGATCGGCGCGGCAGCGTACAGTTACCCCTCTTATGGCTACGGCGGCTACTATCCGTCATCTTACGGCTATCACTCGGGCTCTTACCCCACGTCCTATGGGTACTACCCGTCCTCTTACGGCTATTACTCCCGCTCGTACCCCGCTTCCTATGGCTATTATCCGGCCTCGTACGGGTACCACGGCGGCTACCGGTCAACCTGTTGCTGCACCTGCTGAGACCAGGACTGCGCGACGCTCGCTGTTGAAAAGGAGCGGGCGCCGCGCCTCACGGCGACCCTGCGGGCGGGCAGGCTCGCGAGGCGGTTGTTGCCGGGCCGAGGGTGGGAGTCTTGCCCGGCCGGCAGTCAGCAGGGATCTTGGGATTTGCCGCGGCGGTCGTGCATGTGAGTTGCGCGATCCAACACTTCGAAGATGACCGCGGTCGACCAGCCGAACAGCAATATGCCGTTCATGGCCGTGATCGGGCCGAGCAGCCGCCAGCGCTCGACGGGAACGATGTCGCCGTAGCCGAGAGTGGTATAGTTGACAAAGGCGAAGTACAGGATGTCCTTCTCAGGAGGAGCGGCATTCACGATGAGATAAGTCACGGACCATATCATCACCTCGGCGACATGGGCCACTAGCAGAACCGCGACGGCTGGGACCATGACGGCGGCAAGCCACAAGGTGGACTCCCGGCGCTCCCAACTGGCAACGCGGCGAACCAAAGCCACGACAAGCGTCGTGGCAATCGCATGAAGGACAATGTTGCCCAGGCTGACGGTGCCGCCGACCAGGAACTGTCTCAGCATGGGCTAGCTGGCGGGCGGCGCTGGCGACCAGCACGAGAGCGCTTCAATTTCTCACCGCCTCCCGACCCGATTGACGGGCCCGCCGCGGTTCATCGGCGTGCCCGGTCGCACCCCAACGCCGCGAGCACCAACCCCGGGACTTGCAACGGCGCGGGCCACGGGCGCCACCGGACGCACAACGCACCCTTTTGGAACGCCCACCGTCTTGCAGTAGACGATGGCCTGAGCGGGTCCAGTGCTCATGGGGAGAGCGGCGAGCGCGAGCAGCGCGAAACCGGTGCCGGATAGAATGCGGTTCATTCAGCTTCTCCTGAGAGAGTTCGAGGAGAGCATGGCATCGCGCTCCCGTAGGAACTGCAAACAACAGGGCTTTCTCTCAGGGCGCTTGATCGAGCCGGACATCCGGCTCGTTGCGTCGCCAGCCGTTCGAATGGCACGGTGTTCGCGCTGTTAATCAGCCAGCTCAGCCGTTATGATGTTCCATACGGAGCTGAGCCTCAGGGGTAGGACGGCAATGCGCTCCCGGCGAATCGCCCTATCGTTGCGATGCCTCTTGGCGGTGGCAGCTGCCGTTTCGCTGGCCGCCACGATGGTTCTGGCGGCGTCGACGAGCAGTCGGGCGGCGGGAGAGTCCCAACAGGTCTTGATGCTGCATTCGTTCGGTCTTCGCTTCAAGCCATGGACCGACTACGCGCAGATCATTCGCTCGGAAATAACCCGGAGATCACAAAGACCGGTCGATTTTCATGACCACTCGCTTTTGAACGCCCGGCTGGCGGACGACAAATCAGACGGCCCGTTCGTCGATTACCTTCATGCAGTCTATGCAGGAAAACGCCCCGACCTGATCCTCGCCATCGGCGCGCCGGCTGCCAACTTCGTCCAGCGGTATCGTCACCGCATTTTTCCGGGAACGCCGATGGTCTTCACGGCCGTGGAGGCGCGCCGGGTCCAATACGACAAATTGACTCAGGATGACACCGTTGTGGCGCCCGCTCACGACTTCCCGGCCTCATTCGAGAACATCCTGCGCGTTTTGCCCCGCACTAAGACGATCGCAATCGTGAATGGGGCTTCACCCAATGAAACATTCTGGCTGGGGGAGCTGCGGCGGGAAACTGCGCCACTGACCGGGCGGGTCGAACTCAAATTCTACAACGAGCTGTCGTTCGAAGAGATTCTGAAGGACGCAGCCAATCTTCCGCCTCACAGCGCCATCTTCTGGCATTTGATGAACGTCGACGCGGCAGGCGTTGCTCACGAGGCCAACGCCGCGCTGAGCAGGCTTTCTGCTGCGGCGAACGCGCCGGTGTTCTCGTACCTCGACAACTTTTTTGGGGACACCACCGTTGGCGGTCCGATGCATTCGGTGGAGGAAGGGAGCGCGGTGGCAGCGGCTGTCGCGGTTCGTATCCTCAACGGCGAGAAGGCGGGCGACATCAAAACGCCTCCGACGAAATACGCATCGCCGAAATTCGACTCGCGGCAAATGCAGCGGTGGGGGATCAAAGAGAGCGACCTTCCGCCTGAAAGCACGGTTCTCTTCAAACCACCCACGATGTGGGAAACCTACCGCTGGCAAATCCTGACTGCATGCAGCGTCATTTTGCTTCAGGCTGGTCTGATCGCTTTGCTTCTGATCGCGCACGAAATCAATCAGCCCCTCGGAGCAATCCTGAACAACGTCGAGACGGCCGAGATTTTGCTAAAAGGGCGATCTCCGGACCTCAGAGGGGTCAAGGAAATCTTCGGCGACATACGTCGTGATAACAGCAGAGCCACCGAGGTCATCCGGCGGTTGCGCAGCTATGTGACGAAGGTTCCTTTCGAACGCAAGGACTTTGACTTGAACTATCAGATTGGCGAAACCGTCAAATTCCTGTTGCCGGAGGCGAGATCGCGCGCCGTGGTATTGCGAAGCAGGCTGACCGGAGCGCCCCTTTGGGTCAACGGCGATCCGATCCAGTTGCAACAGGTCTTTTCCAATCTGATCCTGAATGCCTTGGATGCCGCTTCGGACACCACGCTGGCCGAGCGAGCCGTTATGGTGGAGACAGCGCAAGATCGGAAGTTCGCCGCGATCTCAATCGCCGACACGGGGCCGGGCCTTTCCGCCGAGGCTGCGGGGAAGATCTTCGACCCGTTCTTTTCGACAAAGAAGCACGGAATGGGCATGGGTCTTTCGATCGCCCGGACCATCGTCGCAATGCATAATGGTCAGATCGAAGCCGAGAACTGCAACGGCGCGGTTTTTCGAGTGAGATTACCGCTGGCATAGCGTTGCCTCGCCGCGTGGACAAACAGCATTCCGTGCGAGCGCGAAGATGGCGAGCGCTCGATCAGCTCCGCCCGCAAGCGGCTACTGTGCCGGAAGGCTGGCGCTATTGTTTCGAGGCGCAATGGCCGCGAGGACAATGCACTGTGAGAAGCGGCTATCGGGCGTCTTGCACGGCCTCAATCGCCGCGACCAGGTCCCGCGACGAAAATGGCTTCAAGAGATAGGCCGCGCAACCGACGCTGAGCGCCGCTCGGCGCGTTACGTCGTCATCCCGGGCGGTGATGCATTTTGCGCTTCAGCTCGATGCCGGAAAATCCATTCAGGTTGATATCGAGCACGAGGCAAGCCGCCTCGCGCAGGTTCGCACGCTGCATGAAGCCGTCGATCGTGTGGAAGCTCTCGACGTCGAACTCGCGCGCCTTGAGAAGCCGCTCGAGGGCTCTCAGAACGCTCATGTCGTCGTCGAGAACGAGAATAAGCCTGCGTGAGCTCATGATGCTTGGCGGCTGGCGCTTCTTGAGGCTGGATTGTGGTGATCGCAACCCATTGGCCGGGCAGTGAGGTTGCCTGTGCCGACTGGGCATCGATCGCCACAGCTAGCGGAGACGGCCTGTCCGCTCCATTGTCCTTAGGGGCAATGGCGTCTCTACAACCGGCGCGGGCTGCGAGGGGGTGTTCACGGCAGTTTCGACTCGTTCGGGTGTGGAGGCCGGTCGAGCATGCCGAGACGCTCGGCGACGAGCACCAGCTTGCTTGAGGAGTCCACCCCGAGCTTCTCCATCAGGTTGTGCCGATGCGCCTTGATGGTCCGCTCCGTGGTTCCGAGCTCATAGGCGATCTGCTTGTTCAGTCTGCCCTGCGCAACGCGCTCGAAGACCTGACGCTCGCGTGGCGTGAGGCCGCTCACCTGTTGACGCAATGAATCAAGCTTGTCGTCCTGCTGTTGCCGCGCGCGCCCGCGCGCGATGGCGCGATCGATCGCGGCCAGCAGCGTGTCCTTCGCGACCGGCTTGGTCAGGAGGTCTTCCGCACCCGCTTTGATAACCTGCACCGCGGTCGAGATGTCGCCGTGACCCGTTAGGAAGACGATGGGCACGTGCGATCCCATTTCATTCAAGCGAGCCTGCAGCTCGGGCCCGCTAAGCGCTGGTATCCTGATATCGAGAAGGATGCAGCTGCGGCCGGCGTCCTTGGGAAGCTGGGCTAGCAACGCCTCCCCTGACTCATGCAATGCAACCGCGTAGCCGCACGCCTGCAACAGCCGGCCGGTAGAAGCCCGGAATGAGGCATCATCGTCGACAATGTGAACGGTGGCAGACAAAGCGCACTCCCGTTTGAAATTTGCTGACGCAAGCGACAAACTAGGCGTCGCCACTGCTTGGTAAAGAAATACTGAACTTCGATGACGCTTGCGCCAGTCGGTAATCCCCTCACCCTATCGTGATCGTTCCTCTGGCTGCCGGAGATACGGGCCCATGCGCCGATTAGGGCGCATTCAGCTCGCCCCAACAGGCTCGCTCCCACCCGCATCGCCCGCTCGCCTCTGAGTACATTGTCCTTAAGGGCAATGACCCTCGAGACAATAGCGTGAGCCACTTTCGGAGCCGTAGCCTCTCACTGTCAAGCAGCGCTGCAGTGGTGGTGAG
>JAQSWQ010000037.1 GCA_029266525.1 Microvirga sp.
CGCGTTCCGCTGCTTCATGGGCACCGACATCGAAGTCCTGGTTGTCGGCAACTGCTTCCTCGAGAAGGAGCGGCAGAGCCCGGCGCTGAAGCAGGACTATAAAGACCGGTTCGAGCTCGACTGACGTGGCGGACGGCGCGACTGCATTCGACCCGCTGCTCCGGCGGAGCGACCGCCGCTCTTGGGCCGGGACCGTCCGGCGCTTGGCCTGGGCGGTGATGGGGCTGTCGCTCCTTGCGGCCGGCGCGGCGGCGCTGGCGCAACGCGGCGTGGGCTGGAGCTTCGACATCCCTGCGCAGTCGATCGCCGCGGCGGGTGGCCACGCCTATCGCGTCGACGTGCCTTCGTGGCTCGGCGGTTTGCTGGAAACGCCGCCGAATCGGCCGGGCGAGCTGCGCTCGAACCTGCTCGTGCGCGAGGACGGTCAATACCTCGACCGGTTGCAAGCACCCGTCGAGCAGATCCGCGCGACCGGGATGGGAACCTATGGCCATTGGCCCGACGGGCTCTATTTCTCGGCGACCGACAACAGCGACGTGCGATCGAACGGAAGGCAGTACCAGTTTCGTGCGAGGGTGCGCCTCGCCGACGCGTACCAGGCGGCCGCGAAGCACCTGAGGAATATCGCTCTTCTGCTGGCCTTGGCCGCGGCTGCCGCCCTTGTGGCTTCCGACGCGGCCGTCAGGCGCGTGGCCGCAGGCGCGGCTGCTACGCTCGTGGTCTCGGCTGCCAGGCTCGCATCGTCGTTGCGCCGTCCTCTGCTCCTTCTGGCCGCGGCAGCCGCCGTCACGTGGCTCAGCCGGTTCACGAGCGGCATCGGCTTCGTTGCGCTGCTCGCGTCGGCAGGGACGGCGGGCTTGGTGGGCGTGGTCTGGGCGCTCGCCATATGCCTGCCACGGCGGGGCAGGGACGCCATCGAGAGAAGGCTCGGCTCGCTTGCCTTGCTCGCCGGCTCCCTCGCGGTCGGCCTGATCGCGATCGAGGGCGGCTTGCGCCTCCTCGAGACGCTTGCGATCGAGCTGCCGTCCTGGCCCGCTCCGGCCGAGCGGCAGCAGCCCGAGCAGCCGGTCGCCGAGGAACCTCCCTACCAGGACCTCAGGACGACCGGGAAGGACGAGGCCTTCCAATCCCTGCCGGCGGCGGTTCGCGAGCAGATCCTCGCCCGCCGCTCGGTCCTCACGATGCCGGACAGCTGGCAGAGGCGCCCCATCGTCGTGCCGGGGGCGAGGAGCGCCTATTACTGGCACGGCGTCCTTCACGTCCATGACGCGAATTTCTTCCGCCGCGCCGACCCCTTGCCGCCGCCCAATCCGGCGAAGTTCCGGATCATCGTCCTCGGCGACAGCCTCACCTACGGGGTCGGCATCGAGGAGGCCTGGACCTACCCCCGCGTCCTGGAGCGGAAGCTCTCGGGTGCGCGCGATGTCGAGGTCGTCAATCTCGGGGTTCCCGGCCACCAGAGCGAGGATATCCGGCGCGTCCTGGAGAGGTTCTACGACCACCTGAAGCCGGACCTCGTGATCTACGGCATCTGCCACAACGATCTCCTGAACTCGGGCGAAGGGCAGAGGGACGGGCGTGGCCTCCAGCTGCCGAAGTTCCTGACCGACCGCGCACGGGTGGCGTCGGTGCTTGAGAACGGCATCAACGCCGCAGGCCGCACCCTCGGCCTGCTGCCGGATTTCCACGAGCAGATCTTCGGCAAGCTCAAGAGCTACGAACCGCGCTTTGCGAACGACCTCAAGGGAATGAACGATTTCGTCAGCGCCAGGGGCGGACGGCCGGTCATGGCGATGGTGCTCGACCAGTTCCCCGTCAGGGGCAGCCGCGGACACCGCATCACGCTCGTGGCCGAGGACGCCGCGCGCCGGGCCGGCATGGATGTGATCGAAACCGGCGATTATTACCGCACCTATCATCGCCAGTCGTTCCCGGTGTCGACCTGGGAGGGCCACCCGGACGAGTGGGCGAACGAGATTTTCGCGCGCATGTTCGAGCGCCGCATCCTCGCCGACGGGGGGCTCGCCGAGACCGGCGCAGGCGGCGCGACGGCGAAGCGTTGATCGCCGGCAGCACGCCGTCCTCACACCTGCGGCGGTATGAATGCCCGTAGCGATGGGCTAGGGAGCCCGCCATCGGCAATGGGGGCCAAGGCGGATGGAGCTCGACTTTCAAGGACGGGTCGCGCTCGTCACCGGCGGCGCAAGCGGGCTTGGGCGCGCGGCTGCAGCGCGCCTTGTCCGCGACAACGCCCGCGTGGTCCTCGCCGACCGTGACGAGCCCCCGCTGAAGGCCGCCGCCGCGGAGCTCTCCGCGATGCCGATCGTTCTCGACGTCACCGACAGGGCCGGCTGGGCGCGCGCGGTCGATCGGATCGAAGCCGAGCACGGCCCGATCGAGGTGCTGGTGACGGCGGCCGGCGTGCTCGAACCGCCGCGCCCGCCCGAGCGGATCACCGAGCAGGCTTGGGAGAAGACGTTCGCGGTCAATCTCGACGGCACCCGCTTCGGCTGCCAAGCGGTCGGGACGCGGATGGCCGAGCGGGGCAGGGGCAGCATCGTCACGGTCGGCTCGATCGCGGCCGCCGAACCCGGGCCGCTCGTCATCTATGGTCCGGCCAAGGCCGCGGTCACGGCGCTGACGCAGGCGCTCGCCGGTGCGTGGGGGCGCCGCGGAGTGCGCGTGAACGCGGTCGCGCCCGGCTACGTCCGGACGCCCGGGCTCGAACGAGGCCTGTCCTTCGGTTTCGTCGACGAGGCGAAGCTCGCCGCCTCGACCGCGCTTGGCCGTCTCACCACCGCAGACGAGGTCGCGGACGCCATCGCCTTCCTTGCTTCCGATGCCGCCGCCGCGATCACCGGCATCGTCCTGCCGGTGGATGCCGGGCACCTGCTTGCCGGCGGCTGGGCTCCTCACGGCGGCTTCGGCGAGGCTACGCCGCCCCCCGCACCTCCTCCGCGACGGGGCCGTTGAGGATCTCCTCGAACCGGTCGAGCGCGCGCGCGACGGTCGCGCCGTCCATGACCCGATGATCGTAGAGGATGCGCACGTTGACCTGCCCCTCCGGGTCGATCGGGCCGTAGTTCAGGAGCGTCGTCAACGGTGTGAGCGGGTTGAACGATTCGGCGCCGAGCGCCGAATAGACGGACAGGTGAAAGGTCCCGAAGAAGATCGCGCGCTGGCGCCCGAGATTGAGCGCGAGCCACATCATGAGGCGGCGGATGGGCATCGGCACGCGAGCCATGTTGAGCGCCCGCCTGAACTCCCGCACCTCCATCACGGGCAGCGACTGGGCCTCGCGAATCAAGGCCGCGAGCTCGGCGATGGAGCGCCGTCCCGGCGCCTTGGTCCGCGTCTGCAGCACCGCCCGCTCGCCGGCGATCTCGCGCTCGTGGGCGATCGCCGCGACGCTCTCCGGGTACTCGTAGAGATGCGGCCAGGGCAGCTTGACATAGGCGCGCCGGAACTCGGGCGTCTCCTGGGCGAGCAGCGCGTAGCCCTTGACGAAGATCGCCGTCCAAGGCGGGCGCTCATCGAGGGCGCGCCTCGCCGCGACCAGCGGCGCGAGGTTCATGCGGCGCTGCACCGTCACGCGCGGCACGCCGATCGAGAAATGCATCAGGTCGCCGACGAGCCGTCGCGGTCGGGAAAGCGGGACGGACCGGCCTCGCATCTCGAAGTCCTCAGGCGGTCAGTGCAGGTGGGGGATGATCCGCTTGGTTCGTGCCATGTAGGCTCGATACTCGTCTCCGAAGGTTTCGAGCATCATGCGCTCCTCGTGGCCGACGCGCAGGAAGTAGAGCACGCCGAAGCCGACGAGACCCGCCAATCCCGCGACCCAGTTGGGCAGGAGAAGCGCCTGGCCGAGCGCCATCAGCCAGAACGAGCTGTACATCGGGTGCCGGATCAATCCGTAGATGCCGTTCGAGACCAGCCGGTGCTGATCGCGGATCTCGAGCGTGATCGACCAATTGCGGCCGAGATCCTTGTGCGAGCGATGGAACAGCCAAAGCGCCGCGGCATAAACGATCGTCCCGAGGACGACGGCCCAGGGGCGAGCAGCGTAATCGGCGGCGCGGGGGAAGCCGGTCGCGACATAGATCGCCGGCGCCACGCCGAGCCCGAGCGTCCCTGCGGCAAGCCCGATGCGTTCGGCGGTCGAGCGCGCACCGGCGACGACCCGCACGCGCTTTGCCTTGCGCTCGAAGGGGTAGCGGATCAGGTACCAGGCGACGATCCCGGCGACCCAGACCATCTTGCCGAAGAGATCCATCGATTCCCTAGCCGAGCAGGCGCTCGCCGATCCGTCGGAACCTGCCGGACGGCGCGGCAGGGCGCCCGCCAAGGACGCGCCCGACCGACGAACGCCCGGGGATCGCCCGGGCGCAGGCCTCGGAAGCGCTCCGAATCAACGCACCGGATAGCGGTCGTCGCCCTCCGACGAATAGGCGGCTGCGGGCGCCGCGACGGCCGGCCCACCGGAGGCCGCCTTCTCGGCCGCCCAGCTCTCCGGAGGCCGCTCCAGCCCCCCGTTCATTTCCTTGATGCCGTTCACGAATTCTTGCGGGCGGAGCCAGTGATGGGGCGTTTTCAGGCCCATGAACTGGGCGATCTCGCCGGTCCAGAGATTGCAGTTGTAGAGCGCCGCGTGCCACAGGGGTGAATTCGCCTGCTTGTAGCGGATATGGGCCAGAACGCGCTTGTACTCCGCCTCGGTCAGCTCGATGCGGTAGCGCGCCGAGGCGTACTCGTCCTCGAGATCGCCGTCGCTCGGTCCGGTCTCGGCCGGCACGAAAACGGCATGCCCGATGGTCCAGAGCTCCGGGCCGTCGCCCTTCGGGTGGAGCCCCGCGACCTCCTTGGTCGCGATCTCGCCGCGCGCGTTGAGCCGGCCGAACATCACGAAGGTGTGGCCGTAGCTGAGGGCGTAGCGGGAGCGGAACTCGATGTAATAGCGGCCGCCGGCGTGCTGCGCGGTCCTGCGCGTCGCCGGTTTCGCGGCTTTCGGCCGAGGCGCCGGCTTCTGCGGCTGCGCGCTCGCTTCGCGCGGAGCGGCGGCTTCCTGCGCCTTGACGGGCGCGGGCTGCAGGCCAAGCGACAGCACAAGGGCACACAGGCTGATGAGGAGCCCGGCGCCTCGCCTCATTCTCACACTCTTGTGCACTTTCCGCTCCCGAGCGTCGGGTTCCGGGTGGCCCTCGGAGGGGCTGAACGGAAAAGGGCCGGCTTTCGGCCGGCCCTTTCCCGATCGGGCCGTCTTAGCCCTTCGTCACGATCGGCGCGGCGACCGGCGGGGGGGCCTTGCCCTTACCCTTGCCGACGGCGCAAGCGCCAACGCTGAGCAGCGCGATGGACGCCGCGACCACGAGATACTTCTTCATTGGGAGACCCCCTTTTATTCAGTTTGCGGGACCGTGTCTTGCCGTTGCCTCGTTGGAAATCACCATCGATCGGCGCGACGCAAAACTACATGGCGAGGTGGGGCCCGCTCTAGTGCTCAAAAGCCACACCCATCGCCCGAGTGCCACAGCGTAAGGGGCGGGTGGCTCGAATCCTTCGAAATGGCCGGATCGCGGTCAGATCCTGTAGCGGCGCTGCACCATGAGGTTCGCCGCCGCGGTCAGAATCAGGGTCGCGATCATCAGGATGAAGGCGATGGCGCCTCCGAACGGCCAGTTGTTCTGCTGGACGAACTGGCTGTAGACGAGCGGCCCCATCATCTGGAAGCGGGGTCCGCCGAGCAGCACCGGGGTGGCATAGGCGTTCATCGCCAGGATGAAGGTCAGGATCGTGCCGGCCAGGATGCCGGGCATGGCGAGGGGAAACAGCACCCGGCGCGCCATGCGCCATGGGTTGGCGCCGAGGCTGAAGGCCGCCTCCTCGACCGACCGGTCGATCCCTTCGATCACGCTCTGCAGGGTGAGCACCATGAAGGGCAGGTTGACCGCGGTGATGCCGATGATCACGGCCGTCTCGGTGAACATGATCTCGAGGGGCTGCGGGATCGCACCCGTCCCCATCAGGCTCGCATTGAGGAGCCCGCGGTTGCCGAAGGCGACCATCCAGCCCGCCGCCCTCACCGCGTTGCCGACGAACAGCGGCAGCACGACCAGCATGATCAGGAGGTTCTTGCGGCGGGTGCGCGTGCGGGCGAGGACGTAGGCGAGGGGAAAGCCCATCAGGAGGCAGATCGCCGTCGTCGCGAAGGCGACGCGCACCGTCCGCCACAGCACGCCCGTGTAATAGGCGTCGGTGAAGAACTTGACGTAGTTCTCGAGCGTCAGCGCGTCGACCATGAACCGGCCGGGGACGAACTGGTTCAGGCTGTAGCGGAACAGGATCGCGAGCGGCACCAGAATGCCGATCGCGACGTAGATCGTGGCCGGCCCGACGAGGCCGGCCGCTCCGAAGCGCTGGTTCGAGCGCCCCTCGACCGCCGCTACGCTCCTCATGCTGAGGTGCTGCCGCGAAGCGGCAGCCTCGAAGCACGCACGGCGCCCGGCGCTGCGGTGGCGTGATGCGTCCTTCGAGGTTCAGCGCTGCGCGCTTCGCACCTCAGGATGAGGAAGCCTGCGCCGACCAACTTCGTCAGGCCTTGAAGACCTTGTCCCACCACTCCTTCAGCGCCTGGTCGTTCTTGGCGATGTAGCCGTAGTCGAGGTCGACGAGGCGCTTCTGCTCCTCGGCGGTGAAGCCGATGCGCTTCTGCAGGTCGGGCGCGACGGTCGCGCCGGTCACCGTCGGGTTGTAGCCCATGTCGATCGCGAAGTTCTCCTGCGCGCCCTTGTCGAGCATGGCGTTCATGTAGGCGTAGGCGCCCTCCTTGTTGGGCGCGTTTTTCGGGATGGCAAAGCCCGAGACGTACATCGGAAGGCCTTCGGCGGGCGCGACCGATTCGACGCTGATGCCGGCGTTCTGCCACTGCACCACGCGCGCCTTCCACATCACGCCGATGCCGATCTCCTCGTTCTTGAGGGCCTGGGCGAAGGCCTCGTTGGTCGGGTAGACGCGAACGCCGGCCTTCTTCGCCTCGAGCAGCAGCGCCTTGCCGGGCTCGAAGTCCGAAACCTTGCCGCCAGCCGCGAGCGCCGCCGCCGCCATCACGTACTGGTACTGGATGTCGATGATGCCGTGCTTGTTGCCGTGCTTCGGGTCGAAGACGTCCTTGAAGCTCGTCGGCGCCGGGTTGATCAGCTTCGGGTTGTAGACCGCGACCTTGCCGGAATAGATGTGCCCGACGCCGTAGGGATACTTCATCTGCGGCAGGAGATTCGCGGCGTTGGGAAGCTTCCCATAGTCGATCTGCTCGATGACGCCGGCCTCGTTCATCTCGTACATGTTGGCGGCCGAGAGGCCCTGGATGTCGCTCGTGCCCCGAGGCAGGCGTCTCTCGGCGAGCATCTTGGCCCGGCGCGGGGCGTCACCGGCCTGGTCCTGGACGACCTCGTAGCCCTTGGGCTTGAGGAGCGGATCCTCGATGTTCTTGGCGAGGAGCCGGGCATAGTCGCCGCCCCAGGTGCCGACCACCACCCGTCCGCCGCCCTGGGCAAAAGCGCGTTCCGCACCCAAAGGCAGCCCGGCCGCGCCGGCCGCGAGGCCGAAGGCTTTCAGCGCCTCGCGCCGGCTCAGGCTCCAATCACGCTTCGACATTTTGATTCTCCCTTTCGATCGCCGGATTTCCTTGTCCGGCAAAGACCAATCCTGCTTCGCGAGGCCAGCCGACCTCGACCGCGTCGCCGACCTTCGGAACCGCCGCGTCGCCGCGATTCGGCATCTGCACGACGACACGGTCGGCCGGCGACAGGCGCACATGCAGCTCGAGCACGGCGCCGAGATAGGACACGAATTCCACCCTGCCGGGGAGGCGGTTGTCCAGCGCATTCGTCGGCCCAAGGGTCAGGCGCTCGGGCCGGAGCGCGAGGGAGGCCGGGCCGGAGATGCCTTGCGTCAGGCTTGCGAGGCGAAGCCCCCCGGCGGTTTCGAAGGCGTCGGGGGCCGCGACATGGCCATCGAGGAAGGTGCTGCGTCCGACGAAGCCCGCGACGAAACGGTCGGCGGGGCGCTCGTAGAGGTCGCGCTGGCTGCCGATCTGGCGGATCTCGCCATCGGCCATGACCACGAGCCGGTCGGCGACGGTGAGCGCCTCTTCCTGGTCGTGCGTGACCATGACGGTGGTAAGCCCCAACTGGCGCTGCAGCTCGCGAATCTCGATGCGCACCTCCTCGCGCAGCTTGGCATCGAGATTCGAGAGCGGCTCGTCGAGGAGGAGCACGTCGGGGCGGATCGCCAGGGCGCGTGCGAGCGCCACGCGCTGCTGTTGCCCGCCGGAGAGCTGCCGCGGCAGGCGTTCCGAGTAGCCTTCGAGGCGCACGAGCCGCAGCGCCTCCGCGCTTCGCGCCGCGGTTTCCGACTTGTCGAGCTTGCGCATCTCGAGTCCGAAGGCGACGTTCTCGGCGACCGTCATGTGCGGAAAGAGGGCGTAGCTCTGGAAGACCATGCCGGTGTTGCGCCGCCACGGCGGAAGATAGGTCACGTCGACGCCGCCGATGCGCGCGGAGCCGCCCGAGGGCTCGACGAAGCCGGCGATCATGCGCAGCGTGGTGGTCTTGCCGCAGCCCGATGGGCCGAGCAGCACGAGGAACTCGCCGTCCGCCACGTCGAGGCTGACGCTCCTGACCGCGTAGTGCTCGCCGTAGCGCTTCGAGAGGTCCCGGAGCTCGAGCTGCGCCATCACACGACCTGCGAGATCTTGACGTATCGGTCGGTGACCAGCATCGCCGCCCCGATCAGCGCGATCTGCATCACCGAGGCGGCGGCGACGGTCGGGTCGATCTTCCACTCGAGATATTGGAGGATCGCGATCGGGAGCGTCGTTCGCCCGGCGCCCACGAGGAAGAGGCTCATCTCGAGATTGCCGAAGGACATCACGAAGCCGAACATCGCGCCGGCCACGATGCCGGGCCGTATCGCCGGCAGCGTCACGCGGCGGAAGGTGGTCCACGGCCCGGCGCCGAGGTTCTTCGCCGCCTCCTCGACGGTCGGATCGAACCCGGCGAGGCTCGCGGTGACGAGCCGCACCGCCCAGGGGATGACGATCAGCACATGGGCGGCGACGAGGCCGTAGGTCGAGCCGAGGAGCGGCCAACCGGTCGCGATCTCGCTCTCGATCTGGAAGACGTAGATCGAGGTGCCGAGCACGACGCCCGGCACCACGAGCGGCATCAGGAGGAGCGTGTTGACCGGAGCGCGCCCGCGGAAGCGCCGGCGCGCGATGGCGAGGCTTGCCGGGACGGCGAGGGCAAGCCCGACGGCGGTCGCCGCAACCCCGACCTGCAGGCTGAGGAGGAAGCCGCCGACGAAGCTTCGGTGGTTGAACACCGCGCCGAACCAGCGCAGCGAATAACCCTCCGGCGGGAAGGAGGGGATCTCCTGCCGGAAGAAGGCAAGCCAGATCACAAGCGCGAGCGGCAGGAGGATGAAGCCGAGCGACAGCGCCGCCACGCCGTCGAGCGCCCAGCGCCCGAGCCGGCTCGCGTCCAGCGGCCGCCGCACCGCGATGGCTCCGGCCTGAAGTCGATCCTGTGCGAGGGCGCTCGCCACGCGCTCAGTTCAGCCGATTCTTGTGGAACCGGCCGCCCTTCACGATCGCCGCGAGGTGCCGGCCCTGGCCCTGGAAGAGATCGAGATCCTTCAGAGGATCGCCGTCGAGCACGATGAGGTCGGCGAAGGCTCCGGGCTTCAGCGTGCCGAGCTTGCCCTCCTGGCGCAGCACCCTGGCGCCGATCGTCGTCGCCGAGCGGATGATCTCGATCGGAGACACGACCTCGCGGCGCAGGAGGAACTCGCGGCTCTGCTCGACCTGGAGCGCGCCGAGGAGGTCGCTGCCGTAGGCGACCGGCACGCCGGCCCGCTTGCAGATCTCGAGCGAGCGCAAGCCGCCGTCGATGACGAGGTCGTTCTTGGCGAGCATGTCGGCGGTCATGCCGTACTCGGCCGCGCGCTCGCGCATGGCGTAGTAGGCGACGAGGTTGGCGATTAGGATCATGCCCTTCTCGGCCATGAGCTTGGCGGAAGGCTCGTCGATCAGGTTGCCGTGCTCGATCGTGCGCACGCCGGCATGGGCGGCGCGGGTGATCGCCTCCGGCGTATAGGCGTGGGCGCAGACATAGCGGCCGAAAGCCTGCGCCTCCTCGACCGCGGCCGCGACTTCGGGCGGGCTGAACTGGAGCGAATCGAGCGGGTCGTAAGGGCTTGCGACGCCGCCCGACATCATGATCTTCACGTGGTCGGCGCCCTGGCGCATCTGCTCGCGTGCGGCCTTGCGCACCTCGGACACGCCGTCCGACACCGCCATGGTGTAGGCCATGGCATTGCAGCAATGGCAGCGCGTGCCGAAATCGGTGCGCCGGCGCGGATCGGAATGGCCGCCGGTCGGCCCGATCGCCTGGCCGGCGATGAAGAGCCGCGGCCCGGGCACGTTGCCCTGCTCGACCGCCGTCTTGATGCCCCAGTCGGCGCCGCCGGTGTCGCGCACGGTGGTGAAGCCGCGGTCGATCATGCCGCGCATGAGCTCGACGGCGCGGGCGGTCATCAGCGTCAGCGGCACGGCCTCGAGGAAGCGGATGTTCACCTCGCTCAGGAAGACATGCACGTGGCTGTCGATGAGGCCGGGCATCAGCGTGCGGCCGCCGCAATCGACCACCTCGGCGCCTTCGGCCTTGATCGGCTTGTCCGAGCTCTCGCGGATGCGGTCGCCCTCGACCAGGATCTCGAACCCGTCCTGAAGCTCGCCCAGCTCGGGCTCGAGCATCTTGAAGTTCCGGAACAGCAGCTGCGCCATGATGGTCCTCCGCGAAGCCGCCATAGGACAACGGGGCGGGGGCGGGGGCAAGAGCGATCAACCTCCTCTCCCCGCTAGCGGGGAGAGGCCGACTCGGGCGAAGCCCGAGCGGGTGAGGGGCTGTCGACGATAGAGGGCGACCGTCGACAGCCCCTCACCCTCGCCCTTCGGGCTCGCCTCGTGCCCTCGGCACGAGGCCCTCTCCCCGCAAGCGGGGAGAGGTGAAGGAAGCTACTCCCGCACCACGCCCGCGTCGGCCGTCTCGAGATCGAAGGCCGCCGCGAACAGCGCCCGGGTGTATTCGTTCTCCGGCTGCCTGAAGATGCGCTCGGCCGAGCCCTCCTCGACGACCTTGCCGTCCTGCATGACCACGACGTGGTTGGCGAGCGCGCGGACCACCTTGAGGTCGTGGCTTATGAACATGTAGGCGAGCTTCTTGCGCTTTTGCAGATCGCGCAGGAGCTCGACGATCTGGGCCTGCACCGACATGTCGAGCGCCGAGGTCGGCTCGTCGAGCACGACGAATTGCGGGTCGAGCGCCATGGCGCGGGCGATCGCGATGCGCTGGCGCTGCCCGCCCGAGAACTCGTGCGGATAGCGGTCCATGGTGGCGGGGTCGATGCCGACGTCGTCGAGCGCCTGCGCGACCGCCTGCCGGCGCGCGCGAAGCGAGAGCCCGCGCTTCTGCACGAGGAGGCCCTCCTCGACGATCTCGGCGACCGAGAGGCGCGGCGAGAGCGAGCCGTAAGGGTCCTGGAAGACCACCTGCATGTCCTTGCGCAGGCGCCGGATCTCTTTCGCCTTCAGCTCGTCCAAGCGCTTGCCGAGGAAGACGATCGGCCCGTTCGAGGAGACGAGGCGCAGCAGCGCGAGGCCGAGCGTTGTCTTGCCCGAGCCCGACTCGCCGACGACGCCGACGGTCTCGCCCTCGCGCACCGCGATCGAGACGCCGTCGACCGCCTTCACATGGCCGACCGTGCGGCGCAGGAAGCCGCGCCTGATCGGAAACCACACCCTGATCGGACCGGCCTCGACGATGATCGGGGCGGTCGAGGCGACCGGCTCGGCGCGGCCCTTCGGCTCGGCCGCCAGCAGCTTCTGCGTGTAGGCGTGCCTGGGCCGCTCGAACACCTCTGCGACCGGCCCCTGCTCGACGATCTTGCCTTGGGTCATCACGCAGACCCGGTCGGCGACCTTGCGCACGATGCCGAGGTCGTGGGTGATGAACAGCATCGCCATCCCGAGACGCGCCTTGAGCTCGGCGAGGAGCTTCAGGATTTGCGCCTGCACCGTGACGTCGAGCGCGGTCGTCGGCTCGTCGGCGATGAACAGGTCGGGCTCGTTCGCGAGCGCCATGGCGATCATGACCCGCTGGCGCTGCCCGCCCGAGAGCTGGTGCGGGTAGGCGTCGAGGCGGCTCTTGGCGTTGCGGATGCCAACGAGGTCGAGCATCTCCAGTGTGCGCTCCCGCGCCTCGCGCTCGGAGAGGCGCCGATGCAGGCGCAGAATTTCGCCGACCTGCCGCTCGACCGTGTGGAGCGGGTTGAGCGAGGTCATCGGCTCCTGGAACACCATGGTGATCTCGTCGCCGCGCACGGCGCGCATCTCGTCCTCGGAGGCGCGCATGAGGTCGCGGCCCTTGAACAGGATCTCGCCCGAGGGGTGGTGCGCCGCGGGATAGGGCAGGAGCTTCAGGACGGAGAGCGCCGAGACCGACTTGCCGGACCCGGATTCGCCGACCAGCGCCACCGTCTCGCCGGGCATCACCTCGAACGAGATGCGGTCGACCGCAAGCGTCTCCGTCGCGCCGTGGCGGAAGGCGACGGAGAGGTCGCGGACGGAGAGGAGGGGTTCGGTCACGCCCGCCTCGCAAAGATATCGTCCATCGTAAACGGCCCGAGCGCGATCGCCGGCGGCCCTCTCGGCGTATCGAGACGGCCATCGTCGGAGACGACGCAATCGCAACGGAGCCCGCGAGCGGTCGCGACATGGATCGCGTCGGGCAGGCGAATCGAGAGTCGACTTGCGCGCACGCGCGCGGCTTCGATCAACACCGCCCGCTCGATCGGCATGACGTCGAACCCGGCGCCAGGTTGGATAACCGCGAGATAGGCATCGATGATGGCCAGCGCCTCCTCCTGGAACGGCTTCACCAGCAACTCCGCCAAGGTGATCTCGCTTGTTGCGCCGTGGATGCGGCCGTCCTCAACCGCATCCAGAACCCAGCGCGCATGATCGGATCGCGCGCTGACGTGCTCGTAGGCCGCGATGAAGACGTTGGTGTCGAGATAGACCCGCGGGACGCTCGTCACCGGCGAGTCCACTCGTCGCGCAGAGCGTCGACGTGCTCGCGGATCTCATCCGCGGTGGCGAAGTGGGGACGGCGCACATGATAGAAGCGCGAGAAATGACCGCGCGCGTCGCCGGCTCGCGGCTCAAGTCGGCCTGCCTTCCTTTCCCCCGTGGTCGCAGGCGTCTCCGGCTCGGCTAGCCCCTCCGGCTTGCCGGACGGGCGTGCGTGCATTTCCGCCAGCGTCGTCGCATCGATCCCGGGGACGCCGTTGCGTTCGGCGGCGCGCACGAGGTCTCGCCAATACTCCGCCGGAATCGATCCGCGGCGCTTCATCTCGCTCGCTGTCGAGGGACGCACGCCGAGGAAGCGCGCGACCGCGGTCGGCCCGCCCAGAGCAGAAAAGATGTCAGAAACCGTCGTCATGAAAGAGCTGTAACACGAAACATGTTTGATCGTCCAGATATTGTGGTCGGCGGCCTCACCCGAACGTCTTCCTTGGGTCGAACGCGTCGCGCACCGCCTCGCCGATGAAGATCAGGAGCGAGAGGATGAAGGCGATGACGAAGAAGCCGGCAAGCCCGAGCCAGGGGGCCTGGAGGTTTGCCTTGCCCTGGGCGAGCAGCTCGCCGAGCGACGGCGAGCCCGGCGGCAGGCCGAAGCCGAGGAAGTCGAGCGAGGTCAGCGTGGTGATCGAGCCGTTGAGGATGAAGGGCAGGAAGGTCAGCGTCGCGACCATGGCGTTCGGCAACAGGTGCTTGAACATGATGGTCACGTTGCCGAGGCCGAGCGCGCGCGCCGCACGCACGTATTCGAAGTTCCGCCCGCGCAGGAACTCGGCCCGCACCACGCCGACGAGCGAGACCCAGGAGAACAGGAGCAAGATGCCGAGCAGCACCCAGAAGCTTGGCGTGATCACGGCCGAGATGATGATCAGCACGTAGAGCGAGGGGATCGAGGTCCAGATCTCGATCACGCGCTGGAAGAGAAGGTCGGTCCAGCCGCCGAAATAGCCCTGCACGGCTCCCGCCGCGACGCCGATCACCGAGGAGATGCCGGCAAGGATCAGCCCGAACAGCACCGAGATGCGGAAGCCGTAGATGAGGCGCGCGACGACGTCGCGGCCCTGGTCGTCGGTGCCGAGCCAGTTCCATTCGATGTCCCTGCAGCCCGTGCCGCCGCTGCGCTCGGCGATCGCGCGGCATTGCTCGTCCGAGAGCCGCCAGGTCGGTGGGGCGGGGGCGGGAACCGGCAGGTCGAGGTTGTGGGTGTTGTATGAGAAGCGGATCGGCGGCCAATAGGCGTTGCCGTTGTCGCCGATCTCCTTGGCGATCACCGGGTCGCGGTAGTCGGTGCGGGCGAGAAAGCCGCCGAACTTCTCTTCCGGATAATCGACGAAGACCGGGAAGAGCCACTCGCCCTTGTAGTGCACCGCGATCGGCCGGTCGTTGGCGATGAGCTCGGCGAAGAGCGAGAGCACGAACAGCACCATGAAGAGCCAGAACGACCAGTAGCCGCGCCGGTTTGCCCTGAAGTTCCGCCAGCGCCGCCGGTTGATCGGCGAGAGCTTGATGAAGCCCTGGCGCGGCAGGGGCGGCGCGACCGGCGCCGCGGCCGGCGAGGCTATGGGTACGTTGTCGAGCTCGGGCGTCTTGACGTCGTTCACGCCTCAGGCCTCCCGGGTCTCGAAATCGATGCGCGGATCAATCCAGGTGTAGGTGAGGTCCGAGAGGAGGTTCACCACGAGGCCGAGGAGCGAGAAGATGTACAGGTTCGCGAACACCACGGGATAGTCGCGGTTGACGATCGACTCGAAGGAGAGGAGGCCGAGCCCGTCGAGCGAGAAGATGGTCTCGATGAGGAGCGAGCCCGCGAAGAAGGCGTGGATGAAGGCGCCGGGAAAGCCCGCGATCACGATCAGCATCGCATTGCGGAACACGTGGCCATAGAGCACCTGCCGCTCGGACAACCCCTTCATGCGCGCGGTCAGCACGTATTGCTTGCGGATCTCGTCGAGGAAGGAGTTCTTGGTGAGCAGCGTCGAGGTTGCGAAGGCGCCGAGCGCCATCGCCACGATCGGCAGCGTGATGTGCCAGAAATAGTCGGCGACCTTCCCCCAGAGCGACAGCTCGTTCCAGTTGTCGGACCAGAGGCCCCTGAGCGGGAAGATCTGCCAGAACGAGCCGCCGGCGAAGAGCACGATGAGGAGGATCGCGAACAGGAAGCCCGGGATGGCGTAGCCGACGATGACGACGGCGGAGGTCCATACGTCGAAGGGCGAGCCGTCGCGCACGGCCTTGCGGATGCCGAGCGGGATCGAGATGGCGTAGGACAGGAGCGTCATCCACAAGCCCAGCGTGATCGAGACCGGCAGCTTCTCCTTGATGAGCTGCAGCACCGAGACGTCGCGGAAGTAGCTCTTGCCGAAATCGAAGCGGGCATAGTCCCAGATCATCTTGGCGAAGCGCTCATGGGCGGGCTTGTCGAAGCCGAACTGCCGCTCGAGCGACTGGATGAAGCCAGGGTCGAGCCCCTGGGCGCCGCGATAGCGCGAGGTCGAGGCGTCGGCCGCGCCGACGCCGGGCCGCTGCGCCGCCGCGCCGGAGAGGTCGCCGCCGGCGCCGGAGACGCGTGCGGTGGCGCCCGCGTCCACCCCCTGCAGCTGCGCGATGATGCGCTCGACCGGCCCGCCCGGCGCGAACTGCACCACGACGAAGGACAACAGCATGATCCCGAACAGGGTCGGGATCATGAGGAGGATGCGGCGGGCGATGTAGGCGAGCATGGCTACCCTCCCCCCGGAGGGGAGGGCCGACTCGGCCGAAGGCCGAGCGGGGTGGGGGGCGCGGGCATGGAATGGAAGAGGGAAGGGTGGCAGGCCGGGACAGCCGCAGGGGCCGAGGGCAGACGGATCGCTTGGGGTCGACCCTGCGGCTGAGACGCCGCCGGCCGGCTTCGACGGAGAGCCCTATGCCCGCGCCCCGCACCCCGCTCGGGGCTTCGCCCCGAGTCGGCCCTCCCCTCCAGGGGGAGGGTCGATCGCGGCGCTCGTTCGCTCATCACGCCCGCCCGATCGCCTTCGCCTTCTCGGGATCGTACCACCAGGTGCCGGGCGCGCCCGAGGCGTATTTCGGCTTGGTCTCGGGCCGCGAGAACATGTCCCAATAGGCGACCCAGTCGTCGGAGCGGTACCACATCGGCACCATGTAGCGCCCGGCGCGCAGCAGGCGGTCGAGCGCGCGCGCCGCAACGTCGAGCTTCGCCCGCGTGTCGGCGAGCGCGACCGCCGACACGAGCGCGTCGACCGCGGGGTCCGCGACGCCGGCGATGTTGCGCGAGCCCGGCGTCGCCGCGGCCTGCGAGCCGAACACCACCCGCAGCGCATCGCCCGGCGTCATCGACCCGCCGAGCGCCATCGTGGTCATGTCGAAATCGAACTCCTCGAGCCGGCGGCGGTACTGCGCGGCGTCGACGATGCGCGAGCGCGCCTCGATGCCGAGCCGCTTCAGGTTCGCCTGGTAGGGCTGGGTGTGGGGCTGCAGCGCCGCCTGGTAGTCGAGGAACTCGATCTCGAACGGCTTTCCGCCCGGCAGCCTGAGGACATTGCCCTCGCGCTTGCAGCCGGCCTCGCGCAGGAGCGCGTCGGCGCGGCGCAGCAGGTTGCGGTCGCTGCCGGAGCCGTCCGAGACCGGCGGCACGAAGGGCTCGCCGAAGACCTCGTCCGGCACCTTGCCGCGGAACGGCTCGAGCAGCGCAAGCTCCTCCGGCCCCGGCGTCCCCGCGGCCTTCATCTCCGAGTTCTCGAAATAGGAGTGGAGCCGCTTGTACATCCCGAACATGATGTTCTGGTTCGTCCACTCGAAGTCGAAGGCGAGGATCAGGGCCTCGCGGATGCGCCGGTCCTGGAAGGCCTCGCGGCGCGTGTTGAAGTACCACCCTTGCGTGCCGACGGCGCCGAGCCGGTCGATGCGCTCGCGCTTGACGCGGTTCTCGCGGAAGGCGGGGAAGTCGTAGCCGGTCGCCCAAGTTCGCGAGGTGAACTCCTCGTGGAAGTTCATCACCCCCGACTTGAAGGCCTCGAACGCCACCTGCCGGTCGCGGAAATATTCGTAGCGGAGCTTGTCGAAGTTGTTGGTGCCGAGGTTCACCGGCAGGTCCTTGCCCCAATAGTCGGGCACCCGGTCGAACTCGATGAAGCGGCCCTGCTCGAACCGGCCGACCTTGTAGGGGCCTGAGCCGAGCGGCGGCTCCAAGGTCGAGGCCTCGAAGTCGCGGTCCTTCCAATAGGCTTCGGAGAAGACCGGCGTGCCGCCGACGATGAGGTGGAGGTCGCGGCTGCGCCGCGGCGAGAGCTGGACCTTCAGCACCTCGTCCGACTCGGCCTCCGCCGCGACCACCTCCGACAGCACCGTGCGGAAGGTCGGATGGCCCTTGGTCTTGAGGACGTTGAGCGAGAAGGCGGCGTCGCGGGCGGTGAGCCGCGATCCGTCGTGGAAGCGCGCCTCGGGCCGCAGCAGGAAGCGGTAGGTGAGCTTGTCGGGCGTCCAGCGCACCGCCCGCGCGACGAGGCCGTAAAGCCCGTCGGGGTCGTCGCCCGAGCCCGCCATCAGCGTGTCGAAGGTCGCGTCCATGCCGGCCGCGCCGTCGCCCTTCAGCACGTAGATGTTCAGCGTGTTGAAGGTGTCGAAGTTCTGGTTGCCGGCCGAGCGCTTGATCTGCAGGGCGAGCGTGCCGCCCTTCGGGGCGTTCGGGTTGACGTAGTCGAAATGCTTGAAGCCAGCGGGGTAGCGCAACTCGCCGAAGGTCGAGAGGCCGTGCGACTCGGTCTCGCCCTCGGAAGCGAGGAGGCGGCGCGGAGCAAGAGCGCCGAGACCGAGCGCCGCGGTTCCGAGGAGGAGGAAGCGGCGGGAAACCCCTCTCCCCGCTTGCGGGGAGAGGCCGACTCGCCGAAGGCGAGCGGGTGAGGGGGCGTCGACGGAAGAGCGCAACGTCGACGCCTCCTCACCTTCGCCCTTCGGGCTCGCTCCGGCCGCCAGTCCGCGGCCGGAGCCCTCTCCCCGCAAGCGGGGAGAGGTGTTGGTGCGTTGCTTGCTCATCGCGGCGCTCCGGTCTTTGCGGCCTTGGCTTCATCGTACCACCAGATCGAGGGGAAGCCGGAGCCGCCATAGGTGGGCAAGGTCGCGGGACGGCCGAAGCGGTCCCAGCGGGCGGTCAGCGTCTCGCCCGAGCGGAACTGCGGGACGACGTAATTGCGGTGGAGGAGGACGCGGTCGAGGGCCTTCGTGGCGGCGACGAGCTCGTCGCGGTCCTTCGCGAACACGATCTGCTCGATCAGCGCGTCGACGGCCGCATCCTTGATGCCTGCGGTGTTGCGCGAGCCCTGGCGGTCGGCGGCGGCAGAGCCCCAGAACTCGCGCTGCTCGTTGCCGGGCGACAGCGACTGGGCCCAGACATCGGTCGTCACGTCGAAGTCGAACGAGCGCAGCCGGTTCTGGAACTGCGCCGCGTCGACGGTGCGGATGTTCATCGTGATGCCGAGGCGCCCGAGCGCCTGGAGATAGGGCATCACGAAGCGTTCCTGGCTCTGGTCGTAGCCGAGGAACTCGACCGCGAAGGGCTCGCCGGTCTTCCTGTCGACGAGGCGCTGGCCCTTGAGCTCGTAACCCGCCTCCTGGAGCAGGCGCAGCGCCTCGCGCAGGTTCGCCCGAATCTTTTCGGGAGAGCCGTTGACCGGGTTCTCGTAGGGCGCGGCGAAGACGGAAGGAGGGATCTTGTCGCGCAGGCGCTCCAGGATCTCGCGCTCGCGCCCCTCCGGAAGGCCAGAGGAGGCGAGCTCCGTGCCCGCGAAGAACGAACCGGTGCGCTGGTAGAGGCCGTAGAAGATCGTGCGGTTGATGTCCTCGAAATCGAAGGCGAGATTGAAGGCCCGGCGCACCCGCTCGTCCTGGAACTTCGCCCGGCGCAGGTTGAGCACGAAGGCCTGCATGACGCCGGTCGCGCGCACCGGGAACTTCTCGCGCAGGACACGGCCCTCCTTCACGGCCGGGAAGTCATAGGCCGTCGACCAGTTCCGGGCGCTGTTCTCGACGCGCCAATCGTAGCGGTCGCCCTTGAAGGCCTCGAGCAGCACGGTCGAGTCGCGGTAGTACTCGTTGCGCATCTCGCCGAAATTGTGCCGGCCCTTCATGACCGGCAGATCCTTGCCCCAATAGTCCTGCACGCGCTCGTAGACGGCGTAGCGGCCGGCATCGAAGGTCTTGAGGCGGTAGGGCCCCGAGCCGAGCGGCGGCTCGAGCGTCGTTTCGGTCGGGTTGCGCTGGCGCCCATCGGAGGTCTTGCCTTCCCACCAATGCTTCGGCAGCACCGGCAATTGCCCGATGATCTGGGGCAGCTCGCGGTTGCCTTTCTCGGCCATGGTGAAGGTCACCTCGCGCTCAGCGGTTGCCTCGGCCTTGGCGACGTTCTTGTAGTAGAACGCGTATTGCGGGCTGTTCGCCTTCAGCGTCTCGAAGGAGAAGATCACGTCGGCGGCGGTGACCGGCCGGCCGTCGTGCCAGCGCGCCTCCTTGCGCAGCCGGTAGGTGACGGTCGAATGGTCCGGCGGATGCCGCACCGCTTCGGCGAGGAGCCCGTACTCGGTCGAGACCTCGTCCTGCGCCTGCTCCATCAGCGTGTCGTAGACGAGCGGGATTCCCCCTTCGAGCGCGCCCTTCACGCCGGAGACGAAGAGGTTGAAGTTGTCGAAGGTGTCCTGCACGCCGAGCCGCACGAGCCCGCCCCTCGGCGCCTCGGGGTTGACGTAGTCGAACTGCGTGAAGCCGGCCGGGTATTTGAGGTCGCCCATGAGCGAGAGCCCGTGCCGCCATTCATCCTCCTCCGCCGCGTGCGCGGGGATGAGGGCGAGAAGGACCGCTGCGCTCGCGGCGAGGAAGCGTCTCAAGCAGGGCTCCGAGTTCGGGCGGGACCAAGAAGCGCGGTATGTCGGCTTCAGGGCAGGGTCAATGCGGCGCGCCCGCACGCCCGAGTGCAGGGTCTTCCAGGCCGGGGCTGGCGCATCCTCCTGCGGCGCTGTTCTATGACCCCATGTCGCTGATCGAGAACGAACGCACGAAGCTGCTTGCAACCGCGCTCAACGCCGCGGCGACCTCATGCTTCGCGGTTGGGATCGCAACCCCACTCGCCGGTTTCGTATACAATGTGAGCGGATTTCGGACTCAGATCGATCGCTGGGAACTGGCGATCGGGCTGGCATGTTGGCTGATCGCGGCAACGAGCTTACATTTGATTGCGAGACGGATCCTCGGAGGCTTGACGAATGAGCGGTGATTTCATCTTGGCGTTCATCGTGACGCCTGCCATCGTGGTTCTCTTGGGCGTCGTTGCCATGCTGCTTCACGAGAGGAGCCTCCGCCGGGGGACGCGTTCCCCGGCCGAGTGAGCCTCCTCGGCTTCACGGCGTCGGCAGCGGGGCGGGATTGTCGGCCTGCGTCCGCATATACGCGAGGAGGTCCGCCCGCTCGTTCGGGGAGGGCACGCCGGCGAAGGCCATGATGGTGCCCGGGATGTAGCCCTTGGGATTGTGGATGAACTTGTCGAGTTCGTCGAAGCTCCACTCGCCGCCCTTGCCCTTCAAGGCCGCCGAATAGTTGAAGCCCTGCGCATGCGCCTTCGGGCCGGCGACGACGCCGTAGAGGTTCGGGCCGACCTTGTTGGCCCCGCCCTTCTCGAAGGTGTGGCAAGACTGGCACTTCTTGGCCGCGGCCTGGCCTTTCGCCGGATCGGCCTTGGCGAGGAGCACGGGCAGCGGCTCGGCCGGCGCCGCGGCTTGCGCTCCCGCAGCGGCGGCCTGGGGCTCGGGCTCGGGCAGGGCGTAGCCCATTTGGCCGGCCTTCTTCGGGGCGAACAGGATGCTCGAGAGGACGTTCGCTCCCATCGCGAAGAGGAGCACGGCGAGGACGGCCCCGGCGATCTTGTTGACCTCGAAGGAATCCATCCGGACGGCTCCGTCCTGCTCGCCTGTGGCAGGGAAGGCGGGGAGAGCGCAAGCGGGGCGCTCGGCGGCGGTTGCTTAGCCGCATCGCCGGCGCTTTGGCAACGGGGCCGAGGCGGCTTTCTCGCCGCAGCCGGCACCTGCGATGACAACGCCGGGCGCCCCTGCTAAGCAGCCGTCAAATCTCGCAAAACCGCCTGCGCCCGCCGTGTCGGACCCGATCGTTCTCATCCCCGCGCGCCTGAAAGCGACGCGGCTGCCGGATAAGCCGCTCGCCGAGATCGGCGGCGAGCCGATGATCGTGCATGTCTGGCGCCGCGCCTGCGAGGCCGGGATCGGCCCGGTCGCGGTCGCGACCGACGCGAGCGCCATCGCCGAGGCCGTGGAGAAGGCCGGCGGGCGGGCGGTGATGACGAGGAACGACCATGCTTCGGGTTCGGACCGCATCTTCGAGGCCGTGGAGGCGATCGATCCGCGAAGGCGCCACGATGTCGTCGTGAACGTCCAGGGCGACCTGCCCACCATCGACCCGCGGGCGATCGCGGCCTCGATCGGGCCGCTGGCGGACGCCGCCGTCGACATCGCGACGCTCGTCTCCGAGATCGCCCGGCCCGAGGAGCGCACCGACCCGAACGTGGTCAAGCTCGTCGGTACCGAGATCGCGCCCGGCCGTTTCCGGGCGCTCTACTTTACGCGCGCGACCGCGCCCTCGGGCGAGGGTCCGCTCTACCACCATATCGGGCTCTACGCCTATCGACGCCACGCGCTCGCGCGCTTCGTCCAGCTTCCCCCCTCGCCGCTCGAGCGCCGCGAGCGGCTCGAGCAGCTGCGCGCGCTCGAGGCCGGCATGCGCATCGACGCGATCCTCGTCGACGACGTCCCGCTCGGCGTCGACGCCCCTCACGACCTGGAGCGCGCGAGGGCGATCCTCGCGCGGACACGCTCATGACCGACAACACCATCGCCTTCCAGGGCGAGCCCGGCGCGAACTCCCACATCGCCTGCCAGGAGACCCATCCCGACTGGCGACCGCTGCCCTGCCCGACCTTCGAGGACGCCTTCGCGGCGGTGACCGAGGGCAACGCCAGGCTCGCGATGATCCCGATCGAGAACTCGATCGCGGGCCGCGTCGCCGACATCCACCACCTGCTGCCGACCTCCGGGCTGCACATCGTGGGCGAGCATTTCCTGCCGATCCATTTCCAGCTGCTCGCGGCCGAGGGCGCCAATCTCGGTACGATCAGGTCCGTTCACAGCCACGTTCACGCCCTCGGCCAATGCCGCAAGATCATCCGGAAGTTGGGGCTGAAGGCGGTGGTGGCCGGCGACACGGCGGGCTCGGCCCGCGAGGTCGCGGAGTTGAAGGATCCGACCCGCGCCTCGCTGGCGCCGCGACTTGCGGCCGAGGTCTACGGCCTCAAGATCCTGGCCGAGGACGTCGAGGACGAGGCGCACAACACCACGCGCTTCATCATCCTCTCCAAGGAGCCCGACTGGGCCGCGCCCCGGAACGGGCCGACCATCACGAGCTTCGTCTTCCGCGTCCGCAACCTGCCGGCCGCCCTCTATAAGGCGATGGGCGGCTTCGCAACGAACGGCGTCAACATGACGAAGCTCGAGAGCTACATGATCGAGGGCCAGTTCTTCGCGACGCAGTTCTACGCCGAGGTCGACGGCCATCCCGAGGACGTCAACCTGAAGCGCGCCCTGCACGAACTCGAGTTCTTCTCGAAGGAGCTGCACATCCTCGGCGTCTTCCCGGCGCACCCCTTCCGGGAAAACATCAAGGAGCCGGCGGAGTAGGCCGGCTCGCCCTCACGTCCGGCGTTCGCACATGCTCGGGCCTGAAGCCCAGGCCCATGATGCGGGCCGGGATGCGGCGCAGGAACGGGACGGCATTCAGGAGCTTCCCCTGCCAAGGCAGCGAGGGCTGCGCCTGGAGGCCGAGCGTGGTGCTGATGATCCGGTTCTGCACGGCGACCTGCACGGCCTGCATCAGCCGCACCGGCAGCTCGCGGCGGCGCTGCACGGCCTTCAAGTGATCGATGGCCAGGGTGCGGCCGCGCAGCGGTTCCCAGAGGAGGTTCGCGGCCGCGACCGCGTCCTGGATCGCGAGATTGATGCCGACTCCGCCGATCGGCGACATGGCGTGCGCCGCGTCGCCGATGCAGAGCAGCCCCGGCCGCGCCCATTCGCGAAGCCGGTCCACCTTGACGACGAGAAGCTTGAGGTCGTCCCAGCTCTTCAGCTCGCCGACGCGGTCGGCGACAAAGGGCGCGAGCGCCGCGATGCGCGCGCGGACCGCCTCGAGCCCCTGCTCCTTCAGCTTGTCGAGCCCGCCCTTCGGGATGATCAGGGCGCATTGGAAATAGTCGCCGCGGTTCAGCATCACGAAGATCTCGCCCGCGCCGAAGCGTCCGAGCGGCTGCTCCTGGTCATCGGGCCGGCGCGAGAGGCGCATCCACAGCGCGTCCATCGGCGCGCCGAAATCCTCGACCGCGAGCCCGGCCTCTTCGCGCAGGATCGAATGGCGGCCATCCGCCGCGACGACGAGATCGGCCCGGAGCTCGATCTCGCCTTCCGGCGCTCTCGCGCGCACGCCGGTAATCCGCTCGCCGTCGCGCAGGAGCTCGGTCGCCTCGCACTCCATGCGCAGGCGGAAGGCCGGGTAGGTCTTGGCGTGGTCCGCGAGAAAGTCGAGGAAGTCCCATTGCGGCATGAAGGCGATGAAGCGGCAATGCGCCGGAAGGTGCGAGAAGTCGGCAATGGTGATCGGCGCCTCGCCGACGAGGCCGGTGACGCGCGCGACCTTCTCGTGCGGAAGCTTGAGGAACTCGTCCAGCAGGCCAAGCTCGTGCATCAGCTCGAGCGTCGAGGGGTGGACGGTGTCGCCGCGGAAGTCGCGCAGGAAATCTGCGTGCTTCTCGATCACGACGACGTCGATGCCGGCGCGGGCCAGAAGGAATCCCAGCATCATGCCGGCGGGCCCGCCGCCGACGATGCAGCAGCGGCACTGCTCTGCCGCCGTCGTCATGCTTCGGCCCAGCTCCGCATCAGGAAGTTGGCGATCGCCATCGGCGGAGGCGTGATAAGGCCCTCCGGATGCTCGCGGGCGAGCATCCGGCGCACCTCGTCCTTGGCGAACCAGCGCCCGTCCTCGAGCTCGTCGCGGTCGAGCGTGATCTCCTCGGTCAGCGCCTCGCCGATGCAGCCGATCATCAGCGAGGAGGGAAACGGCCAGGGCTGCGAGGCCATGTAGCGCACCGCGCCGACGCGGATTCCCGTTTCCTCGAAGGTCTCGCGGCGCACCGCATCCTCGATGGTCTCGCCGGGCTCGATGAAGCCGGCAAGGCAGGAATAGGAGTTCGCGATGAAGCGCGCCTGACGCGCCAGGAGGCAGCGCTCGCCACGATGGACCAGCATGATCGCGACCGGATCGGTGCGTGGGAAATGCTGGGTCTTGCAGGCCGCGCAGTCGCGGCGGAAGCCGGCGCAGGAGAGCACGGTCGGTGCGCCGCAATTCGCGCAGAAGCGGTGGCGCGAATGCCAGAACAAGAGCGCCTTCGCCTCGGCTACGATCCCGAGCTCGTCCGGCGGCAGCAGCCCCTGGACGGCGATCGAGCGCAGGTCGATCGCAAGGTGCTCCGCGCCGCTCTTGAAGAGATCGGCGGCCGCGGGCTCGAGAAGCGTTCCGAAAACCGGGCGCTCGGCGGCCGTGCCGAGGAAGGCCTGCTCGTGCCGCGCCCCGGCGCGCTCGAGATCGGCAAGCGGGAGAAGGCCGGTCACTGCCGAACCGTTCTTGCGCAGGATCGGGATGTCGCCGGCAATCGCGACCGTCACCGCGTCGGGGTGGGCGGCATGACGCTCGAGGTCCTGGTCGCGCTCGGCACTGTGGCGAAGGAGGGGATTGCGGACGAAGCCGAGGCGCTCGGACGAGGGCTGCACGATCGCTCCTTTTTCTGGCCGGCGCGGCGGCCAAGGCTGCTGCTTAGCCGAGTTGCCGCCGCCGGTCATCACGCGCGGCCGGGCGACGCCGCCAAGCTTGCCTTCGCCCGCCGCCCGGACCATATAGCCAGGCGGGAGGTTGGCGGGGGACGTTTCACTCGCCAACCGGGTCAGGTCCGGAAGGAAGCAGCCCTAACGAGACCGAGCGGGTCTTCGTCCAGCCTCCCACCCGCTTAAAGGGTCTTGACTGCGCTCCTCCGTGGTTGCCGGGGAGCGCATCTTTCTCCACCTTCATGCCGATGGACGAGACGACCGGCACGCTTCTTTCCGACGAGCCGGCCCTGCCGGGCTTTGCGCCGGCGGCGCCGGCGGGCTCGCCCTACCGCGTGCTCGCCCGCAAGTACCGCCCCCGCACCTTCGACGACCTGATCGGCCAGGACGCCATGGTGCGCACCCTCTCGAATGCCTTCGAGACCGGCCGCATCCCGCAGGCCTGGATGCTCACCGGCGTGCGCGGCGTCGGCAAGACCACGACTGCCCGGATCCTTGCGCGCGGCCTGAACTATGAGTTGCCCGGCACCACCAAGGCAGAGAGCCGGCCGACCATCCGCATGCCGGAGCTCGGCGTCCATTGCCAGGCGATCATCGACGGCGGCCATATCGACGTGATGGAGATCGACGCCGCCTCCAACAACGGCGTCGACAATGTCCGGCAGCTCAACGAATCGGTGCGTTATGCGCCGGTGTCGGCCCGCTACAAGGTCTACATCGTGGACGAGGTCCACATGCTCTCGGCGGGCGCCTTCAACGCCTTCCTGAAGACGCTCGAAGAACCGCCGCCGCACGCGAAGTTCGTTTTCGCCACGACTGAGATTCGCAAGGTTCCGGTGACGATTCTGTCGCGCTGCCAGCGCTTCGATCTCAGACGCGTCGACGCCGAGAAGCTCGTCGGGCACCTCGCGCGCATCTGCGGCGAGGAGAAGGTCGAGGTCGAGCCGGAGGCGCTCGCGGCGATCGCGCGCGCCGCCGAGGGCTCGGTGCGCGATTCGCTGTCGCTCCTCGACCAGGCGATCGCGCATGGCGCGGGTACCGTCACCGCCCAAACCGTACGCGAGATGCTCGGCCTCGCCGACCGGGCTCAGGTGATCGACCTCTTCGCCGCCGTGATGCGCGGCGACGTGCCCGCCGCCTTCGCCGGCCTGCGGGCGCAATACGACGCCGGCGCCGATCCGGCCCTGATCCTTTCCGACCTCGCCTCCTTCACCCATCTCGTGACGCGCCTCAAGCTCGTGCCGGACGCCGGCAGGGACCCAAGCCTGTCCGAGGCCGAGCGCATCCGCGGAGCCGAGTTCGCGAACACGCTCTCGACTGGCGCGCTCTCCCGCGCCTGGCAGATCCTGCTCAAGGCGATCCCCGAGGTGCAGACTGCGACAAGGCCGGTTGCCGCGGCTGAGATGACCCTCGTGCGCCTGTGCTACGCCGCCGAGCTGCCTTCGCCGGAAGAGGCGCTTCGCCTCCTGAAGGAAGGATCGGCGCTCCCGGCCTCTCGAAGCAATGGCGGGCAGTCGAGCCGTGCCTCCGGTCCCTCCGCGGCCGGCAACACGGCGCTCGCTGCCCTGCCGCAGCCCTCGGCCGCTCCGCGCGGGGAGCCTTCGCCCGGGCCGCGGCTGCGCCGCTTCGAGGACGCGGTGGCGCTGGCCGGCGAGCGCCGCGAGATCGCGCTGAAGAGCGCGCTCGAGCGCGACGTGCGCCTCGTCCGCTTCGAGGAGGGCCGCATCGAGTTCAACCTCGTCGAAGGCGCAGGCCGCAACCTGCCGAACGAGCTCAAGCGCTTCCTCGACGACGTCACCGGGCGCCGCTGGGCCGTGGCCCTCTCCTCCGAGCCCGGCGCCACGACGCTCTACGAGCAGCGCCAGGCGCTCGAGCGCGAGCGCAAGAGCGACGCCGCCGGCCATCCGCTCGTGCAGGCGGTGCTCTCGCGCTTCCCGGGCGCGCAGATCGTCGACGTGCGCACGCGCGGCGGGGAGGACTCGGCCGTCAACGCGGGGGCCTCCGCGCCCGCTATCGACGGCGACCTCGATGACGAGGCGTAACTTCGCGGGTCATCCCGGCCGGAGCGAAGGGAGAGCCGGGATCCATTCGGACGCGCCGGCGCCGTTCGGGCCACCCCTTTCTGAAGCATGGAGTGAGCGATGCGCGACCTGATGGGCATCATGAAGCAGGCCCAGGCCATGCAGCAGAAGATGCAGGATGTGCAGGCCGAGCTCGACCGCCTCGAGGTCGAGGGCTCGGCCGGCGGCGGCATGGTGAAAGCCGTGCTGACCGCCAAGGGCCAGGCGAAATCCTTGAAGATCGATCCGTCGCTCCTCAATCCCGACGAGGCCGAGATCGTCGAGGACCTCATCGTCGCCGCGCTCAACGACGCCCGCGGCAAAGCCGATCGGGCTGCCCAGGAGAAGATGGAGGAGGTGACGAAGGGCCTGCCGCTCCCGCCTGGGCTGAAGCTTTTTTGATGAGAGGAGACGCTGCCTTGCCCCCTCTCCCGCTTGCGGGAGAGGGTTGGGGTGAGGGAAGAGTCGCCGGCGCTGCCCTCACCCGGTCGGCGCTTCCGCGCCGACTCGACCTCTCCCGCAAGCGGGAGAGGTGAATTGGCCCAATCCGTCGCCGGCCCGGAAATCGAGCGCCTGATCCAGCTCCTGGCCCGCCTGCCGGGGCTCGGCCCGCGCTCGGCGCGGCGCGCCGCACTGCACCTCATCAAGAAACGCGAGCAGCTGCTTGGGCCGCTGTCCGAGGCGCTCAAGCTGGCGAGCGAGCGCATCGTGGTCTGCCGGACCTGCGGCAACGTCGATACGGCCGAGCCCTGCATGGTCTGCCGCGACGCCGGGCGCGATCCGTCGATCATCGTCGTGGTCGAGGACGTCTCCGACCTCTGGGCGCTCGAGCGCGCCGCGGCGGTGCGGGCGCGCTATCACGTCCTCGGCGGCGTGCTCTCGGCGCTCGACGGCGTGCGGCCGGAGCATCTCAATCTCGAGCCGCTGGTCGTCCGCGCAGCGGAGCCGGAGGTCAAGGAGATCATCCTCGCGCTGAATGCTACCGTCGACGGCCAGACCACCGCCCACTACGTCACCGAAATCCTCTCCGGCCTGTCCGTGAAGGTCACGAAGCTCGCCCACGGCGTGCCGGTCGGCGGCGAACTCGACTATCTCGACGAAGGCACGCTCTCGGCGGCGATGAAGCAGCGTACGGCGTTCTAGCCAGGTGCCGCAGGCGCGATCATCGTCGAAGCCGCCGCGCTGCGCCTGCGCCCCATCCTGACGACCACGGGCGCCGTGGTGCTCGGCGCCGTGCCGCTTGCCATCGCGACCGGCGCCGGGGCCGAAAGCCGGCCGCAGATCGGTTGGGTCATCGTCGGCGAGATGAGCTTCGGCACGCTCCTCACCCAGTCCGTCGTTCCGGTCGCCTACAGCTATCTCGCGCGGCTCCGGCGAGGGGACGAGCGCGCGGGCTTGCCGGCGGCCGGGCAGGTGGTTCCCGCTGAATAGGCGCCGTCTCCCGGCCCTCGCGAGCCCCCGCGACCTTACGGGCGTGCGGCAACCGCAGCGCCGCTGCCGAAGATGTCCGCGAGGTTCCGCGTGCGACCGGTATCGATGCTGACATAGGCGGTCATGCCGGCGCGCAGCGGCGGTTCGCCCGGCCGCTCGATCAGGCGCAGCCGCACGGGCAGGCGTTGGACGACCTTCACCCAATTGCCCGAGGCGTTCTGCGGAGGCAGGATGGCGAACTCCGCGCCGGTGGCCGGGCTGATGCTTTCCACTTCGGCGTCCCAGGTGATGTCGGGGTACATGTCGAGCGTGACGGTCGCCCTCTGCCCGACCGTCACGTGGGTGAGGTCGGTTTCCTTGAAATTGGCCTCGACCCAGGGCCGCCGGTCGGCGACGAAGGAGAACAGCGGGGTCTGCGCCCTGACCTGCTCGCCGAGCTGGAGCTTGAAGTTGACGACGACGCCGGCGCGCGAAGCCCTGATCTCCGTATAGGCGAGATCGAGCGCAGCCCGATCGCGCAGCGCCTGCTTCTCTCGAACCGCGGGATAATGGTCGGTCGGCAGGTTCGGATTTCCGCCGAGCGATGCCTGCACGCGGGCGATGCGCTGTTGCAGCATCATCAGGCGGTCGCGCGCCTGCAGCGCTTCGCTGTCGGCCTGCTCGACCCGGGTCGCCGAGCTCACGCCTCGGCCGGAGAGATCGCGCTGGCGCTTGGCCTGCGCCTCGACGAAGACCAGCCGGCTCTCGGCTTCCTTGGCCTCTGCCCTGGTCTCGCGAAGGCTGGCCTTCAGCTGCTCCACTGCGGCGCGAGCGGAGTCGATCTCGGCATCGGCCTTGGCGAGCGCCAGCCGGTACGGTTCGGGATCGAGGCGCACCAGCAAGTCGCCGGCCGCGACGACGGCGTGGTCGCGGACACGCAGGTCGATGATGCGCCCGGACACTTCGCTCGCGACCTGGACGATGTCCGCCTTCACGAACGCGTTCTCGGTCGAGGAATATCGGCCACCCCGCAGCCAGAGCATCAGCGCGGCGGCGAGCACAAGGGCCGGAATGCCGATCAGCAGCATTGCCCGAAGCGCTCTGCGCCGGCCCGGCTTCACCGCGCAACCCGTCCATTGTGGCCGCGCGCGCGGCGCGGGATCGGCGGGGGACCGGCGACCGCTGCAGCCCTCCGGGTCGCGGTCGCGCCGTCCACGAGTCCGATGATGCCGCTTTTCACGCGCGCCAGCAGCTTCATGAGCTGCTCGCGCTCCTTGGCGGAGAGACCGGCGAGCGCGTCGTCGACGGTCGCCTCGGCGATGCGCCAGATGCGCTTGTGCACCCGCTCCGCTTCGCGGGTGAGGTAGATACGTTTGATGCGCCGGTCGTCGTGCTGAGCCCGGCGCTCGACCCAGCCCTTGGCCTCGAGCCGGTCGATCATCCGCCCGGCGCTCGCCTTCTCCACCTCCATCATGTCGGCGAGCTCCGACTGGGAAGCGCCCGGGCGGCGGTGCAGGCGGGTCAGGAGCAGCCATTGAGCGCGGGTGAGGCCGAGCCGGCGCACGCGGCGATCGAACGCCGTGCGCAGAAGGCGCGCGACGTCGGAGATCATGACGCCGATGTACTCGTCGGTATTCGGCATCCGCCGAGTGTAGCGGCCGGGGCAATCGTAAGCTAGCTTACATTTGCCCTACATACCATCGCCGGGGACATGGCTTGAGCTCCGCCAGCATGACCGCCGACGGCGCCGCGAGCGGCATCTCTGCCTCGCAGCGCTACCTGACCCTGGCGACCGTGGTGCTGGGGTCCTCGCTCTACGGCACGGCCCTGCTCACCACCTCGACCGTCCTGCCGCAGATGCAGGGCGCGATGTCGGCGACCCAGGACGAGATCGCCTGGGCGATGACCTTCAACATCCTGGCGACCGCCGTCGTGACGCCGATGACCGGCTGGCTCGTCGCCCGCTTCGGCTCGAAGCGCGTCATGGTCTGCTCGATCGCCTGCTTCACGCTTGCGACCTTGCTGTGCGGGATGGCGCAGTCGCTCGAGATGCTGGTGCTGTGGCGGGTCGTCCAGGGCGGCACCGGCGCGCCGGTGGTGCCGCTGTCGCAATCGATCCTGCTCGACACCTTTCCTCGCCGGCAGCACACCATGGTGCTGTCGATCTTCGGGATGGCGGTCGCGGTCGCACCGGTGTTCGGCCCGGTGGTCGGCGGCCATCTCGCCGAAATCTACAGCTGGCGCTGGTCGTTCTACATGCTGGTTCCGGTCGGGTTCCTGTCGGTGATCGGAATGCAGCTGACTCTCGCCTCCGACCGGCAGGTCACCAAGGCGAGGTTCGACTGGACCGGCTTTCTCGCGCTTGCGACGGCGCTTGCGGCGGTGCAGCTGGTGCTCGCGCGCGGCGTGCGCCTCGACTGGTTCAGCTCGCCGGAGATCGTGATCGAGTGCCTGGTCGCGGCGCTCGCCTTCTACATCTTCGTGGTGCATTGCCTCACCACCACCGCGCCCTTCCTCAACCCGAAGCTCTTGACCGACCGGAACTACGCCATCGGCCTCGCGCTGGTGACGATCTACGGCATGCTGAACTTCACCCCGATGGTGCTGCTGCCGCCGCTGCTGCAGCAGCACGTCGGCTTCAGCGACGCGCTGGTCGGGCAGGTGATCGGATCCCGCGGCGTCGGCATGACCATCGGGTTCATGACCGCGGGATTCATGAGCCGGATCGACCCGCGCATCAGCATGGCGTTCGGGTTTTCGCTGCAGACCGTGGCGGGGCTGTGGATGCTGACCTTCGACCTCAACGTCACCATGGACGTCCTGGTCCTCAACAGCGCGATCCAGGGGTTTGCGGTCGGCGTCGTCTGGGTGCCGATGACCATGGTCGCGTTTGCGACGCTCGCTCCGCAGGACCGCGCCGAGGCGTCATCGGTCTTCCACCTCCTGCGCAATATCGGGTCGAGCTTCTTCATCTCGCTGTCGATCGCCGAGATCGTGCGCACGAGCGGCGCCAACTACAGCCGCATGACCGAAATGATCACGCCCTACAACACGACCCTGGCGATGCCCGGCCTGACCGGGGCGTGGACGTTCGACACGGTGCCGGGCCTCGCCAAGGTGGCGAACGAGATCGCCCGTCAGTCGGCGATGATCGGCTATCTCAACGCCTTCATGATGTACACGGTGACCTCGGCCTTGGCGGTCGGCTTCGCCCTCATGGTCCGGCGTCCGAGGGCCGCCCGCGCCGCCTGACGGCTGCAGGCCGCATGGCAGAGCCAGGGGTTCCTTGCTATCAAGCGCTCCACCTGCGCCGATGCCCATCCGTCCCGGCAACCCGCGATCGCGACGCCAAGGGAGGGGGCATCCGGACCTTGCGCCGCACGAAGGACGAACGCCATGAACACCCCCCGCGTGATCCGCCTCAACGCCGAGGACAACGTCGTCATCGCCATCGACGTCGTGGCCAAGGGCGATCCGGCCTACGGCATCACCGCCCGCGAGCGCATCCACAAGGGCCACAAGATGGCGATCGAGCCGATCCGGGAGAGCGAGCCGATCCGGAAATTCAACCAGATCATCGGCTTCGCCAAGGGCCACATCGCGCCGGGCGAATGGGTGCACGAGCACAACACCGGCCTGCACGATTTCGAGCGCGACTACCGCTTCGCCGAGGATGCCCACGACGACGGGCTCCTGCCCGAGGGCATGCGCGCGACCTTCGAGGGCTTTGCCCGCGGCAACGGGCGCTCGGGCACGCGCAACTACATCGGCATCCTCACCTCGGTGAACTGCTCGGCGAGCGTGGCGCGCTTCGCGGCGGCGGCGGTCGAGAAGTCCGGGCTGCTCGCCGACTACCCGGGCGTCGACGGCGTGGTCGCGATCGTGCACGGCACCGGCTGCGGCCATGCCGCCTACGGCGAGGGCTTCGAGGTCCTGCGGCGCACGCAATGGGGCTACGCCAGCCACCCGAACTTCGCCGGCGTGGTCATGGTCGGCCTCGGCTGCGAGGTCTTCCAGATCGGCCGCATGAAGAAGGAATACGGGCTCTCCGAGACCGACACCTTCCGCACGCTGACCATCCAGGAGACCGGCGGCACGAAGAAAACCGTCGAGGCGATCTCGGCCGCGATCCGCGACATGCTGCCGATCGCCGCGCGGGCGAAGCGCGAGACGCGGCCGGCCTCGGAGCTGGTCTTGGCGCTGCAGTGCGGCGGCTCCGACGGCTATTCGGCGATCACCGCGAACCCGGCGCTCGGCGCGGCTTCAGACCTCCTGGTGCGCCACGGCGGCGCCTCAATCCTTTCCGAGACGCCGGAAATCTACGGCGCCGAGCATCTCCTGACGCGCCGCGCCGCGACCCGCGCGATCGGCGAGAAGCTCGTCTCGCGCATCAAATGGTGGGAGGATTACACGGCGAAGAACGGCGGCGAGATGAACAACAATCCCTCGCCCGGCAACAAGGCCGGCGGGCTCACGACGATCCTCGAGAAGTCGCTCGGCGCCGCCGCCAAGGGCGGGCAATCGACGCTCCGCGCGGTCTACGAATACGCCGAGCGGGTGACCGACAAGGGCTTCGTCTACATGGACACGCCGGGCTACGATCCGGTAGCCGCGACCGGCCAGGTCGCGGGCGGCGCGAACCTCATCTGCTTCACCACCGGCCGCGGCTCGGCCTTCGGCGCCAAGCCCGCCCCCTCCATAAAACTCGCCACCAACTCCGACATCTACCGCAAGATGGAGGACGACATGGACATCAACTGCGGCGACGTGCTCGACGGGGTGTCGATCGAGGCCAAGGGCGAGGAGATTTTTGAAAAGGTGCTGGCGGTGGCCTCGGGCGAGCGCACCAAGTCGGAGGAACTCGGCTACGGCGACGCCGAGTTCGTGCCGTGGCAGATCGGGGCAGTGATGTGACGTTCGGGTCGGTTTTCAGGCGGCCGTGCCGCGAGCCGATCTGAGCAGCAAGAACAGAGTTGCGGTACAGAGCTCACTCTCTCGTCAATGCCAACACCGCGATTTGCTTGGGATCGGTGTGCCCTCGACATTGTTGATGCTGCGCAAGAGCTTGATCGACGAGGCTCTCGCAGCTTTGCGGCGCCCGCCCGCCCAATGTGATCCCCGCTAACGGAGGCCGAGGCTAAAGCGAGGGTAGGCGGTCAGGGGGCTAGGCCGATAAGGATCAGCGGGACGGCCGGCACACCGCGGCCCTGCCGAATTGACATCCAGTAGAATTTAGTCCTAGGTAGGCCCAGTTTCGTCCGCCGGGGGACGCTCTCGCGAGGCGTCGTTAGGGTGGGACGGGACCGGTGCCCGCGCCGGGAACGCATGCCCGGTCCGGGTGGTCGGCTGAGGAA
>JAQSWQ010000134.1 GCA_029266525.1 Microvirga sp.
CGGCCCGGAGAGCGCCGGCGCTTTTCCAGGCCCGGTCTGCTACGACCTGGGCGGCGAGACGCCTACAATCACTGACGCCAACGTCCTGCTCGGCTACATCAACCCTGCACATCTGATCGGCGGTGCGCTCAAGCTAAATGCCGAACGGGCTCGGGCGCTGTTCGAGCAGACGATCGCAAAGCCGCTCGGCATGGGGATCGAGCGGGCGGCCTACGGTGCGCATCTGATCGCCACCTCCAATATGATCCGCGCCATCAAGGCGGTCTCTACGGAGCGTGGCCGTGACCCGCGCGAATTCGCGCTGTTTGCCTTCGGCGGCAACGGACCGTTGTTCGCCGCCGGCGTGGCCGCGGCGCTCGGCATCACCCGGATTGTGGTACCGCCGTCGGCCGGCCTTTTCTCGTCGTTCGGACTGCTCTACGCAGATGTCGAGCACCACTACGCCCGCACGTTCAGGCGGCTGTTGCGGCAAGCCGATCTCGGCGAAATCGCCGCGGCTTGGGACGCGCTGGCGCGCCAGGCGAGCGAACAGCTCGCGGTGGAGGGCTTTACCGGCAACCGCGCCCGGCTCAAGCGCTCGGCGGCATTGCACTACCGGGGCCAAAGCTACGAGCTCACGGTACCGGTGCCGGGAGGCCCGATTGATGCCGGCATGGTTGCTCATCTGGAGGAGGCGTTCCGGCAGGAGCACGAGCGGACGTACGGCCATCGCGCCGGCCCCGAGGAGCCTGTCGAGCTGGTGGCCATCCAGCTTGTTGGCTCTGGCTTACGCGAGGGCGGCGGGGTGCCCCCGCGCGTGACGTCAAGCCACGCGGAACCGGCCGAGCAGGACGCCCGCCAAGCCTATTTCGGCGAGGAGCACGGCTGGATGGAGACGCCGGTGTTGAGACGTGCGGACCTAAATCTAACCTCTGGCCGCGCCGGCCCACTCATCATCGAGGAATACGACGCCACCTGCGTCGTTCCTCCCGGAGCACACGCCGCGTACGATGCAACCGGCAACATCCTCATCGCGTTGTAGGCAGTGCCGCGAAGGTGGAGCCGAGAGTCGCTGCAGCGCCTCAAATTGTTTCGGACCTCGCAATCATCGCGACATTTCTGCCAGCGCGGTGCTCAGGCGCACATACGAGTTCGCTCGGCTTTGCTCCGCTGGGGATCAGGTGCGGCAGCGCACGTTCCGTGTGGAGCCGCCCCAGACCTGGGAGGCTCAGCATGTTCGCACTTGCTCTCTTGGTCATCGGCCTCAGCGGATACATGGCGTTCGCGAAGACGCGCGAAGGTGCTGATCCGGCCCGCAGCGTCGGTGAGGCAATGCTTGCCGCTGCTATGATCACCATGGTGCTCAGCGGCGCGACCCTGTGGCTGTCCGGAGCTGCACCCGCTGACATCGCGGAGATCGCCCTTGGCGTCGTTGCTCTGTCGTTCGCAGCTGCCCTCGTGGGAGCTTTCAGCGCTGGCCTGAGGCCGAGGCGGGAGCCGGTCCCATATTGGTAGCGGCTGAACCTTCTTCCGACCTTGGCGTCGCCTTCATCCAGATATTCGCGCCCCGCACGTGCTTGTGCCGGACGACCTTCACGTGACGGGTTACGTGTCTCTCGGCGTAGGAGTGCCTGTGGATCACAACTCGCCGCACGCTCTCGAGCTGCGTGGGGCTCGCGTGCTGTCCGCCGCTGGGCGTCGGCTGCTGGGACGCAACCATGCATCCTCCCAGCGAGAGAACCAACCCGAGGAACAGTAGTCGCGTCATCGCAGGCGGGATACTGCGGCACGAGTACCCGGTTTGTCACCCCGGTGTGCTCCGGGACGCGTCGAGCAATCCAGCCGTCCGACTAGCGCCGGCAGCATTATGATCGCGGTGCCGATCACGATCAGCACCATCGCCGCGCTCGAACTCATGCCGAGACCCCACAGCCTGAGCAAGAGACATAACGAGCGCCCGTGAAGGTCTATTTGCACTGTTCATCGAAACGGCGCTGCCGCTGCTAAGCTGTCGTGAACCACATACCGCGAGTGGCGGGAGCTTCCACCCGTTCAGCGCCGGGGCGGAACGCCCGTAAGCGCCGGCGGCTCGGTCGAAGCGGAGTGGAGTCCGGCGAAGAAGCCAGCGGGCAAGCGTCGTAAGCACGGGGGCGTTTAGCGCGCCGTGGCGCCCTGCGGCCTCAGGTGCGCAGCCGCACAGTAATCCTGGAAAGAGGCGACCATCCTGTACTTGAGCGTGGGCAGTAAATCCCGGGCTCCTAAACCTTCGAACAGGAGTTCAGCCATGACGAAGAAGATCACGACCTTGGCCCTTGCGTTCGCGGCGGCTGTCGGCGCTTTCGCCTTCAGCGTCGACTCGGCTGACGCACGCGGCGGCTTCGGCGGCGGCGGCGGGTTTGGGCGCGGCGGCGGCGGCGGGATGATGATGCGCGGCGGTGGCGGCTTCAAGATGGGCGGGTTCCGCCACGGTGGCGGGTTCAGGCATGCCGGCTTCCGGCACGGCGGCTTTCATCATCGCCGCCACTGGGGCCACAGAGGCTACGGCTGGGGCTACGTTCGCCCGGTCGCCTACGTTGGTGGCAGTTGCTGGGTGACCCGGCCCCGCGTGAACTACTTCGGCGAGATCGTCCTCCGTAAGTTCTGGGTCTGCGGTTAAGACCCGGTTCTCCTCTGGTCGGCAGATGGTGGGTGATGCCTGGCGGGGCACGGTTTTCGAAGCCGTGCCCCGCCTGCAGCGGTCGAAGCCCACCCGCCCGAACGATGCGGACTATCCTTGACGACGCACCGAACGCTCCATAGGCGCGATGTCCAGCCTGCTTGAAGCCCTGGCATTAGGCACCACCGCGGCAGCGTCGTACTGGGTGGCTGAGAAGATTAGCGCCGCGATCTTTCCGACCAAGCCGGACGTGAGGAAGTGGGCAACCATCGGCATCGCGATCGCGATAGCGGTGGTCGCCATGACCGCCGTGGCCGCGACGCTGGGAATTCGGAAGTTCAGATAGATGACCTTCTGGGCGTCTAGCCGTCTGTTCTTTGAGGCCGGACAGCCGCTTAGTGGATGAACTCTGACGGTTGAATCCGGAGGGGGATTCCTGCGCTGTCGGCGGTGTGCGAGTCTGGTGCATGCGCGCTGGCATCTCCGTCACCGTCACTGCCGCCGACCACCGCCGCCTGGCGGGGATCACCGGCGACCGCAACAGCCCTCAGAAGCATGTCTGGCGGGCTGAGATCGTGCTGCTCAGCGGGGATGGCAGCGCCGGCTGAAACGTGGTGTGTTCCGCCCGGTCGTCGACCTCCAGGCCGCCATCAACCGCTATCTCGCCGAGGCCAACCATGACCCGAAGCCCTTCACCTGGACGGCCAATCCCAACAAGATCATCG
>JAQSWQ010000104.1 GCA_029266525.1 Microvirga sp.
AAGCAAACATAAATCGCAATTCCTCGCCAATATGAGCCACGAGCTCCGCACGCCGATGAACTCCGTCCTCGGTTTCACCGAGATGCTGGCCGACGGGCTATACGGGCCACTGCCCGAGAAGGCCATGAAGGCGCTTGACCGGGTGCAGGCCAACGGCAAACACCTCCTCGGCCTCATCAACGACGTGCTCGATCTATCCAAGATCGAAGCAGGGCAGCTGAGCCTAACCCTTGATGATTATGCCGTTGGCCAAGTGGTCCAAACGGTCAGATCAAGCACCGAGTCGCTAGCCAAGGCGAAGGGTCTCGTTCTTACCGCAAATGTGCAAGACGGCCTTCCAATTGGACGTGGGGACGAACGCCGGCTCACGCAGGTTCTGCTGAACCTTGTTGGGAACGCGATCAAATTCACCGACAAAGGGTCAGTCGAAATCAACGCCCGGATGATAGACGGCTGTTTCGAGATAGAGGTGAAGGATACCGGTCCTGGCATCGCCGCGGAGGATCAGAGCAAGATCTTCGAGGAGTTCCAGCAGGTCGACAACAGCAGCACGAGGCAGAAGGGGGGGACGGGATTGGGGCTCGCCATTTCGAAGCGTATCGTGGAGATGCATGGAGGTCGGATCGAGGTGCAGTCAGTACTTGGCGAAGGTTCAACCTTCCGCATCACGATTCCCGTTCACGCCCAGGAGCAACAAGAGGCGGCATGAGCCGACGTATCCTTCTGGTCGAGGACACCGAGGACAATCGCGAGATCGTTCGCGACCTCATGGACAGCGTTGGCTATGAACTCCTTGAAGCACATGATGGACCCGCCGGCCGGCCTACAAATGGCGCAGGAACATAAGCCAGACCTGATCCTTATGGATATTCAGCTGCCGCTCATGGATGGGTTCGAGGTCACCAGGAGGATTAAGGCTGATCCAGCGCTATGGCACATCAATCAGTTTCTGCCGTAGCGGTTGGAATCCGGAAAGAGAGCTAGCCTGCCGCCCCGCCCGGCTTACGAATCGCGCAGCGACGCGAGCCGCCCGTTCTAGCGTCCGGCCTGCCGTCGTGCTTCACTGCGGTTGAGAGCAAGGTCCGCTTTCGCGGGAGGTGCTCATGAGGCGGCGGGAGTTCATTGCGCAGCTTACCACTACAATTGCGTGGCCGGTGATTGCGCTCGCACAGACCAAAGTGTGGCGCATCGCCATGCTGGAGACAGCGACAGCCGAACTCAACAAAGTGAACCTGGCGACGTTCAAGAGGCGCTTAGAGGAACTCGGCTATATCGAAGGACAAAATCTGGTCATCCATTATCGGTCGCCCGAAGGGCCCAACGAGCGGCTGCCGACGCTCGTATCTGAACTGATCTTGTTCAATCCCGACGTGATCGTGGTCAGGGGGACACCCGAAGTCCTCGCCCTCAAGCGCGCTACAAGCACCATTCCGATTGTGATGTCCGCGGTGGCCAACCCTGTCGGGGACGGCGTGGTCGCTTCCTATTCGCGCCCCGGCGGAAACATCACCGGTTTGGCTTCCGCAGCCGCAGACATCGAGACGAAGCGCGTCGCGTACCTAAAAGAAATAGTTCCAGGCATGAAGCGCATGGCATCCTTAGGCGATTTCCGGAACCCGAACATCCACCTACAATGGGCACAAGTGCAAGCGGCAGCACCAGCCCTAGGTATAGAGCCTCTTCGGTTCGACGTGCGCAGCGCGGCCGACTTGATGCGGGCGTTCGAAACGGCTGCAGCGAGTGACGTCCAGGCAGTTCGGGTCGGAGTGGACGGAATAATACGAATACATCGACGGCTCATCATCGAACTCGCAGCGAAGCACAGGCTACCCGCGATCTATTCCGCTCGCGAGTTCGCCGAAGACGGAGGGTTGATGTCCTACTCTCCCGATTACACCCATCTTTATTGGCGAGCGGCCAGCTTTGTGGACAGGATCTTCAAGGGTGCGAAGCCTGCCGACCTCCCCGTCGAACTACCCTCAAAGTTCGAGCTGGTCCTTAACTTAAAGACCGCAAACGCCCTTGGTATCGCAGTTGCGCCGACCCTCCTCGCTCGCGCTGATGAGGTGATCGAATGAGGCGGCGGGAGTTCATGGCGCTTCTCGGCGGGGTCGCGGCATGGCCCCCGCCCGCCCACACGCAAGCGCCCACCCGGATGCGGCGGGTTGGGGTCATGATGGGCACCGCGGAAGGCGATCCGGAAGGGCAGGCGCGCGTCGCTGCCTTCCGTGAGGCGCTGCAAGCCCTCGGCTGGGTAGAGGGCCGCAATCTGCAGCTCACGACACGCTGGGCGGCGGGGGATGCTGCGCGCTCGCAGGAATTGGCGCGGGAGCTTGTCGCGACCAACCCGGAGGTGGTGCTCGCCAACAGCGGGCCGGTGGTGGACCGATCGTGTTCGTCCAGCTCGTCGACCCGGTTGGCCGGGGCCTTGTGGACAGCTTGGCGCGGCCCGGCCGCAACCTCACTGGACTGACCCATTTCGAACCCGCCATGGGCGGCAAATGGCTCGCGCTGCTGAAGGAAATAGCGCCCGGAACGGCACGGGTCGCCTTCCTGTACAACCCGGAAACGGCATCGCGCGGCGCCGGCAGCGCTGTTTATCTGCAATCTTTTGAGAGCTTCGCCGCGAAGCTCGCTGTGCGGCCCGTCATGATGCCGGCTCGGGACGCTACCGAGCTCCGTCAGGCCCTGGACACCTTTGCCGGCGAGCCAAACGGCGCCGTCCTCGTGCCCCCGGACATCTTCAACACGATGCACCGCGCTGCGATCGTCGACGCGACTGCCCGCCACCGCTTGCCCACGATCTTTCCCTACCGCTTCTACGTCGCGGAGGGCGGGCTGATGTCATACGGCGTCAACCTCCTCGATCTCTACCGCGGCGCGGCAGCCTTCGTGGACCGCATCCTCAGGGGGGAGAGGGCAGCCGAGATGCCGGTCCAGCAGCCGATCAAGTTCGAGCTGATCATCAACCTAAAAGCCGCAAACGCCCTCGGCCTCACAATACCGCCTACACTCCTCGCCCGCGCCGACGAGGTGATCGAGTGAAGAGACGCGCGCCCAGGTCTCAGGCTTCTCCGCGGGACGGTCGGGAGCGGGTGGAACGGCACATGACGCCACAGCCTCATGGCAAAGAAAAAGCCCCAACGGAGTTGAGGCTTTGAAAGTGGCGGCCCTGAGTGGGGGCAAGGTGGGGCCGCGATAGTTGTCAACGAGGCGGGTCGTGATTGGTTCCCCGCGGCTCGGTTGGAAACCGCTCAATGATCTTGAGTAGGTGATCAGGCATCGGTTCCTCGGCTAGCCCGGAGTAGTACTCGCGAAGCATAAGCCCGATCCCCTCCAGGAGCGTTGCGTCGGTCAGCGAGTTAGGGGACGTAGCATTGATGCCGAAGGTCCAATCACTGCCGGGGATCACCCCGGGTCGATGGCCTGGCGGCGGCTTACTTGTGCCCATGTGAACTTCCCACTCGTGGGCCTACAAGCTGCCAGCGTGCCGGTCGGTTTCAGCTCTGCCGTTAAAAGGGGTGCGTCCGTGACCACACTGAACCCAACATTGTTCGAGATTGCCGGAGTTACGGTCACCTTGGCGAAGGTGGTCTCGAGCATCGGGCTCCTCTTGGACATTGTCGGGGTCGCGATCATTGCCATAAACGAAATTCTCACACGCCGACGCGAATGGAGCGAAGCTGCCAGGAAGCACGTGTGGGCAAGGGAAGCCCCGTTCTGGGGCTCGAACAAAGTGCAGCCAGTCGGGACGAAGATCGACTACCTTGAGCGCCACATCGACTACCTCGAGCGCCACGTTCCAGAATATCAGCTGGGTGACAACAAGCTCGACTACACCCCTTACGCCCTCCAGTATGAAGCGCTGCGCGAAACGGCAGAGCACGAAAAATCGGCGCGTCGCATGAATTGGCGGGTGGGGGTGGGCATTGTGCTCGTGGTATTTGGGTTCCTCCTCCAAATCGTCGGGACGCTTCTATCGTGAGAGGGCGGCAAACGGTCAGGTTTGGTGTTCGGATCGTCGACCCTGCCGTGCCGTTCGCATGAAGGGAGACCATGAAGCTCGCGACCGCCACTGTGATCGCAGTCCTCGCGACCTCCAACGCGACCTTCGCTCAGCAGAGGGAAATACTGGACGTACGCGCAGCGAACTACATCATGCCGGGCTGTAAGCAACCGAGTACGGTCCCCGAGTTCATCCAAGGCTATTGTTTGGGGATGGTCAGTATTCTCGCTGCAGCAGGACATCCTGGCGGTACGCTGCAGGTGGCCAGCGCCGCCGAGCGGTTCTGCCTGCCGAAGGGCGTGAACCTAACACAGGTAGCGCAGGTTGCAGTTTCGTATATCGAAGCGAGACCCGCTCGCTGGCACGAGGAGTTTTTCCATCTGGCCCTCGAAGCCTTTCGCGCGGCATGGCCCTGCCGGTAAATGCGAGTGCGCCGGTCAGGCGTCGCGGCCTCGCGAATACTCCTGGCCTCAGGCTTCGCCACGGTCGTCGGCGGCCGGCTCCTCCGGCTCGACCTCGCCCCTCGACCTCGGGAGGGGCGAGGAAGCCTTGCGCGACCGCATCGGCCAGCGCCCCCACCATCTCGCCATGAGCGGACGCGGCTACCTCGAGGGGGGACGGAGAGCGAAAAGGTGGAGCGTTGCGCGCGCGCCCCTGCAATCTCATCGAGCATAAGTCTGCTCGGCGCGATTGCGGGCGCGCCAGCCGCGCCACGACCCGCGCCCGTTTGCCCTGGCCTTCACCGAGGCCGCTCACAATAATTAGGCGATCCGCCGACCCCGTGCTTCACTCGGCCAGAGCAGGTCCGCTCGCGCGAGAGGTGCTCATGAAGCGGCGGGAGTTCATCGGACTGCTCGGCGGGGCAGCGGCGTGGCCGGTGCCGGTCCGAGCGCAACAGCTCGACACGCCCGTCCTTGGGTTCTTGTCAGGCAGAGCACCCGACGAGGCGGCAACCCATACGGCTGCTTTCTTCCGCGCGCTCGCCGATACCGGGTTCATCCCCGGCCAAAACCTCGCGGTAGAATACCGCTGGGCGGAAGGCCGCTATGACCGGCTGCCTATTCTTGCCCAGGACCTCACGCGAAGGCGGGTTAGCTTCATTGCCGCCGTTGGCGGCAGCAATTCAGCTCTGGCCGCCAAAGCGGCAACCTCGACCACGCCGATAGTCTTCGTTATCGGCGATGATCCGGTGCCACTTGGGCTCGTCCACAGCATGAACCGGCCCGGCTCGAACGCCACCGGCGTGAGCTTGGTCACGGCTGCGCTCGGCGGCAAACGGCTTGAGTATATTTGCGAGTTGACGCCTGGCTCCGGCTCAGTCGCTCTTTTGGTGAACCCGGCCAATTCCAATGCCGCGGAGCACGTCAGTGAAGCTCGAAAAGCGGCAAGCTCGCTTGGGCGGCACCTTGTCGTGACGCCCGCGAGCGCCGAGACGGGTTTCGAGACCGCCTTCAAGACGCTAATGGACCACCACGCGGTCCGAGCCATCGTCGTTCAGAACGAGCCGTTCTTCGATAGCCAGCGGGAACAGCTTATCGCAATGGCGGCTCGTTACGCATTGCCCGCGATTTATCACATTCGCGAATTTCCGGCGACGGGTGGGCTGATGAGCTATGGGCCGAGCCTATTGGATGCTTACTATCAAGCTGGCCTCCAAGCCGGCCGAGTGCTTAAAGGCGAAAAACCAGCCGAGCTGCCGATCGTGCAGCCCACGAAGTTCGAGTTGGTCATCAACCTGAAAACCGCAAGCGCCCTCGGCCTCACGATCCCCCCCACCCTCCTCGCCCGCGCTGATGAGGTGATTGAATGAGGCGGCGGGAGGTTTTGGCAGGGCTTGGTGCGGGGCTCGCAACGCCGCTCGCCGGGCGGGCTCAACCACCTTCGCCGCGGCGGAGGGTTGGGTTCTTGCACCCAGGGCGCTCGCAGGTAGCGAGCATGCGCGCCGCTTCATTCGGTCATGGTCTTCTAGCCGGTGTCGGCGCTCGTGAAGGCTTGGAGCTCGTGTCGCGCATCGCCGAGGAAGAGATCGATCGGTTACCGGGGATGGCGACTGAACTCGTGGGCCTCGGAGTTCAAGCTCTCGGTGCCGTGAGCCCGTCAGCGGTGCACGCCGCGTATAAGGCTACAAGGACCATCCCGATTGTCGCTGTCGATCTTGAGTCGGACCCGGTTGCGAACGGCTGGGCCGCGAGCCTTGGGCGGCCAGGCGGAAACGTCACCGGCGTTTTTCTCGATCTGCCGGAGCTCAGTGCGAAGTGTCTGCAGATGCTCACAGAGACCGTGCCCAAGCTCACCAAACTCGGCGTGTTGTGGGACCCGGCGACGGGCTCCGTCCCATTGCAGGCGCTCGAGAAGGTCACGGGCTCGCTCAGCCTGGCGATGGTCGTGCAGAAGGTCAGCGGCTCCGGTGACTTCGAAGGCGCCTTCCGCGCCATCGGGGCGGCGGAAGGGACCGGCGTATTGATGTTGCCCTCGCCGCTCTTCACGAGCAATCTGCAGCTCCTCGCTGATCTCAGCCTCGCGCATCGCTTTCCCGCGATTACGCTCTTTCCGGAGTTCGCGCGCACGGGCGGGCTTCTCGCCTACGGCCCAGATCTACCGCGGCTCTTTCGCCAGGCGGGGGCCCTCACGCGCAAGATCCTCGAGGGGGCAAGTCCGGCGGAGCAGCCCATCGAGCGGCCCGCTCGCTTCCAGCTCGTGGTCAACCTCAAGACCGCTGAAGCGCTCGGCGTGACCGTCCCGACTTCGGTTCTGCTGCTCGCCGACGAGGTGATCGAATGAACCGGCGGGCCTTCATCGCCGGGCTTGCAGGCGCGGCTACATGGCCCCGGCACGCGCATGCGCAGCAATCGTCTAAGGTCTGGCTCATTGGATTTCTGGGTCCCGCGCCTGCGACCGCTTCCGCGCTCCGCGTCGAGGCGCTGCGTACCGGGCTGCGCGAGCTGGGGTATGTCGAGGGCAAGAACGCGGTCATCGAGTTTCGCTGGGCGGAAGGCCCGGCGCAGATGCGGGAGCTTGCGGCGGAGCTGGTTCGCCTGAATGCGGACGTCATCTTTGCAACGTCCTCGACCAGTTCCTAAAGCTCAGCTTCCTCGTTCATATCTTTGCGCGCGCCCGATCAGATTTGGCGGAGGGCCAACGCAGCTCGCCGTGAGGCCCGCCATCTTTGCTCTGGACCTATGCAGGGGCTCGGATTGCAGGCGGTGGACCAATCCGCCTATGCGCACGCATGGACACCACAGCCCCGACTCTCAGCTCCTCCGAGAAACTGACCCTCCGCTACCTCGCGGAAGGGGAGATACACCCTCGCGAACTCGATTGGGTCGCAATCCAGCGCCTAAGGCAGGCCAAGCTCATTGAGGAGCGCCCGGGCCGGCCTGGGCTGACACCCGAAGGACGGCGCGCTTGGCAGGGCATTCTTGCGAGAGACTGGGCTCGACAGCGCTGAAGCCGGCGCGGAGAGATGCGCTGCTCGCAATCCCCTTTTTCCTGGGCACCTGGGCCGCGGTCTGGTCGGCGGGATGGCTCGTTGGGGTCTATTTCTTCGCCGGATCGGACCTGCCAGCTTTCATTGGCGGCTATCTTGGTTGCCTGAGGGGGCCCCTGCCGGTCCCGAGCCCAAGCTTGCTGAATTTTCAATGCTAGGCCGTGTACTCATAATTTCTGATCTTCGCTATGCCACCAATCGCCTTCGTTCGGCTAAGCCGGCCTGAGTTCGCTCATTCAGGCACCGGCTCGACGACGAAGCCACGCGGCCGCTCGCCTCGGCGCCAGCTCTCCGACATTCGGAGATACGCCGCTTCGATGTGCCTGCGGAACCGGCTCGTGTCGAATAGTCGTTCGCGATTGGCATCGAGCTTATCGCGGATGGCAGCCAGCGCGTCCGGCTCCTGGGCAAGACGCAGCGCGCGCTGTTCATAATCGCGCATATCGCTCGCGATCAGGTCCGTCAGTCCGAGCGTGGAGAGCAGACTTCCGCTCATGCGCGACGCGAAGCTTCGGCCCGGGCAGGTGAGGAGGGGCACGCCCATCCACAGCGCGTCGCTTGCCGTCGCGCCGGCATTGTAGGGCGACGTGTCGAGGAAGAGATCGGCGTGGCGGTGCCTCGCGAGGTGCTCGGGATATGATGCGAGCGGCGCGAAGGCGAGCCGTGACGCATCGACCCCGCGCGCCGCCGCCTCGCGCCGCAGGTTCCCCTCCACGGCGGGATTCTGCCGGTACAGCCAAAGCACGCTCCCGTGAGTGCCGCACAGGAGCCGCATCCAGACGTCGAACGCCTCCGGCGCGATCTTGTAGGTGTTGTTGAAGCTGCAGAAGACGAAGCCTTCGGCCGGAAGGCCGCATTCCTCCCGCCTCGGGATTCGACCGGCCGTCGGCCGCGCGCTGTTTACCTGGAAGCTCTCCGGCAGGTAGGCGAACTTTTCCGTGAAAGTCGCCTGCAGGCTCTCGGGCGTGACGAAGCGGTCGGTGATGACGTAGTCGAGCCAATCGGCGCCGGTCGTGCCCGTGAAGCCGAGATAGCTCACCTGGATCGGGGCCGGCCTCTGCGCCAGGATGCCGGGACGCGCATGCGTGGTGTAGCCTGCGAGATCGACCGCGATCTCGATGCCGAGCTCGCGCACGCGCTGCACGGCTTCGGCGTCGGAGACCCCACGCACATCCTCGAAGCGATCGAAGAGGCCGGCGATTCGGTTGCGGACCTCGCTGCCATCGTCCGGCCCATAGGACATCCCGATCACCTCGAAGTGGCTGCGGTCGTGCAGCTCGATGAGGTCGGCGATGAGCCGGGAGGTCGGATGCCGGCGGAAATCCGCCGAGAGATAGGCGAGCCGTATCCTGTCGCTAGAGCCCGCGCGCGGGTTGCCGGGCCGGAAGGGCGACGCGGCCGTCCTGTGTTGCGCCGAGTAGGCCTTTGCCCGGCCCAGCTGCAGCTGCGGGTCGTCGACCAGCGGCAGAAACAAGAAGGGCGAAGGCAGGTCCGTCTGCCTGCCCGCCGCGCGCGCGTCCGCGACGAGCGCGCGCAAGTCCGAGTCGTGGTTTGACCAGTCGCAGATCTGGCGCTTGAGGAAGAGGCGGAGCGCGCGAGCAAAGCCGTGGCCGGGATTGTGGTTCAGCGCCGCCTCGAAGGCGGCGATCGCCTCGGGATATGATTTCGCCGCCGTCAGCGCGTTGCCGAGATGGACATGGACGGAGGCGCGGTCCGGATGGATCGCGAGCGCGGCGCGGAAGGCCTCTATTGCGCCTTCAAGGTCGCCTGCCTCCATCAACGAGAGGCCGAGATTGTCGAGCGCCTCGGCGTTCATCGGGTCGAGATCGAGCGCGCGCCGGTAGCTCTCGACCGCCTCCTCGAGGCGCCGAAGCTCGAAGAGCGCAACCCCACGGTTCGAATGTGCGCCGGCGAGATCGGGGGCAAGGACAAGCGCCCGGTCGAGCGCCCGGCGTGCATCCTCGAGGCGCTTCAGCCCGATTAGCGCGGCGCCAAGGTTGCTGTGCATCTCCGGATCGTCGCCCTTGAGGCTGATCGCCCGCTCGAAGAGCGGCACCGCGGCCTCCGGCTTGCCGTGCTGGTGCAGCAGGGCCCCGAGGAGATGCATCGCGGCGAAGTTGTCGGGCTGCGCCAGGATGATGGCGCGATACAGCTTCTCGGCTTGGCGAAGGTTGCCGGCCTGATGCTGCGCGACCGCCTGGCGCGCCCACTCCTGCACCTCCGCGGCGCTCCCGCGCGCCTTGATCTTAATCGCCACCGCGTGCTCCCGCCGAACCGTCCGCCGCCGTTTACCGGCTCGGGGCGCCGAGAGGTAGCCCACTCAGCTCACGGGCTTCTCGGGCGAAGGCTCTTTCAACGGGACCCTCACCGCTGCCTGATCTCGCTCTCCAGCAGGATCCTCGACAGCGCCCGCGTCGGCTCCCGCGAGTACGCCGAACGGGGCACGCCGACCTCGGCCGTTGTCCCATCGCACACTGGCCTGAACCCCAGGGCAAGTCCCGACTCGGTTGTCACGCGACACCTCATGGCCGTTGGCACATGCTGATCCCCACCATCTGAGTTAACAAAAGAGAAAGCCCCGGCGCGAGGCCGGGGCTTCCCTCATCCAATCGGGCTCTCCCGATCAGAAGTTCCGGTGGATGCGGAGGCGGCCGCGCCACTCGTCTTCGCTGTTGGTGGTGAAGCCGCAGACCTGAGCGGGCGTACCGGCTCCGTTGAAGCCAGCCGGGAAGACCGCCACGTTGCCACACTTGTTGAGGTCGACCACCCGGCCGCTGATGTTGATGCGTCGTAGGCCACCTCGACACCGATGTCGAGGTCACGCACCGGCGACCAGATCAAGTTGGCGGCAAGGTTCAGGAGGCGGAAGTCCCGAAGCGTGGCGGTCGTGGCGAAGGTCTGGGCTGCGGAGCCGAAGGCGAACGGCGGCGCGCCAGGCGCGGGGTTCAAGACAGTACCCGGGATCACGCCGCCGGCGAACAGGGTGTTCGCGTTCGGATACTCGACGCTCGAGTAGCCGACCGCAAAGCCCGACCGCAGCTGCGGGGTCCAGTAGTGCAGGAAGGCGGCGAGGACCGACCAGCTGCGGCTGAGATTCGTCTCGCCGAACTGATCGACGACTCCGTCGACCGTGTGCGGCTGAGATTCGTCTCGCCGAACTGATCGACGACTCCGTCGACCGTGTTGATGGCGAAGCGGCCGAGCGTGCCGCCGAAGCCGCCCTGTGAGCCGGTCGCACCGCCGAACACCCAGTTGCCCGAGATGGTGTAGTCGAGCCCGCCGCGGGCATAGGCCCCCTGCAGGTACAGGAGGTCGCCCGGTGCGATCCACGGCAGGTTGATCTTCGCGCCGGCCTGCAAGGCCCAGCCGTACTCGGTGTCAGGCCGGAAGCCCTGCGTTCCCACCGTCACGGAGGTAGGCGTCACTATGGGCACCCCGCCCGCTCCGATCGTGGTGATCGGCACGCCGAACTGGGTATTGGTCGCCCCGACCACGCTGATCTGGTGGACGGCGCCCGACAGCTGGAACGAGCCCCAGGTCTGGTCGACGCGGACGTTCGCCACAACGTCCGGCATCGAGTTCTTCTGCTGCAGACCGACATTAAACGGCCCGCCGACGGTCCCGAAACCCGTCGGGAATATCGAGCTGGTTCCCGTCCCGCCGGAGCCTGCCACGATAGCAGGCCCGAAGGTCGGAATACCAGCCGGATCCAGCCCGAGGATCGGGTACCGACGCTCCTGCGGGTCTTCCATCGCGATCGTCGCCGACCAGCCGCCGCCGAAGGTGGCGGTGTAGGCCAAGAGGTTCGTCGCGCCACGGTCGGAGCCGGTGATGCCGAACCAGGTCAGGTCGTT
>JAQSWQ010000038.1 GCA_029266525.1 Microvirga sp.
TAGCACGTGATAAAAACTAGGCTGTTGCCGGATCATGTTGAAAGTTTGCCCTTCTCGAGTCTCGCGAGGCGCGGGCCGTAAACCAGCTGATCGGGTTAATCGCGGATAGTTTACAAACGATTGCCCTCGCGCGAGGCTAGCTAGTGCTGCAGACGAACTCTCATGCTGGCGGCTGTGGCTTTGCCGACGGCCGTGAACGCGCAAGCTGTCCCAAAGGTCGGCACCTTCCGTCAGGCTACCACACCAGCGGAGCAGCATGCGTGCCAAACTCGTCCCTCAGGCCCGCGCGCGCAGCCCTTCCCTAAGCTCGGCTCATGCCCGTCCGGCTACCACACCTCCGGCGACTACTGTTTGGGAACTGAGACCGCGAAACACGCAATTCCAAAGACAGGCGCCTGCCCGAGCGGTTATCACACCTCGGGCGCGTATTGCTTGTCAAACAGGTGAACGGCTAGTGTTCGAACCCGATGTCCCGAGAATGTCCCACCTGCCCTCGAACTCCTTAAGAGCCTTCATGGGCATAAACGCGTTGTTGGTCCAAGAAGCCGGGCGGGCGACATGCTCCTTCACGTCGCGATTGCGAGCGATGAGCGCACCGGCTTCACCGCATCCTCGGTCCCCAACAGCACATAGATTGTAGCCTGCTCAAGCAGGTCCGGTGAAGCTCGCAAGCTTCACGAACCACGGCTGAGACCGCACAGTTTTCACCTGAGCCTTTCGTAAGGCCAAATCTTCTGCCCGGCCAACGAGCAGGTCGTAACCTTTGGTGTTTCGCTCCGCGAGCTGTGCATCAAACCCTCGCCTCAGCAGCTCGCCCATACGAAGTATTCGCCGGCATTGCCGGCCGGGATTCCGGACTTGCGCTTCTTCCTTGCGGACGCCACCAAAGACGGCAATCCTTTGAGCTCTGTGTCACCGAAGCGACTATCGAGCTTTCACAAAGTGATGGAGCGAGAAACCAGTTCTCGCTCGCTGTACCGCTGCCGCTGCCAGTTTGCAACGTCAGGGTTCAGCCCGAAAGAGCGCAACACGGGCTGCCCCAAGAAGCCACGTCTGGGTTGGCGCGGTCCGCACGTTGCGACATCGTTCTTGGGTCTAATACCCGGAGGTGGCGCAGGTGGCCCGCATCGGATACGCGCGCGTGAGCTCGACTGATCAGGATCTGTCGATACAGCTCGAGCGCCTCAAGTCGGAGCGATGCGACGTGATACGGTCGGAAAAGGTGTCCGGCGCGAGCCGGGAGGGCCGCGGCGAGCTCGCGACCGTCATCGAGTTCCTCCGGCCTGGAGACGAGCTCGTCGTAGCGCGCCTTGACCGGCTCGGACGAGACACCCGCGATGTCCTCAACATCGTGCACGAGGTGGAGCAAAAGGGGGCGAACGTGACGGTCCTCGACCCTCAGGTCAGCACGCGGGCGCCGACCGGCCACATGCTGTTCACCGTCCTCGGGATGGTCGCCCAGATGGAGCGGCGCTTCATGAGGGATCGCCAGCGGGAAGGGATATTCAAGGCGAAGCGGGCGGGAGTCTACAGGGGTGGTAAGCGCCGACTAGACCACGAGAAGATCAGGACGATGCACGCTTCAGGCAGTGGGCCCACCGCCATCGCGAAAGCCCTCAATTGCTCCCGTACACATGTGTATCGCGTGCTCGCTACCGAGTAAGCCCGAGCGACGGACCGGACTGAGGCTACAATCCCTCTCTGTAGGACCGGCTGAACCGGGGGAAAGGAGGATGTGGCGCATCTGTCACGTCCCTCAGCCGATTGCGGCGGCCGCTCACTAGGCGTTGCCGTAAGGACAAGCCCCAGGCTAAGTCCCCGCCCATCGGAGGGGGGTCTTGCACATGCTCATCGAACGCCGGGCTTTCCTCGCGTTGCTAGGGGCTGTCGGTGCGACGGCTTCCGGCCGGGCCTCCGCGCAGAGGCGCGCGCCGGTCGAGCCGGTCTTTCCCGACGAGGCGTTTTACGACGGCGTCGCCGAGGACGGCGGCTTCCAGTTCCGGCGCACCAACATGAACAAGATCGCGCCCCGCTTCCGGCGCCAGCTAGTCAAGTACATCCACAAGGAACCGCCGGGCTCCCTCGTCGTCGATACGAGGAACCACGCCCTCTACGTCACCTTCGAGAACAACACGGCGCTCCGCTACGGCGTCGGGGTCGGGAAAGAGGGCTTCCAGTGGTTCGGGCGCGCCGAGGTCGGCCGCAAGGCGGTGTGGCCCGACTGGACGCCGCCGGCTGAAATGCTTGCGCGCCGCCCCGACCTGCCGCGACACATGAAGGGTGGGCCGGACAACCCGCTCGGCCCCAGAGCTCACTACCTCTACCGCGACGGCAAGGACCTCATCTACCGCATCCACGGCACCACCGAGCCGTGGACGATCGGCACCGACGTCTCTTCCGGCTGCATCCGCATGCTCAACGAGGACGTGATCGACCTCTACCAGCGCACGCCGGTAGGCACCCGCGTGCTCGTGCTCAAGCATCTCTCGCCGGACAAGCGCGTGGTCGAGGGTTGGCCGGTCGATCCGGAGCTCGCTCATGCGTGACCTCCTGCGCCTTGCCCGCATCCTCGCCGCAGCGGCGGCGCTCGCGGCGATGACCGCCTGCATGGGGACTGAGAAGCCGGTGGTGGAGGCGACCGGCGTGCCGGTCGGCGGCGGCGTCAACGTGCCCGCCGGCAGCAACGAGGACTTCATCGTCAATGTGGGGCGGCGGACCTATTTCGCCGCAAACTCGGCCGAGCTCGACGAGGTTGCCAAGGTGACACTGCAGAAGCAGGCGGATTGGCTGGCCCGCCATACCGGCTACAAGATCAAGATCGAGGGCTTCGCCGACGACGGCGGTGGCGTCGAGAGCAACAAGACGCTTGGGCTCAAGCGGGCCGACGCAGTGCGAGCCTATCTCGGCTCGCTCGGCCTGGCTTCTACCCGCATGCGCACGAAGACGTTCGGGAACCTCAAGGAGCGTCTGGTGCATGATTGCAACGACCTCTCCTGCCGCGCCCAGAACCGCCGGGTCGTGACGGTGCTCGAGCGCGAGACGGGTGTGTAGGGGGCGGCTTGCTCGAGCGAGCGCGTTCGAGCGCTGGCGAGCCGCTGTCGGCCGCGGCCAATGGCGCGATCATCCCCCGCTGATCGCGGTCAGAATGAACACGTCCGCGCCCGGCGGTAGGCGCGCGTCGAGACTCGCGCGCTTGCCTTCGACAAAGACATTGATGTGACGCCGAATGGCGGGTGTCGAATCGCAGAGGCGATCGCGCATGCCTGGCCAGCGCGCATCGAGCGCGTCGATCATCTCCTGCACGGTCCCGACAGACAGCTTCACCGTCCGCTCGGCCGTCGGAAAGAGGCTCGTGAAGAGGACAGGGAGCCGGACCAAGACCGGGGCTGGTACAGGCGAGGCCGCGTTCGTCATGGCTTCGTCCTGCCCGCTCTCAAGCCTCGATCACGAGCGTTTCGACCGAGGAGATCACGGGCAGGTGCTGGGCGATGCAGGCCCAGCTGTCACCTTCGTCGGCGCTGACGTAGAGCGAGCCGGACCCTGTCCCAAAATACACCCCCGCCGGATCGAGACTGTCGGTGGCGAGTGCTTGGCGCAGCACTCCGAAGAAGGCGTTCTCCTGGGGCAGGCCCTCCCGCTGATCGCTCCAGGTCCGACCTCCATCTCTTGTCCGCCACACGGCTGCTCTGGCATCGGGCACGAAGCGCCCGGCAGTGTCGCCGTTGAGGGGCACCAGGAAGAGGGTATTCGGATCGCGCGGATGCACGGCTGCCGGAAAGCCGAAGCTCGATGGCAGGCCGGCCTCAACGCTGATCCAGTTCCGGCCCCCGTCGTCGCTGCGATACATGCCGCAGTGGTTCTGCTGATAGAGCCGGTTCGGCATTCCCGGCGCCATCACCAGGCAGTGCACGCATTGGCCGTGCTCGGGATAGTTCTGTCCTTCGGGCAGGAAATCAGCCCGCGTGCCTCGGTTGCGGGCCTCCCATGTCGCGCCTCCGTCAGCCGTGTGGAACACCCCGGCCGCCGAGATCCCTACCCAGATCTGGTTGTCGTCGCGGGGATGAAGAACGAGGGAGTGGAGAATGAGCCCGCCACCCCCGGGGTTCCAGTCAGGCCTCGAAGGATGCTCTCGCAGCCCCGATAGATGGGTCCATGTTCGACCCTCGTCCTCGCTGACGAACAGGCCGGCCGGCTCGACGCCGGCATAAAGGCTGCCGTTGCGTCGGGCGAGGCTCCAAACCGCCTTGATGGGCTGCTCGCCTGGGCCATAGGCAAGCCCCTCGCTCGAATGGGTCCAGCTCGCCCCGAGATCAGTGGACTTCCAGACGGCCGGGCCGAACCATTCGTTGCCGCCCCCGGCGTAGATGGTCCCCGTCGCAGGATCGGCGATGACGTGGTTCATCGGCCACGTCTCGCAGTAGGGACCCCGAAGCCGCCAGGACTGCCGATCGAATGCGCTCTCCAGGACGAAGGCGCCCTTCTTGGTCCCGAGAAGGATGCAAACCTTCTTGCTCATGCAGCACCCAAGAGGTCTTGACGAGGTGAGTTGATCAACACCGCACTGTCGGTGCGATATGGTTCGGCCAGACCAGAACGTGCCACAGGTTATCGCGCCCGCCCGGGAGCTTCGCAAGCCGGCGAGCACGCAGCCCACAAACGGGTCGGCGCTTCGGCTTCAGCCCTGCAGGCTCGCGATGACCTCGTCGGTCTTGGTGACAGCAGCGACGTTCTGCAGGGCGAAGTTGATGGCGGCGTTGTGCCAGTCGGCGTTCATGGTCGAGCAGGCATCCTCGGGCAGCACGATGAGGTAGCCCTTGTCGGCGCCGGTGCGGGCCGTGTGCTCGACCGACATGTTGGTCCAGGCGCCGGTGTTGATGAGGGTGTCGCGCCCGCCGCTCTTGAGGAAGGTCTCGAGGCGGGTGCCTTCCCAGGCGCTCATGCGCATCTTCTCCACCACGTAGTCGCCGGGCTTCGGCTCGAGCCCCGGCACGGGCGCCGCGCCCCATGAGCCGCGCACGAGCCCGTTCGATTCCTGCAGCGCCTCGAACAGCGGCGCGTTGAGGGTCAATCCGGGCGCGCCCGGCTCGACCACGAACCAGACGTGGATGACCATCACGCCGCGCGCGCGGCAGGCCTCGGCGAGCCGGCGGATGTTCTCGATGACGTTCTGCTGGCGCGCATGCTGCGGCGAGCCGGACGAGGCGAAGGCGCCACCCTCCATCACGACGTCGTTCTGCATATCCTGGATGATCAAGGCGCAGCGGCGCGGATCGAGATGTATCTTGCCGCCACCGGTCATCGCGGAGGCGGCGGCCGGCTGCGACGGGGCCGAGGCCATCGAGCCCGCGCTCGCGGCTGCGGCGCGCGGGCGCATATAGGGCTCCGGCCGCGGCCCGACCTTGGTCGGCACCGCATAGACCGAGTGCGTCGCGCAGACGTAGAGCGTGCGGAAATCCGGGCCGCCCCAGGCGAGGTTCGCCGCGAGCTCCGGCAGCCGCACCTTGCCGAGAAGCTCGCCCGCCGGCGAATAGACCCAGACGCCGCCCGGCGCGGTCACCCAGATGTTGCCGCGCTGGTCGCATTTCATGCCGTCGGGGACGCCGGGCTCGAGCTCGGAGCGGATGCCGCTCGCGAACACCCTGCCGCGCGGATCGGCGAGCGTGCCGTCGGATTTCATGTCAAAGACGCGGATGAGCGCCTGCTGGGTGTCGTTGACGAAGAGGCGCTCCTCGGTCGGGCAGAAGCAGAGCCCGTTCGGCTGGTCGAATAGGTAGCGGTCGACGAGGAGCTGCGGCTCGCCGCGGCCCGGCATCACGCGGTAGACGCCCTGGAAGCCGAGCTGGCGCGGACGCTCGACGCCGTAGACCGGCATGCGGCCGTACCAGGGATCGCTGAAATAGATCGAGCCGTCGGAGCGCACGCAGACATCGTTCGGGCTGTTCAGCTCCTGGCCCTCGAAATGCGAGGCCAGCACCTCGCGCCGCCCGTCCGGCCGCTCGCGCACGAGGCTCGAGGTCGCGTGCTCGCAGACGATCAGGTTGAGCTCGGCATCATAGGTCATGCCGTTGCACTTGTTGGACGGCCGCCGCACCTCGCGCACCCCGTTGCGCTGGTCCCAGCGCCGGCGCACGTCGGCCGGCATGTCCGAGAACAGCAGGAACTGATCGACCGGGTGCCAGATCGGGCCCTCGGTGAAGGTGAAGCCCGTGCCGACCTGCCCGACCGGCGCGTAGACGTCGATCAGCTCCTCGAACTCCGGCCTCACAGCGGTGTGGGTCATCGGTTCCCTCCCTTGAGCGCCGGCTTCAGGCCGGGAACCAGTTGCGCACGGGCAGCGACTGCACGACGGGGCCCGGCACCAGATCGTGGAGACGACCGACGATCTGCCCGTGTTCGACCTTGGCCGGGCGGTCATGGACCGGCAGCAGGTAGCGCGCATTCGAAAGGAGCTTCTTGATCGCGCCCTTCTCCTGGCGCTTCGTCGTACCGTGGTTGCCTGTGACGCGCGGCTCGCCGTCGCTGATCTCGTGGAAGGGCTGCACGATCTGGTCGTTGAAGTCGTAGATGACGTCGCCGCAGATGGTGGCGATGCCGTCCGCCGTGTGGACGTGGACGTTCATCGAGCCTTCGGTGTGGGCGTTCGCCGCCTCGCAGAACACGCCGGGGATGATTTCGACCGGGCCGGAGATGTCGAGATCCAGGAAGCGCAGCGCGCCCTTGGTGTGCAGGCGGTCGACCAGATGCTTGATGTCGGGAAGGGGATATTGCGGATGCATGAGCCCCGACACCGAGTACTCCATCTCGCGCCGGTGCAGGACGACCGTGGTGTTCATCGAGAACAGGTCGTCCTTGCCGGCGTGGTCGATGTGGCAGTGGGTGTGCAGGACGTAGCGGACGTCGCCCAAGCGCACGCCGTGGCGCGCGAGCTGGTTCTCGATCATGTTCTCGTGGAACTGGAGCCCGCGCATGCCGAGGGTCTCCATGATCTGGTTTGAGCGATAGCCGGTGTCGACCACGATCGGATAGGTCCCGCCAAGGATCAGGAAGCCCAGCACGGGCACGCGCCGGGTGCGCCCGCAATCGCGCCCGAGCACGAGGAAGCTCGATTCGAGTTCGATGTCGCCGTAGTCGAGGATCCTGATTTCGAGCGGCATGGGCGATCTCCCTCAGCTTGTCGTATCGGTCGTGGCCAGGCGATACACGCGCACGGCGGTGTCTCTGAAGATATGCCGACGCGCGTCCTCGCCGAGTGGGGCGACGGCCACGTCGTAAGCAGTGATCAGGTCCGCGTAGCTCGTCCACAGTTTCTCGATCGGGAAGTTCGAGCCGAACAGGCACCGCTCCGGACCGAACAGCGCGACGGTCTCCCTGACGATGCTGGCGATATGCGCCGGATCGTTGCGGCGGACGAAAGTGCCGAGTCCCGAGAGCTTCGAGACCACGTTCGGCTCTTGCGCGAGCCGCTGCATACCCATCCGCCAGGCTGCGCGGCCTGCAGCGGAGAGGTCCTCGAGCATGCCGGCGTGCTGCAGGACGAAGGTCACCTCCGGGCAGGCCTGCGCGAGCCCGGCCGCATCTGCCATCTGCGGCGCGAAGACTTGGAGGTCGAAGCTCCAGCCGTGATCGGCGAGGCGCGCGACGTTCCGCCGAAGCGGGGGATCGGCGGCGAGGTCAGGGCGCGCCGCAAAGCGGTATTGCGGGTTGTCGTGCCAGTGCAGCTGCATGCGCACGCCGCGCATGAGCGGGTACCGCGCGAGCCGGTCGAGCTGCGGGCGCACGTCGTCGACGGTGAAATCCGCATAGGCGACGATGGCGTGCGGCCAGCCGGTCTCATCCGCGACCGATTGGACCCAGGCGGCCTCGTCGTCGAAGCGGTGCGCGGCCCAGTTGGCCTGGACATAGACGGACTTCCTGACGCCGGCGCCGTCGATGTCGGCAAGGTACTCGGTGATCGGATAGTCGCGCCGGATCGGCTCGTAAGGCCCGAAGATGCGCGGCTGCATCGGACCGACGAGCCACGGCAGATCCGCCTGTCGCCAGATATGATGATGCGCGTCGATGATCCCGCTCATGCGGCACGCCGTTCGCCTTGCGCCAGGACCTGGCGGCAGACCGCCTCGACCGAGCTCGCATCGGCGAGCTCGTCGATGAAGGGCAGGATCGCCTTGAGCGCCTCGGTTTCCGGGCGGAAATCCGGGCCGGTCGCGAGCGGCGAGAGCCAAACGAGCCGCCAGGAGCGGCGCGCGAGCCGCGCGACCGCATCGCGCATCGCCGCCGGATCGCCGCGCTCGAGCCCGTCGGACAGGATGAGGGTGAGCGCGCCCCGCGCGTAGCCGGCAAAGCGCGGCACGGCGAGATAGGCCTGGAGCGCGTCGCCGATGCGGGTGCCGCCGTCCCAGTCGCTCACCATGGTCGAGGCGGCGCCGAGCGCCTGGTCGCGGTTCTTGAGCCGGAGCGCCCGCGTGACGCGGGTGAGCCGCGTCCCGAAGGTGAACACCTCGGCCCGCTCGACCGCGTCGACGACCGCATGGGCGAAGCGCAGATGTGCCTCGGTGCGCGCCTTCATCGAGCCGGACACGTCGATGAGGAGGAGGACGTTGCGCTGCCGGAGCTTGCGCTTAAGCCGCGGCAGCCGCATCACCTCGCCGTCGTTGCGCACTGCTTCGCGCAGCGAGCGCGTGAGATCGAAGGCGGCGCCGGAGCGCGCGCGCTGCCGCCGGTAGCCGCGCCGCCGCGGCAGGAGCTCGGGCGCGGCGCGGCCGAAGCGGCGCAGCGCCTCGGCATCGCCATGGCCGCTCAGGCGCCGTGCCGAGAGCGCCTCGGCGGCCGCCGCCGCCTGACCGGCCTCGTTGACCTCATCCGAATAGAGCGGCTCCTCGTCGCCTCGGCCCTCGTCCCGCACCCGGACCTCGTCGTCCTGCTCCGCCGTCCCTTCGACCTCGGGCGCCGCCGCACCAAGGAAGTGGTAATCGAACAAGAGGTCGAAATCGGTGCGGCGCTCCGGCGGAGGCGCGAGCGTGGCGTACGCCGACCGCCGGACGTCCTCGATCGAGCGCGGCCCGAGCAGCCCCACCGCCTGCAGGAAGGCCGTGGTCTGCTCGGGTGCCGCGGCGAAGCCGTTGGCGCGCAAGAGCGTCGGGAAGCTCACGAAGGGCTGCGCCGCGCGGGGAAGATCGAGCGCGCTCACGCGGCCGCCTCCGCCAAGAGCCCGTCGAGCCGCCCGGCGATGAAGCGCAGATCCTCCTCGTCCTTGAGCGCGACGCCGATGGCGCGCTTGAAGGCGTCGGGCCAGCGCGCGCCTCTCTGGTGAAGGAGCGTCGCGGCCTCGGCCCAGTCGACCGACTCGGCGACGCCGGGCCGCTTGGTCAATGGCTCGCGCCGTAGCCGCGTGACCGCCGCGACAACCGCGCGCGCCGTGGTCTCGGCGACGCTCGAGGCGCGCATCATCACGATGCGCGCCTCCCGCTCGGGATCCGGATAGTCGATCCAGTGGTAGACGCAGCGCCGGCGCAGCGCCTCGTGCAGCTCGCGCGTTCGGTTCGAGGTCAGGATGACGACGGGACGCTCGTGTGCCCGCACCGTGCCGCGCTCGGGGATCGAGATCTGGAAATCCGACAGGAACTCGAGGGTGAAGGCCTCGAATTCGTGGTCGGAGCGGTCGATCTCGTCGATCAGCAGCGCGGCCTCGTCGGCCTTGCGCAGCGCCTCGAGCATCGGCCGCTCGATCAAAAACTCCTCACGGTAGATGTCAACCGGCGCCTCGCCGGCCTGGCGGATGGCGAGCATCTGGCGCGGGTAGTTCCACTCGTAGAGCGCGGCCGACGCATCTATGCCCTCGTAGCATTGCAAGCGGATGAGGCGGCGCCCGAGCACGGCCGCGATCGCTTTCGCGGCCTCGGTCTTGCCGACGCCCGGCGCGCCTTCAAGCAGGAGCGGCTTGCCCAACGCGAGCGCCAGGTACGCTGCCGTGGAGAGGCCGTCATCGGCGAGATAAAAGGCCGAGCGGAGCGCCCTCTCGAGGGTCTCCGGCCCGTCGATGCCGACGACCTGCTGGCGAACCGCCATCAGCGGTCAGCGCCTTGCCTGCGGCCGCGCGCCGCCCTGGGCCTTCAGCGCCCGCAGCACCTTCTCGGGCGTGATCGGCAGATCGTTGATGCGCACCCCGATGGCGTTGAAGATCGCGTTGGCGACCGCGGGCAGAACCGGGTTGGCGCACATCTCGCCGGGACCCTTGCCGCCGAAGGGACCGTCCGGCGCAGGCCGCTCGAGCACGGCAATGTCGTGCGGGCAGATGTCCCCGGGGCCGGGCATCACGTATTCGTTGAAGTCGCGCGGGCCGTGGCTCGGGTCGGGGTAATACGGCTCCGGCGTCTCGTAGAGGGCGTGGCTCACCCCCATCCAGGCGCCGCCGACGAGCTGCTGCTCGACGAGCTTCGGGTTGAGCGCGCGGCCGAGCTCATAGGCCGAGTCCATGCGTACCATGGCGACCTCGCCGGTCTCGTCGTCGACCTCGATCTCGGCGACGAGGCAGGCATGGGCGTAGCAGGTCGCCGGGCTCATCTCGCCCGTCTCCGGATCGACCTCCGACAGCGGCACCAGGAAGATGCCTCGGCCCGAGATGGTCTTGCCTTGCTTGAACTGGGCGGCGATCGCCACGTCCTTGACGGCGATCGAGCGGTGCGGCGCGCCCTTGACGTGGATGTTGCCGCGCCCGTCGGTCTCGAGGTCGGAGGCGTTGACCTCGAGCTCCTCGGCCGCTGCCTCCATCATGACGCCGCGTGCCTCGCGCGCCGCCGCCATCACCGCGTTCCCCACCCGGTGCGTGCCGCGGGAGGCGAAGCTTCCCATGCAGTGGGGGCCGGTGTCGGAATCGGCGGTGTCGACATAAACGTCCTCGACCGGGACGCCCAAAGTCTCGGCGCAGATCTGGCGCGTCACCGACTTCATGCCCTGGCCGAGGTCGATCGACGACAGCGCCACGGTGAACTTGCCGCTCGGGTTCGAATGCACCAGGGCCTGGCTCGGGTCGCCGCCGAGATTCATGCCGATCGGGTAGTTGATGGCGGCCATGCCGCGCCCGCGATGCTTTGCCATGTCAGCGCCTCCCCTCCCTCTCCCGGAGGGAGAGGTCGAGTCGGCGAAGCCGACCGGGTGAGGGGTTACGCTCTATCCGGATGGACCGTAACCCCTCACCCCTGCCCCTCTCCCTCCGGGAGAGGGGTCGCGCGTGCCCAGATGCATCGGGCGAGGCGAAAAACGGTTTCCCGATCATCATCGCCTCCGCGTACCGAAGACCGAGGAGAACCGCGCCGCTCCGTGCTGCGTTGTCGCCGGTGCCGGCGTAGGCTGCCGCGGCGATGGCGGCGACGGGCTGGGCTTCTGCGGTTCGAAGATGGGCGCCTGTGCCGGCTGCGGCGGGCGGTCATAGGTCGTGCGCTGCGGCGCCGGCGGTCGCGCTCCGCCCGCGGGAGTACCCGGCGTATGCGGGACCGCCGCCCGTGCGCCGCCCCCACCCGCGCGCGATGACATCCGCCTGAACTCCTCGCGGATCGGCCATTTCGCCTTCTCGGCCGCGACCTGGACGCATTCGATCAGCGCCGTGTTCTTGGCTTCCCGCCGATGGGCCTTCATGTCGCCGTCGCGGTAGGCGTTGAGGATGCGGAACTCCATCGGGTCGATGCCGACGAGATGGGCGAGCTTGTCCATCTGGCATTCGATCGCGAAGTCCACTGCCGTGACGCCGAAGCCGCGCATCGCGGTTGCCGGCACGCGGTTGGTGTAGACGCAATAGACGTCGGCGTGGACGTTCGGGATCGTGTAGGGCCCCGGGATGTGCGCGGCGCATTTGATGACCGCGTAGCTCGACAGCCGGGTATAGGCGCCGCTGTCGAAATAGCTCGTGACCTTGCGCGCGGTAATGCGGCCGTCGCGCATGACGGCGTCCTTGACATAGATGCGCTCGGCGCCGCGCGGCGAGCCGAACTGCATCTCCTCCTCGCGCCCGAGCACGTAACGCACGGGACGGCCGGTGAGCATTGCCCCGAGGATGGCGAGCGGCTCGGTCAGTGAGTCGACCTTGCCGCCGAAGCCGCCGCCGACCGTGCCGCCGACGAAATGCAGCTTGTTCGACGGCACGTCGAGGATCTTGGCGCAGGTGTCGAGGGAGAAGAAGAGACCCTGCGCGCAGGTGTAGACCACGTAGCGGCCATTGGTCTCGGGCGCCGCGACGCAGCCGTTGGTCTCCGTCGGCGCGTGCTCGATCGGCGACATCTGGTAGCGCTCCTCGAGCCCGTGGTCGGCCTCGGCGAAGGCGCGCTCGACATCGCCGAAGCGCAGCTTCTGGTGGTCGTAGCGGCCGTGATACTCGAAGCTGTTCTTCGGGTAGGTCTCGTTGACGACCGGCGCGCCGGCTTTGAGCGCCTCCTCGACGTCGAACACCGCCGGCAGCGGCTCGTAGTCGACCCGGATCTGCGCCAGCGCCTCGAAAGCCTCGCGCTCGCTGTGTGCGACCACCGCGACGACCGGCTCGCCCTTGTAGCGGACCTTGTCGACCGCGAGCGTCGGCTCGTCGTCCTTGCCGAAGTTCAAGAGGCTCAGAAGCGTGTTGAGGTTCCGCGGCACGTCGGCGCCGCGGATCACGCGCCGGACGCCGGGCGCGCGCTCGGCCGCGCCCGTGTCGATGCCGCGGATGCGGGCATGGTGGTGCGGGCTGCGCAGGACCTTGAGGTGGAGGAGGCCCGCGAGCTTGTGGTCGTCGAAATAGGTCGTCGTTCCGGTGACGTGGCCGACCATGTCCTGGCGCTGCGTCGGCTTGCCGATCTCGTTGAGGTTCTCGTCGCGCTCGTCGGCAAAGTATTCCTTGCGGAATTCCAGCATGGTTCTTTCCTCAGGCGCGCTGCCGGCCCGGGCCGGCGCTCGCCGCCGCCAGCACGGCGTTGATGATCGGCTCGTAGCCGGTGCAGCGGCAGATGTTGCCGCCGATCGCCTCGACCACCTCGGCCCGGCTCGGCGCCGGGTTCTTGTCGAGGAGCGCCTTGGCGGCCATGAGCATCCCGGGCGTGCAGAAGCCGCACTGGGCCGCGAAATGCTCCATGAAGGCGCGTTGCAAGGGGTGCAGATCGGGGCCGTTCTTGAGGCCGTCGGCGGTCTCGACCGAGCGCCCGGCGACCGCTTCCGCGAGCGTGATGCAGGAGAGATGCGGCTCGCCGTCGATCAGCACCGTGCAGACCCCGCAGGTGCCCTGACCGCAGCCGAATTTCGGTGCCGTGTCGCCAACGCCTTCGCGAATTGCAGTGAGGAGGTTCGCGCCGCCGTCGACGAAGACCGCGACATCGACGCCGTTGTGGCGGAACTGGACCGGCGTCTTGCTCATCGCTCCGGCTCGTTCAAGAGGAGACGGCGCAGATGCACCGCCAGGACCTCGCGCCGGTACCAGGCGCTGGCGATGGCGTCGGTCGCCGGGTTGGTGCCCTCGGCCGCAACCGCGAGCGCCGAGGCGATCCCGGCGGTGTCGAGGGTTCGCCCTTCGAGCGCGCGCTCGACCGCCTTGGCGCGGATCGGCGTCGGGGCCATGGCGCCATACGCCACGCGCGCGCCCGTGGCGCGCCCGCCCGAAAGCGGCAGGTGGGCGGCGATCGAAAGCACCGAGATGCCCTTCGGTCTGACGCGCGAGACCTTGCGGAAGCGGAAGGCGCCCGGGCTCGCGGGCCGGTTCAGCGACACGCTGGCGACGAGCCCGCCGCTGCGCTCGCGCGAGGCCAGGCACTCCTCGAGCGGCGCCTCGCGGGCGCCGTAGCCGCCCTGCAGCGAGACCGTGGCATCGAGCGCGAGCAACGCCGCTGCGAAGTCGCCATAAGGGGAGGGGGCAAAGAGATTGCCTCCAACCGTGGCCGCGCTGCGCACCGCCGGGCCTCCGATCAGCCTTGCGACCGGGTGAAGGAAATCGAGCTCCCGGTGGGCAAGGATCTGCGCCATGGTCGCACCGGCGCCGATCGCGATGCGCGCGCCGGCCGAGCGGATCTCGGAAAAGGCGCTGTCGGTCGCGCGCACGATCGTCGAAACGGCGAGGTCGCCTTCGTTGACGGCCCGCATCACGAGCGTGCCGCCTGCGAGGAAGCGCGCCCCGCGATCGGTGGAGAGCGCGGCCGCAGCCTCGCCCAGGCTGGAACATGTCTTGACGGCAATCGGCATCGTCCGTCGTTCCTTAAGCCGCCGGCTCGAGCTCGCGGCGGATCGCCTCGAACCCGGCTTGGTAAATCTCCTCGCCGACCATCGCGGACATCGCGGCCTCCTCGCCCGGGCGCGTCGTGAAGCGCGATTCCCAGGACCAGAAGGTGCGGTCGCCGTCGGTGACCGGCAACAGCCGCACATGGGCGACGTAGTTGAACAGCGGCACCGGCGTCTCGAGCAGGCAATAGCTGAAGGTCTGCTCGAGGTCCGACAAGGTGAGGAGCTGCTCGCGCAATTCCGAGCCGTCCCTGAGCTTGAAGCGGCGCACGCAGCCGACCCGGTCGGAGGGCGCGCTTCGCTCGATCGCGCTCGTCGCGACGGCCGGATGCCAGCGATCGTGCCCGTTGAAGTCGCGCAAGGTCGCCCAGACGCGGTCGACCGGCGCGTCGACGATGGTGCTCTTCACGACCTTCGGCATCCTTGGCCTAGCCTCCGAAGGAGCGCTTGAGGGCGTCGAAGCCGCCCTGGAACACGCCGCCGCCGATGTTCGACACGAGCTCGGTCTCCCGTTCGGGGGCGCAGTCGAATTCCGCGGTCCACTCGGCGAAGGTGCGGTTGCCGTCGGTGATCGGCGTGAGGCGCAGCGTCGCGACGTAGTTGTCGACCCCCATCGGCGATTCGAGGATGGAGTAGGTGCAGAACATGTCGTAGTCGGAGAGGCCGAGCAGCTTCTCCCGCAGGCGGTCGCCGTTGCGCAGGCGGAAGTCGCGCACGCAGCCGATCTTGTCCGCTGGCTCGCCGTTCTCGATGCGGCTCTCGGCGATCGCCGGGTGCCAGTTCGGCAGGCCGTTGAAGTCGCGAACGCGGCCCCAGACGCGCTCGACGGGGGCGTTGATGACGCTCGAGGTGTAGACACGCGCCATGCCTTGGCTCAGCCCTTCTTGCCCGGCCGGCGGCCGGTCGGTGCCGGAGCGGCCGCGCCTTCACCGGTCGAGCCGTCGCCCTCCTTTTTCGCCGTGCGCGCCGCCACGTCCTTGCGGATGCCTTCGAGGTCGCGGGCCTCGCGGATCAGGCCCTGCATCTTCGACAGGCTGCCGCCCTCGATGCCGATCTCGGACAGGAGCTGGTCGATCATCGGCGCCTGGACGCGGTAGCGCAGCGCGGAATCGATGACCTCGTCGGTGGTGTTGCGGTGGCCGCCATTGCCGCCGTTGCCGGTCAGGCCGTCGATCTGGAGGATCTTGATGCCTTCGATCTTCTCCATCGGCTTGACGCTTTCGCGCACGATTCCCTCGACGCGATCGAGGAGCCTGCGGCGGAACAGCCCGTAGCGGGCTCCATCGCTGAGCACGTTCTCGGCCTCGTAGAGGAGCCGCTGCGCCTCGGCATCGACGGCGGCCCGGATGCGCTGGGCCTCGGCCGCGATGCGCTTCTCCTCGGCGTCCTTCTCGGCAAGCATGACCTCGACGGTGCGGCGGCGATTGGCCACCTCGCTGTCGCGAGCTGTGGTCACGCGCTCCTCGGCCTCCGCCGCCCGGGCCCGGGCGGTCTCGGCTTCGACCGCCGCCGCGAACTGCTCGAGCGACTTCTGGTACAGCGCGATGGCCTTGTCCATTTGCGCCGTCTCGACCACCTTCTCGCGGTCGACCTCCAATTTGCGCAGCTCGCGCTCCCGCCCGATGCGAGCCTCGTCGAGCCCGCGCTCGGACGCGATCCGGGCGCGCTCGATCTCTTCGCGGGCCGCAATCTCGGCCTCCTGCAGCGCCTGCATGCGCGCGATTTCGAGCTGCTCGATCGAGCGCCGCCGCTCCAGCCGGGCGGCTTCCAGAACGCGCTCGCGCTCCACGTCGCTGCGCTCGATCTCCTGGCGCGCCGCGATCTCGGCCTGCCTGAACTGGCGGTCGGCATCCGCACGTTCCGAGCGCTTCGCAGCGAGCTGGATGACCCGCTCCTCCTCTGCGACCTCGATCGCACGCTTCTCCTGGATGTTGAGCACCTCGCGGGTCTGCGACGCGGCGATGCGCTCCTTCTCGAGCGCGAGCTCCGTCGCGATGCGCGCACGCTCGACCTTGTCGCGGCGCTTGATCTCTGCGGCGTCGAGGACCTCGGCGCGCAAGATCTCCAGATTGCGCGTCGCCTGGTCCGCGGCGATGCGCTCGGCGGCGACCGACTTCTCCTGCGCGATGCGGGCGGCCTCGGTGGCCTCGCGGGCCGCGATCTCGGCGGCCTCGACGGCCTGGTTGCGCGCGATCTCGCGGCCTCGGGTTTCCTCGTCGCTGGCGATGCGCTCGGCGGCCAGCGCCTTCTCCTGCGCGATGCGCGCCGCCTCGACCGCCTCGCGTGCAGCGATGTCGGCCTCCTCCACGGCGCGATTGCGGGCGATCTCGAGCGCGCGCACCCGCTGCTCCTGCGAGATCCGCGCTGCGTCGACGGCCTCGCGCGCGGCGATTCCGGCCTCGTCGAGCGTGCGGCTGCGCTCGATCTCGCGCGCTCGTGTCGCCTGCTCCGAGGCGATGCGCTCGGCCGAGAGCGTCTTCTCGCGGGCGATGCGGGCAGCTTCGATCGCCTGCTGGGCCGCGATCTCGGCCTCTTCCAGCGCGCGCGTGCGCGCGATCTCGAGCGTGCGGGTGCGCTCGTCCGAAGCGATGCGGTCGGCGTTGACCGCCGCGAGTTGCGCGATGCGCATCTTCTCTGTCGTCTGGCGCGCGGCGATCTCGGCCTCCTCGACGGCGCGGGTGCGCTCGATCTCGCGCCGGCGGGTCTCCTCGTCCTGCGCGATGCGCGCCTCGGTGACGGCCTGCTCCTGCGCGATACGGGCTCGCTCGACCTGCTCGCGCGCGCCGATCTCCGCTTCCTCGATCGTACGCATGCGGTCGATCTCGTGCCGGCGCACGTCGCGCTCAGAGGCGATGCGCGCCTCGCTGATCATCTGCTCGTTGACGATGCGGGCGCGCTCGATCTCCTCGCGCGCGGAGATCTCGGCCGCCTCGATGGCGCGCATGCGCTCGATCTCATAGTGGCGCACGTCGCGCTCGGAAGCGATGCGCGCCTCGCTGATCGCCCGCTCGTTCGCGATCCGCGCCCGCTCGATCTCCTCGCGTGCCGAGATCTGGGCCTGCTCGGCTTCGGTCTCGCGCAAGGCCCGCTCGCGGGCGACCTGAGTCCGCTGCACCGCGCGGCGGATCTCGACATCACGTTCCTGCTCGAGCTTCGCAGTCTCGCTCTCGCGTTCGATCTCGAGCGCCTGCTTCTCCGCCTCCAAGTTGCGGCTGCGGATTCTGATCATCGAATCCTGCTCGATGTCGTTGCGCAGCTTCCGCCGCGCCTCGATGTCCTCGATGAGCCGGGTCAGGCCTTCGGCATCGAAACGGTTCGACGGGTTGAAGTATTGAAGGTCGGTCTGGTCGAGGTCGGTGATGGCGACGGATTCGAGCTCGAGCCCGTTCTGGGCGAGCCCTGCGGCGGCGACCGCCTTCACGCGTCCAACATAGTCGCCGCGCTGCTCGTGCATCTCCTCCATGGTCATCTCGGCCGCGACGGTGCGCAGCGCCGAGACGAACTTGCCGGCGAGCAGCGCGTGCAGGCGTTCCTGCTCCATGGTGCGACGCCCGATCGTCGCCGCCGCGATCGAGACCGCCTCGCGGTGCGGTGCGACGCGCACGTAGAAATCGGCTTCGATGTCGACCCGCATGCGGTCCTTGGTGATGAGCGCCTCCTCGCGCCGCCGCACCACGCCCATCTGCAGCACGTTCATGTTGACCGGCGTGTAGTCATGGATGAACGGCAGCACGAAAGCGCCGCCATCGATCACCACGCGCTCGCCGAAGAGGCCGGTGCGCACGAACGCCACCTCCTTCGAGGAGCGGCGGTAGAGCCAGTTCACGAGATAGACGACGATCGCGATGACGATGACCGCAACGATGAGCCAAAGGATCAAGCTTCCGATCAGTGCGCCCGACATCACACCCTCCCTTTTTGCTTCTTGTTGTTGCTGAAGCTCGCCCCGCGGCGGGGCGCGATGGCTTTGAACCTGCGCGTCTGCTCCGTCAGCGCGGCCTCGACCGGCAGCCGCTCCATCGAGGAGGCACCATAGAAGCCGTGGCAATTCTCGGTGTTCTGCAGGATGAAGGCGGCGTCCTCGGGCTCGGCCACCGGGCCGCCATGGACCAGCACGATAACGTCCCGCTTGACGCGCAGCGCCGCTTGCGACCACGCGTCGACGAGCGAAGGGCAGTCCTTCAGCTTCAGCGCCGTCCCGGCGCCGATCGAGCCGCCGGTGGTCAGGCCGAGGTGGCACACGATGATGTCCGCGCCTGCACCGGCCATTGCCTCGGCGTCGTCCTCGCTGAACACGTAGGGCGTCGTCAGCATGTCCTTCTCGCGGGCTTTCGCGATCATGTCGACCTCGAGCCCGTAGGACATGCCGGTCTCCTCGAGATTGGCGCGGAACACGCCGTCGATGATGCCGACGGTCGGAAAGTTCTGCACCCCCGAGAAGCCGATCGTCTTCAACTGATCGAGGAAGAGGTCCATCAGCCGGAACGGATCGGTGCCGTTGACGCCGGCAAGCACCGGCGTCCGCTTGACGACCGGCAGCACCTCGGCGGCCATCTCGACCACGATCTGGTTGGCGTCGCCATAGGGCATGAGGCCGGCGAGCGAGCCGCGCCCGGCCATGCGGTAGCGGCCGGAGTTGTAGATGACGATGAGGTCGATGCCGCCGGCCTCCTCGCATTTCGCGGAAAGCCCGGTGCCGGCGCCGCCGCCGATGATCGGCTCGCCGCGCGCGATCATCCCGCGGTACTTCTCCAAGAGGGCCGGGCGCTCAAAGCGGGGCATCGTCACCTCGCGGCCCGGCGGCGCGGCACGCGCCCGCCGTGCAGGGCACGGAAGGCTTCGACCGCCGTTGCCGAGAAGGCCGGATCGTTGATGTTCGCGGCGACCCGGATGAGCTGCCGCGTCGCAGTGCGGCGCACCGTCTGCTCGAGCGCCCGGAAGAGCGCCTCGTCGGCCTCGCGATCATGGAAGGGCTGACCCGGCGCGTCGAGCGCCGATACGCCGCCCTCGTTCAGGAAGAAGCGGACCGGCGCCTCCATCCTGTTGAGGCGCTCGCCGATCCAGCGGCCGACGCGGTCGTTCTCCTCGGCCGTGGTGCGCATCAGCGTCACCTGCGGATTGTGCTGGTAGAAGCGCCGGCCCTGGTAGCGCGCCGGCACCGTGTCGGGCGGGCCGAAATTGACCATGTCGAGCGCCCCGCAGGCGCCGACATAGGGCATGCGGGCGCGTATCATCGCCCCGAAGCGATCCTTGGTGGCCGGCAGGATGCCGCCCATCAGGAGGTCGCAGATCTCGGTGGTGGTGAGGTCGATCACGGCGGCGAGCATGCCCGAATCGACGAGCTTCTCCATCGACAGGCCGCCGACGCCGGTCGCGTGGAAGACGAGGCAGTCCCACTCCTCCTTGAGAAGCGCCGTCACCTGCTGCACGCAAGGCGTCGTGACCCCGAACATGGTAAGGCCGACGGCGGGCAGATCCGGGCGCGCGCGCGCCGGAGCGCGGCCCTCGCGGCTCGCCTGGAGCCGCGCATTCGCCATGCCGGCGAGCGCGTGCGCGCCGTTGGCGAGAACCTGGCGCGAGATCGAGTTGAGGCCTTGGATGTCGGTGACCGAATACATCATCATGATGTCTGCCGGCCCGACATAGCGGCCGACATCGCCCGAGGCGACGGTCGAGATCATGACCTTGGGCACCCCGACCGGCAGCGCCCGCATCGCCGGGGTGGCAAGCGCGGTCGCGCCCGAGCCGCCGGCCGAGATGATGCCGGCAATCCCGCTCTGCTGAGCGATCCAGCGCTCGAAGGCCTCGGCCATGGCCGCGACCGAGGCGCCGCGGTCGCCCGTGAAGACGGCGGTCGAGCCGCGGCGGTGGTGGAGCGCGACCTCGAGCGGCGGCACGTCGGCGCCCGATGGCCTGCCGCTCGTCGAGAGATCGACGAGGCGCGTCCGCAAGCCGGCCTCGCTGAGGATGTCGCGCAGGAAGCGCAGCTCCTCGCCCTTGGTGTCGAGCGTGCCGGCGACGATCACCACCGGCGCGCCGCCGGCGCCGAGCGGCCGCAATGGCGCGCGCGGGCTCGTCGGCTCGACGAGCGAGAGCTGGCCGGCCGAGCTCGTGCGCGCCGCCGCCTCGATCCGCGCCGCCGGCACCGGCTGCGACCAGCGGGTCGGGACGACGGGATTGGACATGTAGATGCGCACCGGCCCACGGGCGACGCCCGAACGGGCGGCGTCCTCGCCGGCCGGCGTCGCGCCGGGCGCGGGCTCGGCCTCGATGTCCTCGTGGCCGTGCCGGCCGACCCCGAGCAGCCGCTGCTGCAGCGCGCGATCGGCAGCGAGCGCGGCGGAATCGATGATGCGGTTGATGCGGCCGTTGACCATGATGGCGACGCGCTCGGAGATCGCGGTCGCGACGCCGATGTTCTGCTCCACGACGAGCACCGCGACGTCGCCCTCCGCGCCGAGCCGGACCAGCATCTCCTCGACCTGCGAAACGATCACCGGCGCGAGCCCTTCGGTCGGCTCGTCCATCAGGAGGAGGCGTGGGTTGAGGAGGAGGGCGCGCGAGATCGCGAGCATCTGCTGCTCGCCGCCCGAGAGCTGCGCGCCGCCATTGTCCTTGCGCTCGGCGAGCCGCGGGAAGGTCTCGTAGATGCGCTCCACCGTCCACCCGCCGCGCCGCGAGCCCGCCGTCATGCGCAGATGCTCGTCGACGGTGAGCGAGCGCCACAGCCGCCGCCCCTGCGGCACATAGCCGATGCCGAGCCGCGCGATCTGCGCCGGCGCAAGCCGGGTGATCTCCTCGCCGTCGAGGCGGATCGAGCCGCTCGCCGCGGGCACGAGGCCGATGACGCTCTTGCACAGCGTGGTCTTGCCCATGCCGTTGCGGCCGACCAGCGAGAGCACGCCGTGATCGAGCGTGAGATCCACCCCCTGCAGCGCATGCGAATGCCCGTAGAAGACGTTGAGGCCGCGAACCTGGAGGATCGGTGCCGGGGCGCTGCGGGGGCGGGCCATCTCAGCCATGGTGCCCTCCGCCGAGATAGAGCTCCTGCACCTCGGGATCGGACTCGATCTCCTCCGGGCGGCCTTCCTTGAAGATGCGGCCGTTGTGCATCATGGTCACGCTCTCGACGACGCGCAGCGCCACATCCATGTCGTGCTCGATGACGATGTAGCCGATATGGGCCGGGAGCGAGGTCAGGATCTCGACGAGCTCCGAGCGCTCGGTCGGCGAGAGCCCCGCCGCGGGCTCGTCGAACAGGATGAACCGCGGCGCGCCGGCGAGCGCAAGCGCGATCTCGAGCTGGCGCTGCTGGCCGTGGCTGAGCTCGGACACGAGCTGGTCGCGGACGCCGGCAAGATGCACCGCCTGGATGAGGTTCTCGGCGCTCGCGACGAGCGCGTCGTTGCGGCGCGGGCGCAGGAGCGAGAAGCGGCCGCGCGAGATGCCGCAACAGGCGAGATAGACGTTGTCGAGCACGGTCAGCCCGGTGAACAGGGCCGAGATCTGGTAGGTCCGCCGTAAGCCGCGCCGGATGCGCTCGTGCGGCGGGAAATGGGTCACGTCCTCGCTGAAGAAGCGGATGGTGCCGGAGCTCGCCGGGAAGTCGCCGGTGATGCAGTTGAAGAGGGTGGTCTTGCCCGCGCCGTTGGAGCCGAGCACGGCGCGGCGCTCGCCGGGACGAACGGTGAGCGTGATGTCGACAAGCGCCGCGAGCGCGCCGAAGAGGCGCGTCACCCCGCGCAGCTCGAGAGCGTTCGCCGTGCCGACGGCGCTGAGGCGCTCGGCGACATTGGCCGGCATCAGCGCACGCCTCCGCGCGCCGGAGGCGCTGCCGGCGCAAGAAAGCGCCGATGCCAGCGCTGCCACAGGCCGAGCACGCCGTCCGGCGAGAACAGCACGATGAGAAGGAAGCCGACCCCGACGAGGAGCTGGAAGCGCTTGCCGTCGAGCCCGACGGCTTCCATCACGTCGAGCGCGAAAGTGCGCAGGAGGACGTAGATCAGCGCGCCGATGAAGGGTCCGATCGGCCGGCTCATGCCGCCGGCAACCGCGATGATCAGGATATCGACGACCGGCCCGACGCCCGCGGTGCCGGGCGAGATCTGGCCGCCGTGCCAGACCAGCAGCACCCCGGCGACCGCGGCAATGACGCTCGCAAAGGCGTAGGCCGCGATGCGGTGGGCGGTGACGTTGAAGCCGAGCGCCTCCATGCGGCGCGCGTTGTCGCGCGTGCCCTGGAGCGCGAGCCCGAAGGGCGAGCGCGAAACATAGACGACCGCGAGATAGGCGATGACGGCCCAGAACAGGGTCAGGTAATAGAAGGGCACCGCCGCGCGCCAATCGATGCCGAACACCTGCGGCACGCGCACCGCATTGAAGCCGCTGAAGCCGTTGAAGATCGAGTAGTTCTGCAGCGTGAAGTAGAAGAACGCCGAGGCGATCGCGAGGGTGATCATGATGGTGTAGATGCCCTCGGTCCGCACCGAGAGCGCGCCGCTGAGCGTGCCGAACAAGGTCGCGATCACGATGGCCACCACGACGGCGAGCCACCAGGGCCAGCCGAGGCTGATCTCGGCGACGGCGCTCGTGCCGAAGATCGCGACCATGTAGCCGGCGCAGCCGGCGACCGTCATCTGCACGAGGCTGACCATGCCGCCATAGCCGCCGAGGAACATCAGGCTGAGCGCGATCATGCCGAGGATGAAGGTCCAGCCGAACAGCTGGATGAGCACGAAGTCGCTTCCGAAGGCCGGCAGGATCAGGAGGAACAAGGCGAGGAGCCACAGCGCGGGGTAGCGCGGCAGGCTCGAGGCCGCGGTGGGCGCCGGCGCGGAGGCGGGCAGGATGCCGGACGTGCGCGAGGCTTCCACCGCCATGGCTCAGCTCCCCCGCAACAGGCCCTGCGGGCGCCAGGCCAGCACGAGCACCATGATCACGAAGGTCAGAACCACCGCGTAGGTGGGCATGTAGACCGAGCCGAACTGCTCGGCGAGGCCGATGATCAGGGCCCCGAGCGCGGCGCCGGGAATCGAGCCCATGCCGCCGACGATCACGACGACGAGCGAGGCGAGCAGGATCTTGGTGTCCTCGCCCGGCTGCAGCGATTGGAAGGTGCCGCCGACCACGCCGGCGAAGCCCGCAAGCCCCGCTCCGAAGGCGAAGACGCCGAGGAAGACAAGCTGCACCCGCACGCCGGTCGCCGAGAGCATGTCGCGGTCGTCGACGCCGGCGCGCACCAGCATGCCGACCTTGGTGCGGTTCAGCGCCAGCCACATCAGCACGCCGATGACCACCGCGCCGGCGAAGATGATGAGCCGCACCAGCGGATATTGCAGGTAGACCGCCTCCCCGCTCGACCGCACGGCCGTGACGAGCGGCAGCTGCACGGGTCCGGTCAGCCAGCTCGGGCTGGGCACCTGGTAGAAATCGCCGCCCCAGCGCCAGAGCATGAGGTCGGCGAGGACGATCGAGATCGCGATGGTGACGAGGGTCTGGCGAAGATCCTGGCCTTCCATCCAGCGGAAGATCGTGAACTGAAGCACCATCCCGAGCGCGGCGATGATGATGAAGGCGATGACCAGGCTGAGGACCCAGCCGCCGGTGAGGTTGGCGAACTCGTAGCCGAGATAGCCGCCGAGAAGGTAGAGCGAGCCGTGAGCGAGATTGACGTTGCGCATGAGCCCGAAGATCAGCGTAAACCCGCTCGCCACGAGGAAGTAGAGGCCGCCGAGCGTGATGCCGTTGATCAGCGCGGTGAGAAAGACGCGCTTGCGCCCGAGCACCTCCTCGAGGCCCGGCGGCCAGGTCGCGAGCACGAGGTAGAGGAGGAAAGCGAGGGCGAGGATCGCGACGAGCGCCCAGGCGGGATGACGTTCGATGAAGCGGCTCATCGCGCTCGCCCCGCACGTGCCGTGCGTGCGCCGTCGGATCGCGCATCGAGCCGGAACGGCCGCGGCAGCGTGGCCATGCGCTGGCATCCCTCCCCTGAAAGCCGGTCCGGTTGGCCCGATCCGGATTTGTTCATTGCGATGGTCGCGCGGCGCAAGCGGCCGCACGATCATGCTCTGCAAAGAGCGCCCGCCTGGCAAGCGGAGAATGCAGGCATGGGCCGCCCGGTCTGAGGCCGTCCGCCGACGCAAAAGGGCAGCGCCGAGGCGCTGCCCTGGGAACGATCCCTGCCAAAGACGTCAGTACGAGGTCTTGCACTCGGGATTGGTGCGGCTCGGAAGCCCGATCTTCTGGCGGGTCGCCGGATCGAGACCAAGCATCTGGCTGACGTTCGGAATGGTCTTGACCGCCTTGTTGACGAGGTCGCCGTTCGGCAGCTCCACCACCTCGGTGATGAAGTTCGTCCCGATCGCCTGCCGGTTCTGGTCGAGCTTGATCTTGCCGTTGGGCGCGTCGAGCTCCAAGGCGGCGAGGCCGGCGCGGAACTTCTTGTGGCCGTCGCTCAGGTCGCCGTTGATGGCGTTGAGCACCTGAAACACCGCATTGAAGTCGTTGTAGTATGCGGTGCCGGTCAGCGAGGGCGAGGTGAAGCGCTTATCCGGCGGGAAGGACTCCTGGTAGAGCTTCACCCAGGCCTGCCATTTCGGATCATCCCACACGTCGGCCTGCGGGCCTGCGGAAGGCACGCCGATCGCGAGGCGCTTTGCGGCACCCTTCGAGCTCAGCACGGTCTGGTCGACCATGATCGAGCCGCCGATGAGCTTCGCCTTGCCGCCGGCCTGGGAGTACTGATTGAAGAAGTTCACGGCGTCGCCGCCGCCGAGGCCGAGATAGATCGCGTCGACGTCGTCCGGCAGCTTGGCGATGATCGAGCCGAAATCCTTGGTGCCGAGCGGCACCCAGAATTTCTCGACGATCTGCCCGCCCGCCTGGCAATACTCCAGCGTCAGGCCGAAGAGCTGCGTGTAGGGGAAGGAGTAGTCTTCCGCGAGTGCGGCGATCTTCTTGTATTTCTTCTCCTCGACCAGATACTTGCCGAGACCAGCGAGCCACTGCGCTCCGTCCATGTTGAAGCGGAAGAAGTTCTCGGACGGCGTGACGAAGGTCGTCTCCATCGCACCCGACGAGCCGTTGAGGAAGGTCACCTGCGGCTGGGTCTTCGAGTAGTCGCGGATAGCGATGCCCTCGGAACCCGACACCGGCCCGACCAGAATGTCGACCTTGTCCTGCTCGACGAGCTTGCGCGCGCCGCGGATCGCCGAATCCGGGCTCGCATTGGTCGGGAAGGTGACGACCTCGATGGTCTTGCCGCCGGCCTTGGCATTCGCCTGCTTCATGGCGATCTGCATGCCGCGGATGGCGTCCTCGCCGAGCGTGGTGAGCGCCCCCTCGAGCGTCGCCAGCACCCCGATCTTGATCTTGTCCTGGGCCTGCGCCGCACCTGCGGCGAGGATGCCGCCGGCTGCGACCGCGGCCAGCAATGTCCTGATCATGCTCGCTCTCCTCCCTCGATCTGCCCGCGATCGGGCGCATCCGCCGCGGAACTCGTCACGGACCCCTACCCCGGATCCTGGAGGGGATGTTAGCCGCACTTCTCTTGCGGCGCTATGGCTCGCGGCGCCCGTTGACAGGCGCGATCCTCGCGAAGAACGATGGCGGCGCAAAAGCCAGAAACGTCAGGGTCGAGGAAGCGCATGGTCGGGCGAGCGCGGGTCAGCCGCAGCATCTTTACGGGTATCGCCCTTTCGCTGCTCGGGGCCGGCGCTGTAGCCGCCCAGGGCTATCCGCAGCGGCCCATCACGCTTGTGGTCCCGTCCGCGGCGGGCAATGCGAGCGACGCCGTCGCGCGCATCCTCGCCGACAGGATGGCCGGCCCGCTCGGGCAGCGGCTCGTCATCGAGAACAAGGTCGGGGCAGGCGGCAACATCGGCACGGCGGCGGTCGCGAAGGCCGCGCCCGACGGCTACACCATCGGCCTGCCGGCGTCCGGGCCGCTTGCGGTCAACCGGACGCTGTTCGCGAACCTGCCCTATGATCCGGAGAGCGACTTCGAGCCGATCTCGCTCGTTGCGCTCCTGCCGAACGTGATCGTGGTCAGCCCCAAGCTCCCGGTGTCGAGCTTCGACGATTTCGTGCGCTACGTGAAGGAGCGGCCCGGACAGATCAACTACGGCAGCATCGGCAACGGCACCTCGCAGCATCTCGCCGCCGCGCACTTCGAGTCCGTCACCGGCACGCAGATGAAGCACGTCGCCTACCGCGGAGTGAGCCAGCTCGTGATCGATCTGATCTCCGGCGACATCCATACGAGCTTCCAGCTCATCCCGAACGTCGCGGCGCAGCTGCAGTCAGGACAGTTGAAGCCGCTTGCGGTCACGACCGCGAAGCGTACGCCGGCCCTGCCCGAGGTGCCGACCACGGCCGAGCTCGGGCTCCAGAACTACGAGGCCTACGGCTGGTTCGCGCTCGTCGCGCCGAAGGGCACGCCGGCCGCGATCATCGAGCGCCTGCACAAGGAGGTCGTCGCCGCGATGTCCGACGCCGAGCTCAGGCGCAAATTCATCGAGCTCGGCGCGGAACCGGTGACGAGCACGCCCGCCGAGCTGCGCGCCTTCATCAGCGCCGAGATCGCGAAATGGCGCAAGGTCATCGAGACCGCCGGCATCCGGGCAGACTGAGCGCGCGCCTTCGCCAGCCCGACAGGCAAGGAGGGGATCATGGCCGATGAGGCTGCCTTTGCGGCGCAGCGCGTCTTCGAGCCTTATCTGCGCGACCGCGGCTTCGTGAACGGGCGCTGGATCGAGGCGCAGGACGGCCGGCGCTTCGAGGTGACCGATCCGTCGAGCGGCCGCGCGATCGTATCGGTGCCGCGGATGGGCGCGGCGGAGACGCGCGCGGCGATCGCGGCGGCGGAGGCCGCCCTGCCGGGTTGGCGCGACAGCACCGCCGGCGCGCGCGCGAAGGTCCTCAAGCGCTGGGCCGCGCTGATGATGGAGCGCCAGGAGGCGCTCGCCACGCTCCTCACCACCGAGCAGGGCAAGCCCATGGCCGAGTCGCGGGCCGAGATCGCCTACGCCGCCTCCTTCCTCGAGTGGTTCGCCGAGGAGGGAAAGCGCGCTTATGGCGACGTGATCCCGCCGCATCGGGCCGACAACCGCATCGTGGTCACGAAGGAGGCGATCGGCGTCTGCGCCGGCATCACTCCGTGGAACTTCCCCTGCGCCATGGTGACCCGCAAGGCCGCGCCGGCCCTTGCCGCCGGCTGCACCATGGTGCTGAAGCCCGCCGAGCAGACGCCGCTCTCGGCACTCGCGCTCTGCGTCATCGCCGAGGAGGCAGGCCTGCCGCCCGGCGTCTTCAACGTGATCACCGGCGACGGAGAGGACGCGCCCCTGATCGGCAAGGAGCTCACTTCCAACCCGGTGGTGCGCAAGCTCGGATTCACCGGCTCGACCGAGATCGGCAAGCTCCTGATGGCGCAATGCGCACCGACCATGAAGCGCATCTCGCTCGAGCTCGGCGGCAACGCGCCCTTCATCGTCTTCGACGACGCCGACCTCGATGAAGCCGTCGCCGGCGCGCTTCTGTGCAAGTATCGCAACACCGGGCAAACCTGCATCTCGGCGAACCGCATCCTGGTGCAGTCCGGCATCCACGACGCCTTCGTCGAGAGGCTCGCGGCGGCCGCCGGCCAGCTCAAGGTCGGCAATGGACTCGACCCCGCCGTGAGCATCGGCCCGCTGATTGAGCCTGCCGGGCTCGCCAAGGTCGAGCGCCACGTCGCGAACGCGATTGACAACGGCGCGCGACCGGTCCTCGGCGGCAAGCGCCACGAGCTCGGCCTCACCTTCTTCCAGCCGACGGTGCTGGTCGGCGTCGACCCGAAGATGGCGATGTGCTGCGAGGAGACCTTCGGTCCGGTCGCAGGCATCACCAGCTTTGCGACCGAGGACGAGGCGATCGCGATCGCCAACGACACCCCTTATGGGCTCGCCTCGTATTTCTACACTCGCGATCTTGCGCGCTCCTGGAGGGTGGGCGACAAGCTCCAGGCCGGCATCATCGGCATCAACACCGGTTTCATCTCGACCGAGATCGCGCCTTTCGGCGGCATCAAGGAGAGCGGCATCGGCCGGGAGGGCTCGCGCTACGGGCTCGATGAGTTCCTGGCGATCAAATACCGCTGCATCGGCGGCATCGCCTGACCGCGAAAGCTCCGGTCGCGGACGGGAGGGGCGGGGTACAGATGAAGCTGAGGGACAAGGTTGCGATCGTCACCGGCGGTGCGCAGGGCATCGGCCGCGCGATCGTCGAGGGGCTCGCGGCGGAGGGCGCGTCGGTCGTGATTGCCGATCTCCAGGGCGCCGACGGGCCTGCAAAGGCGCTCAGGGGCCAGGGTCGGCGGGCGCTCGAGGTCGACTGCGACGTGAGCGACGAGGCGCAGGTAGCTGCGATGGCTGAAGCGGCGATGCGCTCCTTTGGCGGCATCGACATCCTCGTCAACAACGCCGGCATCTACTCGAGCCTCGTGCCGAAGCCCTTCGAGGATATCACCGTCCAGGAGTGGCGGCGCATGATGGACGTGAACACGCTCGGCGTGTTCCTGTCCTGCCGCGCCGTGGTCGGCTCGATGCGGGCGCGGGGCGGCGGGCGCATCATCAACATCAACTCCGGCACCCCCTTCAAGGGCGTGCCGTTCCTGCTCCACTACGTCGCGAGCAAGGGCGCGATCACCGGCATCACCCGCGGACTGGCGAAAGAGCTCGGGCCCTCGAACATTCTGGTCAACGGCGTCGCCCCCGGCTTCACGTTGTCGGAGGGCGTCAAGGCCAACCCGGTGCAGCTCGAGAAGCTGAGCGAGGTCTCGGTCAAGGCCCGCTCGCTCGCCCGCGACCAATTCCCCGAGGACGTGGTCGGCGCGGTGACCTTCCTCGCAGGCCCGGAATCGGCCTTCATCACCGGCCAGACGCTCGTCGTCGACGGCGGAGCCTATTTCAACTGACCGCGCGGCCGGCTGCGCCGCGCATCGGAGGACCCCCGTGAGCCGCCGCGACTTCCGACTCTTCATCGACGAGCTTGCCCCCGGCGCAAGCCTCGCGCTCCCCGCCGCGCCGGGGCGCACGATCTATGTCGCCGCCGGCTCGGTGCGGCTCGAGGACGACGCCTCGGCCGTTTCGCTGCCCGAGAACGGCGCCTGGCAGGGCGGAGCCGAGGCGAACCTCGCGGCTGCCGGCGGCGCGACGCTGCTGCGCTGGGAGCTCGGCGGCGCGGAGCTTGCCGGCGAGGGCGTCTCGAGCCGGCTCGCGCTCGGGACCACGATCGAGCTCCCGGCCGCGAGCTGCCTCCTGCGTTGCGACCGGGTCGATTTCCCGCCGGGCGGAACGGCGCTTCTGCATACGCATCGGGGCCCCGGCATCCGCTGCCTGCTGAAGGGCAGCATCCGCATCGAGACGGCCGGCACCACGCATTCCTACGGGCCGCTCGAGCCCTGGTTCGAGAGCGGCCCCGATCCGGTCTTCGCCGCAACCTCCGAAACCGAGCCCAGCGCCTTTGCCCGCGTCATGATCCTACCCGCCGAGCTGCGCGGCAAAGCCTCGATCCGCTACGTCAGGCCGGAGGACCAAGCGAAGCCGAAATCGCAGCGCTATCAAGTCTTCATAGATCGGCCGGTCCGACTGTAGCGCGACAAGACCGAAGCGGCAGCTGAGCGGAAGGTCCCCTCCGGGCCGGATGCCGGCCGTGAGCGGCCCGCTGAACGTCCGCTCTCCAGAAGCGTCCGCTTGCAGGGGCTTTTCAGACCGAGGGCGGCCGCTTTGGCGAGGGGAACGGCCGGTCCGGAGCGGTCTTCCGAACGGCTCGAGGCGCTCCGGCTCGGCGTTGCGGCCCGCGCTCCGGCTCGCGGCGCGGCTCCGCTCCGGCCTCGGACACGGCCCCGCCCCGTCCCCGCTCGGTTCCCGCCGGGCGGGGCTCCCCTGTTCACCGCCTGTTGACGCCTCGATTTTGCCGCCCCGCACCATTAGTCCGTGATCACACGACGGTTGCCGCGGTTGCACCAATTGGCGCGGCCGTTCGAACAATAAATCGTGTCAACCAGGAGCTGGGTAAGACGAGTGTGGCATCCGCCTGTATAGCTGCCCCGTATGTCCGACGATCAACTGCACGCCTATCTTCGTGCCGAGATTCGAACCTGCGGCGGCGTGGCGGGTCTTGTGGCGAGCCTCAGAGACAGCGGCTGCCACGATGAGGCGGACATGATTGCCGATGATCTGGTGAACGGCGCCGAGTGGCTGAGGGCCCTGCAATGAGCCGAAGCATGCTGGCCCGGCTTCTGCGGCTGGAGGAGGCGCGGACGCCGGATGTCGGGCCGGTGCGCGCCATTGTCATTAGGACGGCCACAGAAGCCGATGGACGCTTGAGGCTGTCTCAGCTGCGGGCAAGCGGGGAAGCGCCCCTACGGGCTCCTGTAATCGTTCTGACGGGCTATCCGGCCGGCGGGGAGGTTTCATGAGAAGTTCGATCGACCAGCGTCTGAAGAAGCTCGAAGGCACCCGCTACAGCGGGCCGCGCATTCTGTTCTCGGCCTTCCCGCTGCCCGACGATCCGGTTGAACGCGATGCGTATGTTGACGGCCTTCTCGCAAGTGGCGAGGCCACGCTGAAGAACGGCATGCTCAACGCCCGCCCGCTCACGGTCGAGGAATGGATGGCGCAAGTCGTGGCAGCGGGACTGACCGCGCGGAAGGCATGAAGCGGAAACCGACTAAGGAGCCCAAGGCGCGGCTGCGCGGCCTTTTTGAAGACCTGATGCGCGATCCCGCCGAAATAGGCGTGTTGTCGTTCTGCAAGCACGTCGTGAACCTGCTCGCTCTGCCGGCGGAACAATGGTGGCCGGCGTTCAAGGCACACTACACGGCGCGTGGCGAGGTCGATGAGAACAAGGTCGCGACTGATCTGGCGACCTGGGGACCGATCGCCTCGCGGGTGGTCGAATTGCAGCTCGCCAGGCGCAGCGAGGCACCGGCGTAAATCGCTCGCGCCTTCCCTCTCCGGCACGATCGGGGGCGCGCATGGCACCCGCGAATCCCCTCGCTCCGGGTCAGGGTGTATGAAGTTTTACACCCTTTCGAACCTAAAACGCCGCCCCGCCTCCCTGGGCGCAACGTCGAAGCCGAGCAAGAGGTTCTTGGGGCGCTCCGGCAGAAACCGAGAGTATGGCTACGGCCGACCGTGCAACTTTTATGCGCTTATCACGCGCTCCGTTCGGGCCGGCTCGGCTGTGGGACAGGAGCAGGCGGAGCGCTTGTGCTCGGCGCGTCGGGCGCGAAAGGCTGCCGCGAGTCTTCCTTGTCGATGCGACTAAGGGTGGAGATACAATCGACCAAGGCGCGACCGGTTGTAGCGGAGCCCTGCATGTTGATGCTCCATGGATGCTCCGAGCCGTCTGGGAAGGACACCGTCATTGCATTCGCGGTCACGAAGGCGACGACGAAGCCGAGGGTCGCCTCAGGGTTGATGCCGATGTGCACCATGTTCGGCCGGTTAGCGTGAACTTGACCCGTCCCACTGAGCGGGGTGCCGCCGTCGAAACGTAGTGTCATCCTCATCTGCGTTCCCGCCGGAATACGCCAGGACGCCTTGGCCGCTTGGATCGCTAGGTTCGCGCCGCCGCTCCACCACTTTACCATGAGCACACGCCTGGTGGGGCTGTTCTCTGGATCGCTGGCGCGGACCCCGCAGACCGGGCGGTTCTCTTCGTCCCTGCCCGCGAAGGCGGTCCAATTGCCGGCCGTTGCAATGGTTTTGGTCTCTGCCACCGCCGTGCTCGCGGCGAGGGTGAGCACGCAGGCAGCGTAAATTGTTCTAAATGAAACTGGCATTCTCCTCGATGACGTTGGCGGGCCATCGTGCCGTTGCTCTACAGAGCCGGCAAAGCCCCAGCCGTGATTCCACGATGAGCTGCCATTCAGCGCTAACCATGAAGTGGTTGGGTCAACGGTCTGCCCCTTCCGGGGAGGCGTGCCGGCGAGAACAGCGAACCGAAGAAGGTTGGGAGAGCAGCAGTCTTTGAACATGGGGCTCGCTCCTTGAGCGCTGTGCCCCATCCCGTCGGGTGGCTTGGCGTCTGGGTCCAAGTCGCGACAGAAGGTTTAACCTTCCGTTTACCTTCGCTTGTAGGCCATGAACCGGCACTCAGAATTTCCGCACGTGCTCCTTCGGTAAGAACCAGAAAGGGGCTTTTCCGACCCGGGAAGTTGATGCACACTCCCTCAGCTGTGGGGTTACATCATGAACAACGGAGCGGATTTCCGGAAGGAACGTGCGAGGCGGATCGACAAGGCACGTCTAATGAAGGGTTGGACAAGAACTCAGCTGGCGGATGCGGCGGGTTACTCCGAGAAGACCGTTTTCAATCTCCTCGCCGGCAAAGCGGTACACAATCTCACCGTTGTGAATGTGTGCCAATCCTTAGGCATTGAGCCGGAACTCGAAGACGAAAGCCAATTCGTCGAAGTTGCGGACGCGGCATATGGCGAATATCCGCGCGGTCCCCATCGGAAATTCGAGGGTGGCTACTTCGCTTATCGCCGCAGCTTCAGTTCGCCGGCTCGTCTAATGCGTACTTGTATCGAGATCGAGTGGGCTGAGGACGAGGGTCTAATCTTCCGCGAGCACAGTCAATTCCAATCCGGCCGAAGGCAGGTAGACAACAGCCAAAGCGGGCGTGTCCACATCAGTCAGACGACCGGCCTCGTTCACCTCGTCACCTCGGTGGAAGGCTCGGTACGGCTCATCACTCTCACGAAGATGATAGGCGGTGAAGACGTGATGCGTGGCGCCGTCCTGACGCAGATCGATCGGGCTGCGTATTACCTCCCGGCGTTTTCACCCATCGCCTGCGCCCAGACGCGTGTGGGCAACGCGCAGGCTGTCGCGCCAGTGAAGCACTTCCGTGTAGCGTGGGGAAGCTGGCCGGTGTTCGCTCGTCTGCCACTTAGGGCGGCGCCGATCGCCCGTTCGAACCTCGGCACACGGG
>JAQSWQ010000039.1 GCA_029266525.1 Microvirga sp.
CTTCCTGTCGCGCCGCTCGATCCGCCCCGCCGCCCGTTCCGGCATGCCGCTGTGGCAGGACAAGCTCTTCATCTCGCTCGCCAAGACCGCAAGCGACGCGACCGACTTCTTCCAGATTCCGACCGGCCGGGTCGTCGAGGTTGGCACGCAGGTGACGGTGTAGGCCCTCTCCCTTCAAGGGAGAGGGGCCGCGGTGCTACTCCGCGGCCGTCTCGCCCGAGCCGCCGAACTCTTTCGGGAAGTCCTTCAGCTTCGGCAGCCCGTCGCGCATCGGCAGCACGGTCTCGGCATAGTTGACGTGAACCGCGGGCGCGAAGGCGAGCGTCGGGATCGTGGCGGCGAACACGTCGACAAGCTTCAGGGGCGGGTGCCGGGCCATCAGGTGGCCGCCGCATTTCGTGCAGTACTGACGCTCGCTGAGCGGGGTCTTGCTGTAGGTCGCGACGTGCTCGGCGCCGCGCGTGTAGCGAACCGCGTCCGGAGGCCAGAGGCTGAAGGCGTTCACCGGCCCGCCCGACCACGAGCGGCAGGACCGGCAATGGCAGTAGCCCATGGCCGCCGGCTCTCCCGTAACCTCGACCTCCACCGCACCGCAAAAGCAGGTTCCGACGTGTGTCATGGCACCCTCCTGTTCCACGGATCCAGTGCGCCGCCGCGAGCGACGGCACGACCATCTCCGTTCGGGGACCTTCGCCGACGCTGGCCAGTTTGGCTCTGGAACGGGCTTTAGGAAACCCGGAGATTTCGCGGCAGGGAGGCCCGTCAGGGTTGGGGCTTATGCGGCAAGCGGGCTGTCGCGGCGAACCGCGTAACGCGACACTTGACCCCGCGCCCGGCGCGTCATCTCCTGCCGCTTGTCCCGGATTGCTGCCTCGGTACGCTTGAACTCGGCTGAGAGTGTCGTCACCGACGCGCCCTCCGAAAGAAGCCACGCCAGCCGCCGCTCCTCCTTGTCGGTCCACGGCTTGCCGCTGTTGGCGAGGTCGGCCATCGAGGTCTCCTGGATTAACCTATGTTTGCTCCCACAACGGCCACGCTTGAGGAGAGTTCCTTGCGGGGCTTAACTTATGTTATTAAAGTGAGGCGGTGAGAAGCACCGAAACTGGCCCCGTGCCGGTCCTCAAACGCCGGCCAGGGTCTTTTCTGCACCAGAGCCGCGTCGGTGACGGGCTTACGTGGCTCCTGTCGGCGCTTCTCGCCTTCTGCTTCCTCACCTACGCGGCGATGATCGCCTTCCTGTGAGGCGCCGGCTCAGCTTTTCCGCACCGCCACGAAACGAGCCGCCACACGCAGGACATCGGCGGCTCGCCCGAAGCCGTCGAGCGCAGCGCAGGCTTCGCTGACGAGGCGGTCGCGCTCGCGGCGCGCCTCCTCAAGGCCGAGCACGTCGACCAGCGTCGCCTTGCCCTTCTCGCGATCCTTGCCGGTGCTCTTGCCCATCGCGGCAGTGCTCGCCTCGCGATCGAGAAGGTCGTCCGCGATCTGGAAAGCCGCGCCGAGCGCGCGCCCGAAGTCCTCCAGGCGGATGCGCGCCGCCGCATTCGCTTGCGCCAGGATCGCTCCGGCCTCGACGGAGAAGGCGAGGAGCGCGCCGGTCTTCATCGCCTGGAGCCGGCGGATGTCGTTCTCGCCGAGCGCCGAGGCGCCGTAGCGGCCCTCCGCGGCGAGATCGAGCATCTGCCCGCCGACCATGCCGCCGAGCCCGGATGCTCGGGCGAGACCCACGACCAGCTCGGAACGGACCGCCCCATCCTGATGCGTCGCCGCGTCGGCCATGAGCTCGAAGGCGAGCGCCTGAAGCGCGTCGCCGGCGAGGATCGCGGTCGCCTCGTCGAAGCCGCGGTGCACCGTCGGCTTGCCGCGGCGCAGGTCGTCGTCGTCCATGGCGGGGAGGTCGTCGTGAACGAGGGAGTAGCAGTGCAGGAGCTCAAGCGCGGCGCCGGCCTGCAGCACGCCGGGCTCCTCATGACCAAGCATCCGCGCCGACTCGACCAGGAGAAAAGGCCGCAGCCGCTTGCCGCCAGACAGCACGGCATGGCGCATCGCCGCGACGAGGCGCGGCGGACGGGCGATCTCGCCCGGCCGGGCGTCCTCGGCTAGGAAGCGCTCCAGGACCCGCTCGACCGACCGGGCCGCGCCTGCTAGCCGGGCTTCGAAGGGAATCTGAGGGGCCATGGCGCGTAGCGGGCAGGACGGATGACGCTCCGCGGTCTTTTGGCACGCGCGCTCGCGGCCGTCATCGCCGTGATACTGCTCTATCTCGCGGCTGTGCTCGTGCTCGGCCTTGCCTACCGTTTCATCACGCCGGTCTCGACCCTCATGCTCGGCCGCTGGGCGACGTTCCAGGGCGCCGCCCGCACGGCCGTCTCGCTCGACCAGGTCGCGCCGGCCGTGCCGCTCGCGGTCGTCACTTCCGAGGATGCCCGCTTCTGCATGCATCGCGGCGTCGATTGGGACGCGCTTCGCGAGGTCGTCGAGGACGAGGAAGGCCCGAGCCGCGGCGCCTCGACCGTGCCGATGCAGGTCGCGAAGAACCTCTTCCTCTGGCCGGGCCGGTCCTATCTGCGCAAGGCGCTGGAGCTTCCGATCGCGCTCTATCTCGACCTCGTCTGGCCGAAGCGCCGCATGATGGAAAACTACCTCAACATCGCCGAGTGGGGCCCCGGCGTGTTCGGCATCGAGGCGGCGGCGCGCCATCATTTCCGCAAGGCGGCGCGCGATCTCTCGCGCCAGGAGGCGGCGCTTCTGGTCGCTGCGCTGCCGAACCCGAAGCTGCGCAACCCCGGCCGACCCTCGCCGCGCCACCGCAACCTCGCGAACCGGCTCCTCGTGCGCATGAACGCGGCCGCGCCCTTTGCCGGATGCATCAGGCGCTGAGGCGCTTTCGGGCTGGCGCAGCCGGACAAACGCCTATATAAGCCGCGACCTCATTCGAGACCCTGCGACTTCCTGAAGAGGCGCCCCCAGTCGGGCGGCTCGCTTTTGCAAGGTCGCCCGGGGCAGACGACCGGAGACAGACATGGCCGTTCCGAAACGAAAGACCTCACCATCGCGCCGCGGCATGCGCCGCTCGGCCGACGCGCTGAAGGCGCCGACCTATGTCGAGGACAAGGATTCAGGCGAGCTGCGCCGCCCCCATCACGTCGACCTCAAGACCGGCATGTATCGCGGCCGGCAGGTCCTCAAGGTGAAGACCGAGGAGGCGTAAGGCGCCCTGGACCGCACTACTGCAAGCGGCGCCTCGGGCGCCGTTTTCGTTGGTCCGCGCTTCGCCGCTTCCCGGCCACGCTTGCGCCCCGAATCGTCGCGACCTTCACCTGACGGACAAGACGGCCGCCCGTGCGGCGCCGGCCGGAGGGTGGAGAGACGCATGCGGTGCGGATTGCTCAAGCTCAGTCGGCTCCTGCGCGAGGCGCGCTCCGACCGCCGCCCGCTCTGCGGAACCGCCGTGCCCGGCCGCATGCATTCGGAGCCTCGGCCCCGCCGCCGCCCTGCGGGCGAGCACCCTTCGACGAGCGCCGGAGGCGAGCGCGAAGGGGCGAGCTGGACGGTGCCGGTCGACAACTTCTCATAGAGGGCTCCAGGAGAAGCTCGCGCTTTGCAGGCGGGTTCAAGCGGGGTGCGCCATCTCCTCGGCCGTACGCAGCAGCTCGTCCGAGGTCCTGACCGGCAGCGAGCAGCGCATGCCCGCGCAGATCAGCGCTTGCGGGCCGCTCCCTGAGAGGGCCGTCCTGGCCGGGTGGTCCGGCGCCAGCGCGCCGGCGTCGGAAACCCTCGAGACGGTGCGTGCGAAATAAGGCAGGCGCAGCCCCGCCCTGGTCAGCGCGCCCCCCGCGTCGTTCGCGACCACGATCGTGAGCCCGCGCAGATGCAGGTCGAGGGCGTTGAGGATCGTGGTGTGGCCGAGCGGCGCTCGAGCGGCGGGGCCGGAGAGGCTCGACAGCGCATCCTCGGCACGGCGGCGGTCCTCCTCGCCGCCGGTGAGGGCGGCAAGCCGGACCAGCGCCTCGGCGAAGACGCCGTTGGCGTTCGGCACGGCGTCGTCCTGCGAGGGCTGCGGGCGGACGACCAGCGGGTCGGCGTCCGCCGCCGTCATGGCGAGGAGCCCGGTCGCAGGGACGCGGTAGTCGCGCAGGAGCGTGTCCCGCCAGGCCCTGGCGCGATCGAGGTAGCCGGGCTCGCCGGTGGCCTCGTGGAGGGCGAGCGCAGCACGCATCATGGCGGCGTGGTCGAGCGCGAAGCCCGGGAAGATCAGCTGGCCCGCCCGCCAGGAATGGCCGAGCCGATCGCCGCGGTTCATCGCCTCCGCCACGAAGCGGAAGGCGCGGGCGGCACGGTCGAGCCATTCGGGCCGGTCGAGCGCCACTCCGGCCCGCACGAGCGCGGCGATCATCAGCCCGTTCCAATCCGCCAGCACCTTGTCGTCGAGCCCCGGCCGGATCCTCGCGGCACGTCGGGCGAGGAGCTTTTCGCGGCACGCGGCGAGCCGGGATTCGAGCGCCGGATCGTCCGGCCAGCCCGACTTGAGGCGGTTGAGGATGTTGGCTTCTTCCCAGTTGCCGTGCGCCGTCACGTCGTAATGGGCCGCGAAGGCGGCGTAGTCGTCCCCGAGCACATCCCGGATCTCGTCGAGCGACCAGACGTAGAACTTCCCTTCGACGCCTTCGGAATCGGCGTCGAGGCTCGACGCGAACGCCCCCTCGAGCGTCGTCATCTCGCGATCGAGCCAAGCGACGACCCCTTCGGCGGTGAGGCGGAAAAGCCCGGCCGAGGGCCCGCCTCGAGCGGCGTGAAGCGCATAGAGCTCGAGGAGCTGCGCGTTGTCATAGAGCATCTTCTCGAAGTGCGGCACGAGCCAGCGCTCGTCGACCGAGTAGCGTGCGAAGCCGCCGCCGAGGTGATCGTGGATGCCGCCGAGCGCCATCCGCTCGAGCGTGAGGAGCGCGCGCTTGCGGGCCTCGGAATCCCCGCTGCGCATCGCATAGCGGCTTAGGAACTCGAGGATCATCGGATTGGGGAATTTCGGGGCGCCCTGCAACCCGCCATGGACCGGGTCGAAGGCGGCGACGAGCCGTTCGCCGATGCGATCGAGGTCGCCGAGCCCGACGGCGCCGTCGAGGCCGGGCGCGTGCGCGGTCCCGGCGAGCCGCTCGAGGAGGAGGCGGCGGTTGTGCGCGATCCGATCAGGCTCGGCGCGGAAAATCCGCGCGACCTCGCGGAGCACGCTCGCGAAGCCGGGCCGGCCGAATTTCGGCTCCTTCGGGAAATACGTCCCGCCCCAGAAGGGCTCCCCCTCCGGGGTCAGGAACATGGTGAGCGGCCAGCCGCCGGGCTCTCCGAGAAGATGCAGCGCGCTCATATAGATGTGGTCGACGTCGGGTCGCTCCTCGCGGTCGACCTTGATGTTCACGAAGAGCTCGTTCATCACCGTCGCGACGCCTTCGTCCTCGAAGCTCTCGTGGGCCATCACGTGGCACCAATGGCAGGCCGCGTAGCCGACCGAGAGCAGCACCGGCCGGTTCGTGCGCTTTGCTTCGTCGAAGGCGCTGGGCGACCACTCCCACCAGGCGACCGGATTATCCTTGTGTTGCAGGAGGTAGGGCGAGGTCGCGCGGGCGAGCCGGTTCATCGGGGTGTTCTCAAAGGCTGCGGTGGGCGGGACGGTAGCGCAGCGTTGACAGGGAATGCCTGCAGGCCTCCCAAGTTCGCGCGATGAGCAGCGGCGACACCATCTTCGCCCCGGCCTCCGGTTACGGGCGTGCCGCGATCGCGGTCGTGCGGATCAGCGGACCGGGCACGCGGGGTGTGCTTCAAGCGATCGCCGGCGGCACGCCGCGGCCGCGGCGCATGACCTTGCGGAGCCTGCGCGACTTCTCCTCGGGAGAGCTGCTCGACGAGGCGCTGGTCGTCTGGATGCCGGAGCCGGAGAGCTTCACCGGGGAAGACCAGGCCGAGCTGCACATCCACGGCGGCCTCGCGGTGCGGGCCGCCGTCCTGCGCGCCTTGTCCGAGCTTCCGGGCTGCCGCGCAGCCGAGCCCGGCGAGTTCACCCGCCGTGCCTTCCTCAACGGCCGCATGGATCTTGCCGCGGTCGAAGGCTTGGCCGATGTCATCGACGCCGAGACCGAGGCGCAGCGCCGGCAGGCGATGCGGCAGCTCTGCGGCACGCTCGGCAGCCTCGTCGCCGGCTGGCGCGAGCGGCTGATCGAGGTACTCGCGCTGCTCGAAGCCTCGCTCGATTTCTCGGACGAGCGCGACGTCGAGGACGCCGCCGTCGATCCCCGCATCCCTGGGCTCGTCGCCGGGCTCGAGCAAGAGATGGCCCGGCATCTCGCGGACGAGCGCCGCGGCGAGCGCCTGCGCGACGGCTTCACGGTGGTGCTCGCGGGTCCGCCGAACGCCGGCAAATCGACCCTCCTGAACGCGCTCGCAAAGCGCGATGTCGCGATCGTCTCCGAGATCCCTGGCACCACCCGCGACGCGATCGAGCTCCGCTGCGACCTCAACGGCCTGCCCGTCACCTTCATCGACACCGCAGGCCTGCGGGAGACCGAGGACCCGCTCGAGCGGCAGGGCGTCGCACGCACCCGCGCGCATGCGGAAAGCGCAGATCTCGTGCTCTGGCTCGTGCCTTCCGGAGGCGACCCGCAAGCGGTTTCGCCCGGTGCTGGGCCAACCCTGCGGCTCGGCACCAAGGCCGACCTGCCGGGCGCGGCCGCCGATGTCGATCTGTCGATCTCGGCCAAGACCGGTGAGCGCGTGTCGATGCTCCTCGACCGGATCGGCGCGGCGGCGGAGGCGGCGCTCGGCCAGGGGGACGCGGTCATCACGCGCGAGCGCCACCGTCAGGCCTTCGCCGAGGCGCACCAGAGCCTCGGCCGCGCCCTCGCAGCCTTGGACGAGGGCCGGACGGAGCTTGCCGCGGAGGACGTGCGTCTGGCGTTGCGCGCCGTCGGCCGGGTCACCGGCCGCGTCGACGTGGAGGAGATCCTCGACCGCCTGTTCGCGACCTTCTGCATCGGAAAGTGAGCGGCCTCAGCGCGCCTCGGGCAGCGCCATCTCCGCCTCGACCTCGGCCGGGTCGAGGTCGTAGACGCGGGAGCAGAACTCGCAGGTGATGCCGATGCGGCCGTTGTCGCCGACCATGTCGCGGCGGTCGGTCGGGCTGAAATTGCGCATCATCGCCATGATGCGCTCGCGCGAGCAGCGGCAGGATTCGTGCACGCCCTGCGGCTCGAACACCCGCACCCCTCGCTCGTGGAAGAGACGGTAGAGCAGGCGCTCGCTCGCCACCTCGGGATCGATCAGTTCGTGGTCCTCGACCGTGTCGACGAGCGCCCTCGCCTCGATCCAGGCGTCGTCCTCGCCCGGCTCCGGCGCCGCGCCCGAGGCATGCCCTTCCGGGATGTCGCCGGGATCGAGATCGGGCTGGCGCATGCGCTCGACCGAGCTCGGCAGGAACTGCACCATGACGCCGCCGGCCCGCCAGGCGCGCCGTCCGGCCTCGAACTGCTCCGCGACCGCGAGGCGGACGCGGGTCGGGATCTGCTCCGATTGCCGGAAATACTGGTGCGCCGCCTCCTCGAAGCCGTGCCCTTCGAGCGCGACCACGCCCTGATAACGGCTCCGCTCGGAGCCCTGGTCGATGGTCATCGCCAGGATGCCGCGGCCGAGCAGCTCGGCGGTCCGGTGCGCGCCCGGCCCGAGCGCCTCGATCCGTCCGGGATCGAAGCGGGCGGTCGCGCGCAGGCGGTCCGGCGCGTCGAAATCGACCACGATCATGGCGATCGGCCCATCGCACTTGGTCTGGAGCTGGAAACGCCCCTCGAACTTGAGCGCCGAGCCGAGGAGCACCGTCAGGGCCGCGGCCTCGCCCAGGACCCGCGCAACCGGGTCGGGATAGCCGTGGCGCGACAGGATGGTGTCGATCGAGGGCCCGAGCCGGGCCACGCGCCCGCGCGTGTCGAGGGCTTCGACCGCGAAGGGGAGGACGATGTCATCGGCGGCTTCGAAGGCGCCGAGCCTCATGCCTCCAAGTTCCCCGCCTCGACGGCTCCGAAGCACCACGCCAGGATGCCTTTCTGGGCGTGGAGCCGGTTCTCGGCCTCGTCGAACACGACCGAGCGCGGCCCGTCCATCACCTCGTCGGTCACCTCCTCGCCGCGATGGGCCGGCAGGCAATGCATGAAGATCGCGTCCGTCGCCGCGGCGGCCATGAGCCTCGCATTGACCTGATAGGGCTTGAGGAGGTTGTGGCGGCGGCCTTCGTCCTCGTCGCCCATCGAGACCCAGCAATCGGTCACGACCGCATCCGCGCCCTCGACCGCCTCGAATGGATCGCGCGTGACCATGACCTTCGCGCCTTCGCGCTTCGCCCAGGTCAAAAGCTCGGGACGGGGATCGAGTTCCGGCGGGGTCGCGACGCGGATCGCGAAGTCGAGCCGCGCCGCGGCGTGGACCCATGACGCCAGCACGTTGTTGGCGTCCCCGGTCCAGGCGATGGTGCGGCCTCTGATCGGTCCGCGGTGCTCCTCGAAGGTCAGCACGTCGGCCATGATCTGGCAGGGATGCGTGAGCTTCGTCAGGCCGTTGATGACCGGCACGGTCGCGTGCCCGGCAAGCTCGAGCATCATCGCGTGGTCGAGGATGCGGATCATGATGGCGTCGACGTAGCGGGACAGCACGCGCGCGGTGTCGGCGATGGTCTCGCCGCGGCCGAGCTGCATCTCGTGGCCGGTCAGCATCAGCGTCTCGCCGCCGAGCTCGCGCATCGCCATGTCGAACGAGACTCGGGTGCGGGTCGAGGGCTTGTCGAACACCATCGCCAGCGCCTTCCCGGCGAGAGGGCCGTCCTTGCGGATCGCGCCCTTGCGCCGGCCCGCCTTCAGGGCCGCGCTCGCGTCGAGCACGCGGCGAAGCTCGGCGCCGGAGAAATCCTTGAGGTCGAGGAAGTCGCGCTTCCCATTCTGCATCAGGCGGCCCCGCGCTGCGCCACCGACCGCATCTCGCGCTCGAGCGCCTCGCAGGTCCGCTCGAGCCGCTTGACGCCCTCGCCGATCTCCTCCTCGTCGATGATCAGCGGGGGCAGGAGCCGCACCACGTTGTCCCCGGCGCTGACCGTGAGAAGCCTCTGCTCGCGGGCCGCGTTCATGAAGTCGTTGTTCGGCACATGGGTGCGAAGCCCGAGCAACAGGCCCCGGCCGCGGATCTCGGCGATCACGGCGGGATAGCGGTCGAGAAGCTCGGCGAGCCGCTGCTTCAGGAGCAGGGCCATGCGATTGACGTGGTCGAGGAAGCCCGGCTTGAGCGCGATGTCGAGCATGGCGTTGCCGACCGCCATGGCGAGCGGGTTGCCGCCGAAGGTCGAGCCGTGGCTGCCGACCGTCATGCCCTTCGCGGCCTCGCTCGTCGCGAGGCAGGCGCCCATGGGGAAGCCGCCGCCGATCGCCTTGGCGACCGCCATGATGTCCGGCGAGATGCCGGCCCACTCATGGGCGAAGAGCTTGCCGGTCCGCCCGACGCCGGTCTGGATCTCGTCCAGGATGAGAAGCAGGCCGCGCTCGTCGCAGAGCTCGCGCAAACCCCGCAGGCACTGCGTCGGCACGGCCCGGACGCCGCCCTCGCCCTGCACTGGCTCGATCAGGATCGCCGCGGTCTCGGGGCCGATCGCGTTATGCAGGGCCTCGTGGTCGCCGAACGGCACCTGGTCGAAGCCCTCGACCTTGGGCCCGAAGCCATCGAGATACTTCTTCTGCCCGCCGGCGGCGAGCGCCGCGAGGGTGCGGCCGTGGAAGGCGCCCTCGAAGGTGATGATGCGGTAGCGCTCGGGCTCGCCGTTCGCGGCGTGGTACTTGCGGGCGATCTTGATCGAGGCCTCGATGGCCTCCGCGCCCGAGTTCCCGAAGAACACGAGATCCGCGAAGGTGCTCTCCGTGAGGCGCCGGGCGAGGCGCTCGCCTTCGGGGATGCGGTACAGGTTCGAGCTGTGCCAGAGCTTCTTCGCCTGCTCGGTGATCGCCTCGACAAGATGCGGATGGGCGTGGCCGAGCGCATTCACCGCGATGCCGGCGCCGAAGTCGAGGTATCGCTCGCCCTCGCGAGTCTCCAGCCAGACACCCTCGCCCTTCTCGAAGGCGAGATCGGCGCGCGCATAGGTCGGCAGCAACGGCGAGTTCACGGCACCTCTCCTCGAGGCCGGCCCGGGACGAGCCGGAAAAACAAAGCGCCGCCTTCAGGGCGGCGGCACTCCGCGGATTCTATGAATGCGTGCCCTCAAGTCAAATCCGGGCCGTTCCCTGCGCCGAATGCCGTTGGATGCTCAGGCCTGCGCAGCCGCCGGGACGCTGAGCGCCTTGACCAGACGCTCGATGCGCTCGGCCGTGCGGGTGAGCGCGTCGGTCATCTGCGTCTCGAGCTCGCGCGAGCGCTCGTCGCCGGAAGACGCGAGGCTGCGCAACGCAGAAGTCTCCTCCTCGATCGCCGCGAGGCGCCGCCGGGTCTCGGCGAGCTCGTCGGCAAGCGTCAGCGCCGCCATGACGTGAAGGCGCATGTCCCCGATCTCTCCGAAGGAGTCGCGCAACGCCGAGATCTTGCCGTCGAAATCGGCCGCGAGCCCCTCGAGATGCGCCTCCTCGCCTTCGCCGCAAGCCATGCGATAGCTGCGCCCTGCGATGGTGACCTGAACCTGCGGCATCGCCCCCCTCCTCCTACCCTGCCGCCTCGGCGCGATCGATCACCTCGCGCACGGCGCCGATCGCGCTGTGGACGCGCCGGCTCACGTCCGCAGTCGCGTTCTCGACGCGCTCGAGCCGAGCGGTCGCGCTTTCGAGCTCGACCGCAAGCCTGGCGCGGTCGTCCTGCATGATCTGGAGCTCGGTCTCGAGGTCGCCACGCCGCCGCTCGAAATCGAGCCGCCGGCCGACCGTCGCCTCGAGTGCGCCGAGCGCCGCCTCGAGCCGCCTGGTTGCCTCCGCGAGCTCCGCCATGCGCCCCCCTGAATCGGTCGCGGAACGGTAGGACGGGAGCGCCAGCGCGGCAATCGCCGGAAGAGCGCTTTCCCGGAGCGTTTTCGGGCCGGCGCGAGCTCTTTTGTGCCTCGGCGGCGGGTTTGACTCGCGAGTCGCCCGTGATAACTAGCCGCCGACCTTGACCGGGCGCTTCATCGTCCGCCCGCCGCCGCCTCCTGGACCGACTCGTGCAGCAAGCCGTCGCCGATCGCGTTTCCCATTCGGATCTCGCGAACGCGGTGCGCGCGCTCGCCATGGACGCGGTCGAGAAGGCGAAGTCCGGCCATCCGGGCCTGCCCATGGGCGCCGCCGATGTCGCGACGGTGCTCTTCACCAAGTTCCTGAAATACGACGCCGCCGACCCGCGCTGGCCCGACCGCGACCGCTTCGTGCTTTCGGCCGGCCACGGCTCGATGCTGCTCTACGCGCTCCTGCACCTCACCGGCGTCGAGGGCGTCACGGTCGACGAGCTGAAGCGCTTCCGCCAGCTCGAATCGAAGACGCCGGGGCACCCCGAGAATTTCATGACCCCGGGCGTCGAGACCACCACCGGACCGCTCGGCCAGGGCATCGCGGCCGCGGTCGGTTTTGCGCTCGCCGAGCGCATGCTGAACGCCGAATACGGCGACGCCATCGTCGACCACTTCACCTATGTGCTCGCCTCGGACGGCGACCTCATGGAGGGGCTGAGCCAGGAGGCGATCGCGCTCGCCGGGCACCTCAAGCTCAACAAGCTCGTCGTCCTCTTCGACGACAACGGCATCTCGATCGATGGGCCGTTGTCGCTTTCGGACTCGACCGACCAGGCGAAGCGCGTCGAGGCCTCGGGCTGGCACGCGATCCGGGTCGACGGCCACGACCCGGCAGCGGTCGCTCGCGCCATCCGACGGGCGCAGAGATCCGACCGGCCGACGCTGATCGCCTGCAGGACCACCATCGGCTACGGCGCGCCCAACAAGGCCGGCACGTCGAAGGCGCATGGCGAGCCGCTCGGGGCGGAGGAGTTGCAGGGCGCGAAGGCGGCGCTCGGCTGGAACGGCGCCGCCTTCGAGGTGCCGGACGATGTCCGCAAGGCCTGGACGCGCGCAGGCAAGCGCGGGCGCCGCGAGCGGCAGGCCTGGCAGGCGCGGCTCGACGCGCTCGCGCCCGAGCGGCGGCAGGAGTTCGAGCGGCGCATGAAGCGCGAGGTCCCCGCCGCGCTCGCGGAGGCGATCGCGGAGCTCAAGGCCCGCCTTGTCGCCGAACCGCAGGCGGTCGCGACCCGCAAGGCGAGCGAGATCGCGCTCGAAGCGGTGACCGAGGCCGTGCCGGAGCTGGTGCTCGGCTCGGCCGATCTCACGCCTTCGAACAACACCAAGACCAAGAACCTCAGGGCGATCGCGCCCGGCGATTATGGCGGGCGCTACATCCATTACGGCATCCGCGAGCACGGCATGGCGGCGGCCATGAACGGGCTCGCGCTCCACGGCGGCTTCCGCCCGGCCGGCGCGACCTTTCTGGTCTTCACCGATTACGCGCGGCCCGCCATGCGGATCGCGGCGCTCGCCGGCATCCCGGCGATCTACGTCATGACGCATGACTCGATCGGCCTCGGCGAGGACGGGCCGACCCACCAGCCGGTCGAGCACCTCGCGGCGCTGCGTGCCATGCCGAACCTGCGCGTGTTCCGTCCCGCCGACGCGATCGAAATGGCGGAATGCTGGCAGCTCGCGCTCGAGCGGCACCAAGGCCCGACCGTGCTCGCGCTGACCCGTCAGGCACTGCCGCAGGTCCGCAAGGAGGCGGGCGGCGGAAATCTTTGCGCCCGCGGCGGCTACGAGATCGAGCCAGCCGAAGGCAAGGCGAAGGCGACCATCTTCGCGTCCGGCTCGGAAGTCGAGATCGCGCTTGCCGCGCGGCGGATCCTGTCGGAGCGCGGCATGACGACACGCGTGGTTTCCGTGCCCTCCCTCGACCTCCTCCTCGCCCAGCCCGAACCAATCCGCCGCGAGATCGTTGGCGATGCGCCGGTCAAGGTTGCGGTCGAGGCCGCGGTCCGGTTCGGCTGGGACGCCCTGATCGGCCCCGACGGCGTCTTCGTCGGCATGAAGGGTTTCGGGGCGAGCGCGCCCTACAAGGATCTCTACAAGCACTTCGGGATCACGGCCGAAGCCGTGGCGGACCAGGTGCTCCGCACGCACAATCTTTGAGGAGCCTATCCACATGACGGTCAAGGTCGCGATCAACGGGTTCGGGCGCATCGGCCGCAACATCCTGCGCGCCATCGTCGAATCCGGACGCAAGGACATCGAGGTGGTGGCGGTGAACGACCTCGGACCGGTCGAGACCAACGCCCATCTCCTGCGCTTCGACAGCGTGCACGGCCGCTTCCCGAGCGAGGTCAAGGTCGAGGGCGACGCGATCGTGGTCGACGGGCGGAAGATCCGGGTCACCGCGATCAAGAACCCGGCCGAGCTGCCCCACAAGGAGCTCGGCGTCGACATTGCCATGGAGTGCACCGGCATCTTCACGGCGAAGGACAAGGCCAAGGCCCATCTCGACGCCGGCGCGAAGCGGGTGCTGGTCTCGGCGCCCGCCGACGGCGCCGACCTCACCGTCGTCTACGGCGTCAACCACGACAAGCTCTCGAAGGACCACCAGGTCGTCTCGAACGCGTCCTGCACGACGAACTGCCTCGCGCCGGTCGCGAAGGTGCTGCACGACGCCGTCGGCATCGAGAAGGGCTTCATGACGACGATCCACTCCTACACCAACGACCAGCCCTCGCTCGACCAGATGCACAAGGACCTCTACCGGGCCCGCGCCGCGGCGCTCTCGATGATCCCGACCTCGACCGGCGCCGCGAAGGCGGTCGGCCTCGTGCTGCCGGAGCTCAACGGCAAGCTCGACGGCGTCTCGATCCGCGTGCCGACCCCGAACGTCTCCGTGATCGACTTCAAGTTCGTGGCGACGCGCGCGACCACCAAGGACGAGATCAACGACGCCGTGAAGCGCGCCTCGGAACAGCAGCTCAAGGGCGTCCTCGCCTATACGAACGCGCCGAACGTCTCGATCGACTTCAACCACGACCCCCACTCATCGACGTTTCACATGGACGAGACCAAGGTCATGGACGGCACGCTCGTGCGGGTCATGGCCTGGTACGACAACGAATGGGGCTTCTCGAACCGCATGGCCGACACGGCGGTCGCGATGGCGAAGCTGATCTGACATCGATCCGGCCCCCCGCCGGCGGGTGTCGAACAAGCGATCGGAAGGCGAAATCATGGCCGATTCTCCAACCACGAACCGTGTCGAGCCGATACTCGGGCCGGGTCCCGCTCCCTCCGCGCCGAGCGTCGAGGAGCTGAGGGCGGCGGTCGAGTCGGTCCCGTCGACGCCCCCGGCGGCCCCCGCCGTCGGCTATGCCGAGGCGCTGCCGCCGCGCACCGACCGGGCCGGCATCGACCAGCTCTCGCGCATCGAGGAAAAGGCGGCGCGGATCGAGGAGAAATACGCCCGCACCGAGACGCTCATGCAGCGCGTCCAGGACAAGGTCGAGGCGGCGACCGGCCGGATGTCGGAGGCCGCGCTGCAGTCCGACCTCGTCATCGTGCGCGAGCGCGTCGACGAATTGGCCCGCCGGGTGCGTCGCTTGCCGGGGCTCAACTCGCTCGTGTTCACGGCGCTGGTGACGGCGCTCTTGACCGCGGCGCTCACCGTCGCAGCGATCAAGTATCTTCCGGGAATCCTGCCGGGCATCCCGCCGCGATGAGCTTTCGCACGCTCGACGACGCCGATGTGAAGGGCAAGCGCGTTCTTCTGCGCGTCGACCTCAACGTGCCCATGGAGGACGGGCGCGTCGCCGACGCCACCCGCATCGAGCGCATCCTCCCGACCATCCGGGAGATCGCGGAGAAGGGCGGCAGGGTCGTCCTCATCGCGCATTTCGGGCGGCCGAAAGGCCGCGACTCGAAGGAGTCGCTCAAGCCTGTCGTATCCGCCCTCTCGGAGCATCTGGGTCAACCGGTTGCCTTCGCCGAGGACTGCATCGGCGAAGCGGCTGCCGAGGTGGTTAGGGCCATGAAGGACGGCGACATCCTGCTCCTCGAGAACACCCGCTTCCATGCCGGCGAGGAGAAGAACGATCCGGCTTTCGCCAAGGAGCTCGCGAAGCTCGGCGACTTCTACGTCAACGACGCCTTCTCGGCTGCGCATCGCGCCCACGCCTCGACCGAGGGCCTCGCCCGTATCCTCCCGGCCTATGCCGGGCGCGCCATGCAGGCAGAGATCGAGGCGCTGACCAAAGGGCTCGAAGCGCCGGCCCGTCCGCTCGTGGCGGTGGTCGGCGGGGCCAAGGTCTCGACCAAGATCGATCTCCTCGAGAACCTCATCGGGAAGGTCGATGCGCTCGTCGTCGGCGGCGGCATGGCCAACACCTTTCTCAACGCCATCGATATCGGGATCGGCCGCTCGCTCGCCGAGAAGGATCTGGCCGCGACCGCGCAGCGCATCATGGACCGGGCGCGCGAGACCAACTGCGCCATCATCCTGCCGGTCGACGCGGTGGTCGCGAACGAGCTCAAGGCCGGCGCGCCGCACCACACCTACGGCATCGATGCAATCCCCTCCGACGGCATGATCCTCGACATCGGCTCGCAGTCGGTCGACCGCGTCAACGCCGCGATCAACGACGCTGCGACGCTTGTCTGGAACGGCCCGCTCGGCGCCTTCGAGCACGCGCCCTTCGACCAGGGCACGGTCGCGGCGGCGCGCCACGCCGCCGAGCGCACGCAACAAGGCAAGCTCGTCTCGGTCGCCGGCGGCGGCGACACCGTGGCGGCGCTCAACCACGCCGGCGTCGCCGGCGAGTTCACCTATGTCTCCACCGCCGGCGGCGCCTTTCTGGAGTGGCTCGAGGGCAAGGCGTTGCCGGGGGTGGAGGCGTTAAGGAAGCGGTGAGCGCGCCGCTGCGCCCGTCCGTATGGCTGTGTTCCCTGCCCGCTGATAAGATGGACCAAGACCTTCTAGGAGGAACCTAGCCCGTGGCGGACAATGTCGAAGACGTGACGCACGAGATCCTCAAGGGAATCCAGGCGAGCATCACAACGTTGAACGAACGCGTCGGCCAGCTCAGCGAGGAGTTCGGGCGGCGCTTCGAGCACCTTGAGGCGGGGCTGCGAAAGGACCGGCGCAATGTCGCTGGGATGCTCGTCATGATGCGTGCAACCGCCGGGGATTTCGATGAGCGCGTGACGGAGATCGAAGAGCGCGTCGCCACGCTCGAGGCGCGGGTGCAATAGGCTGCGCAGCGCGCTCAAGAACACGACAGGAGGAAGAGGCATGAACCTCGAACAGCTGAACAAGACCGCCGAAGCGATGGTCAAGCCCGGCAAGGGCATCCTCGCGGCCGACGAGAGCTCGGGCACGATCAAGAAGCGCTTCGACACGATCGGCGTCGAATCGACCGCCGACAACCGGCGCGACTACCGCGAGCTGCTGTTCCGCTCGACGGAGGCCATGAGGAACTACGTCTCCGGCGTCATCCTCTATGACGAAACCATCCGCCAGAACGCCAAGGACGGCACCCCGCTCGTGAAGCTCATCGAGCAGGCGGGCTCGATCCCCGGCATCAAGGTCGACGCCGGCGCGAAGCCCCTGCCCTTCTGCCCGGGCGAGACCGTCACCGAGGGACTCGACGGCCTGCGCGAACGGCTCAAGGAGTATCACGGCCTCGGGGCGCGCTTCGCGAAGTGGCGCGCGGTCATCGACATCGGGCCGAACATCCCGAGCTACACCTGCATCAAGGCCAACGCCCACGCCCTCGCGCGCTACGCGGCGCTGTGCCAGGAGGCGGACGTGGTGCCGATCGTCGAGCCCGAGGTGCTGATGGACGGCGATCACGACATCGCGCGCTGCGCCGAGGTCACCGAATGGGTCCTCAAGGAGGTCTATCTCGAGCTCTACTACAACCGTGTCGTGCTCGAAGGCACGGTGCTGAAGCCGAACATGGTCATCCCGGGCAAGAAGTCGGCCAAGAAGGCTTCCGCCGAGGAGGTGGCCGAGCGCACGATCCAGGTCCTGAAGCGCTGCGTGCCCGCCGCCGTGCCGGGCATCGCCTTCCTCTCGGGCGGCCAGTCGGACGAGGAGGCGACGGCCCATCTCGACGCCATGAACCGGATCGGCGGCTTCCCCTGGAAGCTCACCTTCTCCTACGGCCGCGCGCTGCAAGCCGCGCCGCAGAAGGCGTGGTCGGGCAGATCAGAGAACGTCGCCGCGGCGCAGCGCGCCTTCTCGCACCGGGCCAAGATGAATGGCCTTGCCACGCTGGGGCAGTGGAAGAACGACCTGGAGAAAAAGGCCGCCTGATCCGCCTTTCGCCGCATTCTTTTTGAAAGAGACGGGGCCCACGCGGCCCGTTCCTTTTGTTGCCCCCACGATGACGGAGTCCATCGCTCGCCTCTATCTCGTCACGCCGTTGATCGAGGACGGGTCGCGATTCGCGCCGGCGCTGTCGCAGGCCTGCGCCGCGGGCGAGATCGCGGCCGTTCTGCTGCGCCTCGCGCCGGGCGACGAGCGCGCATCGGTCAACCGCGTCAAAGCGCTGGCGCCCGCCGCGCAGGAGCACGGAGCCGCGGTGCTCGTCACGGCGGCGGGCGAGGTCGATCTTGCCGCCGTGGCGACGCGAGGCGGCGCGGATGGCGTGCACCTGGCGGTCCCCGATCCGAACGCGGCGAGCGCGTTGCGCGAGCGGCTCAAGGACCGCAGCATCGGGGCGGGCGGACTACGCTCGAAGGACGATGCCATGACCATCGGCGAGGCCGGCATCGACTACCTGATGTTCGGCGAGCCGCGCGCCGACGGCTCCATGCCGGCGATCGAGACGGTCCTCGAGCGTGCCGCCTGGTGGGCCGAGATCTTCGAGACGCCCTGCGTGGCCTTCGCGCCCTCCCTCGCCCACCTGCCGCGGCTTGCCGCGACCGGCGCGGAATTCGTGGCGCTCGGCGACGCCGTCTGGACCCACGCCGAGGGTCCTGCGGCCGCGGTCCGCGCGGCTCTCGCCGCCCTGCCGGCTCCGGCCGAGGAGGCGCGCTGATGCGGGGCGCGCCCCTCGCCTGTGCCGCGCTGCTCGCCGCGGCGACGGCGCTTGCCCAGCCTGCGGGCCTGCGCCCCTCGGTTCCGGCGGCGCCGGAGGCCCGCGACCCCGATCTGGCCTACGGTGCCTATCAGCGCGGCCTTTATCTCCAGGCGGTGCGCGAGGCGACGGGCAGGCTCGATCGCGACCCAGACGACGCCGCGGCGATGACACTCCTGGGCGAGCTCCACAACCAGGGCCTCGGCATCCGACAGGACCCCGCCAAGGCGGCCGAATGGTATCGGCTCGCCGCGCATAAGGGCGACGCCAGCGCGCTGTCCGCGCTCGCCATGATGGCGATCGACGGGCGCGGCATGGCGCGCGACCGCGCGCAGGCGCGCGCCTGGCTCGAGGAGGCGGCCGCGAAGGGCGAGCCCTCCGCCGCCTTCAACCTTGCCCTGCTCCTGCTCTCCGGATCCGAGGCCGAGGCCCGGCGCGCCCCCGGGCTGCTCCGCCTCGCGGCCGAGGCCGAGCTTCCGGACGCGCAGCATGCGCTTGGCGTGCTCTACCTGCGCGGACGCGGCATCGGCCGCGATCCGGCCGCGGCGGTGCGCTGGTTCCGCAAGGCCGTGGAGAACGGCAACACGGCGGGCGAGGTCGAGTACGCGATCCTGCTCTTCAACGGCGAGGGCGTCGCCGCCGACGAGCGCCTCGCGGCGCGCTATTTCCGGCGGGCGGCGGGGCGCGGCAACCCGATCGCCCAGAACCGCCTCGCGCGCCTCTACGCCCTCGGCCGCGGCGTGCCGAAGAACCTCGTCGAATCGGCCGCCTGGCACCTGCTCGCCGCCTCGCGCGGCCTCACCGACGCCTGGCTCGACCAGACCCTCACGACGCTCTCGCCCGAGGACCGCGCCAAGGCCGAGAAGCTCGCCGCCGAACGCGCCGACCTGATCTGACGCCATCGCGGAGAGCCCCTGCATCCGGGCCTGTTGTGGCGCGGACCCGAAGCATGTGAGAAGCGGGCGGAAAGGGGTGGCGCATGGCGGATCAAGCCGAGCGGCTGCGCATCGTCGACGCGCATCAGCATTTCTGGGACCTGCAGCGGAATTACCACCCCTGGCTCTGCGATCCCGAGCCGATCCCCTTCCGCTATGGCGATTACGGCGCGCTCCGGCGCTCCTACCTGCCGCCGGACTACCGCCGCGACAGCGCCGGGTTCGAGGTGGCGAAGACGATCCACGTCGAGGCCGAGTGGGACCCGAACGCGCCGATCGCGGAAACGCGCTGGCTGGAGACCGTCGCGGCCGAGCACGGCCTGCCGAGCGCCTGCGTCGCCCAGGCCTGGCTCGACCGCGACGACGTCGAGGAGGTGCTCGCGGCGCAAGGCGCCCGCCCGCTCGTGCGCGGCATCCGGCACAAGCCGCGCTCCGCCGCTGCACCGGGCGAGGCCCGGCGCGGCGAAGCCGGCTCGATGGACAATCCGAAATGGCGCCGGGGCTACGCGCTTCTCGAGCGCCACGGGCTGTCCTTCGACCTGCAGACGCCCTGGTGGCATCTCGACGCCGCTTCCGACCTCGCGCGCGACTTCCCGGCGACCCAGATCGTCATCAACCACACGGCGCTGCCCTCCGACCGCTCGGCCGAGGGGCTCGCCGGCTGGCGCAAGGGGCTCGAGACGGCCGCCGCCTGCCCGAACGTCGCGCTCAAGATCTCGGGCCTCGGCCGGCCCGGCCTGCCCTGGACCATGGAGGCCAACGGCCCGGTGATCCGCGACGCCATCGCGATCTTCTCAGCCGATCGCTGCCTGTTCGCGAGCAACTACCCGGTCGACAGCCTCGCGGGATCCTTCCGGGACATCTTCAGCGGCTTCAGCGCCGCGGTCGCCGATCGCTCGGACGCCGAGCGCCGCAAGCTCTTCCACGACAACGCCATCCGCATCTATCGCCTGTAAGGAACGCGCGTCATGACCTCGATCGGCTTCATCGGCCTCGGCCTGATGGGAACGGGCTTCACCAAGCGTCTCGCCGCGACCGGCCATCGGGTCGTCGGCTACGACATCGATCCGGAGAAGCTCGCGGCCGCCAAGGCCTGGGGCGTCGAGGCGGCCGGCTCGCCGGCCGAGGTCATCCGGCAGGCCGGCGTGGTCGCGATCTGCGTCACCACGACCTACGCGGTCGAGGCGGTGGCGACCGGCAACAACGGGCTCGTCTCGGCGGGCAGGCTCGAGGGCAAGACGGTGGTCGACTTCTCCACCACCGAGATCTCCGCCACGCACCGCGTCGCCGAGGCGCTCGGCGCCGCCGGCGCCGCCTTCATCGACGCTCCGGTCTCGGGCGGCCCAGGCGCCGCCGAGAACGGCACGCTTGCCCTCATGGCGGGCGGCGAGGCCGCGGCCGTCGAGCGCGTGCGGGGAGTGCTCGAGACGCTCGGCAAGGTCACCCATATGGGCGCGACCGGCGCTGGGCAGGCAACGAAGCTCGTCAACCAGGCGCTCTGCCTCACGAACTACGTCGTGGTGGCCGAAGGCTTGCGCCTTGCCGAGGCCTACGGAGTCGATGCCCGCAAGATCCCGGAAGCGCTCGCGCCCGGTCTCGCCAATTCCGCCGTGCTGCAGGTGATCTATCCGCGCATGGTCGAGAAGGACTTCGCACCGCGCGGCTATGCCCGTCAGGTGCTGAAGGACCTCGAGATGCTGCACGAGGCGACGCGCGCCCAGCACCTTGCCCTGCCGATGACCTCGCTGGCGACAACCCTGTTCCGCATGCTGGTGGCGCAGGGGAAGAGCGAGCTCGACGGGGCGGCCGTCGTGACGCTCATCCCCGAGCCGGAGCCCCATTGAACCGAGGCAGCCGCAACGCCTCAATTCGGCCCAAGCGTGAACAGACTGTGACCTAGAGTCGTTCACGATCATGTTGAAGCTCGTTTCGATCATCGTCCTTGTTGCTCTCTCGTCGCCGGCCGGTCCCGCGCGGGCGCAGCAGCCGAGCGCGGCCGGGACCGAAGCTCTGCGGGATTTCGTGACCGCGAAGGCCGGCGAGACCGTGCGCATCTGGACCTTCTTCGACTGCACGGAGCCGCGCGGCGCTCCAACGGCTCTCGGGACCGCCGCGAATGGGACGATCACGGTGAGGCGGGCCGTCGAGCTCCAATGCGGCAACCCCGAACAGCCGGTCGCGCAGGTCTTCTACACGCCCCGCGAGGGCTTCTCCGGCGAGGACGACGCGGCCCTGCGCGGCCCACGCGGCCAGGAGGTGCAGATCAAGCTCTGGGTCGGCCAGGCCGTCGAAAGCGCGGGCCCCGCTGCTCCCGCTCGCGCCGCCATATCGCCCGGGGCAGCGGCGGCCGCGGCCGGAGCAGGCGCGGTCGCCGCCGCGCCGAAGGCGCCACGCCCGCCGAGGATCGCGGAGCGGCCGTCCCGCGGGATCTCGGCGCCGGCCCGGCGCGGCAGAACGGCGGCCAAGCCGCGCTCCTGCGGGGGGCGCGGTCAACCCGCGATCGTCCGTCTCCTGCGTTGCGAGCTCGGAGGCCGAGTCGCGGGGCGAAAGCGCATGGTGAGGCGGGAAGCAGACTCGGCCCGATAGGTCGAGAGTGCCGGCTTACAGCGCATTCAACAGAGTTCGCGTAATCAGCTCCGCCCGAGCACGCCCGGCTCGGGCATGTGCGCCAGCGCACATCGCGGGGGCCTTGCGCGGAGCAGACTGCTTGCTGCCGGCGAGGAGCCGAGCCTCCATGAGGGACGCCGCGATGGCACGCTTTCGCATCTCCCAATCCGAAACCGAGGCCCAGGAACTCGCCCGCATGGAGCGCCGCTTTCCGGTTGCGGCGCTGCTGATCGCAGCGGTGCTGGCAGGCGAGATCGCCGCGACGATCCTGACGCTCGTGGCGCAAGGCTGAACGCATTCGGAACCGCGCCGACTCACGCTCGTTTCTTCGAGGAGCGGCCGCGCGGCCGCCGCGCATCGGGGATCACATCATGAAGCGCCGTTTCTCGCCCGTCGGGTTCGCCGTCTTCGCCGCCTCGATCGGCCTTGCCGGCGTCGCCCTCGCCCAGAGCTTCCCGACCCATTTCGCCCAGCGCTGTGCGCCGGACCAGCTTCGCGTCGGCCCCGCACCGCAGGATTCCTGCCAGCCGCAATTCGCGCTGTTCGGCCTGACCGGGCCGACGGTTGTGGGTAGCCGCGCGGTCGACGTCGAGACGACCGGATCGGTCGAGGCCGATCACACTGGCCGCCGCCCGAAGGAGAAGTAGCGGGCCCACTTCGCGGTCTGCGATTCCGCGGGAGCCGCCCTTCGGGGCGGCTTTTCCATCCTGAAGGGGCGGGCCGCGACATGGTTCGGCCACCCGGCCGCGCTACACCGAGCCCATGCCGAATCAGAAGAAGCCCAGAGGACCGCGATGCATGCGTACAATCTTTTCCGCCGCAAGGACGGTCACGACGTCTTCTGCGCCGTTCCGGAGGATTGCGTCGTTCCGGCGTTCCTCGACGCCTCCGCCTGGGAATTCAGCGGCAAGATCGAAGGGCTTGGTTCGTCGCCGATCGGCTTCGACAGCCGCGTCGCCCCGACTGCCGTCCGCTTCAACGGATGCTACTTCTTTGCGCCGCTCGGGGCACCGCGCTAGCCCCGGGGGCTCTCGCAGGCGTAGACGTATTCCCAGTGGATCGCGGTGAGCTTTCGCTCCTCGACGACCTTGCAATGCGGGCGCTGCGTCTTCTCCAGGTGAATCTGCACGGCGCGTCGCGTCCGCGGTCCGAGATGCCGATCCTCGGCGCAGAACGCGTCCGCGAGCTCGCCGCCGACGTTGGTGCGGACCAGTGCCGTCCGGTATTTCGCGTTCTCGTAGACTTCGTAGCTGGTATTGCAGCCGACGGTCACGATCGTCGGCCCGACCGGCGTGGTGTAGGTCGCGCCGATATAGTCGATGCCGCAGCCGGCGAGCGAAGCCGCCGCGACCGCTAGACCCAAGGCCGAAACCGAACGCGCGCCCATCATTTTCCGCCCGCTGCGCCGAAGCTCGGCCGACAGTGGCGAGCGCGGGGCAGCCGGTCAACAGCACCGCGAGGGCCGGTGTGCGCCTGTGCTCCTGAGGACACATCGCGGTCGGTGATGGGACCCATGACGAAGTTTCAACATGGCGAAGCTTGACCGACCGGCTCTTCGTCGTCATATGAGAATGAACATTCATTCTCATATGCGAGGTGGCTGTGACCGCCCTCCGCCCAGACCGCCTCCTCGAGGACGATAGCCAGCCCGATCGCCGCGCACGGATTCTCGACGCGGCGGAGCACTGCTTCGTCCGCTCGGGCTTCCACCGCACCACCATGCAGGACATCGCTGCAGAGGCGAAGATGAGCCCGGGCAACCTCTACCGCTACTTCCCCTCGAAGGACGCCATGGCCGCAGGGCTCGCGGAGCGCGACCGGGCCCAGGTCGCGAACGACTTCAACGGGCTCGCCGGCAGCGAGAACTTCCTTGAGAGCTTCGCGGCGCTCGGCCGCAAGCATTTCCAGGAGAAGCCGCGCGAGAAGGCGATCCTCTGCCTGGAGATCTGGGCCGAAGCCACCCGCAACCCGACCTTCGCGGCCGTCACGCACGAGTTCGAGCGCGACGTGATCGCGCGCATGGAAGCCCTCTTCCGCCAGGCGCAGGAGAAGGGGCTCGTTGCGGCCGAGGTCGACGTGCGCTCGCTCGCGGTGCTGATCTCGACGCTCGCCGACGGGCTTTTCGTGCGCCGCGCCATCCTCCCGAACTTCGCTCCCAAGCGCGAGATCGCCACCGTGATGGCGGTCGTCGAGGCGGCCTTCGCGGGCCGCATCCATCTGCCTGCCGCCGATCCCGACGGCGGGAGCAGCAAGAGCCACTGACATGTCCTCGTTGCGACCGGCGCTCGGGGCCGCCCTTTTTCTGGCTCTCGCTCCCCCCCTAGCGGCCGCGCCGGCGCGGGCGCAGCCGCAATCGGCCCCCGCGGTGACGGTGCTGCGCGCGGTCGAGCGCGAGCTCGCCGAGAAGGCGATCGTCACCGGCACGCTCGTGCCGCGCGAGGAAATCCTGGTCGCGCCCGAGGTCGAGGGTTACCGCATCGCCGAGGTGCTGGTCGAGGAAGGCGATACGGTGACGCAGGGCGAGGTCCTGGCCAAGCTGGCCCGCGACGTCATCGAGACGCAGCTCGTTCAGAATGCTGCCAGCCGTGCCCGCGCCGAGGCCGGCATCGCGCAGGCGAGGAGCAACATCGTCCAGTCCGAAGCCGCCCACACCGAGGCGCAGCAGGCGCTCGAGCGCGCCCGCACCCTGATGAGGAGCGGGAACACCACCGACGTCGTGCTCGAGCAGCGGGTGTCGGTGGCCCGCGCCGCCGAAGGCCGCCTCTCGGCAGCCCGCGATGGGCTGCGCATGGCCGAAGCCGAGCGTGCCTCCGTGCTGGCGCAGCAGCGCGAGATCGAGTGGCGCCTGTCGCGCACCGAAATCCGCGCGCCCGCGGGCGGAATCGTGAGCCGCAAGAGCGCGCGGATCGGTGCGGCCGCGAGCGCGGCGGGCGAGCCGCTCTTCCGCATCATCGCCAATGGCGAGATCGAGCTCGAAGGCGAGATCACGGAGACCCAGCTGCCGCGCCTGCGCGAGGGCGCCGAGGCCAGCGTCACGGTCGATGGCGAGCGCTTCATCAAGGGGCGTGTGCGCAACATCTTCCCCGAGGTCGACCGCAGCTCGCGGCTTGGCAAGGTACGCATCTCGCTCGACAAGGATCCGGCGTTGCGCATCGGCTCCTTCGCGCGAGGCACCGTCGAGGTGGCGCGGCGCACCGGCGTCGCGGTGCCGGCCGCGTCCGTCCTCTACGGCAGGGACGGCGCGACGGTGCTCGCGGTGGTCGGCGACAAGGTCGAGGCCCGCAAGGTCAGGACCGGGCTTACCGCCGAGGCCTTCGTCGAGATCGCCCACGGGCTGAAGGCCGGCGAGGCCGTGGTCGCCCGCGCCGGCAGCTTCCTGCGCGACGGCGACGTGATCCGCGCCGTCGAGACGCCGGGGTCCGGCCGGGCCCGCACCGCGCGGACCGGGGAGACGCGCTGATGCGCCTCAACATCTCCGCCTGGGCGATCCGCAAACCGATCCCCTCGATCGTCCTGTTCATCGTGCTCCTGATCCTGGGGGTGTTCAGCTTCCGGCAGCTCCCGATCACGCGCTTCCCGAACATCGACATCCCGATCGTCGCGGTGACCGTGACGCAGGCCGGCGCCGCACCCTCCGAGCTGCAGAACCAGGTCACAAAGCGCGTCGAGGACACCGTCTCCGGGATCAACGGCGTCAAGCACATCATCTCGACGATCTCCGAGGGGCTCTCGACCACCACGATCGAGTTCCGGCTCGAGACCAACCAGGACCGCGCCGTCAACGACGTGAAGGATGCGATCGCCAAGATCCGGCAGGACCTTCCGCGGACCATCGACGAGCCGATCGTGCAGCGCATCGAGATCGCCGGCCTGCCGATCGTGACCTATGCGGCCGCGAACCCTGCCATGACGCCGGAGGAGCTGTCCTGGTTCGTGGACGACGTCGTGGCGCGCCAGCTCCAGAGCGTGCGCGGGGTGGGCGGCGTCGACCGGGTCGGCGGCGTCGACCGCGAGATCCGGGTGACGCTCAAGCCCGACCGCCTGCTGGCGCTTGGCGTCACGGCCGCCGAGGTGAACCGGCAGCTGCGCGCGACGAGCGTCGACCTTGCCGGCGGCCGGGGCGAGGTCGGCGGGCAGGAGCAGTCGATCCGCACGCTTGCCGGCGCCTCGACGCTGGAGACGCTTGCCGCGACGAACATCATGCTTCCCGGCGGCCGGCGCGTGCGGCTCGACGAGATCGCGACGCTCGCCGACGCCTCGGCCGAGCCGCGCACCTTCGCGCGCCTCAACGGCGAGCCCGTGGTCGGCTTTGCGGTCTCGCGCGCCAAGGGCTCGAGCGATGCGGCGGTCGGCGAGGCCGTCGAAAGGAAGATCGCGGAACTTGGCAAGGCGCACCCGAACATGCGCTTCGAGATCATCGACAGCACGGTGCCCTACACGGTCGGCAACTACGAATCGGCGATGCACGGCCTGATCGAGGGCGCGCTCCTTGCCGTGCTGGTGGTCTTCCTCTTCCTCAAGGACTGGCGCGCGACGCTGATCTCGGCGATCGCGATCCCGCTGTCGGTGCTGCCGACCTTCTGGGCGATGGATGCGCTCGGCTTCTCGCTCAACCTGGTGAGCCTCCTCGCCATCACGCTCGTGACCGGCATCCTCGTCGACGACGCTATCGTCGAGATCGAGAACATCGTCCGCCACATCAAGATGGGGAAGTCGCCCTACCGGGCCTCGCTGGAGGCGGCCGACGAGATCGGGCTTGCCGTCATCGCCATCACCTTCACGATCGTTGCGGTGTTCGCGCCGGTGAGCTTCATGGGCGGCATCGCCGGCCAGTACTTCAAGCAATTCGGCATCACGGTCGGCGCGGCGGTGCTGTTCTCCCTCCTCGTCGCGCGGCTGATCACGCCGATGCTCGCCGCCTACTTCATGCGCGACCACCACCATGACGAGCCGAAGGACGGCTTCATCATGCGCGCCTACACGCGGCTGGTCGGCTGGTCGGTGCGCCACAAATACGTCACCTTCCTCCTCGGAATCGCGTTCTTCGCGGGCTCGATCTATTCGACGAACCTCCTGCCGTCGGGCTTCCTGCCGGGGGCGGACGAAGGCCGATCCTTGTTCGTTGCCGAGCTGCCGCCCGGCTCGCGCCTCGACGACACGAAAGCCGTGACCGACGGCTTGGCCGCGCGCCTACGCGAGATGCCGGAAGTGCGCTCCGTCTTCGTGAACGGCGGTGTCCAGCTCCCCGGCAAGAAGGAGGTGCGGCTTGCGACCTTCACCGTCGCCTACATCCCGAAGTCGGACCGCGAGCTGCGGCAGCGGCAATTGGAGGAGCGGATCACCGCGATGTTCCGCGACGTGCCGGACATCCGCTTCGTCACGCTGAACCAGAACGGGTTGCGCGCGCTCCAGCTTATCGTGGCCGGCCCCGACCAGGACGTCGTTATCGAGACCGCGGCGAAGCTCCAGCGTGAGATGGCGACGATTGCCCATCTCTCGAACCCGCTCTCGACCGCGCCTCTCAACCGGCCCGAGATCCGCATCCGCCCGAAGCAGGCGGTGGCGGCCGAGCTCGGGGTCTCGACCGACGTGATCGCCGAAACCGTGCGGGTCGGCACCATCGGCGACATCGGCGCCAATCTCGCGAAGTTTGATGCCGGCGACCGGCAGGTGCCGATCCGCGTGCAGCTGCCGGAGAGCGTGCGCGGCGACCGGGGCCTCCTCGAGACGCTCAAGGTGCCGGCGAAGAACGGCGTCGCGGTGCCGCTGTCCGCGGTTGCCGATGTCGAGCTCGGCCAGGGCCCGACCTCGATCGATCGCTACGACCGCGCGCTGCGCGTCGCGCTCGAAGCCGACCTCAACGGCACCGATGCGCTCGGCGAAGTCGTGGCGCAGGTCTATGCGCTGCCGACCGCCAAGAACCTGCCGCCCGGCGTCGCGATCAAGCAGACCGGCGACGCCGAGGTCATGGCGGAGGTGTTCGAGAGCTTCGGCAAGGCGATGGGCGCGGGCGTCATGATGGTGCTCGGCGTGCTGATCCTGCTGTTTGCGAACTTCCTGCAGCCCTTCACCATCCTCCTTTCGCTGCCGCTCTCGATCGGCGGCGCGATCCTCGCGCTCGTCATCACCCAGAAGGCGATCAGCCTGCCCGTCGTGATCGGCTTCCTGATGCTGATGGGCATCGTGACCAAGAACGCGATCCTGCTCGTCGACTTCGCGGTCGAGGAGATCGCGAAGGGCGTCGACCGCACCACCGCGATCGTCGACGCCGGCCGCAAGCGCGCGCGCCCGATCGTGATGACCACGATCGCCATGGCCGCCGGCATGGTGCCGAGCGCCATGGCCTTCGGCGCGGGCGGCGAGTTCCGCTCGCCGATGGCGATCGCGGTGATCGGCGGCCTCTTGGTCTCGACGATGCTGTCGCTCGTCTTCGTGCCGGCCTTCTTCGTCCTGATGGACGACCTGTCGCGGCTGTTTTCGCGGATGTTCGGCCGCTTCGTCGGGCCCGCGGACGAACCCGACGCGGAGGTGGCCGCGGCTCCGGGCGTTCGCCTCGGCAACCACGTCGTGCCCTACCCGGCGCGACCGACCAAGATCGCGGCCGAGTAGCCAAAGGGCGCAGGCTCGCGCGAGCGAGACCCGCGCCTTACTGCACGCTCGAAAGGGTGGTCGAAACCTTCTCGAACTTCTTGTTGAGCTCGGTGCCGAGCGTCGTCATCGCGGCGATCGCAGCAACCGCGATGAGCGCGGCGATCAAGCCGTACTCGATGGCGGTGGCGCCGGACTGGTCCTGAACGAAGCGCTGAAACAGGGACTTCATGGGTCAACCTCCTCGGTGGTCGTCCGATGCCGGCCTTCTGAGGTCGACCGGAACCGGGCCGGACCTTACGCAGGGAAGCTTCCGGCATTGCTTAACCGATCAGGTCCAAGTTTCCGGCTTCTACGCGGAGCGTGGGGACGGTTAAGGTTGGGCTCACGCGTTCGATTGCCGTTCCGTCAACAGGGGAGAAGAATCGTGAGCCGACCCGATCTCGTGCCGCTCCTGGCGCAGATCCGCGCCACGCCGGTGATCCCCGTCGTCACGATCGAGGATGCGCGGCACTCGATCCAGCTCGCGCGCACGCTCGTCGATGCCGGCCTGCCGATCGTCGAGGTGACGCTGAGGACCGACAGCGCTCTCGACGCCATCGCGGCGATGGTAAAGGCGGTGCCCGAGGCGATCGTCGGCGCGGGCACGGTCTTGGCCGCAAGCCAGATCGGCGAAGCGGTCGAGGCCGGCGCCAAGTTCCTGGTCTCGCCCGGCACGCCGCCGAAGCTCGCCGACGCGCTCGCCGGCGCAGCGGTTCCGGCGCTGCCCGGCTGCGCCACCCTGTCTGAGGCGATGGCGCTCCTCGAGCGCGGCTTCGAGCTCCTGAAGTTCTTCCCCGCCGTGCCGTCCGGCGGGACCGCGTGGCTGAAATCCGTGTTCGGCCCGCTGCCGCAGGCGCGCTTCTGCCCGACCGGCGGGCTCGACAACGGCAACGCCGACGAGTTCCTCGCCTTGCCCAACGTGGTCTGCGTCGGCGGAGCCTGGATGGCGCCGCCGGACGCCATTGCCGCAGGCGATTTCGAGCGCATCGCCCGCTTCGCCAGGGGCGCCGCGACGATTCGGAAGCCCGGCTGAACCCCCGGCTCGAACCAAGACGCGCTCTCCCCGTTCCTCCTGCGCGGGAATTCATGACGAGGAGGTTCGAGATGGTCGATGCCAGGCGGGTGCTGGACCTGTTGGTCGGCGCGGCGAGCAGGCCCGGACAGCCCGGCGGGCAGGGCGGCGGCCTCGGCCAAGCCGTTCAGCAGGCAACCGGGCGGTCGCCCGACCAGCTCGCGCGCAAGGCGCAGGACTTCATCAACCGCAATCCCGGCCTCGCCGAAGCGGCGCTGATGAGCGTTGCGGGCCTGCTCCTCGGCTCGCGCCAGGGCCGGGGCATCGCCCGCAGCCTCGCCGGGCTCGGCGGCCTCGCCCTCGTCTCCGGCCTCGCCTACAAGGCCTTCCAGAACTATCAGGCCGGAAAGCCGCTGCTCGGCGCCGGGCAAGCCGGAGGCGGTTCGACGGCGTCGCTGCCCGGGCCGGCGGCCTTCGATCCCACCCAGACGAGCGAGGACGACGTTATGCTCTTCGCCCGCGCGATGGTGGCCGCGGCGACCGCCGACGGGCGCATGGACGATGCCGAGCGCACGCGCATCGTCGGCGCGCTCGCGCAGGCCGGCATCGACGCGGAAGCGACCGGATGGCTCGCCCGCGAGCTCGCCGCGCCGGCGACGGTCGAAGAACTGGCAGACCCGATCCAGACGGCTGAGAAGGCGGCGCAGGTCTATGCCGCCGCGCGGGTCGCCGTCGATCCCGACACCATGCAGGAGCGCGAGTTCCTGCGCCAATTGGCCGAATCGCTCGATCTCGACCCGCAGCTCAAGGCCCATATCGACGAGGCGGCGAGCGGGGTGCAGGCGTGATCGCCTCTCCCGCTTGGAGAAGAGGGAGTTATGCCGCCTTCCTTGTCTCCAGGAACTCGCCCATGCGGTCGAGCGCGCGCAGGATGTTTTCGGCGGAGTTGGCGTAGGAGAGGCGGAGATAGCCCTCGCCGTGCACCCCGAAATCCGGCCCGCCGATCACCGCGACGCCGGCCTCATCGAGGAGGGTCGAGGCGAGCGCCTTCGCCTTCCAGCCGGTGCGGGAGACGTTCGGAAAGGCGTAGAAGGCGCCCTTCGGCGTGATGCAGGAGACGCCGGGCAGCCGGTTCAGCCCCTCGACCACGATCTTCCGGCGGCGGTCGAATTCCTCGACCATCTCGCGCACGCAATCCTGCGGCCCGCTGAGCGCCGCGATCCCGGCCCACTGCGTCGCGGCGTTGACGCAGGAATGCGCGTTGACGGCGAGCTTGCGCATGTTCTCGTAGAGCGGCTTCGGCCATACCGACCAGCCGAGCCGCCAGCCGGTCATGGCGTAGGTCTTGGAGGCGCCGTCGAGATAGACGAGCCGGTCGCGCAGCTCCGGATAGCGCAAGAGCGAGACGTGCTCCTCGCCGTCATAGGTCATGGTCCCGTAGATCTCGTCCGACATCACCGCCACGTCGGGATGCTTGGCGAGCCCGCCCACGAGCCGCTCGATCTCGACCTTCGGCGTGACGCCGCCGGTCGGATTGGCGGGCGAGTTCAGGATCAGGAGGCGGGTGCGCGGGGTGATCAGCGACAGCGTCTCCTCCGCCGAGAAGGCAAAGCCGTTGGCCTCGCGGATTGGCACCGGGACCGGAATCGCGCCGGTGAACTCGATCATCGAGCGGTAGATCGGGAAGCCGGGGTCCGGATAGAGGATCTCGGCCCCTGGCTCGCCGAACATCAGGATCGTCGCGAACATGGTGACCTTGCCCCCGGGCAGGATCATCACGCTCTCGGGCGACACCTCGACCGAGAACCGTCGATCGAGATCGGCCGCAACCGCCTCGCGCAAGGGGAGGATGCCGGTCGCCGGCGTGTAGCCGTGATGCCCGTCGCGCAGCGCCTTCACGGCCGCCTCGACGATGTGCGGCGGCGTCGGGAAATCCGGCTGGCCGATGCCCAGATTGATGATGTCGCGGCCCTTCGCGGCAAGCTCGGTCGCGCGGGCAAGGACCGCGAAAGCATTCTCCTCGCCGATGCGGGAGAAGGCGGGCACGACATGCGGCATGGGCGTTTCCTCGGGGTCGGCGGCCGCGGCATGGGGGAAACATCGCGACAAGTCAAACCTTCCGGTTTCCCCTCCGGCAACCACGTTTTGCGATCACATCGGCGCAAGCAAACGCTAACCCTGTGCGTCGCCTCACCGCTAAACTTTTCGTCTTATGGTCCGAACTGCGCGAACGAGGCATTGCTCTGCCCGCCCGCGCAGGGAGACAGGGCCATGGTCGATCCTCTCATCGTCGAGCGGCTCCGGCAGGACGCGCACGGGATGCATCCCGGCCTCTTCGGGCATTCCCACTTCGCCTCACCCCTCTGCCGCATCGAGACCCTGGCCTACACTGTCGGCCAGAAGGCGCCGGCGGTGCTGGCCGAAGCGAGCGAGATCCTCGCTCTCGTCACCGCGGCGAAGAGCGCGGCGCCTAGCCGCGACGAGATCGCGGAAGCAATCGAGGACGTCTGCGGCGACGAGCTCAGCGGCTCTTGCGTCAACCGCATCGCCGATGCGGTGATGAAACTGTATCGCGGGCGCTGAGCTCGCTCAGATCGCGCAGCGAACGTCGGTGTGGGCGAAGTCGTTGCCCTTGAACAGCAGCGGCGCGTCATGCGCCACCGCTGCCGCATAGGCGAGGCAATCCCCGAAATTCAGGCGCGCCGGATGTCCGGTGCCGCGGCCGTAGCGCCGATCGGCCTCGGCTGCGATATGGGCCTGGCGAGCGTCGGACGGCAACACCCGAATATCGGCACGCTGGAGATAGCTCTCCAGAGCGTCTCGGGAAAACTTGCGACGTCGCAGGTTTATGCAGGTCTCGAGATAACACGAGACCGGCAGCCAAACGCCTCCTTGGGCGAGTGAGCTTTCCAGGAGGTCGGCTTCGGGTTCATCCAACAGAATGGCAAGAAGGGCCGAGCTGTCGACGACGATCAATCGCGCTGCTCATCTTCGTAGAGGTAATCGAACATCCGATCCGCCTCTTCCCAAACAGCCTTCTTCTCTTCGTCGCTAAGCTTCGGGAGCGTCGCCCGAAAGGCCCTCATGCGCGCGAGCCGCTCGGCGACGGTGCGTTCCTTCTCCGCTCGAGCCCGTTCGGTCTCAGCCGCGATCGCGCGCGCGATCACCGCAGAGGGACCCTCTCCGGTCTCGCGGCCAAGCGCGCGGATCTGATCCTCGACTTTCTTATTGCGCAAGGTAATAGCCATGCTGCAGGTCCGGAGCGGAAGCATATGCTTCGGGTCCACGCCTGTAGCACATCTGCGGATCGCTTTCCAGGCGTGGCGACTTACAGGCATGCGCGGGTTCCGGGGCTAGGCCGTGCGACGCGCCGGTTGATTTCGCCCCGCCCTCCGGCCACAGTCCCGGCCATTCCGACACGACGTGACGCGGGCAATGCCCGCCGGGAGGAACAGGATGGCTGGAAAGGGATGGCTGGAAAGCCGCGGCGGATTTCGCCCGACAAGCTTCGCTCACGCCTGTGGTTCGACAATCCGGACAATCCGGGCATGACCGCGCTCTATATCGAGCGCTACCTGAACTTCGGGCTCACGCCGAAGGAGCTGCAATCCGGCAAGCCGATCATCGGCATCGCCCAGACCGGCTCCGATCTCTCGCCGTGCAACCGCCACCACCTCGAGCTCGCGAAGCGCGTGCGCGAAGGCATCGTCTCGGCCGGCGGCGTCGCCTTCGAGTTCCCGACCCACCCCATCCAGGAGACCGGCAAGCGCCCGACCGCCTGCCTCGACCGCAACCTCACCTATCTCTCGCTGGTCGAGCTGCTCTACGGCTACTTCCTCGACGGCGTGGTGCTGCTGACCGGCTGCGACAAGACCATGCCGGCCTGCCTGATGGCGGCCGCGACCGTCAACATCCCGGCGATTTCGCTCAATGTCGGACCGATGCTCAACGGCTGGAGCCAGAACGAGCGGCTCGGCTCGGGAACCGTGGTCTGGAAGGCGCGCGAGCGTCACGCCGCCGGCGACATCGACTACCAGCAATTCATCGACATCGTCGCGGGCTCGGCGCCCTCGGTCGGGCACTGCAACACCATGGGCACGGCCTCGACCATGAATGCGCTCGCGGAGGCGCTCGGCATGTCCTTGCCGGGCTCGGCCGCGATTCCGGCGCCCTATCGCGAGCGCGGCCAGACGGCCTATGAGACCGGCAAGCGCATCGTCGACATGGTCTGGGAGGATTTGAAGCCCTCCGACATCATGACCCGCGCGGCCTTCGAGAACGTCATCGTCGCGAACACCGCGATCGGCGGCTCGACCAACGCGCCGATCCACATCAACGCCATCGCGAAGCACATCGGCGTGCCGCTCAGCTGCGACGACTGGGAGAGGATCGGCTACGACATCCCGCTCCTCGTCAACATGCAGCCGGCGGGGTTCTATCTCGGCGAGGAGTACTTCCGGGCCGGCGGTCTGCCGGCGGTGATCGCCGAGCTGATCGCGGCCGGCAAGATCCACGAGACCTGCATCACGGCGAACGGCAAGACCATCGGCGAGAACTGCAAGGGCCGCTTCTCGTGGGACCGCGAGGTCATCAAGCCCTACAAGCAGCCGCTCAAGGAGAAGGCCGGCTTCCTCAACCTCAAGGGCAGCCTGTTCGACTCGGCGATCATGAAGACGAGCGTCATCTCGGAGGAGTTCCAGAAGCGCTATCTCGACGATCCGAAGGACCCGAACGCATTCGAGGGACCCGTGGTCGTATTCGACGGGCCCGAGGACTACCACCACCGGCTCGACGATCCCGCCCTCGGGATCGACGAGCACACCATCCTGATCATGCGCGGCGCAGGGCCGATCGGCTATCCGGGCGCCGCCGAGGTCGTGAACATGCAGCCGCCGGCGGCGCTCATCAAGCGCGGCGTGCATTCGCTGCCCTGCATCGGCGACGGCCGCCAGTCCGGCACCTCGGGCACGCCCTCGATCCTCAACGCCTCGCCCGAGGCGGCGGCCGGCGGCGGTCTCGCGCTGCTCCAGACCGGCGACCGCATCCGCATCGACCTCAACAAGCGCTCGGCCGAGATCCTCGTGCCCAAGGACGAGCTCGCGCGGCGCCGAAAGGACGTCGAGGCCCGCAACGGCGCCGCCTATCCGGCAAGCCAGACGCCCTGGCAGGAGATCCAGCGCTCGATGGTCGACCAGCTCTCCGAGGGCATGGTGCTGAAGCCGGCCGTGAAGTACCAGAAGGTCGCGCAGACCTTCGTGCCGCGGGACAATCATTGATCCCGCACCGGTTGAAGTTCTCGCCGGCAGGCGGATGGATTAGCCTCGCGGCATGCTCACATTAGACCAGATCGATCCGCTCGTCGGGGAGGTCGCCGCAACGACGCTCGCCTCGGGCGTGGTCGACCGCATCTTCAGCGAGCCGACAATCGATTCGCGGGGTCACGAGGCGCTCCGCATCACGATTGTGATCGAGGACGACGCCTTGCCGAAGATCAGCGGCGACGCGGCGCTCGAGACACTTGTCGGCGTTCACCGGAAGTTGCAGGAGGCAGGCGAGGAACGGTTGCCGATTGTGGGATACGCCACGCACGAGGATCTGGTCGAAGGTGGCGATCCTCAACCCTGAGCATCTCCTGGAGCAGGCGGAACGGCTCATCGCGCGTCCGCGCGCCGGTCCGCCGCGGCAAGTCGACATCCGGCGGGCGATCTCGAGCGCGTACTACGCCGTCCTGCATGCGACGCTGACCGCCGCCGCCGACGAGTTCGTAGGCGTGTCCCTGCGTTCGGACCGGCGCTACGGGCTGGTGCATCGGAGCGTGGACCATAGGGCGCTTGCAGACCTCTGTGCCGAAGCCGTCCGTCACCACACAAGCCCGCGGTTCGCCCGCTATTCGCCCGACGCCGGCTTCGGCGCCGGTCTCCAAGCCTTTGCGGCGGTTGCCTTGGATTTGCAGGAGAAGCGCATTGCGGCGGATTACGACCCCATGATCAGGGTCAGAACGGCAGATGCGCGGGTCGCGATCGATACGGCTCGCGTAGCCTTGAGGACGCTCGCGGCCGCTCCTGACGATCGTCGCAGATCCTTCCTCGCGCTTCTCCTCTTCCGTTCTCGGTAGCAGGTCAGTCGAAGCCAATGTCCAGTATCGCCGCCCGCCGCGCCGCCTTCCGCACGCTCCACGAGCGCGGCTGCTTCGTCATCCCGAATCCATGGGACGCCGGCACGGCGCGGTATCTGCGCCATCTCGGCTTCAAGGCGCTCGCGACGACGAGCTCGGGCTTCTCTTTCACTAAGGCGCTGCCCGACACCGACTGGGCCGTGCCGGTCGAGATGGCGCTCGCTCACATCGCCGAGATCGTCGACGCGACCGAGCTGCCGGTGAACGCCGATTTCGAATCGGGCTACGCGCATGAGCCGGAGGGCGTCGCCGCCAATGTCGCGGCTTGCGTCGCGGCCGGCGTTGCCGGTCTCTCGATCGAGGATGCAACCGGCGACAAGTCAAAGCCGCTCTACGATCTCGCCCTCGGCGTCGAGCGCATGCGGGCCGCGCGCGCCGCGATCGACGCGAGCGGCGCGGAGGTGCTTCTGACCGGCCGCGCCGAATGCTACCTCGTCGGCCATCCTGATCCGCTCAAGGAATCGATCCGGCGGCTCCAGGCCTATGCCGAGGCCGGCGCCGACGTGCTCTACGCGCCCGGGCCGCGCAAGCGCGACGAGATCAAGGCGATCGTCGAGGCGGTCGCGCCGAAGCCGGTCAACGTGCTGATGAGCTCGAATGTGGGCCTCGCCGTTGAGGACCTCGCCGCAATCGGCGTGCGCCGGATCAGCGTCGGCTCGGCGCTGTCGCGTGCCGCCTGGGGCGCCTTCATCCGCGCCGCGAAGGCGATCGCGCGGGATGGGAGCTTCGCCGGCTTCGACGGCTCGGTCTCCTTCGCCGAGCTCAACGGCTTCTTCCGCGAGGATTTGAAGGAGCGCTCCTCGTGACCGACCTCGCGAGCTGGACGCCGCGGCCTCGGCCCGAGCGGCGCGCGCATGAGGGACGCTATGTGCGCCTCGAGCCGCTCGATTCCGCGCGCCACGGCGATCACCTCTTCGAGGCGGGACCGACCGATGCCGCGCTCCTGCGCTACCTCCCCGAGCTTCCGTTTCCCGACCGCGCCTCCTTTCAGCCCTGGCTCGACAAGGCTGCCGCCTCGGAAGACCCGCTGTTCTTCGTGGCGGTCGATCGCGACACCGGCCGTGCCGAGGGGCGGCTTTCGCTGATGCGTATCGACGCGGCGAACGGCGTCATCGAGACCGGGCACCTCCTATTCGGCCCGCGCCTGTCGCGCGGCCGGGCTGCGACCGAGGCGATCCATCTTCTCGCCCGCCACGTCTTCGACGATCTCGGCTACCGCCGGTTCGAATGGAAGTGCAACGACGCCAACGAGCCCTCGAAGCGCGCGGCGATCCGCTTCGGCTTCGCTTTCGAAGGCGTCTTCCGCCAGCACATGGTGGTGAAGGGCGAGAACCGCGACACCGCCTGGTACTCGATGATCGATTCCGAATGGCCGGCGCGCCGCCGCGCCTTCGAGCGCTGGCTCGACCCGGCCAATTTCGATGCCGCGGGTCGTCAGCGCCTCAGCTTGTCCTGCCTCAATGCGGAGGAGATCGAGGACGGCGACGTGGGTCTCCGCCTCTCCAAACCCGCCGACCTCGCCGCGATCCGCGCGCTCCAGCGCAGCGCCTATGCGCGCAACCACGAAATCCTCGGCGTCGAGCCGCAGCCGCTGCAGTTCGACTACGCGACGCTGCCTGGCCACTACGAGACCTGGGTGGCTGACAGTGACGGGGCTCTCGCCGGCGCGCTGATCCTCGATCCGCACCCGGATCACCTCCTGATCTGGAGCATCGCCGTCGCGCCGGGGGCGCAGAAGCAAGGGCTCGGCCGCCGGCTCCTCCTCGCGGCGGAGGCGCGGGCCCGGGCGCTCGGTCTGCGCACGATTCGCCTCTTCACCGGTGAGAAGCTCACGGAGAACGTGCGCTGGTACGAGCGCCACGGCTATGCCATTGAGCGCGTCGAGCAATGGGACGACCGCCGGGTCGTCTTCATGGACAAGCGCATCTGACGAGGAACACGATGGCGGGGCGGCTGAAGGGCAAGACGGCGCTGGTCACGGCGGCGGCGGCGGGCATTGGGCGTGCCATCGCGGAGGCGTTCGTGGCCGAGGGCGCGAAGGTCTGGGCGACCGATCTCGACCGCGCGAAGCTCGAAGGTCTCAAAGACGCCGAGCTGCGCAAATTGGACGTGACCTCGAACGACGCCGTCGAAACGCTCGCGCGAGAGACAGGACCGGTCGACATCCTGGTCAATGCCGCAGGGTTCGTCCATCACGGCACCGTGCTCGACACCGACGACAGGGCCTGGGACTTCTCCTTCGACATCAATGTCAAATCCATGCACCGGACGATCAAGGCCTATCTCCCGGGCATGCTCGAGAAGGGCGCGGGCTCGATCGTCAACATCGCCTCGGGCGCGGGCTCGGTGCGCGGCATCCCGAACCGCTACGCCTACGGCGCGACCAAGGCTGCGGTGATCGGGCTGACCAAGTCGGTCGCGGCCGACTACATCAAGCGCGGCATCCGTGCGAACGCGATCTGCCCGGGCACGATCCAGTCGCCTTCCCTCGACCAGCGCATCGCCGACCAGGCCAGGGCGAGCGGGCAGAGCCTCGAGGCCGTGCGCCAGGCCTTCATCGACCGCCAGCCCATGGGCCGCCTCGGCACGCCCGAGGAGATCGCCTGGCTCGCGGTCTACCTCGCCTCCGACGAGGCGAGCTACACCACGGGGCAGATCCATCTCGCGGATGGCGGATTTGCGCTATAATGGGCATCTCACTCACGAGGCGCCGACGATGGCCTTTCCGCAACGCCGCGTGCCGCTGCTTCCGGCAGAGGTCACTTCCAATCCCGATATCATGGGCGGCTGGCCCTGCGTGTCCGGAACGCGTATTCCGGCGATGACGATCGTGGCCGAGCTGCGAGCCGGCACGAGCGAGCTCGACATCTTCGACGGCTATCCGAGCCTTCCCGTCGACGGCATCGACGCGGTGCGGAAATGGGCTGAGGACAATGGCATCTCGCTCGACCCCGGCGCCACTGACGATCCGTTTTCTGATTGACGAATGTCTAACGCCGCGGCTGTGCACGCTCGCCAAGCATCATGGCTATGCGGCCGAGCACGTCGTGCCCATACAGCTTGGAAGCAAGCCGGACGGCGTCGTTGCCGTGCAGGCGGTTGAACGAGGCGACATCTTCGTCACGAACAATGCCCGGCATTATCGCCGTCTCTACGCAAAGTTCACGCGTCACCCCGGGTTGGTCATCGTCTTGCCTTCCGTGCCGCTCGAACGACAGTGGGAGCTCTTTGCGCAGGTGATCGCCTTCGTCGAAGAGCAGTCGAGCATCGTCGACCAGATGGTCGTGGTACGCCGGGACGGTCACATCACCATCGAGCCGTGGCCGAGGCCGGCCGTCTAGGAGACCCCATGCACATCCTCATCTTCGGCGCGGCCGGCATGGTCGGGCGCAAGCTCACGGAGCGGCTGGCGAAGGACGGCCGGCTCGGCGGTCGCGAGATCAGGCGCGCGACGCTGCACGATGTGGTCGAGCCGCAGGCGCCCCCCAGCGCACCCTTCGAGGTCCGCACGGTGGCCTCCGATTTCGCCGTGGCGGGCGAGGCGGAAAAGCTCGTCGCCGAGCGGCCCGACGTGATCTTCCACCTTGCGGCGATCGTCTCGGGCGAGGCCGAGATGGATTTCGACAAGGGCTACCGCATCAATCTCGACGGCACGCGCTACCTCTTCGACGCCGTCCGACTGATCGGCGACGGCTATAGGCCGCGGATCGTGTTCACCTCCTCGATCGCGGTGTTCGGGGCGCCCTTCCCGGATCCGATCCCCGACGACTTCCACCTCACGCCGCTCACGAGCTACGGCACGCAGAAGGCGATCAGCGAGCTGCTGCTTGCCGACTACACCCGCAAGGGCCTCTTCGACGGCATCGGCATCCGCCTGCCGACCATCTGCGTGCGCCCGGGCAAGCCCAACAAGGCGGCCTCGGGCTTCTTCTCGAACATCATCCGCGAACCGCTCGCCGGGCATGAGGCGGTGCTACCGGTGTCGGAGGACGTGCGCCACACCCATGCGAGCCCGCGCTCCGCGGTCGGGTTCCTGATCCACGCCGCCACCATCGACGGCGACAAGGTCGGGCCGCGGCGCAACCTCTCAATGCCGGGGGTCGCGGTCACGGTTGGCGAGCAGATCGAGGCGTTACGCAAGGTCGCGGGCGAGAGCGTGGTGAGGCGCATCCGGCGCGAGCCCGATCCGTTTGTGGCCAAGATCGTCGCGGGCTGGTCGCGCGGCTTCGACGCGAAGCGCGCGGAGAAGCTCGGCTTCAAGGCCGAGACGAGCTTCGACGAGATCGTCCGCGCGCATATCGACGACGAGCTCGGCGGAACTTGGGTCCACTAGCCGGCCGTCTTGGCGGAGCGCAGCCGAGAGCCGGGATCCGCCGCCCCGGGCGGTGCTGTAGGTCCCTGCGCCGCAGCGCGTCCGGGACGACCCTAACTCACTCAGGACGATGACGCTGTTTGGTCGAGCGCGGCTCAGCGGCGGAAGCTGCGCACCTCGCTCTGCGTGCCGTCGGCATAGGTGAGCTGGACCGAGACCGAGCGCACACCTTTCGGCAGATGGGCGTAGGGCCGCATGTCCGCGGGCACGGCATGAGGGTTGGTCTCGTCGCAGGGCGGCAGCGGCAGGTCGATCACCAGCGGGCCCTCGTCGAGCCCCATCTCTGCGTGCTCGATCGCGCAGCGATAGCTGATCAGGTGCGTGTAGTAGAGGACGTTCGGCATGTCCGCGCGGAACGCCACCCAGGCGTTGGGAAAGCGCTCGAGCACCTCGCGCTGCGAGGCGACGAGCGCCGCCTGCGGATCGAAGGCGATCGGGAACGGTCCCGCCGTGCGGCCGGTGGCGTCGTCGTAGCGCACATAGAGGGTCGTGCGCTCCTGGCCCGGCGGCAACTCGATGGTCGGCAGCGGCGCGGGCTTGCCGGTGCGCTGGTCGGCGCCTTGCGCGAAGCCCGTCGACTTGAACTCGCCGGCCTCCCCCACCCGCACCGAAAGCGCGGTCGCCGCCTCGGGCAGGGCGAAGGCGGCGGTCCAGCCCGAGTTCGAGCGCGTGAAGGACGCGGTCGGCTTCGTCGGCGCGCTCTGGAAGAAGCTCTCGATCGCGGCCTTGCGCTTGCGCGCCTTGTCGAGCCATTGCCCGAGCAGGGACTGGTCGAGGAAGAAGGGCTGCAGCCGACCTTGCGCCTCCGCATCGAGGAAGCGCTCGAGCGCGTCGAACTCGAGCCGGCGATCGGTCAGGGTCTGCGTGCCGATACGATCCTCGGAATGCTCCTCCGCAAGGAGATAATGCGCGGGCGCGTAGTCGGGATTCGCGTTGGCGAAGGCTTCGACCTTGGCGCGGCGCTCGGCACCCTCGAGCTGCAGCGCATGGACGAGGCCGAGCGGGCGCGCGGGCTTCTCGCGCATCAGGCCGGCATAGAGCTGGCGCGCGCCGGCGCGTCCGTCCTGGACGCGCAGAAGCGCCGCGTAGCGCAGATGCGGGTCGACATAGTCGGTTCCGAGCGACGCCAATGCCTGATAGGCGCGCCGGGCCTGCGCCGGCTCGCCGCGCTCCTCGTGGATGCGGGCGTTGTGGTAGAGCTCGGGCGCGGTCCTGGCGTTGGGGAGGATGCCGCCCTGCTGCGCGAGCTTGGCGAAGGCTTCCGCCGGGTCGGCCGGGAGCGGCGGCTGCGGCGGTTGCGCGGTGGGCTCGGTCCGGGCCGGCTCCTTGGCGGGCTCCGCCGGCTTCGGCGGCGTTTCGACCTGCTTCGTTGGTTCGGGCTGTTTCGGCGCCGTCTCGGCCTGCCTGATTGGCTCGCCGGGTCGCACCGGTGCTTCCGCCTGCTTCGGCGGAGCGATGGGCGGGGCGGACGGGCTCGGCCCGAAGATCACGACGCCGAACACCGCCGCGGCGAGAATACCGGCGCCGACCAGGAGCCACGGCCCCGGCGAGCGCGGCTCGCGCGCCTCGGGCCGCGTCGCCGGCGGAATCTCCGGCTCGCCCGCCGGCCAGGCCACCACGAAGGCATGGACGCGGTTCGGAATGTTCTTGACCTGACGCTCGCCGATGTCGCGGAAAGGCACCGAAATCTTGTTCGCGACCGCCTCGTGCACCGAGCGCGACACGCAGATGCCGCCAGGCTCGGCGAGGCTCTCGAGCCGTGCCGCGATGTTGACCCCGTCGCCGAGAAGGTCCCCGTTGCGCTCGACCACATCGCCGATCGTGATGCCGATGCGGAACTGCAGGCGCCGGTTCGGCGGGTAGGGGCGGTTGCGGGTGCGCAAGCTCTCCTGGATGTCGATCGCGCAGCGCACCGCCTCGACCGCCGAGTCGAACTCGCACATCACCGAGTCGCCGGCGGTATTGAAGATGCGCCCGCCGGAGCGCTTGACGAAATCGTCGAAGACCTGCCGGAAGGCGCCGAGCCGGGTCAGCGTCTCTTCCTCGTCCTCGGAAACGAGGCGCGAATAGCCGGCGACGTCCGCGGCGAGGATCGCCGCGATCTTGCGCTTCATCGGGCCGCTCATGGCGACCGCTGCCCCGGTATTCATGCGAAGCGGATCGTAGAAGCCAAAGGTTTCGGCGAGGTGTGCTGGCGCACGCGCCGATGGAAATACGGCGCTCCTTGTCTGCCGAGCATGGCAACGAAATTGAGGCGAATCAGCGGCTTGGGCGCACGGAGCCCACCGGATTCGCACCTGCGGCGGTCGCCCCCGCCACTCCCGTTTCCGGCGATGCGGCGGATCGACTTCGCCGCCCCACGGAGGCCAGGATCGCGCGGCGGGAGAATCGGCCCACGCGGACGAAAGCCCAAGGAACAACGGCGCGCCGTCCGGCGGGCAGCTGGCTTCTCGGCCTCCCGTCGCCGATGATGCCCGCATGACGCATCCGACCAACCTGCGCATCGCCGGCGACCGCCTGCTGTGGCGCCTCGAGACGCTCGCCCGCATCGGCGACACCGGCGACGGCGGCTGCCGTCGGCTCGCGCTTTCCGACGAGGACCGCCAGGGCCGCGACCTTCTGGTCTCATGGATGCGCGAGCTCGGCCTCGATGTCCGCGTCGATCGCATCGGCAACATCGTCGGGATCATGGCCGGCGAGACCGACGGGCCCGCCGTGATGCTCGGCTCCCATATCGACACCGTCGCGACCGGCGGGCGCTACGACGGCGCGCTCGGGGTGCTCGCCGGGCTCGAGGTGGTGGCCGCGCTCAAGGAGGCGGGAATCGCGCCGAGGCGCCAGATCGCGGTCATCGCCTTCACCAACGAGGAGGGCGCGCGCTTCCAGCCCGACATGATGGGAAGCTGCGTCTGGACGGGCGCGCTCTCGGTCAATCAGGTCTCGGCAACCCGCGACCGCGAGGGGCTGGGATTGGCGGACGAGCTTAAGCGCATCGGCTACGCCGGCGAGGCGGAGCCCGGGTTTCTCGAAGCCCACGCCTATCTCGAGCTCCACATCGAGCAGGGCCCGATCCTCGACGCCGAGGGCGGCGGCATCGCCGCGGTGGTTGGCGTGCAGGCGATCACCTGGCTCGAATTCGCGCTTTCCGGCGAGGCGAACCACGCCGGCACCACGCCTATGAGCTACCGGCGCGATGCTGGCTACGCCGCTGCCCGCATCATCGCCTTCGCACGCGGTTTGACGCGCGAGATCGACGGCCAGGTCGCCAATGCCGGCGAGATCGCCTTCGAGCCGGGCAACGTCAACGTGGTGCCTCGCCGAGCCGTGCTCACGATCGACATCCGCAATCCCGACGACTCCCGCCTGGCCGAGGCCGAGCGGCGCCTGCGCGCCTTCGCCGAGGCGATCGCCGCGGAGGAGAAGGTCGGGCTTGCGATCCGCGAGCTCGCCCGCTTCCCGGCCGTGCGCTTCGACGAGCGGCTCGCCGCCTCGATCGAGAGCGCCGCGCGCATGCTCGACCTGCCGGTCCGGCGCATGGTCTCCGGCGCCGGCCATGACGCGCAGCTGATGGCGCGTGTCGCGCCCTCGGTCATGATCTTCGTCCCGAGCGTGAAGGGGCTGTCGCACAATCCGGCCGAATACACCGCGCCGCACGATCTGATCGCGGGCGCCAACGTTCTTCTCGCCGCAGTGCTTGCCGCCGCCGACGGCTGAGCCCGAAACTCGACGAAAGTCGAAGGCGCGGCAGGCGCATCCCATGGATGTGATTTGGTGTTAACCTCGATCGCGGGCCTCTCCTCCGGTCGAGGTCCGTGCGTGTCACGGAGGCGTTCCATGAAGAAGTTCTTGACCTTGTCGGCCGCGGTGGTCGCGGTCGGCCTCACCATGGTCCCCGAGGATGCGTCCGCCCGGCCCTTCGGCGGCCGGGGCTGGGGCGGCGGCGGCTTCCGCGGCGGCGGCTTCGCCTATCGCGGCGGCTGGGGCGGAGGTTTCCGTCCGGCGGCGGTCGGCTGGCGCGGCGGCGGCTTCGGCTATCGCGGCGGCTGGGGCGGAGGGTTCCGTCCGGCAGCCGTGGCCTGGCGCGGCGGGGCCTGGGGCGGCGGCTGGCGCGGCGGCTACGGCTACCGCCCCTACCGCTACGGCTATTACCGGCCGTACCGCAACTGGGGCTGGGGCGCAGGAGCGCTCGCCGCCGGGGCCCTCATCGGGGCCGCGGCGGCATCGAGCTACTACCCCTCTGGCGGCTACGGCTACTATGGCGGTTACTACCCGGCGTCCTACGGCTGGGGCTGCTCCCAGACCCTGCAATGGGTCGCGACGCCCTATGGCTGGCGCCAAGCCTGGGTGACCACCTGCTGAGCCGCTCGATCTCCTGAGCAGAAGCCCCGCGTCCCGGCGCGGGGCTTCGGCGGCAGTCGGGCGTTCAGATCAGGACATAGACCTTCGCCTCCCAGGGGAAGATCGGCTCTCGTCCGGCCCACTCGGTCGGCACGTCGCGCTCCTGCGTGATCTCGCGCCATCGCCGGCCGGCGGGCGTCGCGGGCCAGTTGTTCACGACGTACTCCGAACGGCCATTGAAGGGCTCGGGCGTGCCGAAATCGGAGAAGTTCGCCACCACGATCACGGTCTCGCCTCCGGCCCGGCCACGCCGCCAAGCCAGCACGCGCTTGCCCTGTTCGAAATCGACGTGGATGAAATCGGTGTCGTTGACCGCGAGCGCCTCGGAGGTGGTGCGCAGTCGCGCCAATCGCGCCACGTAATCGAAAATACCGCGGCGCCACGGCTCCCCGAGGCGGCCGAAATTCACCGGGTCGACCTGCTTCGGCGGATGCTTGAGCGGCAGGTCGTGCTGATCGGCGAACTCCTCGCCCGCAAGGATCATCGGAATGCCGACCGCGGTGAACAGGCACACGAAGGCGAGCTTGATCCGACGCTCCTTGTCGGCGACGCCGTTGTTCTCGAGGAAGTTGAAGAGGCGCTCGTTGCGGAAGCCCTCGACATCGTGCGAGGTCACGTAGTTCACGGCTTGGGCGCCGTCCTCGAATCCGAGCAGCCGGCAGTCGACGAGCTTGCGCACCGTCCATTCGAAGCTGGGCTCCTTGTCGTCGTTCCGGCCGAGGATCGCGGCCCGCACCATGCGCTTGAACTCCTCGTTCCAGAGACTGTCGACCCGATGCTGCCGGACGAGATCGACCGGGACCGCGAGCTCCTCCGCGACGACCAGGAAGCGCTGCTCCGCGGCGGGGCCGGAGAGCCCCTGCTCTCCGGCGCGGTCTCGCCAAACCGCCCGCCCGTGATCCTTGAACTCCTGGATGAAGTCCCAGCTGCCGAAGTTCACGACGCTGTCCATCCGCACGCCGTCGGCGCGGAAGTCGAGCAGCCATCGCGAAAGATGGGCAAGCATGATCCGCCGCGCAGGCACCATGCTCCTGCGCTCTCCGGAGATCGGGTCGTAGCCTTCGGTGCGGAAGCCATACTTGAAGAGAGCGCCGCCGAAATCCTGGCGATCGTCCTCCTCCGGATCGCCGGTGCCGCGGTGGACGTGGAAGTCGAGGAAGTTGACGGTCTCGTAGGACCAGCGCGTGGCGAAGGCCATGACCACGTCGATGAAGAAGCGGACGCCGTTGCGGTGGCAGCTCTTCACGAGGCTGGCGAGATCGCTCGAGGCCGTCGGCGAAGCGTGCCCTCGGGGAAAGCCGAGATCGTGGTCCGGGGCGAAGTAGTTGCTCGTCGCATAGCCCCATTCCCGGTCGACGAAGCTGTCCGCCGGCGGCAGGAGCTCGAGCGCGTTGACCCCGAGCTCGATCAGGTGGGCCCGGCCGCGTTCGAGCGCCGGCATGTCGGCGAATGCGACCGACTCGGCATCCAGCTCGATCAGGGCGCGCACGTCGCGGAAGGTGCCGGTGCCGAGCGAGAACCCGGGCTCGAACTCCTGGAGACGGCTCCAGGTCGTGGGGAGCTCATAGATGACCAGCTTGTTGTTCGCCGGGAGCGACGCCATGGCCGGATCGTCCGCCCAGTCGGCTCGCTCGCCGCCGGGGTCGACCGGGATAAGCGCGCCGCCGAAGAAGCCGACGACCGCGGCGGGATCGCGGTCGTCCTCGCCATAAGGCGGCAGGCGCGGCGCGAGGAGGCGCCAATCCACCGTGCAGGCGGTCGGATCGGTGCAGAGGATCCGCCTTCGCCCCTGCCGCCGGGGATCGCTGTCGGCGACCTCGAACCAATAGTGATAGACTTGACCGTCGAGCAAGCCGCACTCGGCTGCGGCCACCTCCCAGAGATCCGGGAATCCGGCAGCTCGCCTCAACGGCGCCCGGCGGTGCTCCGCGAAGCTCGGCGGATTGCCGTTCTGGAAGGTCCCGAGCACCACGGCCGGCGGAGGGTCGGTCTCGCGTGGACGCCAGAGCACGAAATGGGTCTGCTTGCGGCGCAAGAGATCGGGCAGCATCCGCGCCTCCTCGGCCGGTCAGCCCCCGTTCCCGCGGCTGCCCTTTTTTATCAGGGCCGAACCGCATCAAGGGCATCATACGCCCACCACGTCTCGGATGGATAGGCGCAGCGCTGCCCGCGTTGCTTGTTACTCCCCGGGTCGAACGCCGCCGCGCTTACGCCGCTTCCTTGAGGCCCACCTCCGGCAGCTTCGGCCGGTTCGCGAGCGCTTTCGCCATCACGGCTTCGACATGAGCCTTGTCGGTGCCCTCGAGCGGCAGCCGCGGCGGGCGGGTCAGCGCCGAACCGCGGCCCATGATGGCTTCGCACAGCTTGATGCACTGCACGAGGTCCGGACGGGCGTCGAGGTGGAGGAGCGGCATGAACCACTCGTAGAGCGGCATCGCCTCCTCGTAGCGCCCGGCGCGGGCGAGGCGGAACAGCGTCTCGCCCTCGCGCGGGAAGGCGTTCGACATGCCAGACACCCAGCCGACCGCGCCGACCATCACGCTCTCGACCACCACGTCGTCGAGCCCCGCGAACAGCACGAAGCGGTCGCCCACCATGTTGCGGGTGTCGATAAAGCGGCGCGTATCGCCGGAGGAATCCTTGAAGCAGACGACGGTGTCGCAATCGGCGAGCGAGGCGAGGATGTCGGGGGTGACGTCGTTCTTGTAGATCGGGGGATTGTTGTAGACCATCACCGGCAGATCGGTCGCCTGGGAGACGGTGCGGAAATGGGCCGCCGTCTCATGCGGCTTCGAGGAGTAGACCAGAGCCGGCATCACCATCACGCCGTCGATGCCGACCCGGGCTGCCTCCTTCGCGGTCTCGCAGGCAAAGGCAGTGGTGAACTCAGCGATGCCGGCGATGACCGGCACGCGCCCGCGGGCGACGCCCTTCGCGGTTTCCATCACGGCGATCTTCTCGGCGCGGCTCATCGAGGTGTTCTCGCCGACCGTTCCGCAGACAATGAGCCCCGAGACGCCGTCGCGGATCAGCCCCTCGATGACCTTCGCGGTCCCCTCTAGATCGAGGCTGAAATCCTTCCGGAACTGGGTGGTGACCGCCGGAAACACGCCTTCCCAACCGATCCTTGCCGCCATCTGAAATCCTCCCGCGAATGCCGGCGCGATGTTCCCAAGCGGCGCTTGCCTGTCAATGGCGGCAGGCGCGGGCCAGAACGCCGGCCGCGTCATGGCGGATCCTTCCTCACCCCGTGTTTACAAGCCTCCAGGCTTCGGTCTCAAATGCCGCCGAACGGCTCGGCGAAGGGAGGATCGGATGAAGGGCTTGATCTCGGCGGCCGCGGTCGCGCTCTCGGCGCTCGGGCTCGCCGCCCCGGCTTCGGCGCAGGACAAGACCGTCTCCCTGAAGATCGCCCATTGGCTGCCGCCTGCGCATGCGCTCCACGCGGCGTTCGATACCTGGGGCAAGTCGGTGCAGGAGGCCTCGGGCGGGACCATCCGGTACCAGCTCTTTCCCGCGCAGCAGCTCGGCCAGGCCAAGGATCATTACGACATGGCCCGCGACGGCATCGCTGACCTCGCCTACATCAACCCCGGATACCAACCCGGCCGTTTCCCGATCATCGGCGCGGCCGAGCTCCCCTTGCTGTTCGCGAACGGCAAGTCGGGCTCCGCGGCCTTCGACGCGTGGTACCGCAAATACGCGGCACAGGAGATGGGCGACGTGAAGGTCTGCGCCACCTGGGTGCACGCGCCCGGGACCTTCCACTCGAAGAAGAAGATCACTCGTCCCGAGGACGTGAAGGGCCTCAAGGTGCGCTCGGCGAACGCCACCGTCGGCCGCATGGTCACGATGCTCGGCGCGACCAACGTGCAAGTCTCGGCCCCCGAGGCACGCGAGGCGATGGAGCGCGGCGTCGCCGACGCCATCACCTTTCCCTGGGACTCGATCATCCTGTTCGGCATCGACAAGGCGGCCAAGTTCCACATGGACGCGCCGCTCTATGTCAGCCTGTTCGTGCTTGCGATGAACAAGGGGACCTATGAGGGCATGTCGGCGGCGCAGAAGCGGGTCATCGACAATCACTGCAACACCGAGTGGGCGGAAAAGATCTCCGGCGCCTGGGCCGACAAGGAGGAATCGGGCCGCGACAAGCTGCGCGGCATGGCAGGTCACACGCTGACCGCGCCCAGCGCCGCCGAGCTCGAGGAGTGGCGCAAGATCGTCGACCCGCTTGCCAAGGAGTGGTCGGCCGAGGTCGGGAGGAAGGGCCTCAACCCCGATCAGGTGCTCGGCGAGCTCAAGGACGAGTTGAAGAAACGGAGCGCCTCGTTCTGACCGCCTGAAGCGCCGCCATGGACGCCTGGGTCCTGCGGACCGAAAAGGCCGCTGGCGTCTTCCTCGGCGCGATCGCCTTCGTCACCTTCGTCAGCGTGAGCTTGCGCGGCACGTTCGGCTTCGCGATCCCCGACGGCTTCGACGTGTCGCGCCTGATGCTCGCGACCGCGATGTTCTGGGGCATCGCCTCGACCAGCTTCCGAAACGAGCACATTCAGGTCGACATCCTCTGGCAACTGCTCCCGCCCGCCGGGCGGCGCCGGCTGGACATGGTGGCGACCGCGATCACGCTCGTCTTCATGGCGGTGTTCGCGGTCATGCTCGCGCAGAAGATCATGAGCACCTGGCGCAGCGGCGAGGCGACCTTCGACATCCGCCTGCCGATCTGGCCCTTCCACCTCCTCGCCGGGCTGGGCATCGCCTTTGCGACACTGCTCCTCGCGATCCGCCTCGCACGGCTCGGGCGCGGCGAGGAGACCTGAGTGGAGCGCGAGACCGTCGCAGCCGTCGGCTTCGCGGCGCTGTTCGTGCTGATGGCGCTACGCGTGCCGATCGGCATAGCGATGGGGATCGTCGGCGTCGCGGGCTTCGCGCTTCTGTCCTCGCTCTATCCCGCCCTCAATCTCCTCGCCCAGTCGCCGATCCGCGTCTCGACCGATTGGGACCTCGCGGTGATCCCGCTGTTCATCCTGATGGGTTCCTTCGCGACGGCCTCGGGCATAAGCCGCGAGCTGTTCCGGGCTTCGAACGCTTGGCTCGCCCATCGCCGCGGCGGGCTCGCCATGGCCACGGTCATGGCCTGCGCCGGGTTTGCGGCGATCAACGGCTCGTCGGTCGCGACCGCCGCCACCATGACCAACATCGCGTTGCCCGAGATGCGCAAGGCAGGCTACGCAACCGGCTTCAGCACGGGCGTGATCGCGGCCGGCGGGACGCTCGGCATCATGATCCCCCCATCGGTGATCTTCGCGATCTACGGCGTGCTCACCGAGCAGGACATCTCCAGGCTCTTCGTCGCCGGCATCATTCCCGGCCTCCTAGCGGTTGCGCTCTACATCATCACGATCCAGATCATCGGCGCCTTTCGGCCCGAGATCATGCCGCGCGGCCCGCGGTCGGACGCCCGCGAGCGCATCGCCTCGCTCGGCGACGTCTGGGCGACCGCGCTCCTCTTCCTCTTCATCATCGGCGGCATGTATGGCGGCCTGTTCACCGCGACGGAGGCGGCCGGCATGGGAGCGGGCGGAGCCTTCCTGATCGGGCTCGCCCGCCGACGCCTGTCCCGTCAGGCGATCATGGCCTGCCTCGTCGAGAGCGTTCGGACTTCGGCTGCGATCTTCACCATCATCATCGGCGCGTTCCTGTTCGGCTATTTCCTCGTGGTAACGAACGCCACGCAGAGCATCACGACCTTCATGCTCGGCCTGCCGTTCGGTCCTTACGGCATCCTCGGGGTGATCATCCTGATGTACCTCGTCCTCGGCGGGCTCATGGACGAGCTCGCGATGATCCTTCTCACCATCCCGATCGTCTTCCCGGTGATCACGCAACTCGGCTTCGACCCGATCTGGTTCGGGGTGATCGTGGTGATGGTGGTGACGCTCGGCATGGTCATGCCGCCGATCGGCATCAACGTGTTCGTGATCAACTCGATCGCCAAGGACGTGAAGATCGAGACGATCTATCGGGGCGTGATGCCGTTCATCGTCACCGACCTGATCCGGCTCGCGATCCTCGTGGCCTTCCCATCGCTGTCATTGTTCCTTCCCTCGCAGATGGGCTGAACATCCGTTGCCATTGGCATGCGCGCCCTTTGCTCGATCTTCGCTCCGTCGATGAGATCCTCTCCTTCGACCGCCAAGACTGACATCGCTTCGGCGCTCGTCTAAGTGTCCTCCTCGAGCCCGGCGATGGCGCGGGCGAAGTCGCGGGCCGTGAAGGGCTGGAGGTCGTCGATCGCTTCGCCGACGCCGATGTAGTGCACCGGCAGGCCGAACTTCTGTGCAAGAGCAACCAGGATGCCTCCCCGGGCGGTGCCGTCGAGCTTTGTCATGATGAGCCCGGTCACCCCCGCCGCCTTCTGGAACAGCTCGACCTGCGAGAGCGCGTTCTGACCGACCGTCGCGTCGAGCACGAGCAGCGTCGCGTGCGGCGCCGCTTGGTCGACCTTCTTGACCACCCGCACCACCTTCTCGAGCTCGGCCATGAGCTGCGTCTTGTTCTGGAGCCGCCCAGCGGTATCGACGAGGAGCACGTCAGCCCCCTCGCGCCGCGCCTGTTCGATCGCGTCGAAGGCGAGCCCGGCGGGGTCGGCGCCCTGCTCGCGCGCGACGACCGGCACGCCGGTGCGCTCGCCCCACACCTTGAGCTGCTCGATCGCGGCGGCCCTGAAGGTGTCGCCCGCGGCGAGCATGACCTTCAGGCCGTCGGCGCGGAACTTCTGAGCTAGCTTGCCGATCGTGGTGGTCTTGCCTGAGCCGTTGACCCCGACCACCAGCAGAACGAAAGGTCGGCGTGCGCGGTCGATGGCGAGCGGCCTCGCCACGGGCGCGAGCGCCTTCTCCACCTCGGCAGCCATGATCGCCTTCACCTCGGCCGGCGAGATCTCCTTGTCGTAGCGGCCGTGACCGATCGCCTGCGCGATGCGGGAAGCGCTCTCGATGCCGAGATCGGCCTGCACGAGCACGTCCTCGAGCTCCTCGAGCGTCGCTGCGTCGAGCTTGCGCTTCACGAGAAGGCTCGTGACGCTCTCGCCGATCGAGGAGGAGGTGCGCCGCATCCCGTCGGCGAGGCGGCGCCACCAATTCTTCGGCTGGGATACGGCAGGCAGGGCCGGTGCCGGCTCGGGCTCGGCGCGGGGGACGGGTTCCTTCGGCGCCGCGCCCTGCGGCTCGCGGCCCTCCACCGGCTGCAGGTCCGCGCCGGCAAGCTCCGCTGCGGCCTTCCCCTCCGCCGGCAGGTCGGGAGACGCCTGCGTCGCCGCCGGCTCGACCGGCGGCAGGTCGCCGGCCGCGGCAGCGGTGGTGAAATCCGGCGTTCCCTCGTAGGCGGACGCAGCCGGATCGGGCGTCCTCTCCCTCTCCTCAGGTTTGGCGGGCTCCGCAGGCTCGCGCCCGAGGAGGCGGTCCCAAAGACCTGGTTTGCGCTTCTGCATCTCGCTCATCGCTGGAATCGATCTGGTTGGATCTGCTCGACGCCTCGCGGCCGCTCAGGCGGCGAGCAGCTCGCGCCCGTCATGGCCGGCGATCGCGACCTCGCGGATCTCGCCGGCCCGGACCGGGGCCGGGAAGCGGACCAGCGTGAAGGCCTCGGTGCGACCGATGCCGTCGCTCTCGGTCAGCACGCTGCGGCGGGCGCCGAGCTCGCCTTCGAGATGGCGCGCGAGCGCCTCGGTGCCCTTCTCGCGCAGGCGCTTCGCGCGTTCCCTCACGACCTCGCGCGCGACCTGCGGCATGCGCGCGGCGGGCGTGCCGGGCCGGGACGAAAAGGGAAAGACGTGCAGGTGGGTCAGCCCGCATTCGCCGACGAGATCAAGCGAGCGGGCGAACATGTCTTCGGTCTCCGTCGGGAAGCCGGCGATCATGTCGGCGCCGAGCACTACGTTGGGCCGCAGCCGCCGAACCTGATCGCAGAAGCGGATCGCGTCGTCGCGCAGATGGCGCCGCTTCATGCGCTTGAGCACGAGGTCGTCGCCGGCCTGGAGCGAAAGATGCAGATGCGGCATGAGCCGCCCCTCGGTCGCGAGCGCGTCCAGAAGGTGGTCGTCGGCCTCGACCGAGTCGATCGAGGACAGGCGCAGCCGCGGCAGCTCCGGCACGTTGCGCAGGATGCTCCTGACGAGCGTGCCGAGCTTCGGCGCGCCGGGCAGGTCCTTGCCGTAGCTGGTCACGTCGACGCCCGTGAGGACGACTTCGAGCGCGCCGTGCTCGACGAGCGTGCGGATCTGATCGACGACCGCACCCATCGGCACCGAGCGCGAGTTCCCGCGGCCATAGGGGATGATACAGAAGGTGCAGCGGTGGTCGCAGCCGTTCTGCACCTGGACGAAGGCGCGGGTACGCCCGCGCATACCGTCGATCAGATGGAGGGCGGTCTCCTTCACCGAGAAGATGTCGTCGACACGGATCGGCTCACCGCCGCCGACGCGCAGCGCCTCCCAGGTGCCCGCCCTCATCTTGGCGTCGTTGCCGACGACCTGCGACACGCCGGGCAGGCTGGCGAAGCTCTCGGGCTCGACCTGGGCGGCGCAGCCGGTCACGACGATGCGCTTCTGCGGGTTCTCGCGCGCAAGCCGGCGGATCGACTGCCGCGCCTGGCGCGTCGCCTCGGCCGTCACGGCGCAGGTGTTGACGATCACGACGTCCTCGTGCCCTGCGGCCTCGGCCTGAGCGCGCATCGATTCCGACTCGTAGGTGTTGAGCCGGCAGCCGAACGTCACCACCTCGACGCCCATCACGCCGCCCCCGCGAAGAGCGACGGCGACAATACGCCTTCCCATTCGAGCTCGACCGGACCGGTCATGGTGACGTGGTCGTCCTCGCGCCACTCGATCAAGAGGTCGCCGCCCGGCAACGTCACGGTCGCCTCGCGTCCGGTGAGCTTCTTGCGCGCCGCGGCGACAAGCGCCGCGCAGGCAGCAGAGCCGCAGGCCTTGGTCAAGCCTGCCCCGCGCTCCCAGACGCGCAGCAGGATGCGGTCCGGTGCCACGACCTGCGCCAGCGAGATGTTGGCGCGCTCGGGGAAGATCGGGTGGTTCTCGAGCATTGGCCCGATGCGGGAAAGATCGTAGGCCGCAACGTCGTCGACCCAGAAGATCGCATGCGGGTTACCCATGCTGACCGTGGACGGCGAATGCAGGATCGGTGCGTCGATCGGGCCGATCTGCAGCTCGATGTAGCGGGTGTCCTGGAAGGGATCGCGCAACGGGATCTCATCCCAGCGCAGGAGCGGCCTGCCCATGTCCACCTTGAAACTGCGATCGCCGTCGCGGGACACCGGCAGGAGCCCGGCCCTGGTCTCGAAAAGAAGCGGGCCGTCGCCCGGCTGCGCCATGACCGGATCGTCGCGCATCGCCCAGGCGACACAGCGCGTGCCGTTGCCGCAGGCGCCGGATTCCGAGCCGTCGGTGTTGTAGATGCGGAGGAAGGCGTCGGTATCGGGCGTGCGCGGATCGTGGATCGCCATGAGCTGGTCGAAGCGTGAGCGCGGGTCGGCCGCAATGGCGCGTGCCTCCGCGGGCGCAACCTTCAGTTTGGTGCCGCGCAAATCCACGATCACGATCTCGTTGCCGAGGCCGTTCATCTTGAGAAACCGGCGGTTTGCAAGCGCGCTCATCACGGCCGCTATATGGGCCAAAGCGGTATTTTCCGCGAGTCGCGAGCCGCTTGCCTCGAAAGCCGGCCCGAACCAACCTATGTCTCTCGTCCGGGCGACACCCCTCGGACTAACCACAGGTGCGCTGATGGTTGCGGGATGGAAGGTCTTTTCGGTCGTGCTCGTGCTCGGCCTGGGCACCGACGAGGGTGCCCTCGCGCAAACTGCGCCGGCCCAGGCTCCCGCCGCGCCAAGCCAGCCCGCACCGGCGAGCCCGGCCCAGCCCGCGCCTCCCCCCTCTGCAAGCTCCGCGCGCCCGGTTCTCGTTCCCGGTGCAGGCGACACCGATGTTGCGGAGGTGACGCTCCCGGGCAAACCCGCCGCGATCATCTCGGGCACCAGCAAGAGCGAGGAAGGCTTCACCACCATCCGCGAGGCCTTCCGGAAGCTCGAGGAGGAGCTCGGTAAGGCCGGCATCGCGCCGGCCGGCCGCCCGCTCGCGATCTTTCAGCAGTTCAACCCGGACGGCAGCTTCCAATACGACGCGCTGATCCCGATCGCGCGGCCGCCGGACGGCAAGACGCTCCTGACGAACGAGATCCGCTTCGGTATGACGCCGGCCGGCAAGGCGCTGCGCTTCACGCACAAGAACGCCTACGATGAGGTCGAGTCGACCTACGACATGATCGAGATCTACCTCGAGGCCAAGGGCATCGCGGTGCAGGACCCGATCATCGAGGAGTTCGTGAACGATCCGAAGGACGCCTCCGACGCCGAGCTCGAGCTGAACATCTTCGTGCAGCCGAAGTGACGCCTGCTTTGCCGCGCCGTTCACGGGCGGCGGCATCGGCACCGCCTCCGGCCGGCCCGACAATAGACTCTGCCCCGACCCGAGGTGTCGCGCCGGTGCTCCATCGGTAGGGATAGCCGGTCAAGCCCGGCCGTGACGAGCGGGAGCCCACACCTCGCCCGGTCGCATCGCCCTGAATCGCTCGGCCGGCACGCCCTGCGCCTGCAGCGCGGCGGCGAGCGCCTCGATCGGTCGCTCGATGCCTTCGTCGGTCAGGCGGAAGGTGCCCCAGTGGTGGCCCAAGGCCTGCTCGGCGCCGAGATCCTGCATTGCGCGGACCGCCTCCTCGGGATTCATGTGCTGGGGCCGCATGAACCAGCGCGGCTCGTAGGCGCCGATCGGGAGCGTCGCCAGGCGCATCCGGCCGAAGCGCTCGCGCACCGCGCGGAAGACAGCGCCGTCGCCATAGCCGGTGTCGCCCACGTGATGGATTTGGCCCGAGGGGGTCGCGAGGACATAGGCGCCCCAGAGGGCCATGCGGCGGTCGTTCAGGCCCCGGGCCGACCAGTGCAGCGCCGGCACGAGATGGGCCGTGACGCTGCCGCTGAGCGCGAAGGCGGCGCCCCAGTCGCCGGTCTCGACAGGAATAGCATCGTCATAGGCGCGGATGATCGCGTCGTTGCCGAGCGGCGCGAGGATGCGCGGCCGGTGCGCGTGCCAGAGCCGCGCTACTGTCGGCAGGTCGAGATGATCGTAGTGATTGTGGGTAATGAGCACCGCGTCGATCGGCGGGAGATCCTCGAAGGCGATGCCTGGGGGGTTCACGCGCCGTGGTCCGGCGAAGGAGACGGGGCTCGCGCGTTCGGACCAGTGCGGGTCGACCAGGACGTTCACGCCGGCGGTCTGGATCAGGAGGCTGGCATGGCCGACGAGCGTGACGCGCAGGCCGTCGACCCGTGCCGGCGGCCGGTCGTGAAAGGGGCTCGGATAGCTCCCGGGCCAATCCTCGCGCCCGCCGCCCAACTGCCAGCGCAGGAACTCGGCAAACCCGCGATCCTTCGATCCGTCGAGGTTCGAGAAGCGGACGCCGTCGAAATGGTCGCTCGGCGGGCCCTGGTAGTAGCGGTTGCGGCTGCGCGCGGCGGTGACGTAGCCGGCGCCCGTGACGGCGGCGAGGCCGGGCAGGCCGATGAGCTTCAGCAGCCTGCGGCGATTCATGCCGCCAAGATGGCGCGGCGCAGCCGCGGATCAAGCGGCGCCGCAACAATGTTCTTGATGTTGATGGACGTGTCTGGGGCCCGACGGTAAAGAACCAGCCCGAGGCTTCTGTAAATCATGCTCTCCGATCAGGTCGAGACCGTTCCGCCCGCCCGGGCGCTCAACCCGTTCCTCAAGCTTGCCCTCGAGCTCGGGCCGCTCGTCATCTTCTTCCTCGCGAACCAGCGCGCCGGGATCTTCACGGCGACCGGCCTTTTCATCGTGGCCACGGTGATCGCGCTCGGCGCCCACTACGGACTCGTGCGGAAGCTCCCGATCATGCCGCTGGTCTCCGGCGTGGTGGTTGTCGCGTTCGGGGGGCTGACGCTCGCGCTGCAGGACGAGCTTTTCATCAAGCTCAAGCCGACCATCGTGAACACGCTGTTCGGGCTCGTGCTGCTCGGGGGCCTCTATTTTCGCAAGCCGCTCCTCGCGATCGTGCTCGATTCGATGTTCGACCTTACGGAGGAGGGCTGGCGCAAGCTGACCTTGCGCTGGGCGCTGTTCTTCTTCGTGCTTGCAGCGCTGAACGAGATCGTCTGGCGCACGCAGACAACCGACTTCTGGGTCAGCTTCAAGGTCTTCGGCATCATGCCGCTGACCATCGCCTTCGCGCTCGCTCAGACGCCGCTCTTGATGCGCCATGAGGTCAAGAAGGCGGGCGGGAGCTAAGCCGGGCGCGATGTCCCGCGCGCTCCCTGGCGCAAGCGCGCGCGGCGCTGTAGAGGAGCGCCCGCAACCAAGGTTCCAGCCATGCCCTCCGTCATCACCGAACCGCAGCGCCCCGCCATACCGGTCGCGGGCACGAACGACGCGTTCCCGGTCCGCCGCGTCTATTGCGTCGGCCGCAACTACGCGGCCCACGCCCGCGAGATGGGCGGCGATCCGAGCCGCGAGCCGCCGTTCTTCTTCATGAAGCCCGCCGACACCGTGCATGTCGTGCCGGAAGGGATGACCGCGGAGCACGCCTACCCATCGCAGACCAGCGACTATCATTTTGAGATCGAGCTCGTCGCCTTCCTCGCGAAAGGCGGCAAGAACATCCCGGTGGAGAGGGCGCTCGACTGCGTGTACGGCTATGCGGTCGGGCTCGACATGACCCGGCGCGACCTGCAGCAGCAGGCAAAGGACCTGCGCCGCCCCTGGGAACTCGGCAAGGGGGCCGATCATTCGGGCCCGGTCGGGCCGGTCCATCCCGTCGTTAAGGTTGGCCATCCTGCGAAGGGCACGATCTCGCTTACGGTCGACGGGCAGGTGAAGCAGAAGGCCGATCTCTCGGACATGATCTGGTCGGTCGCCGAGCAGGTCTCCTATCTCTCGACCTTTTTCGAGCTGAAGCCCGGCGACGTGATCTTTGCCGGCACCCCCGAAGGCGTCGGCAAGGTCGAGCGCGGGCAGACGATGGTCGGCGCGATCGAGGGGCTTGGCGAGATCAAGCTGAGGGTGGTGTAGCCGCTTCTGCCATCCCGTGGCGGATCGCGGTCCTGCCACCCGCCGCGGCCCCACTTCCGCCTCAAACGAACGTTTGAATTTCAAACGACGGGATGGGGGCTGCGCATGCGCGAGATCACAATCTCAGGCAAGAACGAGATCGTGGCGAGCGGTGGCCGAGCGCTTGACGCACTGCCGTCGAGACGCCTCGGCGCCGTGGTCATGCCCCTGGTGGCCGCTGCCGCGGTGGCGGTGACGTTGGCCAACGGCATCGGAACCTCGCCCGGGCCCGTAGCCTCGATCGTGAATCCCCCGAAACTCGACGCGCGCAGCGGCAAGATCATCGACCGGGCCGCCGCAGCCGAGACGCCGATCTATGCCTCCGCGACGTTGCTGTTCGGGCGCTTCCTCGACACCTCGCTCGGTCCCTCTGCGATCCTCGGAGCGGTCGAGGCGCCGGCCGAAACCATCGCGGTTGTGGTCGGGACTCCACTGCCGGTCGCGCGCAGGCTCGCGAAAGCTCCGCCCCTCCCTCCGATCCGGCCCGCGTCGCTCGGCGATTCGCTCCCCGTCGCGGTCGCGAGCGCCGCGCCGGCGAAGGAAGCCTCGCGCATGCTGGGTTTCATCCCCGAGGACCTCCTCGGCACTCCGCGCCGGGCGCTCAAATCCGTTGCCTCGCTCGGCGAATCGCTCCTCGATCGCGTCATCCCTTGAGCGGCACCGCGGGCGGCGCGCCGGCCCGGGCGCGCCTCTCACGCCCGGCGGAGATCACGCGCCGCGGCCTCGTCGACGCGGCAACCGCGGTCTTCGCCCAGCACGGCTTCTCGGGCGGCTCGGTCCGGCTCATCACCACGAAGGCGAAGGCAAACCAAGCCGCCATCACCTATCATTTCGGCGGCAAGGAAGGGCTGTACCGCGAGGTGCTGATCGCCGCCCGCGACGCCTTCGAGAAGATGGGCCTTCTGGATGAAGAGGGTGCGCGCACGCTGCCGCGCGAGGAGGCCCTGCGGCTGTTCCTGCGGCAATATCTCCTGCCGCTGGTCAAGCGGAACCAGTTCAGCCGCTATCTGCGCATCTTCGCCTGGGAAACGCTGAGCCCGACCGCGGTTGCGCTGAAGCTGTCTGCCGAACGGCCCTTCCCGATGGTGGTGCTCTCGAGCCGCATCGTCGAGCGCTTTCTGCCGGCAGGCACGTCGCGGCGCGACGGGCTCGTCGCAACGCTGTGGCTTGCGAACCAGCCGATGACCTTCGTCCGGAACGCCGAGTTGCTCAGCCGCGAGCCGTTCAATCTGAGCTTCGACGCCGCCTCCGTCGACGAGCTCGTAGAGACGCTGGCGGGACTTTGCCTGGGCGGGCTCGGCGGGAGTGGCCCGGTTCGGCACGGTTGATAAGCTGCTTCGCGAATGCACACAGCGGCTTTGAGGATGTCGATATGAAGGGGGTGGTTCTCGCGGGCGACCGGAAGGTCGAGATCCTCGATTTCCCCGATCCGGCGCCGGGACCGGGCGAGGTGGTGCTTGAGATCAGGGCCTCGGGCATGTGCGGCAGCGATCTCAAGTTCTACCGCGCCGCGGGCGGAGCGGCCTCGCTCGGCTTCAAGATGAGCGACGGGCCGGTGATCGCCGGCCATGAGCCCTGCGGCGTCGTGGTCGCGGTCGGCGCAGGCGTGCCCGAGCGAGAGGCCCGGATCGGCATGCGCGTCATGCAGCATCACTACCGCGGCTGCGGGGTCTGCCCGCACTGCGCGACCGGCTGGATGCAGCTGTGCGTCGAGGGGGTCGCCGAGGTGTACGGCGCGACCGCCCATGGAGCGCATGCGCGTTACATGAAATGTCCGGCGCGCACTTTGGTTCCGCTGCCGGACGAGCTCTCCTTCGAAACCGGGGCTGCGATCTCCTGCGGCACCGGCACCGCCTGGGCGGCCCTGCACCGTCTGGGGCTCCAGGGGGACCACACCATTGCGATCTTCGGCCAGGGCCCGGTCGGGCTAGCTGCGACGCAACTCGCAAGCGCCATGGGCGCGCGCGTGATCGCGCTCGACGTGAGCTCGGAGCGCCTCGCCCGGGCGCGCGAGTTCGGGGCGGATGCGACGATCGATCCGAAGGCGACGGAGAACGTGGTCCAGGCGATCCGCGACGCCACTCGCGGGCTCGGCGCGCATCTGTCCCTCGACGCTTCGTCCTCGCCGCTCGCGCGGGCGCAGGCGGTGCGCTGCGTCCGGACCTGGGGCAAGGCCTGCTTCGTTGGCGAGGGCGACACGGTGACGCTCGAGGTCAGCACGGATCTCCTGCGGCGGCAGGTAACGCTGATCGGGTCCTGGACCTTCTCGACGATCGGGCAGGGCGAGTGTGCGCGCTTCGTCGCCGACCGCGGCATCGCGGTCGATCGTATCTTCACGCATCGCTGGCGGCTTGACGAGGCCGAGGAGGCCTACCGTCTCTTCGACAGCCAGACCACCGGCAAAGGGGTGATAACCCCGTCCGCGTGACCGGGCGCTCAGCGGCAGGGATATGTCGCGAGCAGGTAATTGCCGACGACAAGTCCTGCCGCGATGTTCGCCTCGAGGCGATTCTTCTCGATGTGGGCGGCGAAGCCCGCGACCACCGTCGGCAGCGGTGCGTTCGGCGGGATGCAGATGGTCGGACGCCCGAGCGCCTGGTTGCGGCCCTCGGCATAGCCTTGGAGGTAGAAGGCGCAACTCGCAGCCTGTGCCTGGGAGGAGCACATGCTCGCGAGCGCGCCGGCGGTGAAGCCCTGGGCCGACGCCGAGCCGGCAGCGAGAAGGGCAAGAAGGGTGAGAACCGTGCGAAGCATGGGCCGCAAACTAGCCGGGACGCGCAGCTTTCGCAAAGTCCGCGGCCATGGCGGCTCGATTGACGCTCGGCGCGTTCGGGAACAAGGTCGGCTCCGACCATAGGTGAGTTGCGCAACGGCAGGAGGGCGCATGAGGCTGTTGATTGCGATCGCCGCGGGCGTCCTTTTCGCGATCTCGGGCGCGTCGGCCAAGACCAGCGTCGCCGGCTGGACGATCGGACTGGACGACAACCGCGATTGCCAGGCCACCTACAGCTACAAGGATGCCGATGATGACGACGCCGAAAACACCGTCGTGATCAGCCTCGTCGAGGAGAAGGGGCGCAAGGTCCCCGACGTCTACATCATTCTCGCCTACGAGAAATGGGATTGGGAGAAGGGCGAGCAGACGAAGACCGACGTGCTCGTCGACAAGAAGCTCTATGCGAGCGGCCATGGCTGGATCTCGCCCTCGAAGAACCTCCTGATCTCGAAGTTCGAGAACCAGCTCGACCGCTTCGTCCGCGCCTTCGCCGAGGGCAAGACCCTGACCATCCGCTTCGCCGACGACGGCGAGGAGGCCGCGTTCAACATCCCCAATGTCGGCCAGGCATTGGGGGCGGTGCAGTACTGCCAGGCGAACAAGAAGTAGCCGCCCGGAGACAATGGCTGCGCACGCCTCGCCGGGCATCCCGGGACGCGGTATCCTAACTGCGCCGAGCCTCGATCTCGTCGAGCACGGCCTCGGGCGCGACGTCCTGCTTGATCTCATGCAGCTCGTGATCGACATCGCTCTCGACCTTGAGGCGCTCGGCGATGGCCTGGACGAGGCTGACCAACCGCGTGACCTCGTGCTCGGCGAGCAGGCTGATCTGAAGGTCGAGATCGGCGCGCTTGTCGGCCGCGGCCTGCATGCGGTTCTGGCTGATCAGCACGAAGGTCGAGAGGAAGATCGCCTCGACAGAGGCGATCATCGCGAGCACCACGAAGCTCTCGTCCCACTTCGGCACCCCCGGCACCCAGCCGAGATTGGCGACGATCCAGAAGCCGAACATCGCAAGGTGGATGTAGACGAAGCGCATGCTGCCGGTGAAGCGCGTGATCGCCTCGGCGATGCGCTCCTCGCCGCTCGCCTCGGCTTCGTCCTTCTTGCGGCGCTCGTGCAAGGCTCGAATATTGCGCTCGAGGACCGGCGCAAGGCCGCTTGCCGCGGGCGAAGGATAGGTCGGTGCCGGCTCTTCGCGCGGCGGCTGCCCGTGCATGCGGGGCTCCGTCTGGGGCGGTGCTGCCGAGTGGGAACATCCAGCGCTACGTGCGGTTCCCGCCCCCGGTCACCTCGGAGCAGCGCCTATTCCCCCGGCGCCGGCACCGCATTCCACAGCTCGGGCCTGAGCTCCTCCGGCCGGTTCGGGAAGAAGAGCGCGCAGGCGAGCGTCACGAGCGCAAAGCCCGCGAGCACGACGATCGAAGCCGTCAAGCTGCCGGTGCGCTCGTGCAGGAAGCCCACGAGCGGCGCCGCCGCGGCCGCGCCGAGAAAGCCCACGAAGAAGCGCACCGAGTACATCTTGGCTCTCAGGCCGGGCGAGATGTAGCGCGCCGTCATGGTCTCGTTGACCGTGACCTGACCGAAGATCGTCGCCGCGACGATGCCGGCGAGCGGCAGCACCATCCAGCCCTTGGCGACGGAAAGCAGGATCATGGCCGGCGCGAGAACCAGAGCCAGCGGCAGGAAAATGCGCTTCAGCGTGCTGCGGTCGAGGAGGCGGCCGACCGTGAACTGGGTCGCCGCCCCGCACAGCGTCACCGCGAAAGCGAGCGCGCCGACGATCGGCAGAAGCTGCGGGTCGTCGGCGAGCCGCTCCTGCATCAGCTTCGGTATGAGGATCGTGTAGGCGTTGAAGACGAGCCCCGACACGATTGCGATCAGCAGCAGCACGATCACGGCCCGCCGCACGAGCGGCGCCGGGATCTCGGGGAAAGGCCGTGCCGCGGCCCGCGCGGCGCCGTCGTGCGGCGGCTCGCGCATCCAGGCGATGCCGAGGCCAAAGCAGATCGCGCCGGGGACGAGGAAGGCGGCGCGCCAGCCGAATTGCTGGGCGAGGAACGCCGTCACCACGGGCGCGAGCGCGACGCCGAAATTGCCGAACACGCCGTTGATGCCGATCGCGCGCCCGACCCGGTCTCCCGCGGCCTCGACCAGCATCGCCGTGCCGATCGGGTGGTAGATCGCGGCGAAGAGCCCCGCCGCGGCCAGCGCCAGAGCCAGCGCGAGCGGCGTCGAGACAAAGGCCGCGGCAGCGAGCGCGAGCCCCGTGCCGAAGAAGAACGCCGCCATCAGGGCGTTGCGCCCGAAGCGTGCCGCGAGCCAACCCTGCGGCAGCGAGCCGACGCCGTAGAGCACGAACATCTCGCCATCCGGCCGCGCCATCGCGAGCACCGCGGTCGGCAGGATCAGGAGCGAGTAGTGGGTCAGGAGATGAGCCGCGTTGATGAGAACGATCTCGCGGCGGGCGGAACTGGCCATCGCTTCGGCAAATCCAGGGAACCGGTCCGCATGCTTAGATGATCGTCCGCGCGATGTCGAAGCATGCGCGGCTTGCCTGCTGCGGATGGCCCGCAACGCCCGGGCCGTTTACAAGGGCGCGCCATGCAGAAGCGGACGGACAAGCGCGCGAGCCGGCTCTCGTGGCGGGCGGAGCTCGCCGCGACGCTTTCGCTCGGCTCGCCGCTGATCCTGACGAACCTCGCCCAGACCGGACTGACCACGGCCGACGTGATCCTGATGGGCTGGCTCGGCTCGCACGCGCTCGCGGCCGGCGCGCTCGGCACGAACATCTATTTCGCCCTCCTGATCTTCGGCATGGGGCTCGTCACGGCAACGGCCCCGCTGATCGCGCAGGAACTCGGGCGCAAGCGCCACTCGGTGCGCGACGTGCGCCGCACCGTCCGTCAGGGGCTGTGGACCGCGGTCGCGATCTCAGTCCCGGTCTGGCTCGTGCTCTGGAACGCCGAGCCCATCCTTCTCGTGCTCGGACAGGAGCCGGCGCTCGCGGCGGAGGCCGCGCCCTATGTGCGGACGCTGCAATGGGCCTTCCTGCCCTTCCTCGGCGCCGTCGTGCTGCGCTCCTTCCTCTCCGCGCTCGAGCGGCCGCGCTGGGTCCTTTTCATGGGCCTCCTGGCGCTGCCGCTCAATATCGCTGTCGCCTGGGCCTTCATGTTCGGAAGCCTTGGCCTCCCAGCGCTCGGGCTCGCCGGCGCCGGGGTCGCGACCACGGTCGCGAGCCTGTTCATCTTCAGCGGGCTCGCCGTCGTGATCCTCATCGACCGCAAGCTCCGGCGCTACCGCCTTTTCGGGCGGTTCTGGCGGGCCGATTGGCGGCGTTTCCGCACGATCTGGCGCATCGGCCTGCCGATCGGCGGCACGCTCCTGTTCGAGGTCGGGCTGTTCAACGCCGCCGCCTTCGTGATGGGGCTGTTCGGGCCGGAGCCGCTCGCCGCGCATGCCATCGCGCTGCAGATCGCTTCGCTCACCTTCATGGTGCCGCTCGGGCTCGCGCAGGCCGCGACGGTGCGGGTTGGGCTGGCTTATGGCGCCCGCGATGCCGAAGGCATACGCCGCGCCGGCTGGACGGCGTATGCGCTCGGCGTCGGGTTCATGGCCCTGGTCGCCCTCTTGATGATGGCATTCCCGCGCAGCCTCGCCGGCATCTTCCTCGACGCCGCCGATCCGAAGAACGCCGCCGTGATCGCCTACGCCGTGACCTTCCTCGGATTCGCGGCCCTGTTCCAGGTGGTCGATGGGGCACAGGCGGTCGGCGCGGGCATACTGCGCGGCCTCAACGACACCCGCACGCCGATGCTCTATGCGGCGCTCGGCTACTGGGGCATCGGCGCGAGCCTCGGCATCGCACTCGCTTTTCCGGCCGGGCTCAAGGGAGCGGGCATCTGGATCGGGCTCGCGACCGGCCTCGCCACGGTCGCAGCGCTGATGCTGTGGCGATGGTCGCAGCGCACCGAGCTCGGCCTCGTCGCCGAGGCGGCGCCGCCGCGCGTGCAGGCGCCGGCGGCGAGCGGTGTTTAGCCCGCGAGGACGCCCCTCGGAGCGATCCCTTTTGCTCCTATGGACAGCCGTTCCGGCCCATGTCAAAGAACGCCCGCGCGGCGACGCCCCATCGCATTGCGCATGCGATCACGGCCATGCTTCGTGCATGCCGTCGACGCGCCTTTGCGCTTCTCGGACGCCGTGCAACGCGGCCCTCGTGGAACCAAGAGAGAGCCAAGTGGCTGACGCTGTCGTCTCAACTGCCGAGCCCACCCGCCGCGACTTCCTCTATCTCGCCACCACCGCCGCTGTTGGCGTCGGCGCCGCCGCGACGGTGTGGCCCTTGGTCGGCGCGATGGCGCCCGATGCCGATACGGTCGCTGCGGGCGCCCCGGTCGAGCTCGACCTCACGCCGATCGCCGAGGGGCAGATCGTCAAGGTGTTCTGGCGCGGCAAGCTGATCTTCGTCCGCCACCGCACCGAGGCGGAGATCAAGGCGGCGCAGGACGTGAACCTCGACGCGTTGCGGGATCCACAGCCCGACTCCGCGCGGGTCAAGGAAGGGCACGCCGACTGGCTCGTGGTCTACGGCAACTGCACCCATCTCGGCTGCGTGCCGCTCGGCAATTCCGGCGAGTACAATGGCTGGTTCTGCCCGTGCCACGGCTCCGTGTTCGACACTTCGGGCCGCATCCGGCAGGGGCCCGCGCCGATCAACCTGCCGATCCCGCCCTATACCTTCGTGTCCGACACCAAGATCCGGATCGGCGAGAGCGGTGCGACGGCCTGATCGGCCGGCATGCAAGGCATCCCAGGGCGACACTGATGAACGATCACCACCACGCAACGACATACGTTCCGAAGAGCGCTTTCGCGAAATGGTTCGAGAGCCGCCTGCCGATCGCCGGGCTCATCCACTCGTCCTTCGTCGCCTTCCCGGTGCCGCGCAACCTCAACTACTTCTGGACCTTCGGCGGCGTGCTCTTCGTCATGCTGGTGCTGCAGATCGTCACCGGCGTCATCCTTGCGATGCACTACACGCCCGAGGCGACGAAGGCGTTCGACTCGGTCGAGCACATCATGCGCAACGTCAATTACGGCTGGCTGTTGCGCTACCTCCACGCCAACGGCGCCTCGATGTTCTTCGTGGCCGTGTACATCCACATCTTCCGCAATCTCTACTACGGCTCCTACAAGGCCCCGCGCGAGGTGCTCTACATCCTCGGCGTCATCATCTACCTCCTGATGATGGCGACGGCCTTTCTCGGCTACACCCTGCCGTGGGGGCAGATGAGCTTCTGGGGCGCGACCGTCATCACCAACATCCTTGCGGCGATCCCGGTGGTCGGCGATGCGATCCAGAGCCTGCTCTGGGGCGGCTACTCGGTCGGCAACCCGACGCTGAACCGTTTTTTCTCCCTGCACTACCTCCTGCCCTTCATGATCGTCGGCGTGGTGATCCTGCATGTCTGGGCGCTGCACGTGCCGGGCAACAACAACCCCGCCGGCATCGACATCCAGTCGGGCCGCGACGCAGTGCCGTTCCATCCCTACATGACCGTGAAGGACGGCTTCTCGCTCGTCGTCTTCCTGATCTTCTTCGCCTGGTGGGTGTTCTACATGCCGAACTATCTCGGCCACGCGGACAACTACATCCCGGCGAACCCGGCCGTGACGCCCGCCCACATCGTGCCCGAGTGGTACTTTCTGCCCTTCTACGCGATCCTGCGCGCCATTCCGGACAAGCTCGGCGGCGTCATCGCGATGTTCGGATCGATCGTGGTGCTAGCGCTCGTCCCGTGGCTCGACACCTCGAAGGTGCGCTCCGCGGTGTATCGGCCGATCTACAAGCAGTTCTTCTGGATCTGGGTGGTGGTGTGCGTCATCCTCGGCTGGCTCGGCGCCAAGCCCGCGGAGGGCGGCTACGTCATCGCGGCGCGGATCGCAACCGCCTACTACTTCGCCCATTTTCTGGTGATCATGCCGCTGATCGGCTTCTTCGAGAAGCCGAAGCCGCTGCCGCGCTCGATCGTCGACAGCGTGCTTGGGCCCGGCGCTTCGCGCATTCCGGTCGGGGCCGCGGCGGCGCCCCAGGCCAAGGGCTGAGCGGACCATGGGCAAGACGATGACAAGAGCCGCTCTCCTGGCCCTCCTCGCCGCCGGGGTCGGCATGTCCGAGCCGGCCTTCCCCGCCGGCGAGACGCCGGTGCCGCCGCAGCTCAAATGGAGCTGGCAAGGCCCGTTCGGCACCTACGATCGCGCGCAGCTCCAGCGCGGCTTCCAGGTCTACCGCGAGGTCTGCCAAGCCTGCCACGGCATCCAGCGCGTCGCGTTCCGCAACCTCGCCGAGCCGGGCGGGCCGGAGTTTACGCGCGGTCAGGTCCAGGCGCTCGCCGCCGAGTACAAGATCAAGGACGGCCCGAACGATTCGGGCGAGATGTTCGAGCGGCCCGCCCGGCCGGCCGACCGCTTTCCTTGGAACTTCCCGAACGAGCAGGCGGCGGCTGCGGCGAACGGCGGCAAGGCGCCGCCGGACCTGTCGCTGATGGCGAAGGCCCGCACCTTCGAGCGCGGCTTCCCCTGGTTCGTTTGGGACGCGTTGCGCCAGTATTCGGAGAACGGCGCCGACTATCTCACCGCGCTGCTCGTCGGCTACAAGGACGCGCCGCAGGGCGTGACGGTGCCGGCCGGCGGCTTCTACAACGAATATTACCCCGGCCACATCATCGCGATGCCGCCCCCCTTGAGCGATGGGCAGGTCACCTACGCCAAGGGGGCCGACGGACAGCCCGCCGTGCCCGAGACGGTCGCGCAATATGCCCGCGACGTCACCGCCTTCCTCGCCTGGACGGCCGAGCCGCATCTTGAGGCGCGCAAGCGCCTGGGCTTCGTGGTCATCCTGTTCCTGATCGGCCTCACCGCGCTCATGTACTTCACGAAGAAGAAGGTCTGGGCCGACGTCGGCGGCGAGATCGAGGACCGACCCGGCGTGAAGACGGTCTGATCGGGCTCCGTCCCGAGGGCCTCCGCGTGACCGGCCGCCCCCGAGACGGTCGTCCGCGCTTCGGGCCGCATGAGCGCGCGCCAAGCCGCGGGCTATGCGGCGTTCCGCTCGCGCGATTTCCGGCTGTTCAGCGCCTCGCGGTTCCTGGCGCTGTTCGGGCTGCAGATGCAGAACGTCGCGGTGGGCTGGCTCGTCTACGAGCTCACACGCAGCGCCTGGGTGCTCGGGCTCGTCGGGCTCATTGCCTTCGTGCCGGCGCTGTCGCTCGTGCTGGTGACCGGCCATGTCGCGGACGCGGTCGACCGCCGCCTCGTCATGCTCCTCGCCCATACGGTGACCGCGGTATCCTCCGCCGGCCTTTTCGTCTTTGCCTGGTTCGGCGCCGACGAGGTCTGGCCGGTCTACGCCTTCGTGGCGCTCGCCGGCGCGGCGCGCGCCTTCGGGTTGCCGGCACAACAGGCGCTGTTGCCGCTCCTCGTGCCGCGCGAGGATTTCGGCAACGCGGTCGCGTGGAACTCCTCGGTCAACCAGACCGCCACCATCTCAGGGCCGGCGATCGGCGGCCTGCTCTACCTCCTTGGGCCGAGCGTGGTCTTCGCAACGGTTGGCCTGTCCTTCGCCGGCGCCGCGCTGCTCGCGAGCGCGATCCGCCCGCGGCCGGTCGAGCGCGCACGCGAGAAGGTGAGCTGGACGACGCTTCTTGCGGGGCTCTCCTTCATCCGCTCGCGACCGGTGATCCTCGGCGCGGTCAGCCTCGACCTCGTGGCCGTGTTCCTCGGCGGCGCGACCGCGCTCCTGCCGATTTACGCCCACGACATCCTGCATGTCGGCCCCTGGGGGCTCGGGCTCTTGCGCAGCATGCCGGCGCTTGGCGCGCTCGCCATGGCCTTCACCCTCGCCCACCGGCCGGTGACCCGCCGCTCGGGCCGGCGGATGCTTCAGGCGGTGGCGCTGTTCGGCATCGCGACCATCGGCTTCGGGCTTTCGACCAGCCTCTATCTCTCGATGGCCTGCCTGTTCGCGGTCGGCGCCGCCGACATGGTCAACGTCTATGTCCGCCAGACGCTCGTCCAGATCGAGACGCCGGACGCCATGCGCGGACGCGTCGCCGCCGTGAACTCGATCTTCATCGGCGGCTCGAACGAGCTCGGCGAGTTCGAATCCGGCACGGTCGCGGCGCTCCTCGGCCCGGTTCCGGCGGTGGTGATCGGAGGGGTCGCGACCATCGCGGTCGCGGCGCTCTGGGGGCGTCTTTTCCCGGCGCTACGCGACCGCGACCGGCTCATCGCCTGAAGGCCGCGCCTAGCCGCCGCCGCTGCCGGCCCGATGGGCTTCGTATTCCTGCCAGGTCATGCCCGCGGGCGGCGTCAGCTGACCGGGCCGCGATCGCGCATAGGGATGGGAGTAGCCGCGGCCATCGTATGGACCACGAGGCTGGTAATAGCCGCCGCGCGTAGGCCGGCAGCCGCGATCATCGCACCGGTATTGCGTCTGCATCGGAGCGGGGGAGGTCGTCATCTGCGGCGCCGGGCCTTGCCGGAAAGGCGCAGCATCGGCCGCGCTCAGCCCGAATCCGCAGAAGAGAGCGGCAAGGGCGTAAGCCGGGAGTAGGGCGCGCATGTCCGCTCAGCCTTCAGGTGACCTGCCGAACCAACGCGCGCCTCCTGCACAAGTTCGCATCGGACGGCTTCTTCAGCCGAAGACATCCGCGGCAATGCCGGCGTACCAGCCCATGTTCTCCTCCTGGGTCTGGCGGCGCAGCTCGGCGGTTTCGCCCTTCTGCGAGACGAAGGTCGAGACCGCGGCGATCTTGCCGTCCTTCGCCTCATAAGCGCCTCCGACCTTCACAGTGTCATCGGGCGCGATCAGGCTCCAGCAGGTGTTGGTGTAGCGCGCCGGGAAGGTCCGCGCCTGCGCGAGCTCGCCGCGGATCGTCATCGCCGCGACCTTGGCCTGGCTGTTCGCCGAGAAGGCCGATTTCGGCATGTCGCCCGGGATGCAGGCGTCCCCGACCACGTAGATGTTCGGATCGTTCGCCGATCTCATGCTGGCCGGGTCGATCGGGCACCAGCCGGTCTGGTTCGCGAGGCCGGCGTCGCGGGCGATCTTACCGGCCATCTGCGCCGGGATGACGTTCACCAGCTGCGCCTTGTAGGTCTCGAGATCGGTCTTCACCGTCATCGCGGAGGGATCGACCCCCTTGATGCCGCCATGCATCTTCGGGTCCTGCCACTCGACCATGCCGGGGTAGTGCTTCTCCCAGCCCTCCTGGAACAGCCCCTGCTTCGAGAAAGTCTCCTTGGGATCGAGCACCACGATCCTCGAGTTCCTGTGGCCCTTGCTCTTGAGGACATGCGCCATCATCGAGACGCGTTCATACGGACCGGGTGGGCAACGGTACGGGTTCGGCGGCGCCACCATCACGATCAGCGCGCCATCGGAAAGCGCGTCGAGCTGGCGCTTGAGGAGCTGGGTCTGTGGCCCCGGCTTCCAGGCATGCGGCATGATCTCGGCGGCCGCTTCCGAATAGCCCGGCACGGAGTCGAAACGGATGTCGATCCCCGGCGCAACCACGAGCCGGTCGTAGGCCATCTCCGAGCCGTCGGCGAGGCGCACCGTCTTCTTGTCGCGGTCGATCGCGGCCGCCGCCTGATGCACGAGCTTCACCCCATGAGGGGCGAGCTTATCGTAGGAATGCGTGATCGAGTTCCAGTCGCGGAAGCCGCCGAGGAAGAGGTTCGAATGGAAGCAGGTCGTGAACTGGCGTTGCGGTTCGACCAGCGCCACCTCGATCGCGCCGTTCGAATCCTTGGCTATGTATTTCGCCGCGGTCGCCCCGCCGGGGCCGCCGCCGATCACCACGACGCGGGGCTTCGCCTGTGCGAGCGCCGGCGTTGCAAGCGCGGCGCCAAGGGCGGTTGCGCCCGCGCCGGCGAGCCATTGTCTGCGGTCGATTGCAATCATTCCGTCCTCCTCGATCACTGAGCCGCCGGCCGGGGGGCCAGGCTTCCGAAATAGGCCGCGAGCGCGGCGATCTCCTCGTCCGACAGCCGAGCCGCGAGGGTCTGCATCACGGCGTTCGGCCGCTGCTTCAGCTTATACTCGTTCATGACGGCGACGAAGCTTTCGTCCGGCCAGCCGACGATGGGCGGGATCCCGGCGAAACCGCCCGTGAGCTGGTGGCAGGTCACGCATTCGGCCGAGAGATACTCGCCGAAAGCGCGGTCGCCCTTGGCATGTGCGGCGCTTGCCATCGTCAGCCCCGCCATGAGCGCCGTCACGATCCTGCTTCGAGCCCGCAAGCGCACCCCGCTGAAGTTCGGCGGCATCATCTCCGAACTTCGCTCCCGGGGGAAGTTAGGAACCCCGAAGGAGCGCTGCGGTTGAGACAAGGGTCGGACTCGGTTCGCGCCGGCCGAGGGAAGCCTGCGGACGATGGCGAAGGGACCGACCCCAGCGGAGGTGGTGCAGCCGGCGGAGACCGCCGATCCGATCCGCCGGTTGCCTCCCGAGCCTCGCTGGAGGCGCCTGCCGAAGCTGATCCGCGCGCGCCCGAAGCTCACGGGCGCGGCGCTTGCCAACCGAGCCGGGCGCCATCTCCGATGGGCGTCCAAGATCGTCGTGCCGGCGGCCCATGCCGCGTTGGCGGGAGGCGCCAGAGGACTGAGCCGGCTCGGTTCGGCCGCGGCATCGGGCGTGCGGAAGCTGCCGCGGATCCGCCCGCGCCACGTGCTCGGCGCGACGACGGTTCTGCTCCTCCTCGTCGGCGGTTTTCTCGCCTACTGCCTTTGGACGCTTCCCTTCGGCGGCGGGCTTGTGGTCGAGGCGACGCCGAGCGCGCTCGTGGTCGAAGCGGAGGACGGCGAGGTCTTCGCGACGCGCGGCGTCTTCAAGGGCGACAAGCTCGCGCCGGGCGACCTGCCCGATCACCTCGCCAAGGCCGTGATCGCGATCGAGGATCGGCGGTTCTACGACCATGGCGGCGTCGACCTGCGCGGCATGACGCGGGCGCTGTGGCGCAACACCCGCGCGGGCGCCACGCGGGAAGGCGGCAGCACCATCACGCAGCAGCTCGTGCGCATGATGTACCTGTCGCAGGACCGCACGCTGCGGCGCAAGATCCAGGAGGCGATGCTGGCGCTCTGGCTCGAGCGCCAGCTGAGCAAGGACGAGATCCTCGTCCGCTATCTCAACACCGCCTATTTCGGCGCCGGGGCCTACGGCGTCGATGCCGCGGCTAAGCGCTATTTCGGGAAGCCCGCGAAGGACCTCGGCCTCTCGGAGGCGGCGATGCTCGCCGGCCTCGTGCGGGCGCCGTCGCAGCTTGCCCCGACCCGCAATTACGAGCGCGCCCGCGAGCGTGCCGCGACCGTGCTCCAGGCCATGGTCGAGACCGGCGCCATCACGCAGCCCCAGGCCAAGGAGACGGGCGCAAAACCCGTGGCCCTGCGTCTGCCGCCCGAGACGCCGCCCGGCAGCAACTATTTCGTCGATGTCGCCGCCGCAGACCTGCGCCGCCTGCTCGGCGCTGCCCCGGCGGATTTGACGCTGCGCACCACGCTCGACCGCGACCTGCAGAAGCTCGCCGAAGAGGTCGTGACCAGGCGGCTCGAGGCCGACGGGCAGGCCCGCAACGTCGATCAAGCGGCGCTGGTCGCGATGACCTATGACGGCGCCATCCTCGCCCTCGTCGGCGGGCGCGACTACGAGGCGAGCCAGTTCAATCGCGTGACCCAGGCGAAGCGCCAGCCGGGCTCGCTGTTCAAGCTCTTCGTCTACCTGGCGGCCTTCGAGAAGGGCTTCACGCCGCAATCCGTGCTGGTCGACGCACCGGTTCAGATCGGCGAGTGGGAGCCGCAGAACGCGAGCGGCCGCTTCCGCGGCGCGGTGAACCTCCGCACGGCCTTCGCACAGTCGATCAACACCGTCGCCGCGCAACTCGCGGACGAGGTCGGGATTCCCGCCGTGATCGACATGGCGAAGCGTTTCGGCGTGCAGTCCGAGCTGCCGAACGTGCCGAGCCTCGCGCTCGGCTCGGCCGAGGTGACGCTTCTCGAGATGACGCGCGCCTTCGCCGCGGTCGCGGCGGGCCAGCCGGTCGAGCCCTATGCGGTGCGCGCCATCCGCGCCCGGGACCAGGCCCTCTACACGCGCCCGGCCGCGGGCGCTCCCCGCGAGCCGATGCGCAGCCGCGCGGCGATGCTCGACCTCCTTACCGCGGTGGTACGCGAGGGCACCGGCAAAGCGGCGGCGCTGAAGGTCCCGGTCGGGGGCAAGACCGGCACGGCGCAGGAATACCGCGACGCCTGGTTCGTGGGCTTCACGCCGGAGCTCGTGGTTGGGGTCTGGTTCGGCAACGACGACAACAGCCCGACCAACCGCGTCGCCGGCGGCGATCTCCCGGCCCGCGTCTGGCGCGACTTCACCGGCCAGGCCACCACGATGCTGGCGCGCAAGCGGGCTGTCGCCGCGGGCGGTCGTTCCCCTGCGGCACCGACGACGGGCGCGATCGCGAAGGCCTCCATCGATCCTGCAAGTGCCCCGGTGAAGGGCGCGGCGCGCGTGCTCGACACCGCGACGCTCGAGATCCGCGACCGCGAGATCCGCCTCACCGGCGTCGAGCCCGAGGACGGGCGCGCGGCGCGGGCGCTTGCCCGCTTCCTCGCCCGCCGAGAGGTCGAATGCGCCCCGGCCGAAACCTCAGGGCATCGCTGCCGCGTCGACGGCGAGGATCTCGCCGAGCTCGTGATCGCGAACGGCGGTGCGAAGGCAACCGCGGACGCCCCTCCCGAGCTCCAGGCCGCAGAGGAAAGCGCCCGCGCGGCCCGCCTCGGCCTGTGGCGCGGCCGGCGCTGATCCATCGCAGCTTCGCGTTCGGGTGAGAGCGGCAATCCGGTTGAGCCTCCTGCGGCCGCGCCATACAGTGTGGCCTTCGAGAAGCCGCGCGACGCGGCCGCCCCGGAGGAAGCCATGCCCCATCTGCGCTTGAAGGCGTTCGTCGCCTGCGCCGCGCTCGTCGTCACGTCCGTCTCGGCGCTCGCAGAAGCCTCGAAGCTGCGCGTCGCCAAGCAGTATGGGCTCGGCTACCTGCAATTGATGGTCATGGAGGACCAGAAGCTCATCGAGAAGCATACGACGGACGCGGGCCTCGGCGACGTCACGGTCGATTGGGGCACGTTCCGCTCGAGCGACGTCATGAACGACGCGCTGATCTCGCGGAACCTCGACTTCGCCTGCCTCGGGCTGCCGGGCCTGATCACCATCTGGTCGAAGACGCGCGGGAATTACGATGTCCGCGCCGCCACGGGGCTCAACGTGCTGCCGCTGATCCTCAACGTGCGCGATCCCGCGATCGGGTCGCTCAAGGATTTCAAGGAGGAGCATCGTATCGCGCTGCCGGCCGTGAAGGTCTCGATGCAGGCGATCATCCTGCAGATGGCGGCGGCGAAGGAGTTCGGCGAGGCGAACTTCCAGAAGCTCGATCCGCTCACCGTCTCGCTCGCCCATCCCGACGCGACCTCGATGATGCTGTCCGGCCGCGGCGAGGTCGTCGCGAACTTCTCCTCATCGCCCTTCCAGTACCGCCAGCAGAAGCAGGCGGGCATCCGGCCGCTGTTCTCGTCCGAGGACGTCCTCGGCGGGGCGGTGTCGTTCAACGTGATCGCCACGACGGCGAAGTTCCGCGAGGAGAACCCGAAACTCTACAAGAGCTTCCTCTCGGCGTTGCAGGAGGCGACCGATTTCATCAACAAGGACAAGAGCGCGGCGGCCGAGATCTATCTGAAGCTATCGACCGACAAGAGCCCGAAGGAGGAGATCGTCGAGCTGATGTCGAAGCCCGGCGTGCGCTTCACAACCGAGCTCTTCGGCCTCGACAAGTTCGTCGCCTTCATGGCGAAGACCGGCTCGCTCCGGAACCCGCCCAAGGACTGGCGGGCGGAGATGACCTTCCCGGATGCGAAGTGAGGGCAGTCGGCAGCGTGAGCGGGCGCCATGCCCGCCGGCTGCCGGCCCTCCTCTAGGGCAATGACCGCCGACCTTGCCTTCGATCTCGACTTTCCGGTCGGCGCCGGGGCCTGTGTCGAGCTAAGCCCGCTCGTGCGGCGGGTGGTGGCCGGCAATCCGAGCCCCTACACCTTCAAGGGCACCAACAGCTACATCGTCGGCCGGGATAAGGTCGCGATCCTCGACCCCGGACCGGACCTGCCGGAGCATGTCGACGCGCTGCTCGATGCGGTGCGCGGCGAGACCGTCACCCACATCGTCGTCTCGCACACGCATCGCGACCACTCGCCGGCGTCCCGCGCCCTGAAGGCGGCAACCGGCGCGCAGATCGTCGGGTGCGGCGTCCATCGCAGCGCGCGCCCGCTCGCCGAGGGCGAGATCAACCTGCTCGAGGCGAGTGCCGATGCCGAGTATCGGCCCGATCTCGAGCTCGCCGAGGGCCACGCCGTGGAGGGTCCCGGCTGGCGGCTCGGTGCAGTCGAGACGCCGGGACACATGGCGAACCACGTCTGCTTCGCGCTGCCGCAGGAGCGCGCGCTGTTCTCCGCCGACCACGTGATGGCGTGGTCGACCTCGATCGTCGCGCCGCCGGACGGCTCGATGAGCGACTTCATGGCTTCTCTCGAGAAGCTGCGGGGGCGCGAGGAAGCGGTCTACTGGCCGGGCCATGGCGGGCCGGTGAAAGACCCGCAGCGCTTCGTGCGCGCCTTGGCGCATCACCGGCGCCAGCGGGAGACCTCGATCCTCAACCGGCTCGCGGCAGGCGACCGCAAGATCGGCGAGATCGTGCCGGCGATCTACCAGGGGCTCGCGCCGCCGTTGCGCGGCGCCGCCGGGCTCTCAGTCTTCGCCCATCTCGAGGATCTGGTGGCGCGCGGCGTCGTCGCCAGCGACGGCCCGCCCACGCTCACGGGCGAGTACCGCCTCGCCTGAGCCTCACCGGAGGGCGAGCGCGAGGTTCGAGACCTCGTCGAGATAGGCGCGGATGCGCCGCGCGTTCTGGCCGAGATCGTGGCTGCCGAGCCGCGAGGCCGAGCGGACATCGATGCGGCTGCCGTCGACTCGCGGGCGAATGCGAACGGTGATGTCGTCGGGCAGGCGCAGGAGGAAGGTCCGGTCGATCGCCTCGATCCGGCCGAGGCCGACGCGGCCGCCCGGCCGGACGGTCTCGATCACCTCCCAGCCGCGATTCACGGCGGCCTTGCGTACGAGCTCGAACGCCTCCTCCGGGCTCACGTCGAGGGTGAGCGGCGCGATCTGCGGATAGGCGGCGCGCTGGGCAAGCCGCGTCTCGCGCGTAACCTCCGGCGGCACGCGCCCGCCGCGCGCCTCGAGCGCGATCCGCGAGCGCGAGAAGGCCGGCGCATCCTCGATGTCGGTCGAGACGTCGTTGAGGCGCGGAAGCGTCGCCGCGCGCAACGCGAACAGGCCGGGATAGGCGAGGATGACGAGCGCGAGAACGAGCCCCTTTGCCGCGGCGCCGACACCCCGGCGTCCTTCCATCCAGATCCGCACGAAGGCCGCCAAGGCGAGGAGCACCGCCAGCACCGCGAGCCCGATGCCGGCCGCGAGCGAGATCGCGCCCGGCAGCACGTCGACAAGCTGGAAGCGCATCAAGACGAGCGCGACCGCCGTCACCGCGAGCGCGAACCAGGCGATCCGGCGGGACCAGATCGCCGCACGCGAGACGGGTTCCTCGATGATCAGACGGCGCATCGGCGGTTCGGGAGGGCGTCGGAGGGCGGCTCAGCCCGCCTTACAGATGCTTTTGAGGGCGCGCCACTCTTCCTCGGTGAGGAGAGGCGGCCCGGTCGCCGGGCTCTCGCGCGCTTTCAACGCGTCGAGCCGCGCCTCGCTGACAGGGTGGCTCGCCAGGAAGGGCAGCGGCATGTCCCTCTGCGTGCCGGTGATGCGCACGAGGAGCGCACCCATCGGCTGCGGCGAGCGGCCGAGCGCCACCATCAGATCGGCCGCGAACCGGTCCGCGTCGGTCTCGGCCTCGCGCGAGTAGGAGCTGTCGACGAGGGTGCGGCCGAGCAGGATCAGCGTGCCGCCCCCGGTGATGTCGCCGAAAAGCAGGCCGAGGAGGAAGGAGCTGCCGCCGGCCTGGATCAGCCGGCGCAAGGCGTCGCGGCGGGCGACGTGGCCGAGCTCATGGGCCAGGATGCCTGCGATCTCGTCCGGGCTCTCGGCCCGGCGCAGCAGGCCGTCGAGCAGGTAGATGCGCCCGCCGGGCAGCGCGAGCGCGTTCCCGATCGCGGTGTCGAGCACCCGCACTTCGGCCGCAAGCGGGAGCTCCACACGTGAGGTGAGCGTGGCGACGAGCTTGCCGAGCGCCGCGGCCCCGGGCCCGCCATCGCAGGCCTTGCCGTCGAAGAGCACGCGCACCTGGTTATCGACGGCCTCGCCGAGCCGGCGCTCGAGCGCCGCCGGCACGAGCGGCGCAAGCTGGTTCGCGGCGAGCGGCAAGAGGTAGATCGTCGTGAGCACGATCGAAGCCGCCGCGGCGAGCGACCAGCCGACGATGCGCGCGATGGTGCGGCGGTCCGTCGTGATGCCGGCCTCCGCCTGCGGCGAGCGCCGTAGGAGCTCGGCCGCGAGCGCCTCGTCCTCGACTTCGAGGCGGGCGAGCTCGGGTGCGCCGAGGCTGCGCACCCGCAGGCGTGCAGCCTCGACCGGCAGGCGCTTGATGTCGGGATAGGCCCAGCGCGCGGCGACCGTCTCGCCTTCGAGGATCTCGACCGCATCGGCCGCGAAGCGCAGCGCGACCGGGCGGGGCTTCGCGGCAAGTCCGTCGTAGAATACGGCGGCGGCCATCGCTCAGATCGCGCCGACGTCGAGGGCGTCGGCGAGGCCCTCGCCGAGGCTGCCGGCCGCCTCGCCCGCGGCGACCGCATGGTCGGCGGCGGTGAGGTTCACCACCGTGGTCGAGGCCGCGACCGCGACCCAGATGCCACGGTCGAGGAAGTATCGCTTCAGGACCCCGAGCCCGAGCAGGAAGGCGAGGTAGAGGAGCAGCACTGCCGCGGCCTCGAAGGCGTAGCTCGACCAGTCCGCCGCAAGGCTCGCCTCGAGCTTGTTGAGATCGCCGAGCCGCGCCGCGAAAAGGCTGCCGAGCACGCCCGCGAGCACGGCGCCGTAGCCGGTCGTGGCGGCGAGCCATTTGAGATAGCAGCCGAAAACGGTGTCGCGGCGCAGCCGGCTTTCGAGCGCCACGGCTCCGAAGCGGACGCCCTCGATCAGCCAGCGGATCAGGGTGCCGCGGAACAGCACATAGGCGATCGGCAGGGTGAATGACATGGCGGAAAGAAGCCCGATCAGAACGATCACGCGGGCGGCATTGCCGACGAAGATTGCAAGCACGCCGGCGGCGATCGCCAGGCCGATCGTCATCGCCCAGAGCGCGACGCCGCGCCGAAACAGCGTGCTTCCCGTTCCGGCGAAATCGCCGGCAAGGTCGCCGAAGCGGGTGTTCTGCATCTTGTAGCGCTCGAGCGCCGCCATGCGCCACGGCAGCGCGAGACCGAGCGAGAACAGCGTTGCGAGGTCCCACAGGAAGGTCTTGCCCGCGTATCGCCACGCGGAGCCGGTCATCCAGAAGCGCACGCCCCGGAAGATCGTGCGGGTCGCACGGTAGCGCCGGGCGCGATAGACCGCGTATTGGCCGAAGACGTAGAGGACCAGAAACAGCGGCACGCTGGCGAAAGCCTGCATCCGCTCGGCCGCGAGGCTCAGCGCGAAATAGCCGACGTAGATCGGCGCCAGCACCGCCAGCGCTATCATGAAGCCGATCAGGAGCTCGCGCCCGGTGCCGGTGTACTCGAGGCTCTCGCCGCCGATACGCGTCTTCCCCCAGAGATGCCTGCGGATGTCGGTGATGAGCCAGAACCGATAAAACCCAGCGGTCGGCAGGATGAGCGCGGCGCCCTTGGCCACAAGGCCGAAGAAGTCGCCAGGCGCGCCCGTAAAGGCCAATTCCGTTCGCTCGGGCAGCGGGATCCGCGGGGTCGAGGCCACCGGAGGTACGGGGACGGCGATGTTCATCGGCATCGGCTCTCGTCGAGGAAACCAAAGCCTAGGATGCCACGCGACAGCAAGCGGTGCCGTGCGCTCACGTACCCGGCAGGCGGTAGTCGCGGAACATATCGCGCAACGCCGTCTTCTGGATCTTGCCGGTGGCGGTGTGCGGGATTTCGTTGATCACCACCACGTCGTCCGGCATCCACCATTTGGCGATGCGGCCCTCCATGAAGCCGAGCACGCCGTCCTTGGTCGGCTGCTTGCCCTCCTTCGCCACCACGACGAGGAGCGGGCGCTCGTCCCATTTCGGGTGCTGGATGCCGATCACCGCCGCCTCGGCGACATCGGGATGGCCGACCGCGAGGTTCTCGAGCTCGATCGAGGAGATCCACTCGCCGCCGGACTTGATGACGTCCTTGTTGCGATCGACGATCTGCACGTAGCCGCTCGGGTCGATGGTCGCGACATCGCCGGTATCGAAGAAGCCGTTCTCGTCAAGGATCTCCTCGTCGAGGCGGAAGTAGCGTTTGGCGACGGCCGGCCCGCGCACCTTGAGACGGCCGAAGGTCATGCCGTCCCAGGGCAGCTCCTTTCCCTCGTCGTCGGCGATCTTCATCTCGACCAGGAAGGGGGCGTGGCCGACCTTCTGCTTCACGTCGAGCCAGGCGTCGCCGGCCAAGTGCCGGTACTCGGGCTTCATCGAGCAGACCGAGCCGAGCGGGGACATCTCGGTCATGCCCCAGGCATGCATCACCTCGACGCCGTAACGGTCGCGGAAGGTCTCGGTGACGGCGCGCGGGCAGGCCGAGCCGCCGATAACGACCCGGCTGAGGTCGGGCAGCTCGCCGCCGATCTTTTCCATGTGCTGCAGGAGCGCGAACCAGATCGTCGGCACGGCAGCGCTGATCGTCACCCGTTCGCTCGTGAGGAGCTCGTAGACCGACGGGCCGTCGAGCTTGGCGCCAGGAAAGATGAGGGAGCAGCCGGCCATCGGAGCCGAGAAAGCGAAGGACCAGCCATTGGCGTGGAACAGCGGCACCACTGGCATGGCGATGTCGCGCGAGGCGAGACCGAGCATGTCGGGCGAGACTGCCGCGAGCGAATGCAGCACGTTCGAGCGGTGCGAGTAGAGGACGCCCTTCGGATTGCCCGTCGTGCCGGAGGTGTAGCACATGCCGGCGGCGGCATTCTCGTCGAAGTCGGCCCAGCGGAAATCCTCGTCGGCCTCGGCGAGCCACTCCTCGTAGGGAGCCGCGTTGCGCAAGCTCGTCTGCGGCATGTGGGCGGCATCGGTCAGCACGATGTAGCGCTCGACGGTCGGCAGCCGCTCTTGCAGCCGCTCCATCAGCGGCACGAAGGTGAGGTCGAGGAAGAGCAGCCGGTCCTCGGCGTGGTTGACGATGTAGACGATCTGCTCGTCGAAGAGCCGCGGGTTGACCGTGTGATAGACCGCGCCGATGCCGGTGATGCCGTACCAGGCCTCGAGATGCCGCCAGGTGTTCCAGGCGAGCGTCGCGACGCGGTCGCCGAACCTGAGGCCGTCCCTGGTCAGGCGCTTCGCCACCTTCAGGGCGCGCGGGCGGATCTCGCCATAGCTGGTGCGATGGATCGGGCCCTCGACCGAGCGCGACACGACTGGCCGCGTCGCATGCTGCGTCGCGGCGTGGTCGATGACGCGGTGGATGAGCAGGGACCAGTCCTGCATGAGGCCTTGCATGGCTTGTACTCCCGGCCTGGGCAGCTTTGGCGCGCACCATAGAAGCGGAGCCCCGGGCTCGGGAAGGGGCATTCGCCGCCGCGGGGGCGAGCGAAATCCCGCGGGCTTTTCCGGGCGACGGCTTCGAAGAACCGAGCGGAGCGGCGAGGAGCAGCCCTTCCACCGCCGCACCGTCCAGAGCTCCTCATCAGCTTCGCGTGCAGGGACCTTAGATCCACCCCTTGAGCTCGCGCTCCACGATGTGGCGGATCACGCGCATGCCCTCGGCGCCGTCGTTGAGGCACGGCAGGTAGGCGAATTTCTCGCCGCCGTTCTCCTGGAAATAGTGGCGGTTCTCGCCGTCGAGCTCCTCCAGCGTCTCGAGGCAGTCGGCCGAGAAGCCGGGGGCGACGACCGCGAGGCGCTTCACGCCGCTCTGCGCCAGCGCCTTTACGGTCTCGTCGGTATAGGGCTTGAGCCACTCCTCATTGCCGAAGCGCGACTGGAAGCTCAGGCGGAAGCGCTCCTCGGGCCAGCCGAAGGCCTCGCGCATCATGCGCCAGGTCTTCGCGCAGTGGCAGTGATAGGGGTCGCCCTTGAGGAGGTACGACTTCGGCACGCCGTGGAAGGAGACGAGGATCGCCTCGGGCTCGAAATCGAGCCGGGCGAGGTCCTGTCGCATCGCCTGGACCACGGCCTCTATATAGATCGGGTCGTCATGGTAGGGCGGCGAGACGCGGATCGCCGGCTGCCAGCGCATCTCCATCAGCGCCCGGAAGGCTTGGTCGCAGGCGGTGGCCGAGGTCGCGGCCGAGTATTGCGGGTAGAGCGGCACGAGGAGGATGCGATCGCAGCCCTGGCCGAGCAGCGCCGCGATGCGCTCGCGGATGGGAGGGCTGCCGTAGCGCATGGCCCAATCGACCGTGACGCGGCCGCCGGCGGCTTGCGAGAGATCCGCGCCGAGCTTCTCGGCCTGAGCGCGGGTGATGGTCTTGAGCGGGCCCTCGTCCTGCTCCTTGTTCCAGATCTTGTCGTAGTCGCGCCCCTTCGGCCCCGGGCGCTTCGAGAGGATGATGAGGTTGAGCACCGGCCACCAGATCAGGCGCGAGGTCTCGATCACGCGGCGGTCGGACAGGAACTCCTTGAGGTAGCGCCGCATCGGCCAGTAGCCCGTCGCCTCCGGCGTGCCGAGATTGAGGAGGAGCACGCCGATGCGGCCCGAGCGGGCCGGCGGATGGTCTGCCGGGATGCGCACCGCGCCGGTTTCGAGCTCGGCCGGCCTCACGATGGTGTTCATGCGCTTCGTTCTCGCCCTGGTCCTGCTCGCTAGATAGGCCCGAACAGGTGGCGATCAAACGGCGGCGAGGAGCGACGATTCGCGCCTGCGCGGACGGACGCGCATGGTAAGGAGGCGCGGAATCGAGAACCCGCCTGGAGAATGCGAATGCGCCTCGCCTCGAGCCCCCTCCGCTTCGCTGCCGCAACGCTGGCGCTCCTCGCGTGCGCTGCGCTCGCGACCGCGCAGGAAGCTAAGGTCACCTTCCTGCTCACCAACGACGTCTACCAGATGTCCGAGGAGAAGGGGCAGGGCGGCATGGCGCGGCTCGCGGCGATCGTGAAGGCCGAGCGGGCAAAGGGCGGGACCGTGCTCTTCGTTCATGCCGGCGACACCTGGTCGCCCTGCCTGCTCTGCGGCTTCGACCAGGGCGCCCATATGGTGGCGCTGTTCAACGAATTCCCGCCGGACGTCTTCGTGCCGGGGAACCACGAGTTCGATTTCGGCAAGGAGGTCTATTTCAAGCGCCGAGGCGAGGCGAGATTCCCGTTCCTCGCCGCAAACCTGCGCGGTCCGGACGGGCAGCCGCTGCCCGACCACCAGGACCGCATCATAGTGCAGGCGAACGGCGTCAGGATCGGCATCGCCGGCATCGCGCTCGAGGCGACCACGAACCTTTCGAGCGCCGGCGACCTCAGATTCCTGCCGGAGCTCGAGACGCTGCGCGCCCAGACGAAGACGCTGAAGGAGGAGGGCGCCGATCTCGTCGTCGCGGTCACGCACACGAACTTCACGACCGACATGCAGATCGTGAACCAGCGCCTCGTGGACCTGCTCCTCACCGGTCACGACCACGATCTGCGCCTGTTCTATGACGGCAATACCGTCATGGCCGAGTCGGGCGAGGATGCGCATTACGTGATCGCGATCGACCTCGACATTTCGGTCAAGTCCGAAGCAGGCCAGCGCCGGGCAACATGGACGCCGCGCTTCCGCATCATCAACAGCGCCGACGTCACGCCCGACCCGGTGGTCGCCGCGAAGGTGAAGGTCTATGAGAGCGAGCTCTCGAAGGAGCTCGACGTGCCGCTCGGCACGACTGCCGTCGAGCTCGACACCCGCAACGCCGCCGTGCGGCACCAGGAAAGCGGGTTCGGCAACCTCGTCGCCGACGCCATCCGCGCCTCGACCGGCGCCGACGTCGCGATCGTCAATGGCGGCGGCATCCGCGCGAACCGCAACTATGCGCCGGGAACGGTGCTGACCCGGCGCGACATCCTCTCGGAGATGCCCTTCGGCAACACCACCGTGATGATCGAGCTCACCGGGGCGGACTTGAAGACAGCGCTCGAGAACGGCTTCTCGCAGGTCGAGCACCCCGCCGGCCGGTTCCCGCAGATTTCCGGGATGAATGTCGTCGTCGACCGCGGCAACCCGCCGGGATGGCGGGTGACGGCGGTGACGATCGCAGGACAGCCTCTGCATGAGGCGCGCCGCTACCGCGTCGCGACCAACAACTTCATGCTGCGCGGCGGCGACGGCTATTCGGTCTTCACGCCGGCGAAGCGCCTGATCGGGGAGACCGACGGCAAGCTCATGGCCGGCGAGGTCATGGCCCATATCCGCAAGCTCGGCACGGTGGCGACAAAGCCGGAAGGCCGCATCGTCATCCGATGACCGGCCGGGTCGCTGCGGCGCTCGCCGATTTCCGCGCGGATCCCGGCACGGCGGGCTGGCGCGCCCTGCCCTTCTTCGCAGACGGCTCGGCGGATGCGATCGCGGAGGCGCTCGACCGCCGTATCGCCGGAGGCACGGAGGTGCTGCCGCCTGCGCAGGCGATCTTCTCGGCGCTCAGGCTCGCGCCACTCGCGCGCGTGAAGGCGGTGATCCTCGGCCAGGACCCCTATCCGACGCCCGGCGACGCGCATGGCCTCGCCTTCTCCTATGTCGGGCAGCGGCGCCTCCCGCCCTCGCTCAAGACCATCCTCGCCGAGATGGCCGAGGACCTCGGCTGCCCGTCGCCCGCGACCGGCGACCTCTCGCAATGGGCGCGCCAGGGCGTGCTCCTCCTCAACACGGCGCTGACGGTCGAGGCGAGAACGCCGGGCGCGCATCTCAGGCTGGGATGGGCGGCGCTCGCCGACCAGGCCGTCGCGGCGGTCTCGGCGCAGCGCCCGGCGGTCGCGTTCCTGCTCTGGGGCGGGCCGGCGCGCAAGCGCGCCGCGCTGATCGACCGGCAGAAGCACTTGGTGCTCGAATGCGGCCACCCCTCTCCGCTCAATCGCCTCAACGACTTCCGCGGCACGCGGCCGTTCTCGCGCGCGAATGCATGGCTGGCAGAGCACGGGGAGGAGCCGATCGAGTGGCGGCTTGACTGGTCGCCGCAGGCGCCGATGCGGGCTGCCGATCCAGCCTGCTGACCGGGAGGTTGGGAAGGCGCGCGCCGATATCGCGCGACCTTTCGGTCCGCGGCTTCGCTGCAGTTCCGCTCGCGCCCTTCGAGGGCGGCGCGGGAGGCTTGGCCGCCGTCCGCTCCGACGGATCGGAGAACGGAGGGTCGGAGAAGAAGTCGAAGAGGTCGGACCTGCCGCACCTCCCGCGCGCGGTGTTTTGAGGCTTGCTCCCGGTGTCCCTGGGCCGCGAGATCCACCCTTTACGCGGAGAGCCCATAACGGGGTTCACGCGTCCCCGGTCGCGAGCCGGGGTTCGGTCCACCAGGCTTGGGCCTGCCCCGCCGGACGGGCGCGTTCTCCCCTCCGACGAAGCCACCGCTCCCGACCCGCATGAGCCACGCTGCGCACAC